>NZ_DATJDJ010000143.1:0-6639 GCF_035497515.1 Pararhizobium sp. | reverse complement strand
TGCCCCGGTTACCCCGCGCGGCACGATGAAAAGAACCAGCACGATGAAGACGATGGCGGCCGGAAGGGAGACGAAGAAGGCGGCGCGCCAGGAAAACTGTTCCGTCAGGCTGCCGGCCACCAGCGGCCCGGAAAAGGCGGCGAGCGCCCAGACGATGGCTTCGGCGCCAAAGACCTTCGGCACCAGGCGGGAGGGAAAGAGTTCCGGGATCAGCGCATAACAAAGGGCGGCGACGATCCCCTCGCCGGCACCCTGCAAGAGCCGCCCGACCAGCACCTCGCTCATGCCGCCGGCGAAAGTCGCAAGCACGGTGCCGGCAATGAAGACGGCCGCCGCCGCAAGCAGGGTGTTTCGCGCCCCAAATCGCTGTTTCAGATTGGCCGCGAGCAAACCGCCCATGATGGCAAAGACGAGATAGAGCGTGAAAGCCCAGGAGAGAAGCTCAGCACCGCCGAGATCGACCACCGCACTCGGCAGCGCCGTGGAAATGAAGAACTCGTTGAAAGCGAACAGCGCGACGCCAAGGCAAAGCGTAATGGTAGAGACGAGATGACGCGGCTGCAGCAGTTCTCCCCATCCCGCCGATCGTTCCACCGCGGTCTCGCCCATCTGCCCGCTGTCACAGGGAATATTGTCGCTCGTCATGCTTCCGTCTCCTCAGAGAAGCATGACTGTTACAACCTCAAGCCCGGTTGAGGTAAAGCCCAATTGTGGACATCGCGCGTTTTTCCTGCCGCCGATCTGCGGCGCCCCCGATTAATACCCGCCGACAATCGGCAGCACCTCGCCGGTGATGTAACTCGAGCATTGCGGCGAAGCGAGGAAGACGTAAGCTGGCGCGATTTCCTCCGGCTGTGCCGGCCGCTTCATCGGCGTGTTGGCGCCGAACTTGGACACGTCCTCCGCCTCCTTGTCGGAGGGATTGAGCGGCGTCCAGACCGGCCCCGGCGCGACCGCATTGACGCGGATGCCCTTTGGCACCAGTTGCCCGGACAACGCCTTGGTAAAGGCGTGTATGCCGCCCTTGGTCATCGAATAATCCAGCAGTTCCTTGCTGCCTTCGATGCCGGTGACAGAGCCGGTGTTGACGATGGCGCTTCCCTCCTTCATGTGCGGCACCGCCGCCTGCGCCATGAAGAAATAGCCGTAGAGATTGGTCTTCAGCGTCTCGTCGAAATGCTCTTCCGTCAGGTCGAGCACATCGGCGGTATGAACCTGGAAGGCCGCGTTGTTGACGAGAATATCGAGCTTGCCGAACACCTCGACCACTGAGGCGACCGCCTTCTGGCAAAAGGCTCTATCCTTGACGTCGCCGGGTATCGTCATGGCCTTGCGCCCCTCGGCCTCGATCGCCTTGACCGTATCCTCCGCATCGCGTCCCTCGGCCAGATGCAGGATCGCCACATCGGCGCCTTCTCGGGCAAACAGGACCGCAACGGCGCGACCGATGCCGCTGTCGCCGCCGGTGATCAGGGCCACCTTGCCGTCGAGCTTTCCCGATCCCTTATAGAAAGGCGCCTCATAGAGCGGCGCGGGATCAAGCTTGTATTCGGCGCCGGGCTTCGGCTGATGCTGCTTGGGAAAAGGCGGGACCGGATAAGCCCGCGCGCCGGCCTGCATCGCCTTTGGCTTTTCGGATTTCTCCTGCTTGTCGCGGGCATCGGCCTCGGCCACCTGCTCCTGGATATCCCTTTGTTTTTCCGCCGTGCGGGCGGCAGCCTTGGATCGGACGGCCATGAGTGCTCTCCATGTTCTTCTCAGGAAATCTGCGTCGGCTTGATCGTGCCGACGGAAACAGTGCCTTCGACCACACCCCGCGGGCCACCTTCGGCGGACCCTTTCTCCTCGATCACCGAATAGAGCCGCTCGTTGCGAAAGGCGCTGGCATCGCGCGTCGAATTGCCCTCGGCGGGCAGCGAATCGATCTCGGTGAAATCCAGTTCGGCTTCGGCCGCGGTGATCCGGGCATCGGCCGGAGAAAAGGCACGGACCAGGATCTCGCCCTGGTTATCGGCATTGCCCCAGTTGGGATCATCGAGTGCTGCGACAGGAGCCAGCCGGTAGAGCTTCAACGTCTCCTGTGGTCTCTTATTCTCTTGCATGATTTGTCCTCGCTCTATGGTGCCACGTCCCGGCGTCGCTGCTCGTCTTGCCGCTCGACCGCAAGGCTTCGCGACTGCGCCGCCTTGATGATCGACTGCATCTCGTCATCGGCGATCTGCTGGGTGGCGAAACTGCTGTCCGGCTCGATGCCCGGGTCCTCCTCATGATCGGAGACCGTCTCGGAATCGCGCGACAGGTGCATGAGGAAGGCCCTGCCCTCGCTGCTTTCGGCGATGAAGGCGGCCATCGCCACGAGCAGTTTGCGATGGGCGTTCAGCCTGCCTTCCAGATGTCCGGGTGATGGGCTCTGCATGGTGAAATCCTTGTCTTGCAGACCCAACGAACGTCGGTGCCGTTTGTTCCGTATGCGCGGAATGGGAAGGGGTCGAGGCACCGCTCCGATTTTTCCGGGCAACGCGCCCTTCGAATAATCTGGCTTTTGCGCCACGCTTTCTGTTATAAGCGTTGTTCAAATGTTTCGGACGGTTCCGGAGTTAACGCTCCGGGGGCCGTTTTATTTTGTGCTGATGCCGCCCGAGGCGACAAACGCATGGACTATGAAGGACAGTGAAATGGTCGAAAAAGTGCCGATGACTCAGAGCGGTTTCGTCAAGCTGCAGGAAGAACTGCGTTGGCGCCAGCAGGAAGAGCGCCCGCGGATCATCGAAGCCATTTCCGAAGCGCGCGCCCATGGCGACCTTTCGGAAAATGCGGAATATCATGCCGCCAAGGAAGCCCAGAGCCACAATGAAGGCCGTATCGGCGAAGTAGAAGACTACGTCGCGCGTGCCGAAGTCATCGACCTGTCGAAAATGTCGGGCACGACGGTCAAGTTCGGCGCCACCGTCAAGCTCATCGATGAAGACACCGAAGAGAACAAGACCTACCAGATCGTCGGCGACCAGGAAGCCGATGTGAAGCAGGGCCGGATTTCCATCTCCTCGCCGATCGCCCGCGCGCTGATCGGCAAGGAAGTCGGTGATTCGATCGAGGTCGTTGCGCCCGGCGGCTCGAAGGCCTACGAGATTCTCGCGATCAACTGGGGCTGAACTCCCGACCGTTGAATCCAGAAAGCCCGGACGGCGCAGCGCCGCTCCGGGCTTTTCATTGAAACCGGCAAGGACATCCGATCGTGGAAGACATCAGCGACGTCGAGATCATCGCGCCGAATTTCAAGCGTCGCCTGTCCGGTGTGACATCGACGATCGTCCAACTCGTTCCGGTCCAGCGCGCGCGCGGACAGAAGATCGCGACCGTCGGCCCCGGCCTGCCGGAAACCCTGCCGCATGTCCGCCTCAGCGATCTTCTCAGGCTTCACAAACCTCCGCGACGCCGCCGCCGCCGCGTCTGGCATGCCCGGCGCAACATCGAGATGCTGCCCGGCCTGTTCCTGCGCGATATCCTGCGCATGCCGCTGAAGCTTCTTTTCACATCGGCGGCCCAGCGCCGCCATTCCGGCTGGACGCGTTTCCTGATCTCGAAAATGGACGCTGTGATCGCGACCTCCTCCCGCTCCGGCTCTTTTCTTCAGGTGCCGCACACCGTCATCCAGCACGGCATCGATCTCGACATGTTTCATCCGCCGGCAACGCCGGATGACACGATCGCGGCCACGGGATTGCCGGGCAAGCATCTGATCGGCTGCTTCGGTCGCGTCCGTCACCAGAAGGGAACCGACCTGTTCGTGCGCGCCATGGTCGAGCTTCTGCCGCTCCATCCTGACTGGACGGCCGTCGTCTGCGGCCGGGTCACGACAGAGCATCGCGCGTTCGGAGAAGAATTGGAAAACCTGGTCAAATCTGCGGGACTGACGGATCGCATCCGGTTCATGGGCGAGGTCGACGACATCAAGCCCTGGTATCGTCGCCTCTCGCTCTATATCGCGCCGTCGCGCAACGAAGGATTCGGCCTGACGCCGCTGGAAGCGATGGCCTCCACGACGGCCGTGGTGTCGTCTGATGCCGGTGCCTACGAGGAAATGATTGTGCCCGGGCAGACCGGGACTGCCGTTCCCGCCGGTAATTACGAAGCCTTGCGGGACGCAATCCGCCCCTATCTCGCCGATCCCGACATGGCTGCGCGCCATGCGCAAAACGGCTTCGAGCACGTCCATGCCAATTTCGCGATCGAGAGGGAAGCCTCCGCGATCGCTGCGATTTATGAGAAGCTTTTGAACGATTGAAGCTGCGACGCCTTCAAGGCTTGCGCTTGAACAGTTCCAGATAGGCGTTGGCGACGGCCTCTTCGGAAAACTGCTCCATCAGGGCTTCCCGGCCGCCAACCGCAATGCGGTCGGCCAGTTGCCGGTCATTGATCAGCCGCTCGATCGCCCGGCTGAAACCGTCGGTATCGTCGATATCGACCAGAAGGCCGGTTTCGCCGTCGCGCATGAACCAGACCGGGCCTTCGGACCGGCTGGACACGACAGGCTTTTCCTGTGCCCAGGCCTCAAGGATGACATTGCCGAGCGGCTCATGGCTCGAAGGCATGACGAAGACGTCGGCTGCCGCCACGTAAGGGCGCGTGTCCTTTTGCCAGCCGAGGAAACGGACGCGATCGGTGACGCCCAGATCGGCGGCGCGCTTGCGGACATTCTCCATTTCCTCGCCATCACCGGCAAGCCAGAGATAGACACCGGGCAGTTTCGCAACCGCTTCGGTCAACAGTGCAAATCTCTTGCGCGGCACGAACCGGCCCATCGACATCACCACCGGCACGCCTTCCGGCGTGTCGAGGCTCTTGCGATCGATCGGTGCGACGCGTTCGGTATCAGTGAAGTTGGAAATCACCTCGACGCCGCGCGTCCAGCCGATGCGGCGGACATGCTCGCCGATCCCCGGGGTATTGCACACCAGAATGTCGGTATTCTTGAAATAGCTGAGATTGGTCGGATAGTCGCCAAGCCGCGAAATCTTGATGCAGCCCTTGTAGTTCGGCATCAATTCACTCGCCCTTTGTGCCCAAGACATGAGCGCATCCGGCTTTTCCTTCTGCGCCATTCGCAACACCTTCGAAGGCAGCAAAAAGCGATCAAAAGACAGATTGCGGAAATGGCTTTCCACAATCCTTGTCGCCGCATTGATATCGCGCCGCCAAACGCGGTTGGGGCGTATCACGGCGGATTGTTCGACACCGCGACGTGAAAGCGCGTTGACCAGGTGGACGAAGAAGCGCTCCGCCCCGCCATCCTTGCCGAAATGGAAATGGGCAACCTTCATGGAGAGCCAACTCCCCGCCGGAAGAGATCAATGTAAGCGTTGCTGATGACCTCTTCCGAAAACCGATTCTGCAAGGTGGTCTGCCCGCCATCGATCAAGCGTCGCCGAAGATCGGGATCGTTACGCAAGCGCTCTATTGCAACAGTCAGCCCGGCCGCGTCGGCGCAATCGACCATCAGGGCATCGACTTCGTTCGTCATGACCCAGGAAGGGCCTTCCGCGCGCGCAGCAATCGTCGGCTTTCCGGCCCCCCATCCTTCAAAACAAACATTTCCAAGGGGCTCGTGCAATGACGTGATTGCAAAGACGTCTGCCGCCGCGAGGTAACCATAGGCATTGGTTTTCCAACCGGGAAATCGAACGCGATCCGAAATACCGAGGTCGGAAGCAAGTTTAATCAGATTTTCCCGCTCCGGTCCGTCGCCAAGCAACCAAAGATAGGCATTCTGGACATCGCGAACAGCCTTTATGAGGTGGTCAAAACCTTTGCGAGGAACGAAACGCCCCATGCCAACAACGACGAAAGCATTTTCAGGTGTCTGCAGTTCACTACGCTGAATTGCCGTCACGGGTTTCGCGCGGGTGAAATTGGTGATCACCTCGACGTCTCGAGTCCAACCCATTTTACGGACGCTTTCCGCCATATCCGGAGTGATGCAAACGAGCGTCTGAACATTGGTATAATATCCGAGATGTTCCGGATAATCGCCAAGGCGCGATATGCGAAACGAGTCTTTCCACAACGGCATGAAGCGGCTGGCCCGCAATTGCCATGCCATGATGACATCCGGCTGGAATTCCCGCAGGACACGATTCATTCTCGCTTGCAAAATAAAGCGGGACAGCGAGACGCGACGAAACACGCCCTCATAAACGACCCCGCAACCTTCCAGATCCTTGCGCCAACTCCGGTCCGGACGTATCAGCATGCGCTGCTCGATCCCACGGTCGTGGAGGGCATTGACGAGATTGACGAAGAAGCGTTCCGCCCCTCCCTCCTTGCCGAAATGATAGTGCATGACCTTCATGGCGTCCTCATTTGCCGCGTCGGGCGCGTTGCGCGTCATCCAGACCCTGATCGTCGAAATTTGGCTTCCGCACGAGGGCGTGCCGCTGGTACATCTTGGCCGCCGTCAGGAAAGCATAGACACCGCCGGTCGCGGCCTCGATGAAACCTGGAAAACCGCAGCGCCAGAGGCCATTGCGGAAATACAGCCGGAAAAAATAGAGCCACGGGCTGACCAGCATCTTCCAGGGGCGCGGCGGTTTGCCGGCGGCGAAGTGCTGGTCGGCCTTCAGGGTCGAATACTTGTTTTCC
>NZ_DATJDJ010000142.1:0-3602 GCF_035497515.1 Pararhizobium sp. | reverse complement strand
GCCATCAATGATGGCGGCATCCTCGAGCTCCTTCGGGATGCCGCGGAAGTAGCCCGTGAGCATCCAGACACTGAGTGGCAGCGTGAGGATCAGATAGACCAGGATCAAGCCAAGATAGGTGTTGATCAGTCCGAGATAGTTGAGAACGATATAGAGTGGCACGATGACGGTTGCGGTGGGCAGCAACTGCCCGATCAGCACGAAGGCAAGCGCAGCCGAGCGGCCGCGGAAATCAAAGCGCGCGAAACCATAGGCCGCGAAGATGGCGAAGATTAGCGCCAGCGAGGTCGAGCCGATCGAGATGATGAGGCTATTGACGAAGTAGCGCGGAATGTTGCTCTCGAAGAGCACGGTCTTGAAGTTGATGAGGGTCGGCGGATCCGGCAGCCAGCGCGGCGGTATGGTGTAGAGCTGGGCAAGCGGCTTGAAGGCGGAGACCGCCATCCAGAGAAACGGGAAGACCGCGACGAGAACCAGCAGGGCGACCGGTAGCGAAATGACGAGGGTGCGGCGTCTGTCTTGCATGGATCAGTCCTTATCCTGCGCCGCAAACATGCGCATGTAGAGTACGATGATCACCGCGATGAACAGGAAGTAGAGAACCGCCATCGCGGCTGCGCGGTTGAACTCGAAATATTCGAAGGCCTGTACATAGATCTGGATGGGGAAGATCATCGAGCGGTTGGCGGGGCCGCCGCCGGTGATCGAGTAGATGATGGTGATACCGTCGAGCGCCCAGATGGTCAGGAGCAGCGTCACGGAAACCAGGACGGGCTGGAGCTGGGGCAACATGATGTGCCAGATCTCGTGCCAGAAGCTGGCGCCGTCCACCCGCACCGCCTCATACAGTTCGTCGGGTACCGATTGCAGGCCGGCCAGCACCATCACGGCGACGAAGGGAAACATTTTCCAGGCATTGACGGCGATCAGGGCCGGCATGACGGTATCGGGATTGGTCAGCCAGCCGACGGGCTGGGAGATAACGCCGAGTTGCATCAGCATGTAGTTGATGATGCCGTAGTCGGTGTGAAACATCCACGCCCAGGTCATGGCGGCGACGATGCCCGGCACGACCCACGGGATCAGCATCAGCGAGCGAACCACCGATCGTCCGGCGAACTGCTGATTGAGCAGGATGCCCGCGAGAATGCCGAGCAGGAGCTGGAAGACCACCGAGCCGATGACGTAGTAGGCCGTGTTGAACAGTATCAGCCTGGTCGAGGGCGCGCTGATGGCCACATTGAAGTTGCGCATGCCGGCAAAGGCGCCGCTGGCATCGGTAAGGCTGAGCTCCACGGTCGAGAGCATCGGGTAGATGATCAGTGTGGCCAGCAGCAGCATGGTCGGTAGGATGAACCAGAGGCCGGGACTGATATTTCGCGTGGTCATGTGAATTCCTGTCGTCGGGCGCCCGGCCGTTCTCGCCGGGCGCGTTCAACCTGTTCTTGCAAAGAGGCGGTCGATCAGTTCACTGGGACAGAACGGACTTGATCTCCTCGGCCGCCGCGTCCATCGCCTCCTGAACGGTGCTGCCTTCCAGCAGGGACTCCTGAAGATAGTTGTAGTAGATCTGTCCGATCTGCCCCCATTGCGGGATAGCCGGTTGGGGCCGGGCGTGCCGGAGCATGGTCTTGTGCGCGTCCATCAGCGGATCGTTGAAACGTTCCGCCTTCAGTCCGGACATGGCGGCCGGAAAGGTCGTGGTGTAGGTCGCCTGGCGCCCCGCGTTCGACATGAAGGCGGCCAGCTTGATCGCGGCTTCCTTGTTGGGCGCGTCCTTGGGGATGATGAAGTTCCATCCGCCCAGAATGACAGCCGTCTCCTTGCCGTCAGGGTGGGGCAGCGGAGCGACGCCCAGTTCGATCTCGGGGGCAGCTTCGCGGATGCGCTCGATATCGGAGGTCGCTCCGGGGATCATGGCCACATTGCCCACCTGGAACAGGCGGCGGAGTGCATTGGAGTCGTTTTCCAGAGTGGAGGGCGGAGAGACCTTCAACGTGGTAAAGAGGTCCACGTAGAACTTGACGGCTTCCACCGACTCCGGCGAATTGATGGTCACTTCCTTGTTGTCGGGGCCGAGAATGCCGCCCCCGTTCATCCACATGAAAGGCAGCGAGCGAAACAGGGCATTGCCAGGCTGGTCGGCCCCGCCGCCCGATACGCCGTAACCATAGACCTTTTGACCGGCGCTGTTGGTGCGGGTGAGGGCCTTGGCGGAATCAAGGAATTCGGTCCAGGTTTGCGGTGGTTTGTCGGGATCGAGACCTGCCTCCTTGTAGGCTCCCCTGTTGTAGATCAGGGCGTGGGCTTCTGCCTGGAAGGGCAGGCCGTAGAGCTCGCCGTTGAAGGTGGCGGTATCGAGGCTTGCGGGAAGCACGTCGTCGAAATCTACGCCCGCTGCCGTCAGATGGTCACGCAGGGGTTCCAGCTTGCCGGTCTCTGCCAACGGTATGTTGACGCCGTTCTGGACATCGATCAGGTCCGGCGTGCTGCCCGATTGGAGAGCAACCAGAATGCGGCTCTGCAGGCCGCCGGCGACATTTGCCTCGACGCGAACGTTTATCCCGGGATTTTCCTTCATGAACTCGGCTGCGAAATCCTTTGCCTTCTGTTCGTTCCAATTCATCGTCCACCACACCAGATCGGCGGCGGATGCGCAGGTCGCGTGGGACAACATCAGCGCCAGTCCTGCGGCGAGTATTCTGGTTTTGCGTTTCATTGGTTTCTCCTCCCTGGTCGTTTTCGAATACCGACGTCGCTCACACTGCCTGCGAGATGGCCGCGTCGTCGCTTGAAGCATATGTCGCGGGGCCAAGCAGGTCGGCATGTCCGACGAGGGCCCGCATGTAGCCGATGGTGTAGGCCATGCCGGCGTGCCATGGCGCATTGCTGTGAACATCCGGCACGTGGTCCGGCACCATCACGCCATCGAAGGATTCGTCCCGCAGAATGCGGACGATTTCGGCCATGTCCACGTCGCCATTATCGACGAATGTTTCTTCATAGCGGGGTACCTTGCCCTTCACGTTGCGGAAGTGGACATAGGCAATCCGGCCGGAGCGGGCGAACCGCCGGGTCGTGTCGTAGATATTGCCGGTGGTCATTTCCTGCAGCGAGCCGATGCAGTATTCCAAGGCGTTGGACGGGCTGTCGATGACCGAGAGCAGGCGGTCGTACTTGGCGGGCTGGTTGACCAGCCGTGCCGTGCCGCGCAACGTTTCCATCGGTGGGTCGTCAGGATGGGCGGCCAGTTTCACTCCGGCCGCTTCGGCGACCGGTACGAGTTCGTTCAGGAACCACTCGAGGCGTTGCCAGAGTTCGCTTTCCGAGACGCTGACCGGGGCGGCGCCGGGCACGGCAGGACGGTAACGCATGTTCCACACCATCCCGTCGGGAATGGGCGCCTGAGCGTCGAAGCCCGCGGCATCGAATACCGATGTGACGGCTCCGCCGCGCCCCACCGGAAGTCGCCGCCAGCCCCAGACGCCTGCGATCGAGAAATTGTAGCCGATGACCTTGATGCCGGCGCGGCCCGCATCCTCCACGAGCCGCTTCAACCCATCCATCTGTTGCCGCTTGTTCGGACCGTCCAGCAGGATGTC
>NZ_DATJDJ010000141.1:0-2544 GCF_035497515.1 Pararhizobium sp. | reverse complement strand
TGGTCGGCGGTCCCGGCACAGGCAAGACGCATATCGCAACGGCGATCGGCGTTCAGGCGATCGAGCAGTGCGGTGGTCATCTTGGCGTCCCCGAAGACGCTGGCCCATTCGCTGAAGCTGAGGTTGGTGGTGATGATGACGCTGGTGCGCTCGTAGAGCCTGCTCAACAAGTGGAACAGCAATGCCCCACCTGACGCACTGAACGGCAGGTAGCCAAGTTCGTCGAGGATCACGAGATCGGAGTGGACGAGACGATTGGCGATCTGGCCGGATCGACCTTGTGCTTTCTCCTGCTCGAGCGCATTGACCAGCTCCACGGTCGAGAAGAACCGGACACGCTTGTGGTGATGCTCGATCGCCTGAACGCCGATCGCCGTTGCGATATGCGTCTTGCCTGTGCCGGGACCGCCGACCAGGACGATGTTGTTGGCTTCGTCGGTAAACTCGCAGCGATGGAGCTGGCGCACCAGCGCCTCGTTGACCTCGCTGCTCAAGAAGTCGAAGCCGTTGAGGTCGCGGTAGGCCGGAAAGCGCGCCGTCTTGAGCTGGTAGGCGACGGATCGAACCTCCCGTTCCGCGGTCTCGGCCTTGAGGAGTTGGGACAGGATCGGAAGGGCGGCTTCGAATGCCGGCGAGCCCTGTTCGGTCAGTTCACCGACCGCCTGGGCCATGCCGTGCATCTTCAGGCTCCTGAGCATGATGACGATAGCGCCGCTCGCAGGATTATGACGCATGGCGCACCTCCATGGCCTTCCTCAAGGCATCGTAGCGCTCGACATTGGCCTTCGGCTCGTTGGCGAGCGCCAAGGCCTGCGGCGCATTCACGGTCGGCGGTGTGAAGGTTTTGCCATCGACCAGGCGATGCAGCAGGTTCAGCACATGCGTCTTGGTCGGGACACCGGTCTTCAGTGCCGTCTCGACGGCGGACAGCACTGCTTTCTCGTCGTGCTGAAGAACAAGCGCCAGGATGTCGACCATCTCACGATCCCCGCCCGGCTTCTTGAGCAGGTGCTGCTGCAAGGTCCGGAACGCATCTGGAAGCTCGGTGAACGGTGCGCCGTTGCGCAGCGCACCCGGTTTGCGCTGCACGACCGCCAGATAATGCCGCCAGTCGTAGACCGTCTGGCCGGGACGATCATGCGAACGGTCGATGATGCGGCGATGTTCACAGACGATCTGGCCTTCAGCGGCGACAACGACCCGATCCGGGTAGACCCGCAGGCTCACCGGCCGATTGGCGAAGGATGCCGGAACGCTGTAGCGGTTGCGCTCCAGATGCACGAGGCAGGTGGGCGAGACGCGTTTGGTGTATTCGACGAAGCCGTCGAACGGACGCGATGTCGGCATAAGGGTCTGTCTTTCCTCGGCCCAGATATCGGCAATGGTGCCGCGCATCTGGCCATGGGCGGTCTGCGCCCACAGTTCCTTGCAGCGATGCTCCAGCCAGTCATTCAGGGCTTCCAGCGATGGAAAGCGCGGCACCGGCTGCCACAGCCGATGGCGCGCATCCTGCACGTTCTTCTCCACCTGCCCCTTCTCCCAGCCCGACGCCGGATTGCAGAACTCGGGTTCGTAGAGATAGTGGCTGGCCATCGCCTGGAAGCGGATGTTGACGTCGCGCTCCTTGCCGCGGCCGACCTTGTCGATCGCCGTGCGCATATTGTCGTAGATGCCCCGCCGGGGAACACCGCCGAAGACACGGAAGGCGTGATTGTGGGCGTCGAACAGCATCTCGTGTGTCTGCAGGAGATAGGCCCGGACGATGAAGGCGCGGCTGTAGCTGAGCTTCGTATGCGCCACCTGCAGCTTCGTGCGCTCATTGCCGATGATGGCCCAATCCTCCGACCAGTCGAACTGGAACGCTTCACCCGGCTCGAAGGCCAGCGGCACGAATGTCCCGCGTCCTGACACCTGCAGTTCTCTCTGCCGATCGGCTTTCCAGTCTCGAGCGAAGGCTGCCACGCGGTTGTAGGAGCCATCATAACCCAGGCTCAGCAGGTCGGCGTGCAATTGCTTCACCGTGCGCTTCTGCTTGCGAGGTTTGTTCGCCTCCGTCTTCAGCCAGGCTGACAACCGGTCGGCAAAAGGATCGAGCTTGCTCGGCCGCTCCGGAATCTTGAACTTCGGCTCCACGCTACCCGACCGCAGGTATTTGCGGATGGTGTTCCGGGACAGTCCGCTCCTGCGGCAAATCTCCCGGATCGATAAATGTTCTCGAAAATGCCAGCGTCGGATCACGCTCAATAACGCCATGTCGATCACTCCATAGCCCCCGCTGAAAACACGCGGGGCAAGGTTCAAACATGGGTCAATTCTCGATGGAAATATCCGCTAATCCCGGGTCAGTTCCTCGCGGAAATCAACACGCTTAGGTCAACCAGACGAGATCGCGGCGCTGGTGGCGTTTATAGCAAGCGAGGAGGCCGCCTTCATGACTGGAAGTAACATTGCGATGAATGGCGGCCAGCATATGTGCTGAAATAGTTACCTTGCAGCAGCTTCGGGTGCGTCGTCGTTTATTTGTCCACCCCGATCATGTCATCG
>NZ_DATJDJ010000140.1:0-4754 GCF_035497515.1 Pararhizobium sp. | reverse complement strand
CGGGCCGCACGGCAACCTTTTACATCCGTCAGGCGATCGAGGAGCACCTTGAGGACCTTGAGGATATTTATCTGGCGGAACAGGTGTTGGAAAAATTAGCGCGTGGCGAAACGCGCACTTACACTCTTGAAGAAGTTGAGCGGAAACTTGGCTTGGACGATTGAGCTCACGGATGAAGCACTCCGACAGCTCGAAAAGATGGGACGTTCCAATGCTGTTCGGATTCGAGAGTATTTACGCAAACGCGTTGCAACACTCGACAATCCGCGTTTGCTCGGAAAGCCTTTGCAAGGCGGTGCGCTTGGCCATCTCTGGCGATACCGGGTTGGTGATTTCCGTGTTTTGTGCGAGTTGCGCGATAGGCAACTTGTCGTGCTCGTTGTCGAGATCGGGCACCGCCGTGAAGTTTACAGATGACCAGCTGACGGTCTATGCCGCATGAAACGTCTCCTGGAAGCCGAACTCATCTATGGTCGCCTGCTCGAGATTTCCGAGCCGCATCTGATTGCCCGCTACAACAAGGCGCTTGAGGGTTTTGGCTTGCGTCCGACGGCGCTGTCGTCGTTTCGGATCGACGTGACCGGGTTTTCGCCGGAGATCGCCGACGAACTGGGCGACCGCGATTATCTCGATCCGAACCGGGTGAACCGGCGTTTCATCCTGCTCACCCCGGCGCAGGAGGAATTGCCGGTCGTCCATACGAGTTTTTCCAATACCGCCGCGCTGATGCACGAATTCTTCTTCGCCAATGCGCGCGCCATCAATGCCGTGACGATCAGGGACGCGCTCTATGGCGAGATCGAGGATTCCGTTTCCACCGTCGATGATATCGATGATCTGCTGTCGATCAACGAAGTCCGCTTCCGCGTGCTCTCGGCCGAGGACATGCTGGGCAAGGCGGCCGAACTGCGCACTCTGACGGACCGGCTGAAGACCGAGCCCTCGGCCTGGGCCGATGACGGGCTCCTGAACCGGATGGTCGAGCTTGCCAAGGTGACCGGCGATATCCGCGAGAATGCGCTGGTGCCCGACCAGCTCGTCTTTCGCCATGATGCCTTCTGGGCCAATCATTTCGGCGGCGTCTATGTCTTTCTGGACGAAAAGACCACCACCGTCATCTGCGATCCTTCCGTACCCGGATTTCGCCGCTCTCGACCCTGGCAGGTGAGTTATATCAGCCTGTCGGACCATCAGCGCATCTATGAATTCCTGGCCTCGACGAAGCGGCTGCAATTGCCGCAGGCCTCCTGGGTGCAGGATTCCGGCCTCTATCAGCATCGGGCCGACATGATCCTGCGCAGGCTGGTCAACCAAGCCGATCCAACGACCGATCTCGGTTCCATCGACCAGATCTGGCTACAGACCTGGATGCACCGCAATTCCGCGCTGGTCGCCTCGGACGGCGCCTATCCCTTCCTGCAGGGGATGATCCGCTCGGTGCTGTCCTCCGGCACGATCAGGATGCAGGAAGTGCCGCCGGAAAACCGCTTCCTTTTGGTGCGGGCGGCACCGGAGCATCCCGATCAATGGTTGACCAACCGGTTGATCGCTCAACTCGTGCCCAGCGATTTCGTCTCCCGCTTCGTCTTCGACAAGGAGGGATTTTATGGGGCTTATGAACATTACAGCGAAAAGTTCAGGGAATATGTTGTGGCGACGCTGACCGGCACATATCTCAGGAACAAGGTGGCGTTTCGCAAACGCCTTTACGGGCTCAGGGAGGAAACCAGCAATGCTTGATCCGATCGTCGCGTTCTTTCAACGCCTGTTCTCCGCGATCGGCCGCGGCATCGGCATTGTCATTGCCTGGTTGCTCTTCCCTTTCATCACCGTCGCCAACTGGTATCGGGGGCGCAGCTGGATCATCAAGGGGCCGATCGGCATCGGGCTTTTGCTGCTGATCGCGCTCTACGGTTATTTCATCTGGCAGACGCAGGCCTGGACCGGCTTCGACCCCGATTATGTCAACAGATACAATCTGGCGGAGCGCAAGAACGATGCCGGCCAGCCGATCAAGGTCGCTGCCGGCGAGACCGCGCCCGCCGATCGCTGCGAGCGTTCGGCGATCGTCGATGTGACGGCCGACCTGATTGACTACAATGTCAACGAGAATGCCTGGATTTCCTCCATGCTGCTCTACAAGACCGGTCTTTTCGGCATGGACTGGGATCATACGCCCTGGTTCGACAATAAGGCGGCCTTCCAGCGCGGCGTCAACGAGGCGGTGCGCCGCACGACCGTCGAGCTGGTGGATTCGCTGGTGCGCATGCGCGGCACGTCAGGCATCAATCCGCGGCTTCAGAGCGTGCGCAGCAAGATGCAGTATGAGGAAACAAACTGGTATTTCGGCCTGTCGCCGTTCGGCCCCTTGACGCCGACGCCCTCGCAATACCGCGCGGCCATCGCCGATCTTCGTGCCTTCAACGACGAACTGGCGAGCTGTGCGGTCACATTCGACGCGCGCGCGGACAATTTCCTCGAATTCATGGATCGGGTGTCCAGCTCGATCGGCAGTACCTCGGCCATGCTGCGGGAACGGTCTGAGAACTACAACGGCGGATGGTTCGATACGCGCGCCGACGACCGGTTCTGGTTCGCCTATGGCCAGCTCTACGGCTATTACGGCATATTGTCGGCGACCGGAGCGGATTTCGATGGGGTCATCAACCAGCGCGGCCTCGGCCCGATCTGGGCGGAAAGCATCAAGCAGTTGCGCGCCTCGCTGAAAATCCAGCCGCTGATCATTTCCAACGGCCGGGAGGATGGCTGGATCATGCCGACCCATCTCGCCACGCTGGGCTTCTATGTCCTGCGCGTGCGCTCCAACCTTGTCGAAATGCGCGACATTCTCGCGCGATAGGCGGAAATCGATTGTTTTTGAGACGGAAGGACGCTGTTCTTCCGCCTCTTTCGTCGGATTTGCCGCCGCAAAGCGAATTTTCGTATCGCTGACGCGCTTTCACGCAACAATTCGATGGAAAGCCCTTTCAGTTCACGCTCATATGCTCGCCAGACCGGAACCGGTGGAAGGGGAGAGACGCCATATGGCCGATGTGAAATCCGATATCGAAATAGCCCGTGCCGCGACGAAGAAGCCGATCCTCGACATCGGCGCGAAACTGGGGATTCCGGCGGAAGACCTGCTTCCCTACGGCCATGACAAGGCAAAGATCAGCGCCGATTTCATCGCCCGGCAGAAGGACAAGCCGAATGGCAAGCTGATCCTGGTCACCGCGATCAATCCGACGCCGGCCGGCGAGGGCAAGACGACGACCACGGTCGGGCTCGGCGACGGATTGAACCGGATCGGCAAACGGGCCGTCATCTGCATCCGCGAGGCCTCGCTCGGCCCCTGTTTCGGCGTCAAGGGCGGAGCGGCCGGCGGCGGTTATGCGCAGGTGGTGCCGATGGAGGATATCAATCTCCACTTCACCGGCGATTTCCATGCCATTACCTCCGCCCATAATCTCCTGTCGGCGCTGATCGACAACCATATCTATTGGGGCAACGAGCAGAATATCGACATCCGCCGCATCGCCTGGCGCCGCGTCATGGATATGAACGACCGCGGGCTGCGCCAGATTGTCGGCTCGCTTGGCGGCGTTGCCAATGGGTTTCCGCGGGAGACCGGTTTCGACATCACCGTGGCATCGGAGGTGATGGCCATTCTGTGCCTGTCGAGCGACCTCAAGGATCTGGAAAGGCGGCTTGGCGATATCATCATCGCCTATCGGCGCGACCGCACGCCGGTCTTTGCCCGCGACATCAAGGCGGATGGCGCAATGACCGTGCTTCTCAAGGATGCGATGCAGCCGAACCTGGTTCAGACCCTGGAAAACAATCCGGCCTTCGTCCATGGCGGGCCGTTCGCCAATATCGCCCATGGCTGCAATTCCGTCGTGGCAACGACGACGGCGCTCAAGCTGGCGGACTATGTGGTGACGGAGGCGGGCTTCGGCGCCGATCTCGGAGCGGAGAAATTCTTCGACATCAAATGCCGCAAGGCGGGCCTGAAGCCGGATGCGGCCGTCATCGTCGCAACCGCCCGGGCGATGAAGATGAACGGCGGAGTGAAGAAGGAAGATCTCGGCGCGGAGAATGTCGAGGCGGTGCGCAAGGGTTGCGCCAATCTCGGCCGCCATGTCCAGAACGTCAAGAAATTCGGCGTGCCGGTGGTCGTGGCGATCAATCATTTCACCCTCGATACCGAGGCGGAGATCCAGGCGATCAAGGATTTCGTCGCGACGCTCGGCGCGGAGGCGATCCTGTGCAAGCATTGGGAGAAGGGGTCCGCCGGCATCGAGGACCTAGCCCGCAAGGTGGTTGCATTGGCGGAAGGCGGCAAGTCGCAGTTCTCGCCGCTCTATCCCGACGACATGCCGCTGTTCCAGAAGATCGAAACCATTGCCAAGGACATCTATCATGCCGGCGAGGTGATCGCCGACAAGAGCGTGCGTGAGCAGTTGCGGACCTGGGAAGATCAGGGCTACGGCCATCTGCCGATCTGCATGGCCAAGACCCAGTATTCGTTTTCGACAGATCCGAACCTGCGCGGCGCGCCGAGCGGCCATACGGTCCCCGTCCGCGAAGTCCGGCTGTCGGCCGGTGCCGGTTTCATCGTCGTCATCACCGGCGAAATCATGACCATGCCTGGCCTGCCGAAAATCCCCTCGTCGGAAAGGATATTCCTTAATGATCAGGGCTTCATCGAGGGGCTGTTCTAAAAGCAAGCCGGTCAACACCGCAAAAACTTG
>NZ_DATJDJ010000139.1:0-27774 GCF_035497515.1 Pararhizobium sp. | reverse complement strand
ACCGTCGGCGCGACATCTGTGTCGCCGTCGCCGATCGTGCCGGAGACCTCGGTGAAGCCGAGCACGTTGCCGCCCGTCGAGTTGACAATGCGCATATGAAACCCGTTGTCGCCATCGATCTGGCGCGCGATGATGACATAGTTGCCGTTCGTCAGTGTCGTGACATCGACCTGCTCGCCGCCGGAACCAACGTCCGCGGAGAGGTTGCCCGACAGAAGAAGGAAGGGCGAGCCGGCGGTGCCGCTCGAGTTGACGATCGTCGCGAACGTGTCGGTCTGGTTGTTGACGGTATCGCGCTGCTGGTAGGCGACGAGGAAGCTGCCATCCGTATTCACGGTAATCTTGGGCCCGCCGATAATGTCAGCGTTGCTGTCGGGAGCGATCGTGCCGCTGGAAACAAAGCTGCCGTCGGCACCGCGAATATTGAAGCGTATGGAGGTGCCGTTGACGTCGGTATCTTCGAACACGACGGCGAAGTTGCCGTTGGGAAGCCCGACGGCGTCAATTCGGCCCTCGTCATCCGCGTTGAAGGTATCGTTCGCGCGAAACTCGGCGCCGATCGCATTGCCTTCAGCGTCAAAGAGTTGGCCGATGACGTCGTTGCCGCCGGTGAAGCCGGCGCCGTCATCGGTGTTCGATTGCCACAGCGCGATGAAATTGCCGTTTGCCAGGGCAACCATTCTGATGCCGATCTGGTCATCTCCGTTGGTGCCGGTATCCGTGGTGTTTGCCTGCTGGAATGCACGCCAAAGCTTCGGAGTCGTAGTCATATGAATTCCTCCTCTGATCTATGAATGATTGTGTGATTGCGTGAGTATCTCGGTCACCGTGACGACGCACCGGTGCCGTAAGCATTATGTATCAGGCTGTGTCACCGACAGATGTAACGTTTGGAACAGCGGGAATATTCCGTTCGTGTATTCAGGATATATGCTGAGGGGATATTTTGAGAGACTGAATAAGAATCAATAAATTATATAATTGTACACATGATCCTCGAGTTGGATTTCAAAGATTTCGTAGGTGTAGAAATATTACCGTTTTAATCAGCTGTCATATTTTTGAAATATTTGAATTATTAAAGTATGCTAAACTACGTTATGGATAAGTAAGAGAGAATTGTTTTCAGGTGATTTTTACCAAATTGCCGACGCAGGTAACGCAACAGCGCATTGCAAACTGTCCTTTCACGGCACAGATGCAATACAATCGGTTAACAGGCGGGTTTCGATATTTTGCGCCCTCTCGTCGTACCTGACGGCGATAGTCAATCACGTCGGATTGTACTGTTCCCGCGCGGTTCGGTTCCCCAGGGTCTCGGCGGGAGCGAAGCAAAATTCAGTGAATGAGATTGACGCCAACGGCGTGGCTCGGACGGGCCGGATCGGGCAAAGACAGGCCCGGACACAAGATGATCCGGGCCTGTCCTGATCTGTCAGGCAGCGCGCTTCAGGGCTTCGCCGAGGATGGAGACAAGCTTGCCGATTTCTTCCTTTTCGATGATCAGTGGCGGCGACAGGGCGATGATGTCGCCCGTGACCCGGACCAGCAGGCCCTTCTGGAGGCAATCGACGAAGACGTCATAGGCGCGGGTTCCCGGCGCGCCGTCGCGCGAGGCAAGTTCGACCGCGCCGACCAGACCGAGATTGCGGATATCCACCACGTGCGGCAGGCCCTTCAATGAATGAAGCGCGTCCTGCCAGATGTCGGCCAAGCCGGCGCCGCGCGTCAGCAGGCCTTCTTCCTCGTAGATTTCCATGGTCGCCAGACCGGCCGCGCAGGCGACGGGATGCCCGGAATAGGTGTAGCCGTGGAACAGCTCGATCTGGTTGTCTGGTCCGGTCATCAGGCCGTCATGCACCTTGCGGCTCGCAAAGACCGCGCCCATTGGTATCGCACCGTTGGTCAGGCCCTTGGCGGTGGTGATGATATCGGGAACGACGCGGAAATAGTCTGTCGCGAACGGCGTGCCCAGACGGCCGAATCCCGTGATGACTTCGTCGAAGATCAAGAGGATGCCGTATTTGTCGGCGATGGCGCGCAGGCGCTCCAGATAGCCCTTCGGCGGCAGGATGACGCCAGCGGACCCGGACATGGGCTCGACGATGACGGCCGCTATCGTTTCGGCGCCATGCAGCGCCACCAGACGCTCGAGGTCCTCGGCGAGTTCGACGCCATGCTCGGGCAGTCCCTTCGAAAAGGCGTTGCAGTCGAGATCGAGCGTGTGGCGCAGGTGGTCGGCGGGGATCTGCGGGAAGATTCGGCGGTTGTTGACGAGGCCGCCGACGGAAATGCCGCCGAAGCCGACGCCATGATAGCCCTTTTCGCGGCCGATGAGGCGCGTGCGGGTGCCCTGGCCGATCGATCGCTGGTAGGCGATGGCGATCTTCAAGGCGGTATCGACCGACTCCGAACCGGAGCCGGTGAAGAAGACGCGATCAAGCTGGGCCGCCGGGCCGCCTGGGGAATGTTCGGCCAGCTTGGCCGCGAATTCAAAGGCGATCGGATGTCCCATCTGGAAGGTCGGGGCGAAGTCCAGCGTGCGCAACTGCCGTTCGACCGCTTCGGTGATGCGCTGACGGCCGTGACCGACATTCACGCACCATAGACCAGCCGTGCCATCGAGGATCCTGTTGCCATCGACATCGGTGTAATACATGCCCTCGGCGCTCGCCAGCAGGCGGGGTGCGGCCTTGAACTGTCGATTGGCGGTGAACGGCATCCAGAAATTTTCGAGGGGTGGGCTGTTTCGCTTGCTGATGTGATCCATGGCTCTCTCCTTGGGATTGTCGCCAATGTGTGCAATTTTCGATGTTGAACAAGTCCTTTTCTGCCCACGAATAAGCTATTGAAATCTATAGATCGAGATGGCAGGTTTTGTTGTATTTCGAACAACAGAAACGGGATGCGTCATGTCCGTCGATATCGGTAGCCGGTTGCGTCATCTGCGATCTCTGCACAATCTTTCCCAACGGGAACTGGCAAAGCGTACGGGTGTGACCAATTCGACGATTTCGCTGATCGAGTCGAACTCGTCCAACCCGTCGGTCGGGGCACTCAAGCGCATTCTCGACGGCATTCCGATCGGACTGGCGGAGTTTTTCGCCTTCGAGCCGGAGAAGCCCCGCAAGGCGTTCTACGCCGCCGAGGAACTGGTCGAGATTGGCAAGGGGCCGATTTCATACCGCCAGATCGGCGATCACCTGTTCGGCCGCAGCCTGCAGATTCTCAAGGAATGCTACCAGCCGGGGTCCGATACGGGAAAGGTGCCGCTGGTCCATGAAGGCGAGGAGGGTGGCATCGTCCTGTCGGGGCGGCTGGAAGTCACCGTGGACGAGGATCGGCGCATCCTGGGGCCGGGTGATGCCTATTATTTCGAAAGCCGGCGACCGCACCGGTTCCGCTGCGTCGGGCCGGTGCCTTGCGAGGTCATCAGCGCCTGCACGCCACCGAGCTTCTGACCGAGGCCTTCTGTCTGCAGCCGGATATGGAGGGCCAGGCGATATTCCTTCGCCTGGCCCTCCATGATGACAGAGATCGTTCAGTCCGCCGGTTGCGGGGCAGGGGTGCGCAGGCTCTTGGGGCGCAGCAGCCGCAGCGACTTGCCGGTCGGATTGCCCTCCAACTGCAGGACGCGGGTGAAAAAGCGGTTGCCCGGTTCCTGCCGGCCGATGTTGAGGATCGCCGCGGTGCCGACTTCTTTCTCCAGGAAATTCAGGACGCGTTGGTAGGCGTCGCTCTCCAGCGTATCCAACGCTTCGTCGATGACGATCCAGCGCGGCTTGTGCAGACCAAGCCTTGCGATGGCGAGAAGCCGCAGCTCGATTTCATTGAGCTTCAACTTCGTCTTCATGTCGTGGTCGAGCAGGCCCTGCAGTCGGGCGAGGCCCACCCGGGACAGAACCTTGGCGAGGTCCGCCTTCGGGAAGCTGCCGGGATTTTGCGGATAGGACATGACCTCTTCCAGCGTGCCGGGCGGGAAATAGGGCGAGCGCGGAATGAACGCCATGTCCGCGTCCTTCGGCAATGCGATCCTGCCATGGCCCCATGGCCAGAGGCCGGCGATCGAACGGAAGAACGGCGCCTTTTCGACGTCGGCCGTGCTGGTGACTAGGACGCGGTCGCCGGGGGCGATCTCGACATGCGGTTCGGCAAGCTTGATGCATCCGGCCGGAAGCGCGATTTCCAGACCGTCGATCGTCATGCGCGCGCTGTCATTCCGGGTGAAGTTGATACGCTTGCCGCTCTCGTGGCTTTCGTCCGTCATCAGCATGGCGGAACGGAAGGCGGCAACCCGCAGCAGCGTCGCCCGCCAGTCGGCGATCGTGTCGATGTTGTCCACGAACCAGCGGAGCGATGTGTTGACCTGGTTGAACGCGCCGACCGCCATCATCAGGCCGCCGAAGCTGAGACTTCCGGAGAAATAGACGGGAGCGGCGATGATGATCGGCGCAACGACGGTGATCCAGCCGTAGCCGGACGTCACCCAGGTGAGACGGGTGAGCGCCAGCATCAGCTTGTTGCTGATCTCGAGCACGGAGTACAGGTCGCGCTGCAGACGGCGTTTCTCATTCGGCTCATCGGCGGAGAGCGAGATGGACTCGATATGCTCGCTGACCCGCATCAGCGAGAAGCGCAGGGCGGCTTCCCGCGCGTAGTGGTCGCCGTTGATCTTGACCAGGGGCCGCCCGACGAGCCAGCTGAGGCAGGCTGCCGTGCCGGCATAAAGGATCGCGGCCCAGACCATGTAGCCGGGAATGTTGATGTCGCGGCCGCCGATGTGGAACAGGAAGCCTTCCGAAAGCGACCAGAGAACGCCGATGAAACTGACAAGGAGAATGCCGGACTGGAGCAGCCCGAAGCAGATGCCCGCCGTCAGGTCCGCCAGATGCCGGGCATCCTCATGCATGCGCTGGTCGGGATTGATGCCGATGGAGCCGGCATTGGCAAGCCGGAAGGCACGGGCTGGCCGCATCCATTCGGTGATCAGGTCGAGCGTCAGGCCTTCGCGCAGCTTGATGCGGATCCACTGGTTCAGCCAGGTCTGCACGACGTTGAGAACGAGAAGACCGCCGGCTATCTGCGCGAAGATCAGCAACTGATGCAGAAAGGCCGAGAAGTCGCGACGCTCCAGCGTATCATAGAACGGCTTGTACCAGCGATTGAGCAGGATCTGGCCAAAGGCGGTAACCAGGATGACCGAGACGATGCCGAGAGCAAGCCAGATGATCACGTTGCGGACCGGCGAAACCATGAAAGCGTTCTGCATCATGCTTAGCTGATGGCGAAAAGGTTGTTCGTCGTCCGGCTGGCCCTGGTCGGGTTTCCTCATATTTTTCTGCTGCGGCATCGGTAAAGAATCTCCACCTCTGGCTTTGATCGCTCGCGCGATCAAAATGCTCCCTGAGCTAAACTAACAACGGGGGATGGGGCGAAACTGTCTAAAAACTGCGGTTTCTCTCCCGCTCGGCGACGTTTTCCACACAACATGGGTTAAAACCCGCGTCATGACGTGATCGTTGAAACAATTGCGGATCGTCAGCTACAAAGCGGCGTTATTTTCCGCCAGGCGCCCACCGGGCGGGCGCGTCCATCCCAGACATACAGCTGATGCCTGACATTCTTGTCGAGAAAAAGACGGCCAGGTTGCTATCAAGGGAGGGATCGGCATCGCCGATCGTCAGGTCGTAACAGTCGAAAGAAAGTCTTCCTGTTTCATGTTGCGTTGAAAAGCCTTCTGACCTTTTCGCGCAGGATGGCATCTTGCGCCGGGCCTTCGGGATAGTCGAAATGCCCGGCATCGAGAATGAAGATCTCATTCAATTTTGATGGCGGCAGGCCATTCGCCACCGAGAACTGGCAGGGCGGGGCGACGGCGGGATCGAACAGCGCGACCGCAACGAGCATCGGCACCCGGATGCGCTCGGCAGCACTTGCCGCATCGAACAGCCGGAGCGTCGCCAGCACGCTGCCATGCATTTCCTGATAGGCTTGAACGGACTGCGCGCTGCCGACGGTGGGCAGGCTCAGCCACAGCGGCCGGTTTCCGAAGGATGGGACGACCAGATGACCGCGATCGATGCGCCTGTCGAATGGGATAGCCAAAGCGCCCACACCACCGCCGAAGCTGCTGCCGCTATAGCCAATCCGCCCGTCGATCCATGGATAGAGGGCGGTGAGGGTGGAGACGGCTGTCCACGCGTCCTCGACGCAGCCGCCGATGATATAGTCGTCCGGTTTCTCGATGCCGTAAACCACATGACCCGGTGGATTCGGCGAGATCGGCGGTCGCGCGCTGAGCGACAATCCACGAAAACAGGGAAAGAGGACGGCGGTTTCCTCGACGGGAATTTCGAAGTCGGGCTGGTCGCGGCCACCATATCCGTGTCCGACGACAAGGCCGCGCCGCACCGTGCCCTTGCGAGGCAGAAGCAGCCAGCCACTGATCTGGAATCCTCCCGTCGATATATAGGTGATGTCGAGCACATGCCAGTCTGGGTGGTTCGCCTTGCTCTGGCCCAGCACCGGCTGCGGATCGACGGCCAGCGCCTGCTGGTAGCGCTTCTGCCAGAACGCATCGAAACCCGCGGGCGCTGCCGGCGGCCTGATCGCCAGCAACTGTTCAAGCTGCAGGCCGTAGGTGGGATCGAAGGCGAAAGGATGGACTGCCGGAACGTTCATCCGATGTTTGTCCCGTGAAAAACCCGGCTATGCAAGGGCAGCGACGGGTGTTCCTGCCAAAGGTGGTGCAGCACGACGATCGCGGTGGTTGTGGCAAGCAGGCGCAATCCGATCCTGCGGCTGCGATCCGTCTTCAGACATATCTTTCCATTGCGGCATTGCGGCGAGCTCATTGTACCCCCGTCTCGGTTTCCCGCGCAGTGTCCCAGCATGCGCCTCCTGTTATTTTTGAACCGCGGATTTTTATGAAATTGGATGACGTCTCCGCAGCCAGGCCATGGTCCCGTTGGCACGATGTGCTGCAAAACGGTCAGCTGACATCCGCACCATTGCAACGGATGCATGGGTGCGTTGTCGCATTGGCGCTATTCCGGAAGGGCGGGCGGGCTTATATTCCAGCCATCAAATGACGACGGCGCCAAGCACTGGCAGCCGGTCAGACGAGACCTCAGGAAAGGGGATTATCATGAACGTAGCACGCTCTTTCAACAATTGGCGCAAGTACCGTCAGACGGTTTCCGAACTCGGCCGCATGACGACCCGCGAACTGCGCGACCTCGGCATCGACCGCGCCGACATCCAGAACATCGCACGCGCTTCCGTCGCTCGCTAAAGCGACCGTCGACATTCAGTATCAGTTTCGTGGAAACGCCCGCTCCCCTGCAGCGGGCGTTTTTGCGTTTGCTTACTTTCCGAAACGCTTCTTCTGAATGACCTTGTTGCCGCGCGGACCAGTCAGCTGTGGTGTGTTGCTGCGGTTTTCGTCCTGCAGCTTGCGCCAGCGCTCCAGCCGCTCGACCGGCAGGGTGCCGGCTTTCACCGCCGCTTGCACGGCGCAGCCCGGCTCGTGGGCATGGGTGCAGTCACGGAACTTGCAGGAAGGCGCGAGGTCGGTGATTTCGGCAAACAGCGTGTCGATGCCCTCGGCTGAATCGCTGACATGCAGGGTGCGCATGCCTGGCGTATCGATCACCCAACCGCCGCTGACGATAGGATGCATCGAGCGCCCGGTTGTCGTGTGGCGGCCCTTGGCATCGCTTTCACGAATGCCGCCCGTTTGCTGCTGCGTTGCGTGCTCCAGGCCGGCCAGCGTGTTGACCAGCGTCGATTTGCCGACGCCGGATGAGCCGATCAGTGCTACCGTCTGGCCTGTGCCGCACCAGGGTGCGAGCGCCTCGGCTGCGTCCGCGAGACGGGCATTCAGCGCCACGACCGGGAGGTCGCGCTGCAGGCTTTGCGCCTCCCGGATATAGACATTGACGTCATCCGCCAGATCGACCTTGGTCAGCAACAGGACCGGATTCGTCTCGGACTGGTTGGCGAGCGCCAAATAGCGCTCCAGCCGGGCCGGATTGAAATCGGCATTGCAGGACGTGACGATGAACAGGGTGTCGACATTGGCGGCGCCGAGCTGATGCGTCTTGCGGCCTTCGGTGCGGCGCTGGAGCAGGGTTTTGCGATCGAGCCGGCGGTGGAATGCCATGGTTTTCGGGTCGGCCAGCACCCAGTCGCCGACGGCGAAATCGGCGGTGTTGGTCTGGATGTCGATCACCAGCCGTTCCGGGCCGTTTTCGGACATGATACTCAGTCGAGTTCGATGAACTTCCGCGATGCGTCTGGGAAGAAGGCCTGCTTCGTCTGGCTCGACTTGAGACGCGAAGAAGTCGGACCAGCCTAGAGAGACGAGAAATGCTTGTTCGGCTTGTGTCGTCACGGTTGTGTCCGGGGATGCGGTGTTGCGTTCATGGACCATCTCGTCTCGCGCAATGAATTGAAATGCTCATAGCAGAACCGTCGGCGACCCCCAAGTGTTTCCACGCGCTTCCCAATTTGCAAGGCTGGTACCGAGATGCAGCTGGCCAGTTCGAAAATTGGTGACGTTGCCAAATGCCGGCAGTTGGGTGAAGACTTGTCGCCGTCTGCTTTCGGCAGATCATCATAAAACACCAACTGTCGGCATGCCCTGTCGCAGCCGGGCTTCAAGAACAAGGTTTGTATGGACTATCTGGTCAATCTTTCACTGGTGACGCCGGTTCCCGATCTCGATGCGCGGATGACAACAGCCGGCGTGACGATCCGGCGGGCGCTGGCACCTGAACTCGAACTGGTGATCGGCTGGATCCGCGAAAAATTCGGTGCCGGCTGGGCAAGCGAAACGACCATCGCCTTCGCCCGCCAGCCGCCAACCTGTTTCCTGGCAACGCGGGCCGGAAAGCTCATCGGCTTTGCCTGCCATGAATCGATCGCCCGTGGATTTTTCGGGCCGACGGGCGTCGACGAGACTGCGCGTGGCGAAGGGATCGGCCATGCGCTGCTCCTGGCAAGTCTGCTCGACCTCAAGGCCATGGGCTATGGCTATGCCATTATCGGCGATGTCGGCCCCTCGGCATTCTATGAACGCACGGTCGGCGCGACGCCGATCCCCAATTCCGCGCCCGGCGTCTATGCCGGCTTGTTGACAAGCGCCGATTGAGATTCCCGGAGTTGACGATGACGAAGACGGCACGGGGCAAATTTCGCCTGGAGACTTTCTGGATACCGGCGGCAACAGGCGAGGCCCCGGTCTATTCCCTTGCGCTGACCAATGATGGCGATCAGCCGATTGCGGATTTCACGCTCTGCGTCTCCGGCCCGGCGAGGATCGATCCGGCGGCGAGCGTTGAGGGCGGGCAATTGGTGGCGCGTCTTTCGAACCATGCCGAATTTGCGCCGCCGGAAGACTTCGTGCTGCAGCCGGGCGAGATCTGGATCCTGAAGGCGCATGGCATGAGCTATCACCCGAAGCATTGGACCGATGGCGCGAATGCCGGTTACGTCGTGCTGGCCGATCGGACGGCCGTTCCGGTCGAGGTCGCGCCGACGCTGGCGAAGGGTGACAATGCCGCCCTGACGCGCGGCGCCGTCGTCTACCCGGTTCCGAAAGTGGCCCCGGTCACTGTGTCGATCGTGCCCTGGCCTGAAACCGTCGCCATTTCGGGCGCGATTGCTCCGCCGCCGGGATTGGACCCGCGGCCCGAAGGCGCGGTAGCCGGCGCTGCGGCGGATGCCTTTGCTGCGCTTGCGCAAGCCCTGTTTCCGGTCGAAGGCCTCGTCCGCCCGGTCACCGAAGGCGGCTTTCCGGTTTCGTTGGCAATCAATGATGGCTTCGCGCCGGAGTCCTATAAGATCCGGTTTTCCGCCACTGGCATCAGCATTGCAGCAGGCACGCGCACTGGCCTGCTTTACGGCCTGATCACGCTCGGCCAGGTCCTGCGCGGTGCGCGACAGTATCCGGAGACATTCGTCTTTCCGGCTTCTGGCGAAATCGTCGATGCGCCGGCGCTCGACTGGCGCGGCGTCCATCTCGATGTCGCCCGACAGTTCTACGGCACGGCTGAAGTCGCGCAGTTCCTGCGCATTCTCGCATGGAACAAGCTCAACCGCTTTCATTGGCACCTGTCGGATGACGAGGCATGGCGTGTCGAGATCGACACCTATCCGGCCCTGACGGAGGTCGGCGCCTGGCGCGGCCATGGACTGAAGATCCCGCCACTGCTCGGATCAGGTCCTGAGGTGACCGGCGGTTATTACAGCAAGGCGGCGATCCGCGAGATCGTCACGCTGGCTTCAAGCCTCGGCATCATGGTCGTGCCGGAGATCGACGTGCCCGGCCATTGCTACGCCATGCTGCAGGCCATCCCCGAACTGCGTGACCCCGACGAGGTGGGCAGCTACTATTCGGTTCAGGGCTTCCCGGATAATTGCCTCAATCCCGTTCGCGAGGAGACTTATCGGGTCCTGGAAACGATATTCGATGAGATGATCGAGCTGTTTCCGTCAAAAATCATCCATATCGGTGCCGACGAGGTTCCGCTCGGCGCCTGGTCGGGGTCTCCCGTCGCACTGGCTCGGCTGCGCGCGGTCGGCGGCGATGCGATGGCCGATGCGCATGCCGAGCGCCTGAACGTCGTCACCAACACCCATGGCGCCGACGAGATCGACGGATCGGGGGCTGCCGTCCTGCAGGCGGAGTTCCTTGCGCGCATCCAGGCATTCCTCGCCTCGCGTGGCTGCGTCACCGGCGGCTGGCAGGAGGCAGCGCATGGCAATGTCATCGACAAGACCAGGTCCACTTTGTTCGGCTGGCGCACCGTCGAGGCATCGGCGGCTTTGGCGGGCGAAGGTTACGACATGGTGGTTTGCCCCGGCCAAGTCTATTACCTCGACATGGCCAACAGCCAGGCCTGGTCGGAACCGGGCGCCAGCTGGGCTGGATGGTCGGATCCGGAAAAGCTCTATACCTTCGATCCGGTCGAAGGCTGGAGCGATGCCCAGAAGGAACATCTGCTCGGGGTGCAGTGCTGCATCTGGTCGGAGCCGATGACCGATCGTGGGGTCTTCGATCGGTTGGTCTTCCCGCGCCTGTCGGCGCTTGCCGAAACCGGATGGACGCAGCCCGAGCGGAAGTCCTTCGCTCGCTTCGAGGCGCTCACCGGTCTCATGCCTATTCTCTACGGCATTTACGCCGAGGTTTGAATTGGACGAGGCTCCATCCTCTTGATGTCGTTAACAGGCTGGCGCGGCAGCGAAGGTGTGACTGAAAAGATGACAGAATAACGAAGCAATTAAAGATTGTATTTCCTATGGCTCAAACTCGATGCGGTCTATCGGCAGGCATTTGGCGATAACCGGCGCAATGCAGACATTTGCCGTTAAGCATGATATTTCTCAATGAACTGCCTTTTTTCACAAAAGAAATGAAAAACATAAGTTCCGAATGATGATTTCTTGTGGTTCGTTTGGTCCAATGTCAAACAAATCCAGCTTGTCTCAAATATTAATTGTTCTTTCAGATATTATACCAATAGTTGTGACGTGCAGCCGATCTTAGGTTCGAGCATGACGCAAATGCACAAGCCGGGAGTCCCGGCATGTTTCCATTGACAGGTCGTTCCCAGCATCCACCGCCGTTGGGCGGGTTTCAAGCATGGCAGCCGCGCGCATGTGCGACGGATTGATTGCCTGCGTATGTTGCGGCGGCAGACGACGCGAAAATGAGATGCCTGAGGAGGTGTTCGATGGGCAAACTGTTTCCAAGTTTTGGTGGTGATATCGCAGCAATCATGGCCGCGATGCATAAGTCGCAGGCGATCATCGAGTTCGATCTTTCCGGCAATATCCTGAATGCCAACGCGAATTTCTGCGCGGCTGTCGGCTATGAGCTTTCCGAGATCAAGGGCAAGCACCACCGGATCTTCGTGGATCCGGTCGAGGCGGCCAGTGCCGAATACAGCGCGTTCTGGGCCCGGCTGGCGCGCGGTGAGTTCGATCGTCGACAGTACCGGCGCATCACCAAGAGCGGCCGGGAGATCTGGATCGAGGCGTCCTACAACCCGGTCTATCGCGGCGGAAAGCCCTACAAGGTCGTCAAGTTCGCGACCGATATCACCGCACTCCGGCAGAAGGCGACCGAGGACGCGGGCAAGCTCAACGCTGTCTCTCGCTCGCAGGCCGTGATCGAGTTCACGCCGGCCGGCGAGATCATCACCGCCAACGAGAATTTCTGCGGCGCGCTTGGCTACACCCTGTCGGAGATCCAGGGAAAACATCATCGGATGTTCTGCGATCCCTCCTATGTCCAGACAGAGGAATACCGGCGGTTCTGGGAGGGGCTTGCGCGCGGTGAATTTACCGCCAACGAGTTCCTGCGGTTCGGCAAGGGCGGCAAGGAAATCTGGATCCAGGCGGCCTACAACCCGATCGTCGATGACAGGGGCAAGGTCTTCAAGGTCGTGAAGCTCGCGACCGACGTTACCGAGCGCATGGGCGCCGTTGCGGCCCTTGGGGCGGGGCTGAAAGGACTGGCTGAAGGCGACCTGACACAGAGTATCGATCGTCCCTTCGTCCCGACCATGGAAAAGGTCCGGCAGGATTTCAACGATGCGGCGGCCAAGCTGCGCGCCGCCATGAAGTCCGTCGGCTCCAACGCGCAAGGGATTGCCGCGGGTTCTGGCGAAATTCGGTCCGCGGCTGATGATCTTGCGCGGCGCACCGAGCAGCAAGCAGCCTCTGTCGAGGAGACGGCCGCCGCGCTCGAGCAGATCACCATGACCGTCGCCGATTCCAGCCGTCGGGCGGAAGAGGCCGGTGCCCTCGTCGCCGCCACCCGCGACAATGCCCAGAAGTCCGGTGAGGTCGTGCGCAACGCCATTACCGCGATGGGGCAGATCGAGCAGTCGTCCGGCGAGATTTCCAACATTATCGGCGTCATCGACGAAATCGCCTTTCAGACCAATCTGCTGGCGCTCAATGCCGGGGTCGAGGCAGCCCGGGCCGGCGAGGCGGGCAAGGGATTTGCCGTCGTTGCACAGGAAGTGCGGGAACTCGCCCAGCGGTCCGCCAAGGCTGCCAAGGAAATCAAGGCGCTGATCCATGCGTCCGGAGACCATGTGAAGAACGGCGTCTCTCTCGTCGGTGAAACCGGCAGGGTGCTGGACGAAATGGTCAAGCAGGTGCAGGAGATCAGCACCAACATCGTGGCCATCGTCGAAGGCGCGCGGGAGCAGTCGACAGGGCTCAAGGAAATCAACCATTCGGTCAACGCCATCGACCAGGGAACGCAGCAGAACGCGGCGATGGTGGAGCAATCCACTGCGGCCAGCCATAGTCTGGCGAAAGAGGCCGAAGGCCTGTTCAACCTGCTCAGCCAGTTCCGTGTCGGGCAGGAGACCCATGCGCCGCGCGCTGCCGATACGGGTCAGCATCACCCAGTCGCATCTCCGGCTCGCAAGATGGCCGGCCAGGTGGCGCGTGCCTTTTCCGGCAATGCCGCAGTGGCGCAGGAGAGTTGGAAAGAGTTCTGATCTGAACTCTTGAAGCCAAAACGGCGCCGCAGGCAAGCGGCGCCGTTTTTCGTTGTTTCCTTGTTGAACCGACGGCTTATTCGGCCGCTTCCAGCCCCGGCAGCAAGGGCTGTTGCGGGTGCAATTGCGTGACCGTTGCCGAGTCGGTCGGTGCAGTGTGATGACCGTTCTTCTTCAGCGGCCTGTTGCCGGTCAGCGCACGGACCAGCGTGTAGAAGACCGGTGTCAGGAACAGACCGAACAGCGTCACGCCGATCATGCCCGAGAACACCGCGACACCCATGGCGTGGCGCATTTCGGCACCGGCACCAGTGGACGTGACCAGCGGCACGACACCCATGATGAAGGCCATCGAAGTCATCAGGATCGGACGCAGGCGCAGGCGGCTTGCCTTGACGACGGCCTCGAAGGGTGTTGCTCCCTCGAATTCCAGCTCCCGGGCAAACTCGACGATCAGGATGGCATTCTTCGCCGAAAGACCCACCAGCACGATCAAGCCGATCTGGGTGAAGACATTGTTGTCGCCGGCTGTCAGCCAGACCCCGCCAAGGGCCGCGAGCAATGCCATCGGAATGATCATGATGATCGACAGCGGCAGCGTGAGGCTTTCATACTGGGCGGCCAATACGAGGAAGACCAGCAGGATGGACAGCGGGAAGATCAGCATCCCGGTATTGCCGGCGATGATCTCTTGATAGGTCAGTTCGGTCCATTCGAAGGTAACGCCCGCCGGCAGGGTTTCCGCCGCGATCCGCTCGACGGCGGCCCGTGCCTGGCCGGATGAATAGCCGGGCGCGGTGTTGCCGTTGATGTCAGCCGAGAGGAAGCCGTTATAGCGCATGGCGCGTTCCGGTCCGGCGGCCGAATTGACGGTCAGTACCGCCGAGAGCGGGATCATCTCGCCGGAAGTTGAGCGGACCTCCAGCTTGCCGATGTCCTCGGCCTGCGCACGGTAGGTGGCATCGGCCTGAACGCGGACGGAATAGGTTCTTCCGAACTTGTTGAAGTCGTTGACATAGACCGAGCCCAGATAGATCTGCAGCGTGTTGAAGATTTCCGTCAGGGGCACATTCAGCTGGCGGGCCTTGGCGCGGTCGACATCGGCATAGAGCTGCGGAACGTTGACCTGATAGCTGGAGAACATGCCGACCAGTTCGGGCGTCGTATAGGCCTTGGCCATGAAACCCTTGACGGCCGCATCGAGTGCCTCGTAGCCAAGCCCGGCTTTGTCTTCCAGTTGCAGCTTGAAGCCGCCGATGGCACCGAGACCCTGGACGGGCGGCGGCGGGAAGATGGCGCTGAACGAATCCTGGATGACGCTCAGTTCCTGGTTCAGCCGCCCGGCAATGGCGCCGGCGGAGAGATCAGGCGTGGTGCGCTCCTCGAACGGCTTCAGCGACAGGAAGACGATGCCAGCATTCGAGGAGTTGGTGAAGCCGTTGATCGACAGGCCGGGGAAGGCGATGGCGCTTTCGACGCCCGGCACCTTCATGGCGATGTCGCTGATGCGGCGGATGACGTCTTCGGTGCGATCGAGCGACGCACCGTCCGGCAGCTGGGTGAAGCCGACCAGATACTGCTTGTCTTGCGGCGGCACGAAACCACCGGGCACGGCCTTGAACAAGAATACGGTCGCACCGACGAGGAGCAGGTAGACGCCCATCATCAGGGTCTTGCGCGAAATCACGCCCTTCACGCCGGAGCTGTAGGCCTGCGAGCCGCGTGAGAAGACGGCGTTGAAGCCACGGAAGAACCAGCCGAACAGGAAGTCCATCACCCGTGTCAGGCGATCCTTCGGTGCATCATGTCCCTTCAGGAGCAGAGCAGCCAGCGCCGGCGACAGGGTCAGCGAGTTGATGGCCGAGATGACGGTCGAAATCGCGATGGTCAACGCGAACTGCTTGTAGAACTGGCCTGTGAGGCCGGAAATGAAGGCGAGCGGCACGAACACGGCCACCAGCACCAGCGCGATCGCGACGATCGGGCCGGAGACTTCCTTCATGGCCTTATACGTCGCTTCACGCGGCGGCAGACCGTCCTCGATGTTGCGCTCGACGTTTTCAACCACGACGATCGCGTCATCGACGACGATGCCGATGGCAAGCACCAGCCCGAAGAGGCTGAGCGCGTTGATGGAAAACCCGAACAATTGCATCACCGCGAACGTGCCGACGATCGAGACGGGAACGGCGATCAGCGGAATGATCGAGGCGCGCCATGTCTGCAGGAAGATGATGACCACGATGACGACGAGGGCGATGGCTTCCAGCAGCGTGTGAATGACGGCCTCGATCGAGGCGCGAACGAACTGGGTCGTATCGTAGACGATCTCGTAATCGACATCCTGCGGCATCGATGCCTTGATTTCCTGCATCGTGGCGCGGACCTGGTCGGCGATCTCGATCGCGTTCGAACCGGGCGCCTGGAAGACCGGAATAGCGACCGCCTGCTTGTTGTTGAGCAGGGAGCGCAGCGAATATTCGGCGGAACCGAGTTCGATGCGGGCAACGTCGCGCAGGCGCGTGATCGCGCCGGTCGAGCTCGTCTTGATGATGATTTCGCCGAATTCTTCCTCGTTTTGCAGACGCCCCTGGGCGTTGACCGACAACTGCAGATCAACACCTTCGAGATTGGGCGACGAGCCGATCACGCCGGCGGCAGCCTGGATGTTCTGGGCGCGGATCTCATCGACGACGTCGGAGGCTGACAGGCCGAGCTGCGCCATTTTCTGAGGATCGAGCCAGATACGCATCGAGTAGTCACCAGAGCCGAACAGTTGGACCTGGCCGACGCCATCGATACGGGCAAGGCGGTCCTTGACGTTGATCAGCGCGTAATTGCGCAGATAGGTCATGTCGTAGCGACCTTCCGGCGAGGTCAGGTGGACCACCATCATCAGGTCCGGCGAGCTCTTGATCGTGGTGATACCGAGGCGGCGCACCTCTTCAGGCAGACGCGGTTCGGCCTGGCTGACACGATTTTGAACGAGTTGCTGGGCCTGGTCCGGATCGGTGCCGAGCTTGAAGGTGACCGTCAGGGTCATCAGGCCATCGGTGGTCGCCTGGCTGCTCATATAGAGCATGTCCTCGACGCCGTTGATGGATTCCTCCAGCGGTGTCGCCACGGTCTCGGCAATGACCTTCGGGTTGGCGCCCGGATAGTTGGCGCGCACGACGATCTGCGGCGGCACGACGTCCGGGTACTCGGAAATCGGCAGGATCGTCATCGCGATCAGGCCGCCGAGGAAGATGATGAAGGAGAGAACGCCCGCGAAAACCGGGCGATCGATAAAGAACCTGGAGATATTCATGGCGTGATCCGCCCTTGTGCTGAAATGCGGAAAAAAGCTTAGTTGGTCGCGGAGGCCTGCTGCTCGGCAGCAGGGTTCATCGCGACCATCTCGGGCGCCACGAGAGCACCGGGACGAATGCGCTGCAGGCCGTTGACGACGATACGCTCCTGCGCCTCAAGGCCATCCGTGACCACCCGCAGACCGTCGGAGCGGGCGCCGATGGTGATCTCGCGATATTCGATGGTGTTGTCCGGCTTCACGACCATGACGTATTTCTTGTTCTGGTCGGTGCCGATCGCACGTTCGCTGATGAGCACGGCGGTTTCCGTCTTCGCCTGACCCATGTTCAGACGGGCGAACTGGCCGGGAATGAGGGCGCCGTTGGTGTTGTCGAAGACGGCGCGGACGCGGATCGTGCCGCTTTGCGGATCGACACTGTTGTCGACCAGTTGCAGCTTGCCGGTCACATCCGGCAGTCCTGCGACGGTCATGCGGATCGGGACGCGATCGATAAAGTTACGGGCATTGGCGCCTTCCGGCAATTCGGCGAGAATGCCGGAGACGATCTGCTCGTCAGCCTCGAAACTGGCATAGATCGGGCTGAGCGACACGAGTTGCGTCAGGACAGGGGAGGAGGGGCCGGCGGCGATCAGGTTGCCGGTGGTGATTTCGATCTTGCCGACGCGGCCGGTGATCGGGGCGCGGATTTCGGTGTAGCCGAGATTGAGCTTTGCCGTCTGCAACACCGCGTGGGCGGCTTCGAGATCGGCCTTGGCACTCGCTTCGCCATTCATGCGCTGGTCGACTTCGCTCTGCGACACGGCGTTGGAGGCGAGCAACTGCTGGCCACGCTTCAACTCGATTTGCGCGAGGGAAACGCGCGCTTCGGCGGCGGTGACGTTGGCCTGGGCGCGGGCCACTTCGGCCTGGTAAGGCGCCTGATCGATGGTGACCAGCAGGTCGCCCTTCTGAACGATCGCGCCCTCCTGGAAATGTACGGACTGGATGGCGCCCGCCGCCCGCGAACGGACTTCGACGTGGTCTACGGCCTCGAGGCGGCCGGAGAATTCGCTCCATTGCGTCACGGGTTTGGCTTCGACGATGGCGACGGAAACCGGAACGGCGACGGGCGCCGCAGCGGTGGTTGCGTCGGCGGCGTTGCCGGAGCCGGCCGTGCTGCCTTCAAGGTCGAAATAGGCGGTCGGCGCAATCGTCGCGACGGCGAGGACGAGGCCGGTGGTGAGAAGCTTGGTTCTGAAAGTTCCGAAAGACATGGCGGCTATCCTGAATTTCCGACCCGGGACGGGGCCGGTCCGTCGATCTTGCTTGGGAGGAGAAGATCCGAACAGAAGGTTTGCATTGACGTTCAATACCGTTCGGTATAGAAATAGGTTCATTAGCCGATCATTGTCAATCGAATTATGTACCGGTCGGTATAAAAAATTCGGAGGTTAACGTCCATGGGACGGCCAAGAGAGTTTGATGTCGATGAAGCCCTCGAAACGGCGATGGAGCTGTTTTGGCGCAAGGGCTACGAAGGCACGTCTCTGACTGACCTGACCGAAGGGATGGGGATCACCAAACCCAGTCTCTATGGCGTGTTCGGCAACAAGGAAGGCCTGTTTCTCAAGGCTTTGGAGCGCTATGAGCGCACCAAGATGAACTTCTTTCACAAGGCGTTGGAACTGCCAAAAGCGCGTGACGTAGCCGAGCGGATCCTACGTGGCTTCGCCGATTCACAGACGGCGGAGACAGGTCCAAGCGGGTGTCTCGGCATCAACGGGGCGCTTGCCTGCAGCGAGGCCGCGGCCGAGATCCAGAAATGCCTGATCGAGAATCGTCATCGCGGGGAACGCGATCTTGGCAAGCGGTTCGAACGGGCGGCCGAAGAGGGCGACTTGCCGCCGGGTCAGGAACCCTACGATCTGGCGCGGTACATCATGACGATTTCTCAAGGGACGGCGATCCAGGCGGCATCCGGCGCTGATCGCGCGGCACTTTACCGGGTCATCGACATGGCGTTGCAGTTCTGGCCCTTGCCGGAAAAGCGGACGGACTAGGTTCCATATACAACATGGCCAATGTTATGGCCGATACTTACTCTTCCGAGATCTTCCCACTGCGCGATTCGAGCCGGTAACGGTTGCCTGGATAGACAAGCCGGGCAAACGAGACGACGCGCTTTGACGACCATGTCCGGCGACGGATCAGCAGGCAGGGCTCGGTGCGCAGGATGACGAGCAGCTTGCATTCCCACGGCTGCGGCATAGCCGCCTCGACAATATGTTCGGAGCCGCTGAGCGGTGCTTCCGCCGTCAGATAGGCGTTCGGTGTCTGGGTGGTGAAGTCCTGATCGAGATAGCCGGGCGCTGCTTCCGGGTTGACGAAGCGGTCCTCGATCTGGACCGGAACGCCGTTTTCGCTGTGCACGATCAGCGAATGAAACACGGCTGCGCCGATCGGCAGGCCAAGCGCATCGGCAACATCCGGAGACGCCGTTTCCTGCGCCAGAACCACCACGGATGCCTGATGAACATGGCCCCGCTCGTTGATTTCCTCGGCGATGTTGCGCACCTCGAACAGTTCCGAAAAGCCCTTGCGTTCGGCGACGAAGGAGCCGACGCCCTGGATGCGGACCAGTTCGCCTTCGCTGGCCAGTTCCCGCAGTGCGCGGTTGGCGGTCATCTTGCTGACGCCGAGTTCCGCGACCAGTTCGTTCTCCGAGGGGACGCGATGTTTGGGCGGCCATTCGCCGCTCTGGATCCGGTCGAGGATCATCTGTTTTACGCCAGCATAAAGCGGTCCGCCCTCGGTATCGCTGCTGTCCCATTTCAACTGGGTTGATAGCTCGTTGGTCCGCTTCATATGCTTATTCCCTGGGCGAAATTAAATTTGCATCCAATAACGGCTGCCTCTTGCATAGCATAAAGATTAGCATATGGTACCATATACAACACGGATGCACAGGATGGTTTTCAGCCTGATCATCCTGGGATTTTATCAAGCCGGCGCAGATCGGCGGACGCTGTTGAAGACAAACCTCAGAGGAACCTGAACATGAGCCTGTCCAAATTTCTGATGGCTGGTGCCGTCGCAATTGCGGCCTTTTCCGCGTCCATGGCCCAGGCCAAGGACTGGAAGACCGTCACCATTACGCTGGAAGGCGCCTATGCGCCGTGGAACCTGACCAATCCGGACGGTACGCTCGGCGGTTTCGAGCCGGAACTTGCCAAATATCTCTGCGACCACATGAAGGTCGAATGCACGCTCGTCGCCTCCGACTGGGACGGCATGATCCCGGCGCTCAATGCCGGCAAGTTCGACGTGATCATGGATGCTCTCTCGATCACCGAAGAGCGCAAGAAGATCATCGATTTCACCATTCCCTACGCCCACACACACGCCGCCTTTGCGACGCTGAAGGATAGCCCGCTTGCCAACGCCGCCGGCACCGGCACGGTCGTCAAGCTCGATCCGGGCGCAACCGGCGTCAAGGAAGTCGAGGCCATGAAGGCCGCCTTTGCCGGCAAGACGATCGGTATCCAGGCCGCAACCGTCTATTCCAAGTTCATCTACGACAACTTCGGCGATGTCGCGACCGTTCGCGAATACAAGACCGGCGCAGAACGTGACCTCGACCTCGAAAGCGGCCGCATCGATCTCGTCTTCGACGACGCCGTCTACCTGATCTCCGCTTTCGAAAAGGCCAACGGCGCGCTCGGCTTCACTGGTCCGGAAATCGGCGGCACGATCTTCGGTTCGGGCGAAGGCCTCGGCATCCGCCAGGCCGACACCGACCTGCGCGATATGTTCAACAAGGCGATCGAAGCGGCTCTCGCCGACGGCACGATCAAGACCTTGTCGATGAAGTGGTTCAAGACCGACGTTACCCCCTGATCGGGATCTGCCTGCCGCTTGCAATTTTGCTTGCGGTGGGCACACTTGCTGCGGCAGGTCGTTACCGACGGGATTGGTGCGGCCTTCCATATCCACCCTGACGATCGGCAAGCCGGCCCAGCCTGGAACGAGGGCGCCGGAAGCAACGGGATGCCTGCGGCATGGCACTTTTTGAAATTCTGGGTTTTGGCCCCACCGGCTGGGGCGGATTGCTTCTCGTGGCGGCGCTGATGACGCTCTGCGTCACGGCTGTTGCCCTTGTCATCGGAGCCATCCTCGGCACGCTCGTTGCCTGGGCCAAGCTCTTCGGCAACCGGGTCATGCGGTTCATCGGCGGCACATACACCACCGTTTTCCGGGGCGTGCCGGAGCTTCTGATCATCTATCTCGTCTATTTCGGCGGTTCGAGCGCGGTCACCGCGATCGGTACGGCCATGGGGTACGAGGGCTTTCTCGGCCTGCCGTCCTTTGCCGCCGGTGCGCTGGCGGTTGGCATTATTTCCGGCGCCTATCAGGCCGAGGTTTTTCGCGGCGCCTATCTGGCGATCCCGAAGGGCGAACTTGAGGCGGCGCAGGCGATCGGCATGGACAGGGGCCTGCGCTTCCGCCGCATTATCGGCCCGCAGGTATTTCGCTTCGCCATCCCCGGCATCGGCAATGTCTGGCAGCTCAGTCTCAAGGATTCGGCCCTGGTCTCGGTGACGGGTCTTGCTGATCTGATGCGCACCAGCCAGGTCGCTGCCGGCTCCACCCGCCAGCACTTCCTGTTTTTCATCGTCGGCGGTTGCCTCTATCTGATCATGACCAGCTTTTCCGATCGTCTCTTCAACAGCGCCGAAAAGCGTGCCAACCGCAGCATGCCGACCAGTCTCGGTCAGGCCTAAGGAGACGCGTGATGGACATCGACTTCATGCTCTCCACAATGAAGACGCTCTTGGCCGCCCTGCCGATGACGTTGGCGCTGTTTGCGCTCTCGGTCTTCTTTGGCGGCATCCTGGCGCTCCTCATTGTGTGGATGCGGGTCAGCGGCAACGCGGTCGCGCGCAATTTCGCCAAGGGCTATATCTTCGTCTTTCGCGGCTCGCCACTGCTGATCCAGATGTTCCTGATCTTCTACGGCCTCGGGCAGTTCGGCTTCATCCGCTACAGTTTCCTCTGGCCGGCTCTGCGCGAACCTGTCGTCTGTGCGGTGCTGTCGCTGGCGCTCTGCACGGCCGGCTATTCGGCTGAAATCTTCCGCTTCGGCCTGCGCGCCATTCCGGCCAAGGAAATCGAGGCGGCACGCTCGATCGGCATGTCGGGCTTTCTGCTGACGCGCCGAATCCTTGTGCCGATCGCCTTTCGTCATGCGTTGCCGGCCTATTCGACCGAAGTGGTGATGATGGTGAAATCCACGGCGCTTGCCAGCCTCGTCACCGTCTGGGAAGTGACCGGCGTCGCCCAGCGGCTGATATCGCAGACCTATCGAACGATGGAGGTCTTCCTCTGCGCGGCCGTCATCTATCTCATCCTCAACTTCCTGATCCTGCAGGCGATGGCATTGCTTGAATACAAGCTGACCCCGCATCGCCGCGGAGCCCCGCTTTTTCCGGTGCCGCAACGATGAGCCCCGCCAACCTCAACCAGACTGGAACGACAATGGCAGGCACGACCCGGCTTTCCGTCCGCAATATCCGCAAGAGCTTCGGCACGCATGAGGTGTTGCGCGGCATCTCGCTCGATGCCCGCGATGGCGACGTCATTTCGTTGCTGGGGGCCAGCGGCTCCGGTAAATCGACCTTCCTGCGCTGTATCAATCTCCTGGAGATTGCCGACGAAGGCGAAATCTCCGTTGATGGTGAACTGATCCAGATGCAGCAGCGTGGCGGCAAGAACGTTCCCGCCAGCCGCAAGCAGGTGGACCGTATCCGGTCCGAGCTTGGCATGGTGTTCCAGTCGTTCAATCTCTGGTCCCACATGACCATCCTGGAAAACATCATCGAGGGACCCGTCCATGTCCTGAAGCGCCCGCGCGCCGAATGCATCGCCGAAGCTGAGGCACTGCTGGACAAGGTCGGGATCGCTGAAAAGCGCCACGCCTATCCGGCGCATCTCTCCGGCGGCCAGCAGCAGCGCGCGGCGATTGCCCGCTCGCTGGCGATGAAGCCCAAGGTCATGCTGTTCGACGAGCCGACCTCGGCGCTCGATCCAGAACTGGTCGGCGAAGTGCTGCGCGTCATGCGGTCGCTCGCCGAAGAAGGCATGACCATGCTGGTCGTCACCCATGAAATGAGCTTCGCCCGCAACGTCTCCAACCGGGTGATCTTCATGAAATCCGGCGAGATCGACAGCGATGGCGCGCCCGACGAATTGTTCGGCTCCGGCGGTTCGCCCAGCTTCCGCCAGTTCATCGGCAATTTCGGAGGCTGACGTGCAGGATATCAGGCTCGAAACGGCGCTCGACTGGCGCGCCGTGGCGGCGGTTGCCGATGGGGCGACGCTGTCTCTCTCGCAGGCGGCGCTCGAACGTGTCTCGACCGCCAGTCGCATCGTGTCCGCGATCGTCGAAAGCGGCGTGCGGGCCTATGGGGTCAATACCGGCGTCGGCGCGCTTGCCGATACCGTCGTCGATCGCCCCTCGCAGAGCCGCCTTTCCCGCAACATCATCCTCAGCCATGCCTGCGGTGTCGGGACTTTGCTGGATGCGCGCGAGGTGCGGGCCATCATCGCGGCTCAGGTTGGCAATTTTTCGCACGGCCATTCGGGCGTTCGGCCTGCCATCGTCGAATTGCTGCAGGTCTTTCTGCGCGAGGATTGCATTCCAGAGGTCCCATCCAGGGGATCGGCCGGATATCTCTCGCACAATGCCCATATCGCGCTGGTACTAATCGGCGAGGGGTGGGCGAAGCTGAAGGGCAAGACCGTCAGCGGCGCCGAAGCCTTGAAGGCGCTCGGCGTCAAGCCGCTGGTCCTGCAGGCCAAGGAAGGCCTGAGCCTCGTCAACGGTACCGCCTGTTCCATGGGACTGGGCTCCGTTGCGCTTGCGCGCACCGAGCGCCTGCTCGACTGGGCGGATACCATCGCGGCGCTGACGATCGAGGCGCTCGGCGGCCAGATGACGGCTTTCGATGCCGGCGTTCTTGCGCTTCGCAAGTCGGCAGGGATCGAAAAGGTCGGCAAGGTCCTGCGCGAGCGTCTCGCCGGCAGCGGCCTCATCGCGGCCGCCAGTGGAGCCCGTACGCAGGATGCGCTCAGCCTTCGATCGGTGCCGCATGCGCATGGTGCCGGCTGGGACGTGCTTGCCTTTGCAGGCGAGGTCGTGAACCGGGAACTGGCATCGGTCACCGACAACCCGGCGGTCTCCGGCACGCCCGAGGCGCCGGTGGTTTCGTCCGAAGCCCATGCCGTTGCACCGGCTCTCGGCCAAGCCCTGGATAGCCTTGCAGTGGCCGTCGCCCAGATATCGATGATGAGCGAGCGCCGGATCGACCGGCTTGTCAATCCGCTGGTGAGCGGCCTGCCTGCATTCCTGGCCGTCGATCCCGGCGCCGGATCCGGCTTCATGATCGCACAATATACGGCGGCTGCGCTGGCTGCGGAAAACCGCCGCCTCGGGGCGCCGGCAAGCCTTGATGGCGGAATCACCTCTGCCCTGCAGGAGGATTTCCTCGGGCATCCGACGGCGGCCGCCAACAAGCTGCTGGCGGTGATCGACAATGCCGAGCAAATCCTCGGCATCGAATATGCCGCAGCGGCACAGGCGCAGGATTTCAAGGCCGCGATCGCGCCAAGGGCGCAGGGCACCGATGTGCTCTATCGCCATATCCGCGCGAATGTGCCAACCTATGCCGACGACCGGCCGCTCGGCTGGGATCTGGAAAAGGCCCGCGATCTCCTGCGCGGATCGCCGCCTCCACACATCTGAAATCTCCTGAAAGGAACCTGCCATGACTGCCCATTTCGACGTTGCCGTTGTCGGCCTTGGCGCCATGGGCAGCGCGGCCGTTGCGCATCTGGCCGCCCGCGGCGTGAAGGTGATCGGCATCGACGCCTATTATCCGGCGCATGCGCTGAGCTCGTCGCATGGCGACAGCCGGTTGATCCGGCTCGGCTATTTCGAGGACCCGTCCTATGTGCCGCTGTTGCAACGGGCCTATGCCAACTGGCGGGCGCTCGAGGCGCGGCTGCGCGAGGATGTCCTGGCGATCACCGGCGTGCTGCAGATCGGCAAGCCGGACAGCAAGATCGTCAGCGGCACGCGGAAGAGCTGCGCATTGCATAACTTGCCGCTGGAAACCCTCGGTCCCGACGAGATGCGCCGGCGTTTCCCGGTGTTTTCGCTGGATGATGATGAAGTCGCTCTGTTTGATCCCCAGGGTGGATACCTCCGTCCCGAGGCCGCCGTCATGGGTTACCTGAAGCTTGCAGCCGCCGATGGCGCAGTGCTGCATTTCGGGGAAAAGGTGACGGCTATCGAGCCCGGCGGCCCCGGTGTTTCCATCGTCTCCGAGACGGGCCGCTACACGGCCGGCAAGGTCATCGTCGCGACGGGTTCCTGGATCGGCGAACTGGTGCCGGCTTTGCGCGACCTCGCCGTCCCGATCAAGCAGGTCGTCTCCTGGTATCAGCCGACGGATGGTTTCATCACCCAGCCGCAGCGCATGCCGGTCTTCATTCGTGACGAGGGCGATAACGGCTCGTTCTTCGGCTTTCCGGCGATCGGCGTCGACGGCGTCAAGGTCGGTCGCCACGCGCATTTCCGCGAGCCGATCGATCCAAACCAGCCCAATCCCGCCGTCAACGAGCGGGACACCGACCTGCTCGACAGTTTCATCCGTCATCGGCTGCCGGCCGCCGCCGGCCTGCGCGTCCGCTCCACCACCTGCCGTTACACGATGCTGCCGAGCGAGGATTTTCTGCTCGATCTCCTGCCAGGCGACAAGCGTGTCGTCGTTGCGTCTCCGTGCTCCGGCCACGGCTTCAAATTCACCAGCGTCGTCGGTGAGATCCTCGCCGACCTGGCGCTGGAGGGCGGCACGGACCTGCCCATCGGTGCTTTCTCGTTTGCGGCGATGGACCGGTTCCTGGCGGCGCGGGCGGCGTGAGCATGACGTATCGCCTCACGCCAGCCCCGGAAACATTTCTCGGCATTCCGGCCGCGACACAGGCGCCTGTGGGTTCCGTCGCGATTTTTGGTGCACTCCATGGAACGCGCTATCCCGGCGCCGCCATCGCGGCAACCGAACCAGCAGCGCCGGATGCGGTCCGGCAGGCCATCACTGCCGCCTCGGTTCATATCGACCACTGGGATTTCGATTTCGACGGTCCGCTGCTGAACGGTAGCGCCTTGGATGTCGTCGACCTCGGTGATGTCGCGACAATTCCGGATGACAATGCCGGCAATCGGGCCGCGATCGAGGCGGCAACACGGGATATTCGCGCCGCCGGTGCCATCCCGATCCTGATTGGTGGCGACGATTCGGCGGCGATCCCATTCATGCGGGGTCTTGGCGATGTCGAGGCCCTGCATATCCTGCAGATCGACGCCCATATCGACTGGCGCGACCGGATCGGCGAGGAGACGCAAGGCTATTCCAGCACGATGCGGCGGGCGTCGGAGCTTCCCTTCGTCCGCTCGATGACACAGGTCGGCATTCGCGCCGTGGGCAGCGCCCGCCGTGAAGAGGTCGAGGCTGCCAAGGCCTGGGGCTCACGACTGGTGACCATGCGCCAGGTCAGGACCAATGGCGTTGCCGCGATCGCCGATGCCATTCCGCGTAACGGAACCTTGCTCATTCATATCGATGTGGATGCGCTCGATCCGTCCATCTGCCCCGGCATCAATGCGCTGTCGCCCGGTGGTCTCTGGCTGGAGGAGGTGACCGACTTGATTGCCTCGGCTCTGGCCGGGCGTACGCTTGCAGGCTTTTCGATCGTCGAGTTCCAGCCAAGGAGCGACATCAACGGCATGACCGCGACTGTCGTTGGCCGCCTGATCTGCCACGTGCTCGGCAATCTCGCCCGCAGGTGAGTGCGTTCAGGCGGGCATGATGCGGATGAGATAGGCCTCCGTCGGCATGTCGGAGGTGATGAAGATGACGCCATCCAGGATCGCGCAGTCGAGTCGACCGAGTTCTTCGGCGTAGCCGTGGTTCTCGATCCGAAGGTTGCCGAGCGACAGCAGCATCGTGACGCCGCCTTCCGCATCCAGATGATGCTGCCCTTCGACGATCCGCCGCTCGACCTGATGTGTCCAGACGCCGCGCCGCGTCATGATGTTCAGATCGACAATGGTGCCGGAGATCAGCCGGGCCGTGGTCGCGGCATCGGCTGGAAAGGACAAGGGCTCCGACGCCTGCGTCAGGATGACAGGTGACCTGCCGGCAATATCCAGTTCCATGCCGTCGCCCTGAAGGATCGACAGCGTGCGGTCTATACCGGGAAAGATCGAAAAAGGCCCGTCGCTGGCAACGGTTGCCATGCTGACCCGCCAGCCAAAAGCGGCTAGATCGGCGTCAGTAGGAAAGATCGCGATCTCGGTGGTTTCGCCACCACCGTTTTTCCACGGCATGTGGCGATGGTCGGCGGCTTTCAGGATTAGAAAACTCTTGCCGTTTGGCTCTTGTTCGTCGGACATTGTAAACCTCTAATGAGTGATCAAATCCAAGGGAGAGCAATGATGCAAACGGTCGATATCCACGAAGCCGAAATGCGTTGGTTCGACCTGATGGAAAGAGTTTCAAAAGGCGAGAGCTTCATAATCAGCAAGGCGGGCAAGTCGCTTGGAAAATTTGCGCCACCGATAATTTTTTGAAATCAATGAAATGTCCCACGACGATCCAGATGAAGTCAAAGACCGATGAAACTTCACAAGGACCCCTTCGATCGTATCCTGATTGCTCAGGCGCTTATCGAAGGGGTTCTTCTTGTTACGGTTGACGATGTGGTCCTGCGGTATCCTGGTCTTCCGAAAATGCCGCAGATCTAGTCTCAGTTCCCGAGAATCCCCGGAAGCCGCAGGCCCTTTTCCTTGGCGCAATCCACGGCGATGTCGTAGCCTGCATCCGCATGGCGCATGACGCC
>NZ_DATJDJ010000138.1:0-26539 GCF_035497515.1 Pararhizobium sp. | reverse complement strand
GCATCCAGTCCGTCCTCAACGTCGTCAAGGGCGAACGCTACGCAATCATCCCTGACGAGATTGTCGAATATGCCGCCGGCTATTATGGCCAGCCGGTTTCCGCCATCGATCCCGATGTGCTGGATCGGATCATGCACAGCGCCAACGCCAAAACGGTGCTCGACAACCCGCCCGAGCAGCCGACGATCCAGGAACTGCGCAAGCGCTACGGCACGGACGACGACGACGAACTGATCCTTCGCGCCCTGATGCCCGAAGCAGACCTGAAGAAGATGCGCGAAGCCGGACCGCTCAAGCGAACCTATCCCCTGCTTTCCTCCCCGGAGCTCGACCAGGTCGCGAAGCTCATGAAGCTCTCCAACAGTCCGGTCGTCCAGTTCGCGACCGCTGACATGTCGGTGAGTCTGCGGCGATGAGTTCACGGCGTGCCGTCATCGTCGACGTCGTCCGGTCGCCCTTCGGGCGCGGCCGGCCCGGCGGCGCGCTGGACGGGCTGCATCCCGTCGACCTTTATGCGCAGATTTTGTGCGGTCTGGTCGCGCGGACCGGGATCGATCCGTCACTGGTCGAGGATGTCATCACCGGGTGCGTGATCCAGGTGGGCGAGCAGGCCGGGAATATCGGCCGTCAGGCAGCACTCGCCGCCGGGTTTCCCGAAAGCGTCGCAGCCGTCACGCTCGACCGCAAATGCGGATCGGCGCAACAGGCCGTCGACTTCGCGGCGCAGGGCGTGATCGCCGGCGCCTATGACGCCGTGATCGCGGGCGGTATCGAGATGATGAGCCTGGTGCCGATGCGCGCGAACCGCATGGGCAAGGATTCCGAAGGTCCCGGCTTGAAGGCCCGCTATCCTGACGGCCTCGTTTCCCAAGGCATTTCAGCCGAACTGATCGCCGCGAAATGGGGCATTTCGCGCGCCGAGATGGATGATTTCTCCTTCCGCTCGCATCAACTCGCCGCGCGCGCCGAGGATGCGGCGATCACCGCGCGCGCGATCCTGCCGGTCACCGTGCCGGGTCCCGACGGCGAACGCCGTGTCGAGCGAGACGAGGGGCTGCGACGCGACACCAGCCTCGAAAGGCTGTCGACACTCAGGACGGCATTCGAGGATCCGGTGATGGCCGCCCGCTTCCCGCAGATCAGGTGGAGTGTCACGGCGGGCAATTCGAGCCAGGTGACCGATGGCGCCGCCGCCGCGCTGATCATGGAAGAGGGACTCGCACGCAAACTGGGCTTCAGACCACGCGCCGCGGTCACCCATTTCGCGGTATCGGGCGACGATCCGGTGATGATGCTGACCGCGATCATTCCGGCTACCCGCAAACTGCTTGCCCGCGCCGGCAAGGCGATCGACGAGATCGACCTCTTCGAGGTGAACGAGGCCTTCGCCTCTGTGCCCCTTGCCTGGATGAAGGAACTGGGTGTCGAACAGGAGCGGGTCAACATCCATGGCGGCGCGATCGCGCTTGGCCATCCGGTCGGTGCATCTGGCGGACGGCTCCTGTCCAACCTCCTTGCCGCACTGGAAACCACGGGCGGACGCTATGGTCTGCTCACCATGTGTGAATCGGGTGGCATGGCCAATGCCACCCTCGTTGAGCGCCTGTAAGCGCAGAGGGACCGAGACGATGACCCTGATCCGCCATGACTGGACCCGTGAAGAGATTGCGGCACTGTTCGAATTGCCGTTTAATACCCTGCTCTGGCAGGCGCAGTCGGTGCACCGACAGTATCACGATCCCAATGCCGTTCAACTCTCGACGCTGCTGTCGATCAAGACGGGGGGCTGCGCCGAAAACTGCGGCTATTGCAGTCAGTCGGCCTCCCACGAGACGGGACTCAAGGCATCGAAGCTTATGGACGTGGACGAAGTCCTCAATGCTGCGCGCGAGGCGAAGACAAAGGGCTCGGAACGCTTCTGCATGGGCGCTGCATGGCGGTCTCCGAAGGACCGTGACATGGATTCGATCGTCGCCATGATCGAGGGCGTCAAGGAATTGGGGCTCGAGACGTGCATGACGCTGGGAATGCTCAGCGATGACCAGACTGGACGGCTCGCTGCAGCGGGGCTCGACTATTATAATCACAATCTCGACAGCTCGCCCGAATATTATGGCAAGGTTGTCACCACGCGAGCTTACAGCGACCGGCTCGAAACTCTGGAGCGGGTGCGTCAGGCGGGCATAAATGTCTGCTGCGGCGGCATCGTTGGCATGGGTGAGGACCGCTCCGATCGGGTAGGTTTCCTTCACAAGCTCGCCACCCTGCCCGAGCATCCGGGCTCCGTCCCGATCAACGCTCTGGTGCCGATCAAGGGGACGCCGCTCGGCGATATGCTCGCAGGGCTGCCCGAAGCTCAAATCGACGATATCGAATTCGTCCGAACCGTCGCGGTCGCACGGATCACCATGCCGGCCTCGGTCGTCCGCCTCTCGGCCGGCCGCGAGAGCATGGGAGAAGCGACGCAGGCCTTGTGTTTTCTGGCGGGCGCCAACTCGATCTTTACCGGCGACCGGCTCTTGACCACGGGCAACCAGGGCAGCGACGCCGACGGCAAATTGTTCGCCAAGCTGGGACTGAGAGGCTCACTGAACGATACCGAGGGTCTGCGGGCGATAGCGGCCGAATAGGCATGGTGGAAGCCGTTGTCGCCTGAGCCGCGACGATTTGCCGTAGCCCCTATCCCTCGTCCCGGCATCTTCTGGAGACTCGGTCACCGGCATGGCTGGTATGCATTGGGGGATTTGCACGGCGGGGACACTGGTAAATCTCAGTGCACAGCATCGCGCAACGTCGGGCGTTGCCCGGTGACCATGATGCTCATGGTCGCCGGGACGCCCCTGATCTGCCCGCAAAGGCCTGATAGCGCGGCGGCTATTTGCGGACCCCGGCGCCGTCGGGGTGGAGGTTGGCTTTGGTCAGGACCTCGACATCCCAAAAGTCCCGCCAATAGATAAATTTCCCGTCAGCCCCGACCTTTCCCTTGCCGACAATCGGCAAGTCGATCTTGTGCTTGCCGTCGATCGTGAAATGGTCGGTTCGTTCCACGAAGACAATGTCGCCTTTCTCGGCGAAATCCAGATAGTCGATCGACACGTCGGTGAGCCGGGCAGCGAGATCGGTGAAGCCCTGAAGCATCGCCTGAGGACCCACCAGCGGCGGATATGCCGGACCCCACATGAAGAATTCCGAGTCCTCATTGAAGAATTTTTCCGGGGTGACGAAAAGCTCGTCAAACATGCTCCTGACCAGTTGCTCCATCGACATCATCTTCTCCTTATTGAACGAATGCGGCCAACCGCTGCGGACATTCCAACCCTACAGGCAGGCCGCATGCCCGCCTATTGCTTCAGGACTCCGGCACCGTCGGGATGGAGATTGGCTTTCGTCAGAAGCTCCACATCCCAAAAGTCTCGCCAATAGATAAATTTGCCATCAGCCCCGACCTTCCCCTTGCCGACGACAGGAAGGTCAATTTTGTGCTTGCCATCGATCGTAAAGTGGTCGGTTCGTTCCACGAAGACGATGTCGCCCTTCTCGGCGAAATCCAGATAGTCGATCGACACGTCGGTGAGCCGGGCGGCGAGATCGGTGAAGCCCTGCAGCATCGCCTGAGGACCCACCAGCGGCGGATATGCCGGACCCCACATGAAGAATTCCGAATCCTCATTGAAGAATTTTTCCGGGGTGACGAAAAGCTCGTCAAACATGTTCCTGACCAACTGCTCCATCGACATTGCTTTCTCCTGTTCAAATTGACCCGTATTTGGGGCCGGCTCCATCCTGTCGGGCCGGAGGCATGACAGGATGGCGCTCGCGCCGTGGCGGGACGTCAGAAATTATAGTTTACGGAAATGCCGTAACTCGCCGGAAGGCCTGTATAGCGAACCAGTGTGTCGGAGATGTGCGCGACATTCTGCCAATAATAGGTGCTGGTCACGTTGCGCCCGAACAGACTGGCCTCCCAGTCGCCGCGGTCGCTGCGCAATCCCAGCCTGAGATCCAGCGTGGCATAGGATTTGATGTAGGTCAGCGATCTGCCGGTCGCGGAGCTGTTGTCGGTGATTTCCGCATCGGTCTTGCTGTTGTAGATGATCGAGCCACCGAAGAAGCCATTGATGCCGGTAAAGGCGTGCCAGCCGAACTCGGCGTCGAAGGTAGCGTTCCACTTGGGCGCGAAATTGAAAGGCCGCCCCCGGATGTCCTGGGTGCCCGTTGCCGGGTCGTCGATGCGTCCACCCGTCGCCGGCGGCAGGAAGAAGTTCGACTTGATCTTGGAACTGGTGCGGTTCAGCGCGCCGGTCAGGGTAATGAGATCGGTAGGCTTCCAGACCGCATCGAGATCGAAACCGATCACGCGCGATTTCGGAACGTTCACCAAGGTGGGCAGAGGTCCAAAGATCGGATTGTTCGTGGTGCCGAGCAACTGCTTGTTGCGGAAGTCGTAATAATAGGCCGCCGCGTTGAAGCGCAGCTGCTGCCCGACCGAGAGCTTCGCGCCCGCTTCATAGGAGGTGAGCTTCTCCTGTTTCACGGGCGAGAGATAGACGCGGTAATCGAGCACCGATGCGTTCAGATAACTGCCCGATTTGAAGCCGCGACTGACCGTCGTGTACAGCAGCAAGTCGTCGGTCGCCTTCCAGTTCAGGCTGCCGCGCCACGAGAGGTTGTTCTCGCTGAACGAGTCCTCGGTCGGCCCGGGTACAAGATTCGGACCGGCGGTGACACATTGCCCCGGGGCAAACGCCGATGGGCCGGGTCCGCCGACAGCTCCGTTCAGCAGGCCGAAGGCCGTTGCTGCGGTTCCATCCCCTTCGTCGGACGAGCAGGCATCCCACAGCCTGTGCTTGACGTCCGAATAGCGCAAGCCGGCGGAGATCGTGATGGTGTCGGTCGGATGATATTCCAGGTTCGCGAAGCCCGCGATCGTGCGGTAGCTCTGCGTCGACTTGTTGGTGAGTGCGCCAAAATAGGCGGTGGGCCCGAATGAATCAACGAAAGCATAGGCCGACGAAAAGTTCGGGAACAGGGCGCGGGCGGCCTCCTTCGCACGGTCTTCCTGATAATTGGCGCCGACAATGAAGTTAAACCGGCCGACCTCTCCCGACAGGCGAAGCTCCTCCCCGAAGGTCCGCAGGCGTCCGCGTGTGTCATAGTGAACGAGCGGCAGATAGGTGCCGTCGATATCGCGGAAATTCAGGAACTTCATATGAGCGAAGTTGGTCAGCGACGTCAGAGTGAAGTTGTCGCCCAGCGTATAGTCGATGCGCAAGGTGGACTGAAACATCCGATCGTTGCGGCGAAAATCGACGCCCGCATCGAAGTCGGTGGCACGGTTGCTATCACGCGGATTGGGATAGGTGAGCACTCGGGGATCTACATAGCCGAGGACGAATTGCGGATAAGGCTGAACAAATTGCGGAGTCTGGGGATCTGATTTGTCGAGTGACCCGCTGACACGGAGGGAGATTTTTAGGTCGCTCGATGGAGTCCAGTCGAGGATCGCGCGTCCGGCGAGTTTCCGCTGGCGGCCGATCTCGTCATTGCGCGTGCTGCTATACTGCCAGGGATTCGACCGCGCGCCCGAAATGGCGATGCGAGCAGCCAGCGTGTCACTAAGCGGTCCACTGACAAAAGCCTGACCTTCGATCGTGTTGAACCGGCTGTAACTGCCGCGGATCCCGGCTTCGAAGCTGTTCGTCGGTGTGTTCGCGACATAGTTGATCGCGCCGCCCGTCGCATTCTGGCCGAAGAGCGTACCTTGAGGACCTTTGAGAACTTCCACGCGCTGCAGATCGAAGATCGGCGTGGCCGTCATCACAGCAAAGGGAAGCGACGCTTCGTCATTATAAACGCTCACCGACGGTAGCGCGCCGAGGGAAGCTTCGTTGAAGCCAACACCGCGCAAGCTGTATGACGGGGCGCCATATTGCGTCGTGTTGACCGTGAAGCCGGGTACGATCTTGACCAACTGGGTTGTGTCGACGACGCCGGCCGATGTCAGCGCTTCCCCACTCGCCGCAGTGATCGACATCGGGACGTCGCTCAACGACTCGGCGCGCTTGGTCGCGGTGACGATGATCTCGTCATTAGCCGCCTCCGGTTCGGAGCTTTGCGGAGCTGTCACGCTCGTCTGGGCGGCCGCTGCGGTTATGGGAGCAATCGCCAGCAACGACGCGCTACCCACCAATCTGGACAGAAGCTTCCTATTCATATCATCATCTCCCATAACCCGTCTGTCGATTTCAGATCTTTGGGTTGAGAGGCTTCCCTCAGCTGGCTTTGGCTCGGCGCGTCTTTACCGACTGTCGCTTTCGACGTCGTGCGCTCATTCCCAACCGGGTATGTCCTCTCCAACCATGTCTGCTATTATGTCTGCCATTATTGTAGGACAAAATTTACGACGGTCAATAGGATCCTCTGGCGATATCGATTCCCGCTCGCCAGTTCCAAGCCAGGCGGAAGATTAAACTAGCACCCCTCCAGCCATCATGTTAGCACAAGATCGTACTACAATTATGGCAGAGGATTTGATGGTGGGAAGAGTTGACGGGAAAGTCGCGCTCATCACCGGCGCCGGAAGCGGTGTTGGACGCGCGGTCATGATGAGGTTCGCAGAAGAAGGCGCTATCGTCATTGGCGTTGGGCGAACGAAGGCCACCATTGAAGAGACCGCTGCCTTGGTGAAAGCCAAAGGCGGCATAGCCTATGCCCATATGGCGGACCTGAGCGAGAGCGCGCCGATCGAGGCCGTGGTTTCGGATGTGGTCCGGGAATATGGCCGGATCGATTGCCTCGTTCATGCGGCGGGTGTCGGCTACAGCTGGGCTGAAAAAAGCCCCGGATCGATGAATGACGTGGCCACCACCTCACCGGAGAAGTGGCGCGAAGTCATCGGCATCAACCTTGATGGCTTTTATCATTCTGCACATGCCGTTCTGCCGCACATGATCGCAAATGGTGGCGGATCGATCGTTGCCGTCGCGAGCATCTCGGGAATGGTCGGGCTGCCCGTCGCGCATGCCTATTGCGCAGCAAAGGCGGGCGTCATCAATCTGACCCGGGCCATGGCGACGGCCTATGCCGAAAAGAATATCCGCACGAACTGCATCGCCCCGGGATTCATCGCCACGCCGATGGTGGAATCGGTGCTGTCGGTTTTCGAAGATCGTGATGCGGCCTTGGCGATCACTCCCATGGGGCGCCCGGGGACTCCTGAAGAGATGGCCAATGGCTGCCTGTATCTGGCGTCGGATGAAGCATCATATTGCAACGGCTCGGTCCTGGTGATCGATGGCGGCTCCACGGCCCGTCAATAGGCCTCAAAAAGGGATTTCCGGATGTTCGAATTATCGCCGAAGGCTGCAGACTATAAAACGCGGCTCGAAGCCTTCATGGCCGACCATATTTATCCGAACGAAGACCTGTTCTATGCCCAGACCGAGCAATTGGGGCCATGGAGCTTCCAGCCGGTCGTCGAGGAACTAAAGGTTCACGCGAAGACGGCCGGTCTGTGGAACCTGTTCCTGCCCGACAAGGAATTGGGGGTTGGGCTTTCCAACCTTGAATATGCGCCGCTTTGCGAAGTCATGGGACGTTCTCATCTGGCGCCGGAGGTTTTCAACTGCTCGGCGCCCGATACGGGCAATATGGAAACAATCTGGCGGTATGGAACGGAGGAGCAGAAGGCGCGGTGGCTTACGCCTTTGCTCGCCGGTCAGATTCGGTCCGCATTTGCCATGACCGAACCGGAAGTCGCGTCTTCGGATGCAACAAATATCGAGAGCAATATCCGCCGGGATGGCGATGAATATGTCATCAACGGCCGCAAATGGTATACCACTGGGGCCACCGACCCGCGCTGCAAAATCTTGATCTTCATGGGCAAAAGCGACCCGACGAACGAAGATCGCCATTCACAACAGTCGATGATCCTCATTCCCAAGGACACGCCGGGCGTCCGCGTCGTACGCCCCCTTTCGGTAATGGGAACCTATGCCATTCCTGATCGCGCGGCGGAGGTGGTATTCCAGAACGTGCGGGTGCCGGCATCCAACATGCTGCTTGGCGAGGGACGCGGGTTCGAAATCGCTCAAGGCAGGCTCGGCCCTGGCCGTATTCATCACTGCATGCGGCTCATCGGCCTGTGCGAACGCATCCTCGAGCGTATGTGTCGGCGCGTCCAGGGACGCACTCCGTTTGGAAGCGAACTGTCGCGTCAGTCCGTCACGATGGAGCGCATCGCGGAGGCACGCGTGATGATCGAGCAAATCCGCCTGCTGACGCTGAAGGCTGCGTGGATGATGGACACCGTCGGCAACAAGGCCGCCCTGGCAGAAATCGCGATGATCAAGATTGCCGCTCCGTCGGTAGCCTGCCGGATTATCGATTGGGCGATGCAGGCATTTGGTGGCGGGGGCACCAGCATGGACCATTATCTGTCCGCCTGTTATGCGACCGCCCGCCTTCTCAGGCTCGCGGACGGTCCCGACGAGGTTCATCGCAACCAGCTCGCCCGGCTCGAATTCAAGCGTCATGCGGCGACCGACCCGCGCGTGACTGGCGGGCACGGCAACGTCCTCCCACTTGAAGAGGTCGAACGGCGCTTTGCCTATCTCCGGCCGGGTAATCCCGGTTATCTTTGGGACTAGACGCGTGCCCCGCTCATCAGGCGCGAGCGAAAACCTCGTCGGGCAATTCCTCGAGCCGCTTGAGCGTCAGCTGCATGTGGCGCGACATCGCTTGCCGCGCCTTGTCCGGTTCGCCGGCAAGCACATGACGGGCGATGTCGGCGAATTCGGTAAAGCGCTGCTTGTGGGCTTCGGGGCCAATCGTCATTTGTCCCTGCATACGAAAAAGCTGAATCCGCATCATCGGCATGACGCTCGCAATCTGGGAATTGCCGCCGACTTCCATCATCGCGTCATAGAAGCGCCGGTTCGTTTCCAGTTGAAGCTTGTCCGAATCTTCCGACTTGAGAAAATCACCCAGTGTTTCCAGCGCCGGCGCGAAACGCCGACGGAACATGTCGTCGCCCCGCGAGACGGCTTCCGCCGCCTTCTTGGCGATAAAGCCCGTCAGCTCAGACAATATCTCGATAAAATCAATGGCCTCCCTGCGGCTGAGCAGGCGAACATAAGCGCCGCGGTTGCGCGCATTTTCAACAACGCCTTCCGCATGAAGGCGCTTGAGGGCCTCACGGATCGGTCCGCGGCTCACATTCAGGCTAGCCGCCAGATCCGCCTCGATCAGCTTCTGCCCGGGCACGATACGGCCCGCAAGAATGCCCCGATAGATCGCGTTTACGACCATGTCGGGCGAACTGGGCTTTTCGGTGCTCTTGGAATCTTCGGTCGTTTGCGCGGTAGCGGGTGCCAAGGTCGGTTTCCTAGTCAAAGTATGATCCACAAGATCGCCGCCGGACTGACGAGCGATAGCCGTTCGCCCGCGCACTTGATTTCATGGCGGCTCCGGAAGCGGATTCCTGAATGCCGGGCTGGCAATCTTGGGTTCCGCCCGATGCATTTCCTTCCATCAAACGGAGAGGCGATCAGCAGTCCTAGGATGTAACATTTAATCAAACAATTTCACAGGACAATTTCGATCCGCAACCGATCATCCGAATATGAGACGGCGGGCGCGGCACAGAGCAGACGGGAACTCAGGAGAGGAGATTATCATGACCAAATCGATGAGGGCGGCGGTGCTCCAATCGGCGGGAGTTATTGTCGTTAAAGACATGGCGCGGCCGGACATCGGCCCGAAGGATGTGCTCATCCGGGTAACCAATTGCGGCATCTGCGGGTCGGACATCCACAGCTTCAAGACGGGCTTATATGTCGAGGCAGGTCAGGTCATGGGGCACGAATTTGTCGGCCGTGTCACCGAGATCGGGACGCAAGTCGCGGGCCTGTCGACGGGCGACCGCGTGACCGGATTTTCAGCCGGCTTTTGTGGCGAGTGCGACGCATGCAAGGCGGAGCAGTTCATCCTGTGCGCCGCGCTGTTCCAGAATTCCACGGGCTACGGCCGGCCGGGAGCATTCGCCGATTTCGTCAAGATCGAGAATGCCGAATTGGGCGGTAACATCCATCTTCTGCCGGATTCCATCGACGATACAGCGGCGGCAATGATCGAGCCGATGTCGATCGGCGTCACCGCGGTCGCATCCGCCGGCGTGAAACAGGGCGACAAGGTGGTCGTGCTGGGTTGCGGGATCATCGGCAATGCCTGCATCCAGGCTGCCAAGGCGGCCGGAGCATCGGAGGTGCTCGCCGTAGACATATCGCCGTTGCGACTGAGGCTCGCGCGCGAGTGCGGCGCCGACGATATATTCGATGCCCGCGACGGCGATGCGCTGCAATGGGTGATCGATCGCCTGGGCGCGGCGCCCTACCATTTCAATGTCGGCGGCAATGCCGACGTGGTCTTCGAGGCCGCTGGCATCCCGTTGACGATCCAGCAGTCGCTGGAAATGGTGCGGCCTGGCGGAACGATCTGTATTGTCGGGCTACCCGAAGTTCCGGCTCCCATCGATACCACGAAGATCGTGCACAAGATGCCGACGATCATCGGCTCGCTGGGCGGAGACTTCGTAGCGACCATCGACAAGATCGCGTCAGGCGCCATCGATCCGCGCCCGCTGGCGACGCATCGCTTCGCACTGGCGGATGCTCCTGCGGCGTTCGCCAAACAACTCCAGGCAGAAGAATCGATGAAGGTGATGATCTCACCGACAGCCTGAGGCCAGTTCGGCAAAAGACTTCGAATGGCCGGTATGCAGATAGAAACCGCGGGGCCTCTGCGTATCGGCCATTGGATCACTAACTTCGGATAGCGCGATAACTATGACCGAGGTCAACAGACGGGGAGGTGCCCGCCGGCGGGGACGCGTGCTCAATTTGCTCCACGCTCCCAAGATCCCGGTCTGCCACCCCGACGTGTAACGCTGACTAATCCGGAGGCCTATCGCATGTCCCTCATTGAGGAGGGCGTGATCGCCCGCCCGTCGGCCAGCCTTCAAAAGGCGGCAAACCGTGGGCCCCGACACGAAGTGGCGCTTCTCGTTGGTGAAGCGCACCGCGGGTTCACGTCGCGACAGTTCGCTGCAATCCAGCGCCATCGACCATCGGGTTCTGGATATCATCGCCGATAGTCGATCTTGCAGCGCCTCCGAAGCATGGTTGTCTCCATAGAGTTCGGATTGCGTCCTCACTCTGTCAGAGCGCCAGCTGCTATTCACTCGTCATGGGATCTTTTAGTTCGAATAGGCGAATGCGGATGTCCATGACTAGTACTGTTGATCGCGTCACGGGTCACCCTTATCGCGGCATGGCTCAGACTATTCGGTGTCGGCACCAAAGGCTAGCTCTCCATCGTTTCACGCGCGAGGAGCGCCAATCTCGCCATTCCTGCCACCCGTTGTTCCGCCTGCGGAGACGACGCGGTCCCGCGGAGAATTCGTCCCTTGATTCCGTGCATAATGGCCGCGAGACGAAAGAGATTGAATGCGAGATAAAAGGGCCAATTGGCTATTTCTGCCCTGCCAGTCCGGGCGCAATAAGCCTCCACATAAGCTTCCTCGGTCGGCAAGCCGAGATCAGCGAGATTACATCCTTCAAGGCCCGCCATGATATCGGGCGGCATCCTGAAAACGAGCGTATGATAGGCGAAGTCTGCCAGCGGGTCGCCAAGCGTGGATAGTTCCCAATCGAGGACCGCCGAGACTTCGGGTTTGGAGGGGTGAAAGATGAGATTATCGGCGCGGAAATCGCCGTGGACGATGACCACATCGGATTGCGAAGGGGTCGCCTGCGGCAGCCATTCAATCAAAAGATCCATATTGGGATCGCGGCCGGCGAGTTCGTCCTCAAGATATTGGCGCGTCCAGCGGCGAATCTGGCGCTGGACATAATTTTCCGCCCGCCCAAAATCCGCAAGACCAACGGTCGCCGGATCGACGCTGTGCAGCGCCGAGATCGTGCGGTTCATGGCGTCGAAATAGGCCGCACGTTCGGCATGGCCGACATCCGAGAAACTAGCGTCCCAGAATATCCGGCCTTCGACCAGTTCCATGATGTAAAAATCTGTCCCGATGATCCCCGGGTCGTCGCATCGGCCTAATACACGCGGCACCGGAACTTCGCTTGGAGCGAGCGCCATCAACACGCGAGCTTCGCGCATGACGTCGTGGGCGCCGGAGAGCAGTTCGCCCGGCGGTTTGCGCCGGAGAACATAGGATCGCTCATCCGTGATCAGCCTGTAGGTGGGGTTGGATTGTCCACCATTGAACTGCTCGATGCGCAGCGGTCCCCGGAAGTCCGGGATATGGTCGCACATCCAAGCGTGCAGCTTGCGTTCGTCGAGGGGAGCGCGAACAGAGCCCGATCCGATATTCGCCGACAGATCAATCGCCATGATATTGCTCCAACAGGCGACCCGAGGAGATGCTCACGCCAGGGCGCCAAAGATCGAGACGGCGTGATCGGTGTCGCAATGCTCGTTCACCCGCGCGATCTCATCCCCTCTCAGAAAGAACAGAAAATGATACTGGTTCGCGTATCTCGACCCGTTTGTGAGCAAAGCGGACGATTGCGCCTCGACAGCGACGCGATCGTCTTCGGCCGTCATCGTCAATATCGTGAAAGAGAGCGGCTCCGCCAATTGCTGCGTAACCGATCGCGCGACTTCAAGAATCCCCTCGCGGTCGGTGACTGTTTTGGCGTTCCACCAGATGCAATCGTCGGGGAGGATGGCGACCGCCGCCTCCAGTCCGTCCTTATTGGCCAGATCGAAAAACTCACGGACCATCTGTTTGGCGCGGCTCAGGTCGCTGTTCACATAACACTCCTCGGCAATTCGCCTTTTGATTCCAGAATCAGCTCGTCGATGCGCGGCACCTCCACCGGCGGTGCTAAGTCCACCAAGGATACACCGCCGGCATATCGACCGACGCGCGTCCGGGAAATTGTGCGTGGCGCTTCTCGAAGAAGGCGCTGACGCCCTCTGCCACATCGGGGCCGGCACTGAGTTCCGCGTTGATACCGCCATCGATTTCCAGCAATAGCCCCGGGTCATCCAGCAGTTCGCCGCGCCAAAGCAAAGCGCGTGTCACGGCAGTGGCGACCGGCGCGGTATTGTCTGCGATCACGCGCGCCAGTTCACAAGCGTGGGCGAGCAGTTCGTCCTTTGGATGACTTGCCGAGACCAGCCCCGCGGCCAGCGCTTCTGCTGCACCGAACATCTCGCCGGTCAGACACCAGCGAAGGGCGTGAGGCAGGCCGACGAGCTTGGGAAGAAACCATGCCGCAGCGGCCTCCGGCGCAAGCCCGCGCCGGGTGAATACGAACCCGAGTTTGGCATCATCCGCAGCAAGGCGGATATCCATGGGCAAGGTCATTGTCAGACCGACACCGACCGCCGGGCCATTGATTGCGGCGATCGAAGGCTTTTTGCACCGGAAGATGGATTCCACGAAGCGGCCCGCAGCGCGCGGGCCTCCTTCGCCACCGAACATCTCACCCGATTGACCACCAAAGCTGTCGCCCCCCCCTGAAATATCGGCTCCGGCACAAAAGGCCCGCCCGCGTCCCGTCACCACGATGACACGGACATCGTCGTCCTCGCTCGCGGCGTCGAAGGCGTCCGCGAGTTCATTGTTCATCTGCGGAGTAAACGCATTGAGCTTCTCCGGTCTGTCGAGCGTCAGCGTCAATATGCCGTCCACAAGGGAGGAGGCTATGTGCGACATCATTCTATTCCTTCGGGACGGAAACCGGGGAGGGGCGCAAGTCTTGCCCGCGCTGCTCACGACTAAGGATTACGTCCTCGGCGGACAGCATCACGGCTTCTCCGGGCAGTCGGTGGAGTGGTGCAGATGCCCCATCCCACTCTTTGCCTGAAGAAACCCTGTGCACGATCAATCACCTGGCTAGATGCGTATCGAGAGGCTGGCGCCGTAGGTTACCGGCATGCCGGCGAAGCGGAACGCGGCGTCGTTGAGCACCGAGGCGTTGGTCCAGTAATATTTGTTCGTGAGGTTTCGCCCCCAGATCGAGAAGGTCCACCTGCCATCCTCGGCCGCCACGCCGGCGCGCGCATCGAAAAGCGCATAATTGTCGACATCCACAATGCGCAGTTGTCCGAATCCGCCGTTGGTTTCGCTTTGGTAGGTGATCCCGCCCCCGACAAATGCTTCGAGAGAGCTGGAAACGGGGAAGCGATACTCGCTGTTGATCGAGATTTGCCACTTTGGCGTGTAGGGGAAGGGTTCCCCCTCGAAGTCACCGAGCTGAACGAGGGGGGTATAGTTGATGAAACTGTCGGTGATCTTGCTGTCGACGTAGCTGACGCCCACGTCGGTCTTGAAGCCTTCCACCGGAACGATCGACGCCTGTAGTTCGACGCCGAAGATGCGAGATTTCGGAATGTTCACCAGTGCCTCGAAGTTTCCGAAGATGGCATCAGGAACCTGGCCGCGGATTTGCTTGTTCTTGTAGTCGTAATAGAAAACGGCGCCATTCAGCTGCGCGGTGCGATCGAGGACCGTCGCCTTGAAGCCGGCTTCGTAAGATGTAACACTTTCCTGGGTTACGGGAGCGAACTGGCTGGAAACCGTAGCCGATAGCGTCGGAAAGCCTCCCGCCTTGTAGCCGCGGCCGACGTTCGCGTAAAAGAGCAGGTCCGAGTTCGGCTCGTAGCTGATTCCGCCCTTCCACGAGATATTATCTTCATTGAGGCGGCTCGTCACGAGCCCGGGAAGGAATGTCGTAGAGTCAAGCGTTCCACATTCGCCCGGGGCGATCGGAGGGGTTGGCGTACCCCGGAAAGTTGACGACAGCAGCGTGTAAAGGGCCGCCATTTCGCCATTGCCATTATCCAGCGTACAGCCGCCAAAGCGTCGCCGCACGTCGGTGTATCGAACACCGCCGCTGAGCTTGAGACGATCGGCGATCTCCCATTCGAAGTTGGCAAAGACGGCGGCGGTCTTAATCTTCGTAGCCGCGAAGTTGATGTTCGAATTAATCGGGATGCCAAGTGTCGGATTCACAGTCGAATCGCTATAATCGAGGGCGAAATTGTCGTTTACCCGGTCGTCCTGATAGTTCGCTCCGACAACCCATTTGATGCCGTCCATGTCGCCCGAGAGCCGCAACTCCTGAGAGAAAGACTTCGCGCTGCCGAGGCTGCGAACGGCCAGCGAATGCAAATCCATACCGTCACGATCCTGGAGAACATTCTGCCGGAACTTCTGGTAGGCCGAGAGGGACGTCAGCGTCAGCGCGTCGGAAAGCTCGATATCGCCGCGCAGCGAGACCTGATAATACCAATCATCGTGCACGAAGTCGCGACCCGCATCCCAGTCGGCGGCCCGCGCATTTTCAGGCGCCAACGGGTAGGCATTGATAGCCGCCGCATTGGGGCTGGCAGGATTCTGCGGACGCGGGGCGATGAGCTGGACCGCCTGTGAATCGGACTTGTCGCGCCACCCGTTGACGTTGAGGCTGAAGTTGACCCGATCGCTCGGTGCCCAGTCGAGCAAAAAGCGACCGACGAGCTGATCCTTGTTACCAAGCTTGTCATCGCGCGTGTAGCTGCGTTGCCATTCCCCACCCTGGATCGTTTTCACGGCCAAGCGAGCATGCAATGTGTCGGCGAGCGGGCCGCTGACATAGCCGCTCCCTTCGAAAAGATTGAAGCGCCCGTAGCTGAAGTCGGCGCCGGCTTCGAACGTATCGCCGGGTTTAGCGGCGACATAGTTGATCGCTCCGCCGGTGGAGTTCTGGCCGAACAGGGTGCCTTGCGGTCCTTTGAGGACCTCGACGCGATCGAGATCGAAGGCCGCTCCGAGCGTCATAGCCGGAAAGGGAATTGGAACTTCATCGACATAAACGGTGACCGCGGGACTGGCGGCAAGGCTACCTTCCTGGAAGCCGATACCCCGCAATGTGTATACGGGCGCGTTATAGGCGGACGGCGTGTAGTTGAAGCCAGGAACGACTTTCACCAGATCGGCAGCGCTGTTGACACCCTGACGAATGAGGTCGTCGCCGCCGATCGCGGTGATAGACATGGGGACATCATTCACCGATTCCGAGCGTTTCTGCGCGGTCACGACGATGTCTTGGACACCGCGCGCATCCTGAGCATCCTCTGCGGTCGACGAGACTTCCCCGGCAGATGCAGAGGCTTCCTGTGCCCAGGCCGTCGTCTGGAGCAACGCGATTGACGACAAAGAAACGGCGGCCAGCAAGCGGCCAGGAAACCTCAGCATCCCAATTCTCCCAAAATATTTTTATAACGCGTAATAATTTATAACATGATCCAGTTATTTGCTGTCAAGCAAATTCACCGGAGCGCGCCAACTTATGGAATTTGGCCCTGCACGGTAAGAAAGGGTGGCCGGTCGAGAGCGGCGGCCGACACGAAATCGAGGTGGATCTCGCTCGATCCCTCGGCGATCATATTGACCCGCGCATCACGGAAATAGCGATTGACGCCGGTGCTGTTCATCATGGCGGCACCGCCCCAGAGCTGAATCAGCTTGTTGATGCCCTCAAAGGCGGTGTCGCAGACCCAAGCCTTGCACGCCGACGACAGGACCCCGGCGTCGCCGCCTTCATCGAGGAAGCGCGCGGCGTAATATACCATCGCTTCACAGGCTTCGATCTTGCATTGGACTTCGCCGATCCAGTGGCTCACCGGCTGCGTCTGGTCCATCGGGCGACCATAGATCGTCCGCTCCTTGATCATCGCGACGGTCTTGGCGAACAGCCCCTTCAGCGCTCCCAGCGACGTCGCGGAATGGCCGATGAAGCTTTTGGCATTGGCGGGCCAAAGGTCGCCGTTGCCTGTGAGTAGATCGCCGAGAACATTCTTCGGATCGACCATGATATCGTCGTAGACGACCGTCCCGGTGCCTGTACCGCGCCAACCGAGCTTTTCCTCAAAGGGCATCGACTTCAAACCCGGCTCGGACGTATCGACGACCACGCAGCCATAGCCCTGCTGGCCCCCGCGTTCCGTTTTGGCCATGACGAGAAAGCTCTTGGCGGGCCCCTGTGACGTATAGATTTTCAATCCGTTCAGCCGGTACCCATCGCCTTCGCGCACGAGCCGTGTCTGGTGTCCGCCCATATTGGCCGCGCCGCTCGGTTCGGTCATGGACCACGCCATCAGCCGTTCGCCTTTTGCCGATGGCGGCAACAATCGCCGTTTCTGCTCGTCATTGCCTGTCTGCAGGACAGCATCGGGGCACAAGAGCATCTGGACGTTGACGAGACCGGCGAAGGCGGGACTCGCCTTCGCAATTTCCTCGAGGACCACGCAAGCCGTGGTCAGATTTTGCCCCAGACCTTCATATTCCTCCGGAATGGCCAGCGCGTAAAATCCGAGCTCCGCAGCTTTGGCAATCAGATCGACAGGCACTTCTTCCGCCCCATCGAGTTCGTTCGCGCGCGGTTCGACCTCCGTTTCGGCAAAGCGACGGGCGGTTTCGCGAAACATCTTCTGCTCTTCGGTGAGAAAGCGTGACATCAAAGTCTCTCCTGATTGATCATTGGTTTTCGGGACGTTCAAGAATGTGGATGGCACAAGCGCTTCCGACCTGTTGGGCGCCCCCGACAACATGCGTAAGGCCGAACCGCGCCTGCGCCACCTGGCGCGCGCCCGCCTCCCCTCGCAAATGGGCCGCTATCTCACAGATATTGGCAATTCCGGTTGCGCCGAGCGGATGTCCCTTGGACAGAAGGCCACCGGACACATTGACCGGGAGACGACCACCAAGAGCCGTCTCCCCCCTGTCGATCAGACTGCCCGCCTCGCCCGGTCCACAAAGCCCGAGATTTTCATAATGGACGAGCTCCGCGGTCGCGAAACAGTCGTGGAGTTCGACAAGGTCGAGCTCCTCCGGACCGAGGCCTGCCTGCTCGTAGGCCGCCGCCGCGGCAAGACGCGTAGCTGTGCTAAAATCCGTCGTGGCCAGATCGAGCGTATCATAAGGATCGCTGCTCATCGCCGACGCGCGGACCCGAACCGCACGACGCCCAAGACCGAGTCGCTCCACTGCCGCCCGCGATGCGAGAATGGCGGCCGCTGCGCCGTCGACATTCGCCGAGCACATCAGCTTAGTATTCGGATAGGCTATCATTTCTGCCGCCATGACCTGCTCGAGAGGGGTTTCCAGGCGGTACATGGCCTTCGGGTTCAGCGTCGCATGCTTGTGATTCTTCACGGCGACCTTGGCGAACTGCGCAAAGGTCGTCCCATAGAGACGCTGGTGCTCGCTGCCGACCAGCGCAAACATGGCAGGGGTCGTATCGGATCCGATCACTCCTTCCGATCGGAAGCCATATTCCTGCGCACTGCCCAGAAGGCCTTTTCCCATCTGCTCCACGCCAACGGCAAGCGCGATATCGCAACTGCCACTCGCAATCGCCAGCAAAGCCTCGCGAAAGGCCGTTGCGCCGGTTGCGCATGCATTGGCGACGTTGACGACCGGGATACCGGTCATCCCGATCTCGCGCATAAGCCGTTGGCCAACCATCATATGGGATTCGTAGATATTCCCGCAGTAGAGGGCCTGAATGTCCGAAATTGCGAGTCCGCAATCGTCGAGCGCGAGGCGCGTCGCCTCAGCGGCCAGCTCCGGCACGCTCTTCTCGGGGAAGCGGCCGAATTTGATCATGTCGGCCCCGACGACGAAGATGTCTTTCACAGCGCCTCTCCCGAGGCCGCCGCAAACTGGTAGGCGACATAGGGGCGGTTCTCGGCATCCTTTTGCCCGTCGGCAGCGAGGAATTCGACGCGCACGGGCATGTCGTACCGGATCGCCTCTGGAGCCGGGGCAATGCCGGTAAGGGTTCCACGAATAGCGGGCCCGTCGTCGAGCCTGACGACCGCCATGACAAAGGGAACCGCCACGCCCGGAAAGCTGCGGTGCACGATCGTATAGCTATAGAGGCGTCCTGTGGAACCAAGCTCGACCGGCTTCATGGCTCCGCGCGCGCAACATTTCAGACAGTCAATTTGCGGCCCGAGGAAGCGTTCACCACAGCTCAGGCATTCGCTTCCGGTCAGGTGGAAGCCGTCGTGAGAGCGCCCGATGCAGTCGACGGCAGGGACACAATCTTTCCAGAGGGAATCGATATCCGGCCTCATTGCGCGATTCCGCAGCTTTGGTCCGCGAACATGTCGCGCACCTGGTTCTTGTCGGGCTTGCCAAGTCCGCTCAACGGTATCGTGTCCACGAACTTGATGAGCTTGGGCGTTTGCACGGCTCCCTTGCGCTTGCGGACATGGGCCATGAGGTCGGCTTCGCTCACATCTGTGCCCGCCAGCCGGACGACGACAGCCGCGACTGCCTCACCCCATTTCGCATCGGGCACCCCCACAACGGCACAGCCCGCCACGCCGTCATGCTCATTGAGGGCATCCTCGACTTCGCGTGCAAAGACGTTGAAGCCCCCTGAAATAATCATGTCCTTCTTGCGATCGACAATCCGGAGGAAGCCTTCCCGATCGCAAACCGCTATGTCGCCTGTACGCAGCCAGCCGTCGAAGATCGCCTTGGCGGTCTCCTCAGGCTGGTTCACATATCCGCTCATCAACAGCGATCCCTGAACGCAAACCTCGCCGGGATCCCCGTCTGCGACCTCCCGGCCCGTGTCGTCGCGAAGCGACACACGTACCCAGGGAACCGGACGACCGCAGGAAGCGAGGCGGAACTCGTCATCGACATCATGTTCGGACCTGCGCATGACCGTAACGGTCATCGGGGCCTCGGATTGCCCGTAGAACTGAAAAAAGACGGGCCCGATGCGGGCGATGGCTTCCTTCAGACGTGCCGGAATGATGGAGGAAGCGCCATAATAGACGCATTCGAGGCTCGAGAGATCGAATTCGGCGAAGCGCGGATGGTCGAGAAGCGCATAGATCATCGTTGGCACAAGCAAAGTGCAAGTGATGCGGCGTGCTTCGATCGCCTGCATCACCGCCAGCGGGTCGAACCCGTCGAGTACATACATCGCTCCGCCGCGGTGCAAGGTCGGCACCAGAAGCGCACTTCCCGAATGGCTCAGCGGCGCGCAAAGCAGTGCGCGAACTTCGGCGGGCCACTCCCATTCCGACAACTGAATCGCATATGTCGTCGCCAGCGCCCTTCGGCTCAGCATGATTCCTTTGGGCCGGCCGGTGGTTCCGCCCGAATAGGCCAGACGCTCGATCGCCTCGGGATCGCGGTCGCGTATCGATAGCGGCTGCGGCTCGACCTCGGCCGCGAGAGCGCCGATATCGATGCCGATTTGCGCCGGGCCGAACGAGAAAAGCTGCAGGTCCGGGAATCGTGCCGCAAGCTCGGCGGCAATGTCACAATAATGATCCGGATCGAAGGCGAGCGCGTCGAGGCTCGCATCTTCCGTGACATAGGCGAAGTCCTCGACCGATCCGAACGGGTGAAGCGGAACGGCGCACAGACCCGAGAAGGGGATGGCGTTCAGAATATGCACCACCTCGGCCCGGTTTCGAGAGAGGACGCCGATTCGCGCATTCAGCGGGAAAGCGGATAACAGCTGGGCATAGCGGCTGGCTTCGGCTTCCAGTTCGCCGATCGTCAGCGAATTCCCATCCGGCAGGACCAGCCCCACCCGACTGCGATTCCCGGAGAATGCCGACTGCAGAAGATCGGCAGGCACGCACGGCATTGCTGCTTGCTCCAGCGCAAGCTCTCCCTCAGCCATCCTTCAATCCCTATTTTTTTAGACCACGTTCTAAATTTATCTTATTGCCGTGATTGTCAACGGGGATCTGAAATTTTTTTGAAGCGCGTGCAAAATTTCCCTGTTAGACCAAGCGCAGAAATCAAGGGGTAGACTCAATGTCACGACGCGAAGAGGCAAAGGAAGAACGGCGGCAACAAATCCTGAATGCCGCAAGGGACATTATTCGCGAGACCGGCCATATCGGCCTGTCGATGCGTTCGCTTTCAGTCGCCAGCAACGTAAGCGCTGCAACTCTCTACAATCTGTTCGGCTCGAAAAACGAAATCGTCCTGCAACTTTTCAACAACAATCTGGCTGATTTCGCGAAGCTGATCGAGGAGGCGGAGCCGCGTGACGCCCTCGATCGATTTTTCGTTTCGATTCATGTAGCCTGTGCACTTTACGGGAGAGAAGAGCGGTTTTTTCGCACCTCTTTCGGCCTGCTCTTCGCCAATGATCCCGAGAATCTGCACTCGGGCTTCCTCGAACCCCGCGTCATCTTCTTCCGGCGGCTGGCACGCCAGGCCGTTCGCGAGGGATGGCTCGACGAGACGATCGACATCAACATGCTGGCTGTGACCAGCATCCATATCTTCAGCCATGCAATCATCGACTGGATCCGTAACGATATCGATCTGGCCGGACTTGAGCGACAGCTGAACTTCAGCTTCGCCCTGGTGCTGGGCGGCGCCGCGACAGATAAGGCACGCGCCAGAGTCGCGGCCAAGCTTCGCGATGCCATGAATTAAAAAACTAGGTCGCGTTCTAAAAAACTTGCACCCGCCAATATATTCGCTCTAGGATTGCCTCGACAATGCGGCCGCAAAAGGCCGAATCGAGAATCGGGAGAAGGGTGTGAGCGACGTTTTTGACCCCATCGCGCTTGGCGGGCTTACGTTTAAAAATCGGATAGTGCATGTTCCAACAACCCTGAACATGTCCGACCCCATGGGCCACCCGAATGACAAATGCGTCGGGGCCTATGAGTCGATCGCGGCAGGCGGCGCGGCAGCCGTCATCGTCGGCGCCACATGTGTCCGGTGGGATGGTCTCATCAACGAACGCATGCTCGGCCTCTACGACGACACCTATGTCATCGGCTTTAGGGATGTCGTCGAAGCCATCCACAACAATGGGGCACTGGCGGGCATCCAGCTATTCTATGGCGGTACGATTCCGGGATTGGGCTCGACGACGCCTCTGGAGCCCGGCAAAGGCTGGATCCCGAACACGGTTTCACATGGTCCAAGCGCTGAATATCCGATCGGGAACCCTTTTCCAGGCGTCTTGACCACAGAGCGCTATGAAGAGCTGGCCGAGGATTTCGGGCAGGCCGCACGGCGCGCGAAGGAAGCCGGCTTCGACTTCGTCTCATACCATTTCTGCCACGGCTCGCTGCCTCATACGACGCTTTCGCTGTTGAGCAACGTCGGACGCGACGACAAATATGCCGATCGCTTTCTCTTCTGCGAAGAGATTATTCGCCGCACGCAGGATTTGTGCGGCACCGACTTCCCGCTCTTGCCGCGATTGTGCTGCGACGAGAATCTGGAGGGTGGCTATGATATCGACTATTTTGTCGAACATTATGCACCGCGCCTCGCAGCACTCGGAGTGGCAGCCTTTGACTGTACCTTCGGATCGATGGTCCCGGGCACCAGCCGTCGCAAGGATGTCCATAGCACCGAGTTCATTGGCGGGGGCTTCTTCACGCCGCCGCTGGTCAATCTGGACAATATTCGCGAGCTGAAGCGAAAGCTGTCCGAACGCGGCATCGACATGCCGCTTGTCGGCAGCTGCAAGGTCGACACGCCCGATCGCGTCCGCACCATGGTCGAGGACGGAGCGGCCGATTTCGCCGGCGTCTCCCGTTTCTCGCTCGACGATCCCGATTTTCCCAACAAGATGTTTGAAGGTCGCGAAGACGAAATTCGCAAGCCGACCCATACGGGCGCATCGCTGCTCCAGGGCAATATTTTCGGCAAGGGCTGGGCTGGATCGCCGCAGAATGCGGCATTCGGCCGCGACCGCGAATATCGGATTCGTCCTGTCGTCAGGGCGAAGAAGGTTGTGATTATCGGCGGGGGTGCCGGGGGCATGGAATATGCCCGCGTTGCCAAAATGATCGGGCATGATGTCGTTCTTTTCGAACGCAGGGACAGGCTCGGCGGTGTGATGGACTGGGCAGGAAACTATCCGGAACTGCCCAATATGGAGAGCATCCGGTATGAACCGGAATATCTCGCCCGACAGATGGAATTGCTGAAGGTTGACGTCCGCCTCGGATTCGATCCGGCAATCGAACAGATACTGGCGGAAGCGCCCGATACTGTCGTGATCGCCACGGGTGCCCGCGCCCGCCTGCCCTCTACGCCGGGACTAGACGCGGCGCTGGAGTCCGGCAGGGCGATGACCATCGATGATGCGATGGATCGATCGCGACCACCGCTTACCGGGGACCGCATCCTTATCTATGGGGCAGGCGAAGGCATGGAGCTCGCCGTGAATCTCGCGCGGCAGGGCAAACATGTCCGATTGCTCGATTTTGCTCCTACACTCGTACCCGCACCTTACATCGGTTCGCGGTCCGCAGCCGTCAACGCGTGGCTTTCGGCTGCAGGCATAGCGGTCGAGCCGAGCTGCGTGCTTCGGGCATTTACCCACGAGGGCGTGCAGGTGATTCATGGCGCGCGGGCCGAGCAGCTCGAGCCTTTCCTGCGCGGCAAGCGGCTCACGACCACGGAGATCACGCCGGACGCCATTCGCAAACTGCAGGCGGAGGCAAAAGCCAGCGCTCTCGCGGCCACAACGGGCTCGACCGAAGCGGATTTCGCTCCCGAGATCGACGCTCGCGACGAGGACGCCGGCGCAATCGAAAGCATCGCCTGCGACACCGTGATATTCGCGCTCGGCCGCCAGCCCAATGACGAGCTTGTTGCGAGCCTCCGGGGACAGAGAGTTCCCGTTCAGGTGATCGGCGATGCCCGGTCTCCACGCTCATACGGAAACGCTGTGCATGAGGCGGCTTATCTGGCCCGCCAGCTCTGACCGCCCGGAAGGAAACGTCATGGATCGTAATCTTCACGCGCTCGGCGAAGCGCTGCGTTCGCTGCCGGAAGCTGCAGCGACGACGGCGGTCGTCCCCTTGTCCACCGGCCACTCGAACGAAACCTACCTGCTCGAGGGAGCCGACCTGATACTGCGCCTTCCTCCGCGTGCAGAACCTCTTCTCGAAGGTCTGGGTGTGCTGGCGCAGGCAGAAACGATGCGCGTCGTGGCGGCGGCCGACAACCCGCCCCCGGTGCCCCGGATCATCTATGTAGACAATGGCTCGCTGATCGGCACGCCCTTCTTTCTGATGGAGCGCATCAAGGGCGAAATGTTCGGCGACTATGAAGTTCCCGACTGGCTTTCCACGCCGGATGACTCCTTTCGGGACTCGCTGTCCGCGGCCTATGTTGGAGCGATTGTCGACGTGCATAATGTCGCCCCGATCGAGCCGTTCGGCGCGCCGGTGACGCCTCTGGAGGAACTGCAACGCTGGCGCCGCCTCGCGGCGCGGGCGGGAAATCACGAGCTTCTGGAAGTTATGGACCGGCTCTCGAAGCTGCCGGCACCGGTCAGCGGTCCACCTTCGGTTGTTCATGGCGATCCCAAGCCAGGAAACGCGCTTTGGGACGGGTCGCGTCTGGCGGCCCTTCTGGACTGGGAAATGGGCTATAATGGCGAGCCGCTGGGCGACCTTGGCTATATGCTGTTCTTCTTCGCCAGCGATGATCATCCCGCCTTCCCCTCCTGCGACGTTCCCGGGATATGGAACCGCGAGCGCATTGTGGCGGCCTGGGAAGAAGGCACCGGCCGCAGCGCATCAGGGGTCGCATGGCATGAGGCGGCTGCAATTACCAAGATTGCCGCCATCCTGTCGCATGGCAAGTATCTCTACGATTCCGGTCAAAGCACCGACGAGCGGATGGGCGGATGGGGCGAGCATGTTTCCTACACCGTTTCCCTTTCCCGCGCGATGACCACCTCACTTTTCGCAGATTGAAGGAGCTGTTTCCCCATGGAAGACATTGGCATTTTGACGTCGCCCGACGAATATATGAACCATCAAATCGTCGACACCTTCACCGTGGTCCGGGAATCGGACCGCGGGTGGACCGAGAAGGTCTGGGCCTCGCTCGCCCGTAAGGACGGAAGCATGCAGGTCGATTTCGGCCTCGGGAAATACATCAACCGGAACGTGCTCGACGCCTTTGCCGGCGTCGCGCGCGGCCGTGAACAATGGACCGTCCGCGGTAGCCGCGCTCTCGACACCGACGTCGAACGGACAGGCGTCGGGCCGATCGACTATGAGGTCGTCAAGCCTCTGAAGTCGGTCCGCTTCAAGCTCGACCAGAATGATCAGGGGATAGCGTTCGATCTGGTATTCGAAGGCGATCTCCCGCCATTTTTCGAGAAGCGGAACCGTGTCAGGGCCGGCTTCCGCGTCGCCATGGATGTGATCCGATATCACCAGGGCGGGCGAGTCAGCGGCTGGATCGAGATCGCCGGCGAACGGCATGAGGTTGGCGACGACTGGTACGGGTTCCGCGACCATAGCTGGGGTATGCGCGGTGACATCATCGGCGCGCCGCCGCCGGATATCACGCCTGGCCTAGCTATCAACAATCGCATGAAAATGTTCTGGGGTCCGTGGTTGATGCGTCGTCCCGACGGTAGCTTTTATGAAATCCAGCATTTCCTGCTGTCGACCGACCACTATGATTACTACTCGGGTTTCGTGAACCATGCGGACGGGACGCAGGAAGCGATCATGAGCATTGACGAGGATGTTCGTTTCGACCGGGACACGCGCGTCTTTCTGGGCGGCACCTTCACCCTCAACATGGCCAATGGCCAAAAGCGTGTCGTTGAGGTCGAACCTCTCGGCGACACCGCGTTCCACCTTCGAACGGGCGAGTATGGCTCGTGGAAAGGCGGCCGACACGGCTCGTGGCGCGGGGGGCTTCATCTCGACGGTGAATATATCCCGGATACGCGGCAAGCACTTCACGAGCTTGGCCAGTTCAGGGACAAGCCCGTCATCGTGCGGGAAGGCGACGCCGTAGGCTACGGAATCCAGGAATCGATCTTGCGTGGCGACTGGCCCGACTATGGCGTTTCGCCGGAGTCCGATTTTCCCACCGACATTTGATCCATCCACAAACATTCACGCGGATCCCGGCTGAGCGCGTTTGCATTCCTCAACTGGATTTCGACAGGGCTGTATCGAGCTTCTGCACGATACGGCCCTTCCGACTTGAAAGTGAGCCGGTTCGGGAACTTTCCTGCCGATCTCCCCTGCCCAATCGCTTTCGACCGACGAGGGGTCTTGCAGTGTGGGCGAGCATAGAAGGATAGATGCGAAGATGGATTTCGACCTTACCGATCGGCAGCAGCACTGGCAGGGCCGCGTGCGTGATTTCGTCGAGCGCAAGATCGGCCCCGCCATCCCGACCTACAAAGAACAGGACGCCGCGGGCGATCGCTGGAAAGTCATCCAGATCGTCGAGGATCTGAAGGCCGAAGCGAAGGCGGCGGGGATCTGGAACCTGTTCATGCCGCCGAAGTCGGGCGCGCATCACCATGTCGACGAGACGTTCGAGTTCGAGGGCCCCGGCCTCACCAACCTCGAATATGCGCTGTGCGCCGAGGAGATGGGCCGCGTCGGTTTCGCGAGCGAAGTGTTCAACTGCTCGGCGCCCGATACCGGCAATATGGAAGTGTTCCATCGCTATGGC
>NZ_DATJDJ010000137.1:0-3061 GCF_035497515.1 Pararhizobium sp. | reverse complement strand
GCCGATCAGGGCGGTAACCTGGCCAGGATGGAGCGCGATGCTCACGCCGTCCAGTGCCTTGACGCCCGGAAAAACCTGCGAGATGCCGCGCATTTCGAGAATGGGCGTGTCGGCGGGCGCTGGCGCGGTGTCGCGAGGTCTGGCTTGAACGGTCATGGTCTTTCCGGTTCCTATAGGCCCCTCATCCGCCTGCCGGCACCTTTTCCCCGCATGCGGGGACGCAAGCCAAGCAGCGACTTCCTAGCGTCGGGGCACGTACCCTCTCCCCGCATGCGGGGAGAGGGTCAGGGTGAGGGGCACGAGGTCCCCGAACTCAGAGGCGCGAGATCAGAAAATCTTCGCGAATTCGTCGATGTTCGACGAATTATAGACGAAGGGATCAGCCATGGCGGCTTCGCCATTGTCGCCGATCTTGATCTTGCCCATGCGGCCTGCCTCGATTTCCGCACCCGGAGCACCGTCGGTATCGCCCTTGACGAGGTGATAGGCGATCTGGGTGGCCGAGTAACCGAGGTCGATCGGGTTCCAGATCGCGAATTCCTTGGTGGCGCCGGACTTGATGGCGCCGGCCATTTCGGACGGAAGGCCCAGGCCCGTGACATAGACCTCGCCGATCTTGCCGGCATCCTTGACGGCCTGCGAGGCTGCGAGAACGCCAACGGTCGTCGGCGCAACGATGACCTTGACGTTCGGCTGCGAGGACAGGAGGCCCTGCGCTTCGCGATAGCTCTTATCGGCAAGATCGTCGCCATAGACGGTGGTGACCAGGTTGAGGCCGTCGAAATCCTTCAGCTGCTTCTTCATTTCCTCGATCCAGATGTTCTGGTTGGTCGAGGTGGTGGTTGCCGAGAGGATGGCGAAATCGCCCTTGCCGCCTTCAAGATGATTTGCAGCGAGCTGCAGGCACATCTTGCCGATCAGTTCGTTGGAGGACGGGTTGAGATGAAGGATACGGCCTTCCGCCGCGACGCCGCTATCCCAGGAGATGACCTTGATGCCGCGCTGGGTGGCCTTCTTCAGGGCCGGGACGACGGCGTCCGGATCGTTCGCCGAAATCGCGATGGCATCGACGCCCTGCGCGATCAGCGAATTGATGACTTCGATCTGGCCTTCCGCCGTCGTCGAGGTCGGGCCGGTATAGATGATCTCGACGCCGCCGAGTTCCTTGGCGGCTTCCTCGGCGCCCTTGTTGGCAGCCTCGAAGAAGCCGTTGCCGAGCGATTTGACGACCAGTGCGATCTTCATGTCGGCGGCCTGCGCGGCCGATCCCATGGCGGCGATGGCAAAGACCACGCCAACAAGCAATGTCTTGGACAGTTTCATGATTTCCTCCCAGGTTGATGAACTGCTGAATTCCTCCCCGCCAGCCGCTGAAAATTCAGGCGGCTGACGTGGCATTTGCCTTTTCCGATGAAGCCAACGGCTTCACGGCAATCAGTTTTATGCCGGCATCGGTGACCATGGCGGCCGCCTCGTCGGTAATCCTGTCGTCGGTAATGATGGTCGAGACCTTGTCGAGCGGGCAGAGGATGAGGCTCGAGCGCTTTGCGAACTTGCTGCTGTCGACCATGACGATCAGCTCTTCTGCCTGGCGGACCAGCTTCTGCTCGCTCTGGATGACCAGGGCGTCGGATTCCATCACACCCAGCGCATTGATGCCCTGCGCGCCGATGAAGATGCGGCGGGCGTAGAAATTGCGGATCGCGTCATTGTCGAATGGCGACAGGATCAGGCTCTGGTCGCGGTAGATCGCGCCGCCGGGAACCGAGACATTGCATTTCGAATGCTTCACCAGATGTTCGGCAATGGCGAAGGAATTGGTCATCACCTGCAGCCGGCGGGCGGACATGAAATGCACCATCTGGAACGTGGTGGTGCCGCCGTTGATGATGATTGAATCGCCCTCCTCGCACAGATCGACGGCGGCGCGCGCAATTGCGCGCTTCTTGTCGATATTGACCGATTCAGACACGCGAAAAGGACGGGCGGCGAGGTTTCCAAGCTGCGGCGGATGCACGGCCTCGGCCCCCCCGCGGACACGGCGAAGCTTTCCCTGCACATGCAGGGCTGCGATGTCACGGCGGATCGTGGCTTCGGATGCCTCGGTCAACTCGGCAATATCCTGCACGGTAACCACCGGCTTTTCCTGGATCGCGCTCAAGATGATGCGATGGCGTTCGCGTTCGTGCATGGCTTCCTCCCTGAGGCGATTTAGTCGGATTGCTTTTAAACTGTCAATCAGAAACGATCAAAAAAGATAATATTGCAGCGCACAATGAAAACTCATGATCGAAACTGATTGACAATAGTCGATTTGATGCGCGATATCCTCGAACAAGAAGGAGATGGGTCCGTGCGTTTCGGCCCCCAGCACACTTACCTTGGGAGGATGTCATGACGGGCCAAACCCGCCTTCTCGATAATCGTTGGGATGATGCCCATGCCGAAGAGCTCGACGAGCCCGGCAAGCTGCTTTATCGCTCGAACCTGCTCGGCGCGGACAAGCGCATCACCAATTACGGTGGCGGCAATACCTCCGCCAAGGTCATGGAAACCGATCCGCTCACCGGCGAAAAGGTCAAGGTGCTCTGGGTCAAGGGGTCCGGCGGCGATGTCGGCACGATCAAACTCGATGGTTTCGCCACGCTTTACCAGGAAAAGCTCGACGCCCTGAAAGGCATCTACAAGGGCGTGCACGATGAAGACCGGATGGTCGGCTTCCTGCCCCACTGCACCTTCAATCTCAACCCGCGTGCCGCTTCGATCGATACGCCGCTGCATGGTTTCGTGCCGTTCACCCATGTCGATCACATGCACCCGGATGCGATCATCGCGATCGCGGCCTCGAAGAGGTCAAGGGAACTGACACAGAAGATCTTCGGCGCGGATATCGGCTGGCTGCCCTGGCGCCGCCCGGGGTTCCAGCTCGGCCTCGATCTCGAGGCCTTCGTGAAGGCCAATCCGACGGCCCGGGGCGTCGTCCTCGAAAGCCATGGCCTGTTCACCTGGGCAAACGATGCCAAGGACTGCTACCTGCTGACGCTCGAGATCATCAACAAGG
>NZ_DATJDJ010000136.1:0-2969 GCF_035497515.1 Pararhizobium sp. | reverse complement strand
ACGGCTTTCTGGCGCGTGACGAAATGGTCCGGCTGATGGACGAGGGTGCCGCGGGCGAAATCTGCGGCTGGATGTTCGATGGCGAAGGCCGGATGATGTCCGGCAGTATCAACCAGCGGGTCGCCAGCGTGCCGCTGCCGTCGCGGCAAACCTCGATCGTCATCGGAATCGCCAAGGGCGAGCGAAAATATCAGGCGGTGAGGGCGGCTCTGAGGGGCCGGTTGATCAATGGCTTGATCACCGATGAAGCGACTGCTGAATTTTTGCTCAACGCCTGAGCGCATCTTCGGAAATTTCTCCAAACAAAATCAATGTGAAAGCTTCGCCCTGCCAGCGCGACAACAAATGTCCGTTGACTTTTTCCGCAAGTTTGTGAGTAATTGCCCAAGAGCAAGGCAAATGCTCATAACTCTTCTGGGAGGAAGAATATGAATTTGAGAACTTTTCTGCTGGGCGGTTGCTCGGCTCTCGTCGTTGCGGGCTTTGCCCAGGCGGAAACCCTCACCATCGCAACGGTGAACAATGGTGACATGGTGCGCATGCAGACGCTCACCGATGATTTCACCAAGGCAAATCCCGATATTCAGCTGGAATGGGTCACGCTCGAGGAAAACGTGCTGCGCGAGCGCGTCACCACGGATATCGCCACCAAGGGTGGCCAGTACGATATCCTGACCATCGGCACCTATGAGGTTCCGATCTGGGCGAAGCAGGGCTGGCTCCTGCCGCTCGACAATCTCGGCGCCGATTATGATGTCGACGATCTGCTCCCGGCCATCCGCTCGGGCCTCACCATGGACGACAAGCTTTACGCCGCGCCGTTCTATGGCGAAAGCTCGATGGTCATGTACCGCAAGGACCTGATCGAAAAGGCCGGGCTGACCATGCCCGACGCTCCGACCTGGGAGTTCATCAACGAAGCAGCCCGCAAGATGACCGACCGTGAGGCCGGCATCAACGGCATCTGCCTTCGCGGCAAGGCCGGCTGGGGCGAGAACATGGCCTTCCTGACCGCCACCTCGAACGCTTTTGGCGCGCGCTGGTTCGACGAGAACTGGAAGCCCCAGTTCGACCAGCCGGAATGGAAGAACACGCTCGACATGTATGTCAAGCTGATGAACGACGCCGGCCCGCAGGGCGCCTCGTCCAACGGTTTCAACGAAAACCTGGCGCTCTTCCAGCAGGGCAAGTGCGGCATGTGGATCGATGCGACGGTGGCAGCCTCCTTCGTCACCAACCCGAAGGACTCGACGGTCGCCGACAAGGTCGGCTTCGCGCTCGCTCCCGATACCGGCCTTGGCAAGCGCGGCAACTGGCTCTGGGCTTGGAACCTCGCCATCCCGGCAGGCACCCAGAAGGCGGAAGCGGCCGAGAAGTTCGTGTCCTGGGCAACCAGCAAGCACTATCTCGACCTGGTAGCCGAAAAGGAAGGCTGGGCAAACGTTCCTCCGGGCACGCGCACCTCGCTCTACGAAAACCCCAAATATCAGAAGGCCGCACCTTTCGCCAAGATGACGCTCGACAGCATCAATGCCGCCGACCCGAAGAACCCGTCGGTCAAGCCGGTGCCCTATGTCGGCGTCCAGTTCGTCGCCATTCCTGAATTCCAGGGGCTGGGTACCACTGTCGGACAGCTCTTCTCGGCGGCTCTGGCCGGCCAGATGAGCGTGGACGATGCGCTGGCGCAGGCACAGGACGTGGCCACCCGCGAAATGACTCGCGGCGGCTATATCAAGTAAGCTCCTTCCCAAGGAAGGGCACCGCGGATCCTCGTCCGGGATGCCCAACTGAACCTGGCGTCGATCGCCACGGGGCTTACCCCGTGACGGTTGACGCCAGGCCTTCGAAACGATGTCGGCGGCATGCTCGCGACCGCGGGCGGCGCGCTACCAGAGGGAGGGGATTGTTATGGCGACACAGAATACCCGGGCGCTGGCGCGCCTGATGATGGCCCCGTCGGTCGGGCTGCTTCTGATCTGGATGATCGTTCCGCTGACCATGACGCTGTGGTTCTCGTTCCAGAACTACAATCTGCTCAATCCGGGCAATGTCAGCTTCGCCGGCCTTTTCAACTACCAGTATTTCTACACCGATCCCGCCTTCTTCCAGTCGATCTGGAACACGCTGCTCATCGTCGTCGGCGTGTTGATGATCACGGTGATCGGCGGCATCGCGATCGCGCTGTTGCTCGACCAGCCGATGTTCGGCCAAGGCATCGTGCGGATCATGATCATCTCGCCCTTCTTCGTCATGCCGCCGGTCGCGGCGCTGGTGTGGAAGAACATGATCATGCATCCCGGCTACGGCGTCTTTGCGGATTTCAGTCGTGCTCTCGGGCTGCAGCCGGTGGACTGGTTCGCGCAATATCCGTTGTTTTCGATCATCATCATCGTCGCCTGGCAGTGGCTGCCCTTCGCAACGCTCATCCTCTTGACCGCGCTGCAATCGCTCGACGGCGAGCAGAAGGAAGCGGCCGAAATGGACGGCGCCAATTTCGTCAATCGCTTCATCTACCTGACGCTGCCGCATCTGGCCCGCTCGGTTACCGTCGTCATTCTCATCCAGACGATCTTCCTGCTCGGCGTCTATGCGGAAATCCTCGTCACCACCAATGGCGGCCCGGGCTATGCATCGACGAACCTGCCGTTCCTGATCTACCGCACCGCGCTTCTCGGCTACGACGTCGGCGGCGCTTCGGCGGGCGGCATCATCGCAGTCATCCTCGCCAATATCGTCGCCATCTTCCTGATGCGCGCCGTTGGCAAGAACCTCGACAGATAGGGGAGAAGACCATGGCCCGCGCAGTCTCTAAGAGAAGAACCGCCATCGTCACGATCGCCGCGTGGATCGTCGCGCTGATCATCTTCTTTCCGATCCTTTATACGATCATCACCTCGTTCAAGTCCGAGACCGAGGCGATCCAAGGGTTCAGCCTGATCCCCTCGGGCACGATCGAAAGCTATGTCGCC
>NZ_DATJDJ010000135.1:0-3432 GCF_035497515.1 Pararhizobium sp. | reverse complement strand
TGGGGACGGCTCGACTGCGTCATTGCCAATGCCGGCATCAACGGGGTATGGGCGCCGATCGACGATCTTCAGCCCGACGAGTGGGACAAGACCATCGCCGTCAACCTGCGCGGCACCTATCTGACGATCCATCACACGGTTCCCCATCTCAAGGCCGCGGGCGGCGGTTCGATCGTGGTGGTATCGTCGATCAACGGTACCCGCACGTTCACCACGGCCGGTGCGACGGCCTACTCGGCGACCAAGGCCGCCCAGCTCGCCATGGTGCAGCAGCTTGCGCTGGAGCTCGGTAAATCTGGCATTCGCATCAATGCCGTCTGCCCGGGTTTGATCGCGACGAACATTCCCGACAGCACCATCAAGCGCAATCAGGATGCCGCTCGCATTCCCGTCGTCTGGCCCGAGGGCGATATCCCGATCACCGGCGGTCGTCCGGGCGCCAGCGAGGACGTGGCATCGGCGATCGTTTTCCTGTCGTCCGATCTGGCGCGGCACATCACCGGCACGCCGGTGTGGATCGATGGTGGGCAGAGCCTGCTGCGCTGATCGCAGGCCCGGGTCGGGGAGCGCGCTCACAGCCGCTCTCCCGCCTCGTCGAACAACGAGCTATGGGCGATATTGACATGAACTTGGCATTCTTCTCCGATGACGGCCACCTGATCGGCGGAGATGCGGATCGAAAAGGTCTCTCCCGCCACGGTGCCCCAAAGAAGGGTGTCCGGTCCCATCGGCTCCTCGATCGTGAACAGCGCCTTTAGCGGAGCGGCGTGGTTTGAAGATGGCTGCAACTGCGCCTGCTCCGGGCGAATGCCGAGGGTGGCGGGTTGTCGATCTTCCACGGGCCGGCGGAACTGATAGCCGGTGAGATCGATTTCCGTACCGTCCGTCAGTCTGAAAAGAGAGGCCTCGTCCCGGCGATGGATGGTTCCCGTCAGAAAATTCATCTGCGGAGAGCCGACGAAGCTGGCGACAAATCGATTGATCGGGCGCTGGTAGATTTCCTTTGGGGTCGCGAACTGCTGGATGACCCCGTTGTGCATGACGGCGACCCGATCGGCGAGCGTCAGTGCCTCGACCTGGTCATGTGTGACGAAGATCATCGTCGAGCCGAGGCTCTTGTGAAGCCGCTTGATTTCTACCCGTAGCTCCGTGCGCAACTTGGCGTCGAGGTTGGACAGTGGCTCGTCGAACAGCAGGACATTGGCGTCGCGCACCAGCGCCCGGCCGATCGCGACGCGTTGTCGCTGCCCACCGGACAGCTGGGCCGGCTGTCGCTTCAAAAGTGGCTCGAGCTGCAGGATGCGGGCGGCGTCCGCGACGCGCCGGGCGATCTCCGCCTTCGGTGTCCCGGCCATCTTCAGCCCGAAGGACAGATTGCCTTCGACCGTCAGCCGCGGATATAGCGCATAGGACTGAAATACCATGCCGATGCCGCGATCATGCGGTTCGGACCACGTGACGTTGCGGCCGTTGATCCAGATCTGGCCATCGGTGATGTCGAGCAAACCGGCAATGGCATTGAGGAGTGTGGATTTGCCGCAGCCGGAGGGCCCGAGGAGCACGATGAATTCGCCCTCCGCAATCTCCAGATTGAGGGTTTCGAGCACATTCAACGCACCGAAGGTGATTTTCAGGTTTCGTATGGAAACGCTGGACATGAAGACTTACCCTTTGACTGCACCTGCGGCGATGCCCCGAACGAACCAGCGGCCGGAAATGAAATAGACGACCAGGGGAACGGCCGCGGTCATGATGGTGGCGGCCATGTTGACGTTGTAGGCAATCTCGCCCTCGGTCGGCGCCACGAGATTGGTGAGTTGCACCGTCATCGGCCGGTTGGCGAGACCGCCGAAGGTCAGGCCCATGATGAAATCGTTCCAGATACCGGTGACCTGGAGGATGACGGCCACGACCAGCATGGGCACGGACATCGGCAGCATCAGCCGGAAGAAGATCGAGAAGAATCGCCCGCCATCGACGCGCGCAGCCTTGAAGAGGTCGATCGGTATGCCGGCATAATAGTTGCGGAACAGCAGCGTCATCACCGGCAATCCGAAGATGACATGCGTCAGCACCAGCGCGTAGATGGTGCTGAACATGCCTGTGGCGGAATAGATGCGCACCAGCGGATAGATGAACACCTGGTAGGGCAGAAAGGCACCCATCAGCAGCACTGCAAACAACAGGTTCGCGCCGCGGACCCGCCAGAAGGAAAGGGCATAGCCTGTCAGCGCGCCAACGAAGATGGAGAGGAAGACTGAGGGTATGAGGATCTGGACGGAATTCCAGAACCCAGGGCTGATGCCCCGGCAATCGAGACCGGTGCAGGCGCTCGACCACGCTTTCACCCAGGGTTCAAAGGTCATGTCCATCGGCAGGGCAAAGATCCCGCCCGCCCGGATCTCGGCCATCGGCTTTACCGAGGTCACGACCATCACATAAAGCGGCAGCAGGAAAAACAGCGCCGATATTATCAGGAAGGCATAGATGCCCAGACGTGCGGGACCGAACCTTTTCGGCGCGCTGCCTGTCGGTCCCTCGCCGATCGGCGTGCTTGCAATGTTATGGAGTTGAGCGGTCACGGGGCTATTCCTTCGGCCGTTCGGCACGAAAATACTCGGCATAAAGCCATGGTGTCAGCACGCAGAGCACGGTGATCAGCAGCGTGGTGGCGGCAGCCGTGGCCAATCCGATGTTCTGTCGCTGGAAAAGGTAGTCCATGACGAACTTGGCGGGCACGTCCGACGAGAAGCCTGGACCGCCGCCGGTCAGCACCAGGACGAGGTCGTAGAGTTTCACAACGCCGAGCGAGAGCAGGACGGTGGCACTGATGAAGCTCGGCCGCAGCATTGGTATGACAATGTGAAGATAGAAGCGCCAGGGCTTGATGCCGTCGATGCGCGATGCCTTCCAGAGATCCTGGTCTATGCCGCGCAAACCGGCCAGCATGATCGCCATCACAAGGCCGGCTGCATGCCAGATACCGGCGAGGACCACGCAATAGATTGCGGTTTCCTTCTGCACGATCCAGTCGAAGCGGAAATTTTCAAAGCCCCATCCGCGCACGGTTTCCTGGATGCCGAGCGTCGGGCCGAGAATCCACTGCCAGACGAGGCCGGTGACGATGAAGCTCATGGCATAGGGATAAAGAATGACGGTCCGCAGAAAGCCCTCGGCGCGCACGCGCTGGTCCAGCGCGACCGCGAGCAGAAAGCCGAGCGCCAGAGAAATGCCGATCATCAGGACTCCGAACAATACCATGTTCTGAAGCGAGGTGAGCCAGCGGTCGGAACCGAACAGCCTGACATACTGCGAAATCCCGGCAAAGCGTGCGACCGGCAGCATCCGGCTGTCGGTGAAGGAAATGCCGATTGTCCAGATCATCGTGCCGACATAGGCAAAGACCACGATCAGGATGGCGGGTGTCAGCCC
>NZ_DATJDJ010000134.1:0-13190 GCF_035497515.1 Pararhizobium sp. | reverse complement strand
GGAATATCCGAAGCGACCTTCTACAAATACAAGTCGAAGTTCGGCGGCATGGAGGTGTCCGATGCCCGCAAGCTGAAGGCTTTGGAGGACGAGAACGCCAAGCTGAAGAAGCTGCTCGCCGAGCAGATGCTGGATAATGCCATTTTGAAGGATGTGGCCTCAAAAAATGGTGACGCCCGGTGTGAAGCGGGATGCTGTAGCTCATGTCTGCGAGAAGCATGGTGTAAGCCAGCGTCGGGCGTGCGAGGTTTTGTCCATTGATCGGTCGAGTGTGCGATACCGCGGCATTCGGCCCGATGACGGTCATATCCGTGAGGCGATGAAGCTGGTGGCGTCCGAACGCCGCCGTTTCGGCTATCGCCGCATTGCTTTCGGGTCCTGGCTGTTGTTGACGACTTCACCCGCGAATGCCTGGCGCTGGTCGCCGACACGTCGCGTTCAGGTCGGCGGCTTGCACGCGAACTCGATGCCGTCATCGTGCGCCGAGGGAAGCCACGAACGATCGTCTCCGACAATGGCACGGAGATGACGAGCATGGCCGTTCTCGAATGGTGCCAAGACAGCAAGGTCGAGTGGCATTACATCGCACCGGGCAAGCCGATGCAGAACGGCTTCGTGGAAAGCTTGAACGGCAGCTTCCGCGACGAATGCCTCAACGAAACACTGTTCTCGTCGCTGACGCAGGCGAGGAGCGAAATCACCGAATGGAAGGAGGACTACAACCAAAATCGACCATATTCCTCTCCGGGCAATATCACGCCCAATGAGTTCGCAATGAAAATCGCTCTGGAAAACTGGCAGCATGAGGCCACATTGAAAACTCAAGACTCTCCTGAAAACTGGGGGGAAGATGCGTCTCAGGTCAGATGCGGGAACTTGTAAAAGGGGTTATTGTTGGAGTGTTCGCACTGAACGCGCTTAATATTCAAAAGCCATTTTATGAAGTTCCCGCAGTCGCTTCGTGGCGACGACCGCGGGTTTTAATCTAATCGCCTCGCATCCTGTTAAGCGGCAGCTCTTCTGCCTTCACTTCTGACAACTGTCCTCGCCATCTCAGTACGCTACCACCGTCGCTATCGCTGCGACGGCCATTACGACTGTCACGGCCAAAAGGCCAAGAACTCTATGCGGTGTAGTTACAGGAATTTCGCTTGCATTCGGTGTCGCCTCGATTAACCTCCGGTTGCGAATAGTCGCAAGGATTTGGAGGGGCTATGGAAATCTCGCGTCGCTCATTTTCAACGTTAACGGTTGGGGGACTTGCTGTGTCACTGACGGCCACAGCCGCCGTTGCCCAGGATGGCATAGCAGATGATCTGTTGGGACGAACCGATTTTTGGACGGCGTTGGAAGCCTATGTCTACGCCTATCCGCTGGTAACCATGGAATACACACGGCGCGTGATTACGAACGTCGCGGAGCCACATGGCACCAAGGCTCCAATGGGGCAGATCGGTCGGCTGCGCGAATATCCGGACGCTTCGTTCCGAGATGTGACCGCTCCGAACGCGGATACGCTTTACACCTATGGATTTTTCGATGTGGGACATGAACCCTACGTCTTGAGCCTGCCGGAGATGGGCGACCGTTTCGCTCTCTTCCCGATGCTAGACGGTTGGACCAATGTCTTTGAAGTGCCGGGAAAACGAACCACGGGAACAGGCGCTCAAACTTACGCGATCACAGGTCCTGGTTGGTCGGGAACGCTCCCCGACGGCGTGAAAGAATACAAGTCACCGACGAGCATGGTCTGGTTGCTTGGGCGCATCTATTGCACGGGCACCCCCGAGGATTACGACGCCGTCCATAAACTCCAGGACGAGGTAAAACTCGTACCACTGAGCGCTTATGGCAAAGACTATACGCCGCCTCCGGGCAAGGTCGACCCGAACATCGACATGAAGACGGCCGTTCGCGAGCAAGTCAACGCGCTTGATGCCGTGGCGTATTTCACCCTGTTCTGCGAACTGATGAAAACCAACTCGCCCGCCGCTGCCGATGCACCGATCCTGGAGAAGCTGGCCACTATCGGCATTGTTCCGGGACAAGATTTTAACGCGACGAAACTGGATGTCATCCTGCAGAAGCGGCTGCCGCAAATCGCGTTTGCCCGCATCATGCTGCATTTTAAGGACAGTGGCGGAGACATTAAGGACATCAACGGCTGGGCTTATACGACGAAGACCGGCCTCTACGGTACCGACTACCTTCAACGGGCGTTGATAACCGCCATTGGCCTTGGAGCGAACCGGCCCCAGGACGCAATTTATCCGACGAGTACCAAGTCGGGCGGAGCTTTGCTCTCGCGAGACTACAACGGTTCGGAAAAATACGTGGTCAACTTCCCGAAGGGCCAGTTGCCGCCGGTCAACGGGTTCTGGTCAATCACCATGTATGATGCCGGGTACTTCTTCGTTGAAAACCCGCTCAACCGCTATTCCATCAGCCAACGTCAGGACCTCAAGCCCAATCCTGATGGATCGACAACGATCTACATCCAGCACGAATCTCCTGGGGCGGACAAAGAGTCCAACTGGCTTCCTGCTCCCAAAGACAAGTTCATTCTTATGATGCGGCTGTATTGGGCGAAGGAAGGCAATCCTTCCATCCTTGATGGGTCATGGGTCTTGCCTGCGGCGCAAAAGGTCTAGCGCCTATGAACTGGCGTTGGCTGCCAGGCGAACCCGGCAGTCAACTCGCGCGATGATGGGGACGATCTGCAATCGAAGGGATTGCTCCGAATACGAGGGGAATGGCATGTTGATTTCTTTAATGCGGGTTTCCGTCATCGGCATCGGCATTGGCCTTTGCTCGGGGGCGGGTGCATACGCAGCCGATATTGCGCCGGGGGTTCCTCAGTCCGAAATGGTCGAGAGTGAAAGCGGCTGGACTTATACGGTCGCTCCGTATTTTTGGGCTGCCGGATTGTCGGGAGAGATGAAGCAATTCGGCTTGCCTTCTGTCCACATCAACTCGAACTTCGACGACATATGGGGCGACCTCGACTTCGCATTCATGGGGGCGGGAGAAGCGCGGTACGATCGGTTCAGCATATTCGGAGACGTCCTTTACACCAAGCTCGGGGCGAGCGCGAACACCAGAGATGGTATCCTGGCGAATAGCGTCGATGTGGCCTCGAACACGTTCGCTGGGCTGCTCGGAGCTGGTTATTCGGTATTGGGTAGCCAAGCCGGACATCTCGATGTTGTCGGTGGGGTCCGTGTTTGGTCAGTCGACACGACGATAACCTTCAACGGTGGCTTACTCGGCGGTCGCCAAGTGGACGATGGGGCAACATGGGTTGATGCTGTCGTTGGCGTTCGAGGAAATTACTACTTAACCCCCGAATTTTATCTCACGGGTTGGGGCTTGGTCGGCGGCGGCGGGGCTGACCTTGATTGGGATGTTTCGTTGGCCTTGGGCTACAAGTTCACAGATAGTATCTCCGCGGTTGCAGGATATCGGGCGTTGGGCGTGGACTACAGAAACGATGGGTTCGTTTTCGACGTCGTTCAGAAAGGGCCATTTTTAGGCGTCGCTTTTCACTTTTGAAGCGAAAAACCTCCGTAATTGTTGGCCGTCGTACTAACTTTCATTCCAACAATTTAGCCCGCGACGCGTGGCCAGCCTTGGACGTCCGTTTGATGGGAGCCGAAAACAACAGCGGACAGTCCACTGTCGGCCCCGTCATAGAACCGAAGCTGTGCATTCTCTCTCCGGCCAATGGTGGCCATAGGAGAACTGAAATGGGTATCTCGCAATACGATCCTGCTGCACTGGGTCGACCGGCTTGGAACGCAGGCAAGCAAGTTGGCGTCAAGAAGCCACTAAGGGAGCGCTAAATCTGGGCGGTCCGCTTCTTTCTCGACCGAGAAGGAAGGATGAGAGATCGTGCGCTTTTCGATCTTGCCATCGACAGCAAGCTCCGCGGCTGCGATCTTGTAAAACTGAAAATCGGGACTCTCGTCACGGGCCACGAAACTCGAACGCGTGCGATGGTCGTCCAGCAGAAAACCGGACGCCCCGTGCAGTTCGAGATTACGACTGAGGTCAGAGCTAGTCTGCTTGCCTGGCTTCAGCGAAGGGGGGGAACAGTCGATGACTATGCCTTTCCAAGTCGCGTCGACCGCAGCGATCATCTCAGCACTCGGCAGTACACCCGACTGGTCGATGAGTGGGTGACGGCGATTGGGCTTCGTCGGGAGGATTACGGAACGCATTCCCTGCGGCGAACGAAGGCTGCCATGATCTATAAGGCCACCGGCAACCTTCGAGCGATTCAGATCCTGCTTGGCCATACCAAGATCGAGAACACAGTCAGGTATCTCGGCGTCGATATTGAGGATGCACTGGAATTGGCCGAGCGGACTGAGATCTGAAGGGGGCGGCCCCGCACGTTGTGGGGCCGCGCCTTTTCGTTCGGAAAGTCTCTCCCCGGATTCGATCTGCTTTGCGCCTCCAATTCGGCCGTTCCCGTCGGCATCCTCGCACCGACAAGCGGACATCTCGCTCGAACGGGATAGGGACTATTCCGTGCTGCAAGGACCTGCGGTCATGGATCTCCGGTCAGCCCTGCGGGTGCATCCTTATCTTTTCTTTACGCCCCTCCCACCTCTTCCCAATCGAAGCCTGACCCGAAGCGGACTTAGTCCTTCTTCTGTATCAACAGGAGACCCGGACATGTCCGACCTCATCTTTATCGCGCTCGGTTCTGGCACGCTTCTCGTGCTGGCACTTTATGCCCGCACGCTCGACCGACTTTGAGGGGCACGCAGATGCTTGAACCCCTTTTCGGCCTCTTCGTCGCCATTGCCCTTGGCATCTATCTCGTCGTGACGCTTCTGCGTCCCGAGCGTTTCTGATCGGGAGCATATCCATGACCATTGTCGGATGGCTGCAGATCAGCCTTCTTTTCCTCGTCGTGCTCGTCACAATCAAACCACTCGGCCTCTACATGGCGCGGGTGTTTTCTGGCGAGCGGACCTTTCTTTCGCCCATGCTCGGCCGCGTGGAGCGGGATCTCTACCGCGTGAGCGGCATCAACCCTGAGAAGGAGCAGAGCTGGCTCGGCTATACGCTTGCCATGCTCGCCTTTTCGCTGGCCGGCTTCCTGGCACTTTATGCGATGCTGCGGCTGCAGGCCTATCTGCCGCTGAATCCTCAAGGCTTCGCCGGAATGCCGCCGGACCTCGCCTTCAACACGGCGGTCTCTTTCGTCACCAACACGAACTGGCAGAATTATGGTGGAGAAACCACGCTCAGCCATTTCTCCCAGATGGCCGGCCTCACCGTGCAGAACTTCCTCTCGGCAGCCACTGGCATGGCACTCGCGATTGCAGTGACACGGGCGTTGGCCCGCTCAAAGATCGCAACGCTCGGCAATTTCTGGGTCGATATGACGAGAGCCACACTTTACGTGCTGCTGCCGCTCGCCATCGTCGTCGCGCTCGCCTTCGTCGCCATGGGTCTGCCCCAGACGCTCGACGCTTCGGTCACGGCCACGACGCTGGAAGGCACCAACCAGGTGATCTCGCTCGGCCCCGTCGCCTCCCAGGAAGCGATCAAGCAGCTCGGCACCAATGGCGGCGGCTTCTTCAACGTAAACGCCGCCCATCCCTTCGAGAACCCGACCGCATGGTCGAACTATCTCAACATCTTCGCCATGCTGTCGATCTCGGCGTCGCTCGTTTATACCTTCGGTCAGATGGTCGGAAACCGCAGGCAGGGCTGGGCGCTGATCTCAGCCATGGCGGTCCTGCTCATCACAGGGGTGGCCGTTACCTACTGGGCCGAAGCCCAGGGCAATACCATCCTGACGGCTGTAGGCGTCGATCCAGCACTCGGCAACATGGAGGGCAAGGAAGTCCGCTTCGGCCAGGCGATGACGGCGCTCTACGCGGCTGTCACGACGGGTCTCTCGGACGGCGGCGTCAACGGCATGCACGGCTCGTTCACCGGGCTCGGCGGCTTGGTGCCGATGTTCCTCATCCAGCTCGGCGAAGTGCTGCCGGGTGGTGTCGGCTCGGGTCTCTACGGCATGCTGGTCTTTGCAATTCTGTCCGTCTTCGTCGCCGGCCTGATGGTCGGACGCACGCCGGAATTCCTCGGTAAGAAGATCGAGGGCCGCGAGATGAAGTTTGCGATGCTCGCCGTGCTCATCCTGCCGCTGGTCATCCTCGGCTTCACATCGGTCTCCGCCATGCTGCCCTTTGCGGTGGCAAACGTCGGCACGGCAGGTCCGCACGGTCTGTCGGAAATCCTCTATGCCTATACCTCGGCAGCCGGCAATAACGGCTCGGCCCTCGGCGGTCTGTCAGGCAACACGCCCTGGTACAACACGACGCTCGGCATCGCGATGCTGCTTGGTCGCTTCGCCTATGTCGTGCCGGTCATGGCGATCGCCGGATCGCTTGCCACCAAGGTGAAGTCACCGGCCTCCGCCGGCACCTTCCCGACCGACGGCCCACTCTTCGTCGGTCTGTTGATCGGCATCATCCTCATTCTCGGCGGCCTGCAATTCCTGCCCGCATTGGTGCTCGGCCCCATCGTCGAACACTTCGCCATGCTCGCTGGCCAGACCTTCTAAAGGACCCATCATGTCAAAAGACCACAAGGCTCCCGGTCTTCTCGACCCCACGATCCTGTTTCCGGCGATCCGCGATGCGTTCGTCAAGCTCGATCCGCGCAAACTCCTGCGCAACCCGGTCATCTTCGTGACCGAGATCGTCGCCATCGTCGTGACCATACTCTTCATCCGCGACCTCGCCACCAATGCGGGCGAGGCCGGCTTTTCCGGCCAGATCGCCGCCTGGCTCTGGTTCACCGTGCTCTTTGCTACCTTCGCTGAAGCGGTGGCGGAGGGCCGTGGCCGCGCCCAGGCCGACAGCCTCAAGAAGACAAAGTCCGAACTCGTTGCCCGCCGGTTCGGCTCCAACGGCAGGACGGAGAACGTCCCGGCATCCAGCCTCAAGGTCGGTGATATCGTGCTGGTCGCAGCCGGCGAACTGATCCCCGGCGATGGCGAGGTCATCGAAGGCGTCGCCTCGGTCAACGAAAGCGCCATCACCGGGGAATCGGCACCTGTCATCCGCGAATCCGGCGGCGACCGCTCGGCGGTGACAGGCGGCACGCAGGTTCTCTCCGACGAGATCAGTATCAAGATTACCGTCCAGCCCGGCTCCTCCTTCGTCGATCGCATGATCGCGCTGATCGAAGGCGCCCAGCGCCAGAAGACGCCGAACGAAATCGCGCTGTCGATCCTGCTTTCGGGCCTGACGCTGATCTTTCTCTTTGTCTGCGTCGCAATCTGGGGCCTTGCCGGCTATTCCGGCACAGTGCTTTCGGTCACGGTGCTGGCTGCCCTTCTCGTCACGCTGATTCCGACCACGATCGGCGGCCTGCTCTCGGCAATCGGCATCGCCGGCATGGACCGCCTCGTTCGCTTCAACGTCATCGCCACCTCCGGTCGCGCCGTCGAAGCAGCCGGCGACGTCGATACGCTGCTGCTCGACAAGACCGGCACCATCACCTTCGGCAACCGCATGGCGAGCGACTTCCTCGCCGCTCCACGTGTCACGCCGACGGAACTGGCAGAAGCCGCGCTCATCGCCTCGCTGTCGGACGAAACTCCCGAGGGGCGCTCGGTCGTGGCACTGGCAACAGGAGAATTCGGTGTGCCCCTGCCGAAGGCGGAGTTCGATTCCGTCATCGGCTTCACAGCCGAAACCCGCCTCTCCGGTGTGGATATCGGTCAGCGCCGACTGCGCAAGGGGGCCGTCGATGCCGTGCTGAAGTTTGCCGGTATCACCGATCAGGATGCGCCCGCCGAATTCCGCCGGGCCGTCGACCAGGTCGCCCGCACCGGCGGCACGCCGCTAGGTGTTGCCGATGGAGACCGGCTGCTCGGCGTCATCCACCTCAAGGATGTGGTCAAGCCCGGCATCAAGGAGCGGTTCGCGGCCCTGCGTGCCATGGGCATCCGCACCGTCATGGTGACCGGCGACAACCCGGTGACGGCAGCCGCCATCGCGTCGGAAGCCGGCGTCGACGATTTCCTCGCTCAGGCAACACCGGAAGACAAGCTTGCCTATATCCGCCGGGAACAGCAGGGCGGCCGCCTGATCGCCATGTGCGGCGACGGCACCAATGATGCTCCTGCGCTTGCCCAGGCCGATGTCGGGGTCGCGATGCAGACCGGCACCCAGGCCGCCCGCGAGGCCGCCAACATGGTCGATCTGGATTCCAGCCCGACCAAGCTCATCGAGATCGTCGAGATCGGCAAACAGCTCCTGATGACGCGCGGATCGCTGACGACGTTTTCGATCGCCAATGACGTGGCCAAATACTTCGCCATCATCCCGGCATTGTTCGTCGCTACCTATCCCGCGCTCGAAGCCCTCAACATCATGGGACTGACGTCACCGCAGTCGGCCATCCTCTCGGCCGTCATCTTCAATGCGCTGATCATCGTGGCGCTGATCCCGCTGGCCCTGAAAGGCGTGGCTTACCGTCCGTCGGGTGCTGCAGCGCTGCTTCGGCGCAATCTTCTGGTCTACGGCCTTGGCGGCCTTTTCCTTCCCTTCGCCGGCATCAAGGTCATCGACCTTGCCGTCAGCGCTCTTCATCTGGTGTAATCATGCTCAACCATATCAGACCTGCACTCACCTTCGTTGTCGCCATGACCGCACTCACTGGTCTCGCCTATCCGCTGGCGATCAGCGGTATTGCCCAGGCCGTCATGCCTGGCAAGGCTAATGGCAGTCTCATCGAACGGGATGGAGCAGTTATAGGCTCCGCTCTGATCGGCCAGAACTTCACCTCCGACCGCTACTTCTGGCCGCGCCCCTCGGCGACGGGGCCGGAGCCCTACAACGCGGCAGCCTCGTCCGGCTCGAACGTCGGCACGACCTCGGCCAAGCTGAAGGAACGTGTCACCGCCGATGTTGCCCGGTTGACCGAAACCGACATCGCGCAGCCTGTCCCGGCCGATGCAGTAACCACCTCCGGCTCTGGCCTCGACCCGCACGTCTCGCCGGCCTTCGCGGAAGCTCAGGTGGCGCGTGTTGCGCAGGCGAGGGGGCTGGATCCATCTGCCGTCGCCTCGCTCGTCGCGCGGCAGACCGAAATTCCGACCTTCGGCGTTATCGGTCAAGCAAGGGTCAATGTGCTAGAGCTCAACCTGGCACTCGATGCCCTGTAATATGCGAGACCTAGATGGCGGATGAAGACCGCAGGGACGATAGACGTCCCGATCCCGATGCCCTGCTTGCCCTGGCGGATAAGGACCGCCGGGGCAAGCTGACCGTTTTTCTCGGCGCTGCACCCGGCGTCGGCAAGACCTATGCGATGCTGTCGCGGGCCAAACGCCTGAAGGTCGACGGCGTGGATCTGGTCGTCGGACTGGTCGAGACCCATGGCCGCAGCGAGACGGCAGCCCTGCTCGACGGTCTCGAAGTCTTGCCGCGAAGCAGGATGGCCCATCGTGGACGGATTCTTGAGGAATTCGACCTCGATGCAGCGCTCGAGCGGCGCCCGCGCATCGTCATCGTCGACGAACTCGCCCATTCCAATCCCGAAGACAGCCGCCATCCGAAGCGCCATCAGGATATCGAGGAGCTGATATCAGCCGGCATCGACGTCTGGACGGCGCTCAACATCCAGCATCTCGAAAGCCTGGCGGACCTTGTCGCGCAGATCACCGGTGTGACCGTGCGCGAGCGCGTGCCCGATGTCGTGCTCAAACGCGCCGACGAGGTCCTGCTGGTCGACCTCGCCCCGTCCGAACTGATCGAGCGGCTGAAGGACGGCAAGGTCTATCTGCCCGAAAGCGCCAACCGTGCCGTCGATCGTTTCTTCCGTCTCGGCAATCTGACGGCACTGCGTGAACTGGCGCTGCGCCGCACGGCGGACCGCGTCGACGACCAGATGGTCGACTACCTGAAACAGAACGCCATCGACGGCCCCTGGGCCACCGGCGAGCGCCTCATCGTCTGCGTCGGCTCCGACCCCCTGTCGGAGAAGGTCGTGCGCGTGGCGAGCCGGCTCGCCTCAGGTCTCAATGCCCCCTGGCTTGTCGTCTCGATCGAGCGGGCCGACCGGGAGGTCGAGACGCCGGAACGCTTGCAACGGATCGAAACCCTGCTTCGCCTCGCCGAGCAGCTCGGCGCGGAAACGCGGCGTATCATCGGCAATGACTTCGTCGAGGAGATCCTGAAGCTCGCCCGCCGAGAACATGCCACCCAGATCGTCATCGGCACGCGCAAGCGCAGCCGCTGGCAAAAGCTCGTCTCCCGGTCGCTGCCCGATGCATTGGCGCGTGAGGCGTCGGGTCTCGGGATCCATATTGTCACGCCGGAGAGTTCCACCAATGAACGCGCGCGACGATCTCTGAACCTGCCCAGAACCTCTGCCCTGAGGCAATCGTCCCTCTGGGCTCTCGGCTTCGTCGCTCTGACCACGGTCCTGGGCAAGGGGATCGACGACTTCGTCGAACTGCCGAACATATCCTTGCTCTTTCTCCTCGCCGTCCTCGGAGCCTCGGTGGTCGGCGGTTACGCCTCGGCATTCTTTGCAGCACTCCTGTCGGCGCTGGCCTACAACTTCTTCTTCATCGATCCTCGCCACACCTTCACAATCGCGGCCCCGCACGAGGTCTTCGCGCTTTTCGTCTTTCTGGCCGTGGCCATCATTGCCGGCGGTCTTGCTTCGCGCATCCGCGAGCAAGCGGAGGTGGCTAGGATTCGCGCGACGGCGCTGCAATCCCTCTATGATTTCTCCCGCAAGCTCGCGAGCACGGGAAAGGGCGAGGATGCGATCTGGCTCGCAGTTTCGCAATTGCAGGCGAGCCTGAAGCGCAAGGTTGTGCTGCTCGTCCCACGCAAGGGCGATCTCGGTGTTGCAGCCGCCTGGCCGCCGGACACCGATCTCGACGTAACGGACATGACCGCCGCACGCTGGGCCCATGACAAGCGCGAGCCCGCCGGCCATGGGACGGGCACGCTGCCGAACAGCCGCTTCGAGTTCCGCCCGCTGCTCGGACCCCATGGCATTGTCGGTGTCTGCGGCATCGAGCACACGGGCGACCGGCTCGACCTCAATGCCGAGCGCGCGCTGACCGCCATCCTGGACCAAACGGCGATCGCGCTCGACCGGGCACGCCTTGCCGACGAGACTGTAGAGCAGGCAGCGCGACTGGAAGGCGAACGTTATCGGGAAGCGCTGCTCTCCTCCATTTCCCATGACCTGCGCACGCCACTCGCAACGATCACCGGTGCCGTCACCGGTCTGCGCCAGCTCGGCGAGCGTATGACGCCTGAGAACCGCGACGATCTTCTTCAGTCGATCGAAGAGGAAAGCGGTCGGATGAGCCGCTTCGTCGCCAACCTGCTCGACATGACGCGCATTGAGGCCGGCACGCTGAAGCCGAAACAGGACTGGGTGGATGTCGCCGACGTCGTACAGTCCGCCGTCGAGCGGACGCGCAAATATGCGCCGGGACGTGTCGTCGAGACGGGCATCGCCTCTGACCTGCCGCTGATCCGGGGCGACAGCGTGCTTATCGGACAGGTCCTGTTCAACCTTCTGGACAATGCGGTGAAATATGGCGGTGACGAGCCGATCAACGTCTATGCCCGTCGCGACGGCAGGGACGTGCTGATCTCTGTCACCGATCTCGGTAAGGGCATTCCGCCTGATGATCTGGACCGCATCTTCGAAAAATTCTATCGCAGGGGGAAGCCGGATGGACGTGCGCCTGGCACGGGGCTCGGCCTTTCCATCGCGCGTGGCTTTGTCGAGGCTATGGGCGGCAAGATCCATGCGGAGAGCCCGGCCCTCAAGAAGCGAGGAACGCGCATCGTCATGCGGTTTCCCGGAAGTAATGAACCAAGGGGCGATGTCCGATGAACCAGTCCCGCATCCTGGTGGTGGATGATGAGCCGCAGATCCAACGCTTCCTCAAACCCTCGCTGACGGCTGCGGGCTATGAGGTCGTCGAAGCTGGGACGGGCGCCGAAGCGCTGAGGGCCGTTGCCACCCAGGCGCCGGACCTCGTCATCCTCGATCTCGGCCTGCCGGACATGGATGGCAAGGAGGTGATCGCGAGCCTCCGGGGCTGGTCGGACATCCCGATTGTCATCCTCTCGGCCCGCGACCGCGAGAGCGAAAAGATCGCGGCGCTGGACCTCGGCGCGGACGACTATGTCGAAAAACCCTTCGGCATTGGGGAGTTGACGGCGCGCATCCGCACCGCACTGCGCCATCGTGGACGACGTGATGCGATACCGACCATCATGGAAGTCGACGGGCTGACCATCGATCCGATCAAGCGGCTCGTCTCGCGAGGCGGCGAGCACGTGCACCTGACGCCAAAGGAGTACGACCTGCTCCTTCTGCTTGCTCGCCATACCGGCCGGGTCGTGACCCACCGCACATTGTTGACGACCGTCTGGGGGCCAGCACACGGCGACGACCTGCATTACCTCCGCGTCTTCATCGGCCAGTTGCGCCAGAAGATCGAGCAGGATCCCACCCAGCCCCGAATCGTGCGCACGGAACCGGGTGTGGGCTATCGGATGGCGGAGCAGGAATGACGTCGAACTCGAGCGTCGCATGGAATGTCACTCATGGCACAGCCTAGTGTCCGGGTGAATGGTGCCCTTCCTGCTATTTCACTCAAATGAAAAATCTGCGTTCAAACTGCAAAAGCAGACGAGCGCGGTGTAGAGAAATTGGATTGTACGTTTCTCCCTTGGCCAATGGTGGCCGAAGGAGAACTCAGATGGTATAGCACAATATGATCCTGCTGCATTGGCTCGTCCGGCTTGGAATGCCGGCCGGAAGGTCGGTGTGAAGAAGCCTTTCAAGCAGCGGCAGATATGGGCAATTCGTTTTTTCCTCGACAGAGAAGGACGCATGCGACCGCACACTGTTCGACCTTGCAATCGACAGTAAGCTTCGAGGTTGCGATCTGGTAGAAATCAAGATCGGAACCCTGGTCACCGGACACGAAATCCGAAATCGTGCCATGGTGGTCCAGCAAAAGAGCGGTCGTCCTGTCCAGTTCGAGCACACGGCGGACGTAAGGGCGAGTTTGTTTGCCTGGCTTGAGTGTAGAGGCGGCACAATCGATGACTACGCATTCCCCAGTCGGATCGATCATGGCGAGCATCTGAGTACCCGCCAGTATGCCC
>NZ_DATJDJ010000133.1:0-9659 GCF_035497515.1 Pararhizobium sp. | reverse complement strand
CATACGCCTTGTATTCGCCGAAATACTTCGTGATCGCCGCCGTCAGCGACGTCTTGCCATGGTCAACGTGACCGATCGTGCCGATGTTGACATGCGGCTTGTTGCGCTCAAATTTGCTCTTTGCCATGGGGTCAAGTTTCCTGTGATCAATGAGAATGCACCATACCGGCGGCGCCGGTTTGGGGAGGCGTGTAAGGGTTTCGGAAGAATTGCGCAAGACTTAATTGTCGTGCGCCTCATGAGGCCCTTGGCCTCGGTATAAAGCATATATGGGAAAGCTCGTTTTCGATTCCAATAGCCGAGATTCCGAATCCGGAAAGCAGCGCAAATCAAGTGTTTGCCGCGACAAATTAAAGCAACTGATGATATTGCGATCGAGAAAAGGGATTCGTGTGGAGCGGGTAGCGGGAATCGAACCCGCGTATTCAGCTTGGAAGGCTGCTGCTCTACCATTGAGCTATACCCGCGGGGTCATGATCCGTGCAACAGAATGGTGGAGGGAGTTGGATTTGAACCAACGTAGGCTGAGCCAACGGATTTACAGTCCGTCCCCTTTAACCACTCGGGCATCCCTCCATTATTCTGTCGGGATCAAGCGACCAAGTCTCAGATCGAAGCGCCGTGCGCCGGGGCAAGTCAACCCTTCAATCTGCGCCGGGTATATGACGGGCCAGTCTCATCCTGTCAACACGGCTCTCCAGAAAAATTTGGGAAATTCGCGATAAAGATGGATGGCGCCCGATTTCGCGAAAAACGGTTCCACGCGCGGTCTATCCCCGGTATAAGACCCGCATGAGCAAAGATAATCCCGGCGACAAGAGCGCCCAAGACACCCACTACGCCACCCTCCGGCGCGCGCATCGCGATGCCAGGCGCGAACGCGGCGAAATCCCCACCCCCGTGCCGGACAAGCGCCGGAAGACCGCAAGCACGGACTGGAAGGCGCCGCAACTGGCTCCCGATCAGGTCCTGCTCTACGGCATCCATACGGTGCGCGCGGCCCTCGACAATCCCGACCGCAAGATCGCCAAGCTTTCCGTCACGCAGAACGCGCTGGTGCGGCTTGAAATCGGTGCTGTCGATACGCTCGGCTTTCCCGTCGAGATCGTCAGCCCGCAGGATCTGGACAAGATCCTCGGACCCGACGCCATTCACCAGGGCGCGATGCTCGAAACGGCGCCCCTGCCCGTCCGCCGTCTTTCGGCACTCCAGGACAGCCCGCTCGTGCTGGTCCTCGACCAGGTGACCGATCCGCACAATGTCGGCGCCATCATGCGCTCGGCGGTCGCCTTCAATGCCGGCGCGCTGATCACCACGCAACGCCACAGCCCGACCGAATCCGGCGTCATGGCGAAATCCGCCTCCGGCGCACTCGAAATGATCCCCTATATCCAGATCACCAATCTCTCCGACGCGCTCGACGAACTGCACAAGCTCGGCTTCGTCTCGATCGGGCTCGATTCGGAGGGGCCGGCTCCGCTCGAGCAGGCCCTGTCCGGGCAGAAGATCGCGCTCGTGCTCGGCGCCGAGGGCAAGGGATTGCGGCAGAAGACCCGCCAGACCGTCACGGCCCTGGCGCGGCTCGACATGCCCGGCGCCATCAAGTCACTGAACGTCTCCAATGCCGCGGCGATCGCCATGTATGCGACGCGCGGCTATCTCGCGAAGGCATGAAGACCAGCGAATCGCGGAAAAAACGCCGACCGGCATCCGGGCTTCGGGGCAGCCATCCCGGAGCCGGCCCCGACCGCCAACCGGATGACGGAATCAGGACGGCAGGAGGCAGCGCGTCGCGCCGTCCCGCGGCGTGACCGTCACCGCACTTGCAGCCCAGCGCAATGCCACCGGATATTCGATCACGCTCGGCAACGCCTTGATTGCCTCGGCGTAATCCGGCGTGCGCTTCATCTCCGCCTCGTAGGCATCCTTGCAGTCCGGAATGCGGGCGATCTCGAGCCCGGTCTCCTCGCCGATTCGCTTCGCGCAATCGTCCTTGTCCGCATAGAGCGAGCAGGCCGTGGTGAGATTGCGGACAAATTGCAGCGACAGGCCATGTTCATCGGCTTCGATTGCCGAGAGGCTGTCGATCGCCATGGCGGCGTCGAAAAGCTTCGTGGCCGTCCCGGAGTCATAGACCACGAATGGCAGACCACCGTTCCAGCCATCCGCCGCCTGGAAAAAGACGTAAGGCCCGAACACGCCCAGGAAATAACCGGCGATATCGTCGCGGATCACCCGTTCGCCGGTGCCGTCCCGCTCGCACGGTGCGTCCGTTGCCTGAAAGGCCAGCTTTTCGGCTCCGACTTCGCCGAGATCCACTTGCTTGACCATGACGTCGGTATAGCGATTGCATGTGACCTTCGGTTCGGCCGACGGATTCTGCGGATCGGCCGGCAATTTGACCGTCTCAGTGGCAACGGGCCTGTCGAAGGGATCGGCGGATGCAGCCGCTACCAGCGACGGCACGATCGTCAGCGCAATTCCAAGTAAACCGTAGCCATGCCGCATGAGTGCCCCCCTCCGTCGTCGTGGAAGAGCCTAGCGGATGCCGGGTCTGAATCAACGCCGTTTTGCGTGAGGGCACATAGGACGTGAAAAGCCGGACACGAGGTGACCGGCCTTCAGATTTCACGGACTGTATTCGATGATCAGGCGGCGATATCGAAATGGCCGCGATCGGCGATGGCCTTTTCGGCGGCGCTGATCGCAGCATCCTTCGAATCGGGGCTGATTGCCAGGCCTTCGGCGCGAACGAATTCGACATCGGTGATGCCGATGAAACCGAGCACGGTGCTGAGATAGGTTTCCTGATGGTCCATGGCGCGGATCGGAGAAGCGCCGGAATAATGGCCGCCACGGGTCGAGGCGACGATGACCTTCTTGCCCTTGGCGAGACCTTCGACACCTTTCTCGGTATATCGGAACGTGGTGCCCGCAACGAGGATGCGGTCGATCCAGGTCTTCAGCTGGCTCGGGATGGTGAAATTGTACATCGGCGCACCAACGACGACGACGTCGGCAGCGAGGAATTCGCTGAGCGAGGCGCGGGCGGCATCGAGTTCGGAAACAAGCTTGGCATCGAGGCCTTCCGGATTGGCGGAAGCAGCCATCAGATGCGAACCGTTGAGATGGGCGAGCGGCTCGGCGGCGAGGTCGCGGTAGGTGACGCTATCGCCGGGACGTTCCGTCTTGATACGCGCGACGATCGAAGCCGTCAGGCGGCGCGACACGGAATGATCGCCGAGAATACCGGAGTCGATATGGAGAATGTTCATCTTGCACCTTCGAGTGAAATTGTGTGGTGTTTGGGTGCTTCAGATATAAATTTAAAACAATCGAACGATAAGACAGCTCTTTTTCGACAAGCCGTTTCCTGATAGAAACGATAAAAGAGTGATTTTGATGGAAACGAAGGTGTGACATGCAGGACCTCAACGATCTCGCGCTGTTTGCCGCTGTCGTCAAACACAAGGGCTTTTCCTCCGCCGCACGAGCCCTCAACGTCCCGAAATCCAAGCTGAGCAAGCACGTCGCCCGGCTGGAACAACAGCTCGACGTCCGGCTTCTCGAGCGGTCGACACGCAAGTTGCGCGTCACCGAAATCGGCCAGGCCTTTTACGAACGCTGCGAAACCATCCTGTCCGGCATCGAGGCGGCGGAGGCCGTGGTTGCCGCCGCCAAGAGCGAGCCGGTCGGTGTCGTGCGTCTCTCCTGCCCGATCGGTTTCACGCCGATGGTCGGCCATCTCGTTCCGGCCTTTCACCGCCGTTATCCGGGCGTGCGCCTCTTGATCACCACTACCAACCGGCGGATCGATCTGGTTGAGGAACGTATCGACGTCGCTTTGCGCGCCCGCGACCAGCTGGACACCGACAACAATCTCATCGTGCGCAAACTCGGCGAAGCCCGGCAATATCTGGTCGCAAGCCCAGCCCTGGTGGCACGGCTCGGCAATGTGACGATCGACACACTAGGCAAGATGCCGACACTGTCGATGAACGAGCAGCACTTGACCGACAACTGGCAGCTGAATCACATGGATGGAACGAGGCACGAGGTTTCGCACCAGCCGGTGATCGGCTGTGGCGATTTCGGCATTCTCGAGCGGGCCGCAATCGAAGGCATCGGCATTGCGCTCCTGCCCAACCATTTGTGCCTCCGCGGCTTTCGCACCGGCGTGCTGGTGCCGGTCCTGCCGGAATGGTCCTCGAACAGTACGATCGCCCATCTGGTCTTCACCTCGCGCCACGGCATGCTCCCCTCGGTGCGCGCGCTGATCGACTTCCTTGCCGACAACCTGCCCGGCGCGATGACGCGCTGCAACGAAATCGACCCCGCGCCCGCCATGCTGGACGCAGCCGAATAGTCGCAATTATGCATCATATTTAAAGTGTTACTGCGACCTTTGCGCGTCATATTTGATGCGCGTCGCTGTCGTCTCCGCCGCATAAAACTGTGCAATGGACCAGAGGCGTCGCCTGACGCGCGCCTGTTTGCTGCACGGCGCTGTATGATCGCCCGGTTCCGTCGCCGAATCACCGCTGGCGGACATCAGGGGTGCGATCATGACACGGGAACGGCGGCGGCGAATCATCCAGACGCGGCGAACCGCGATCGGAATTTCCCTTGTCGTGGCGATCTCGTTTCTGGCCGGCATGACCGATGCCGCCGGCCTCCTCGTCGCCGGCAGCTTCGTGTCCTTCATGAGCGGCAACACGACGCGCGCCGCCGTCTTTCTGGCCGACGGCGACCAGGACTATGCCGCCATTCTGTTCGGCGCGCTTGCCGTCTTCGTCGCCGGCAATGCGCTGGGGATCATCGTTGCGCACGGCGCCGCCCGCCGCGCCTTTCGCGTGCTGACAGCCGTCATGCTCGTCCTCGCCTGTGCCGCCGCTATCGCCGATCCGGCCTTTGTCACGCTTCGCTTCTATGCCCTTGTGCTGGCCATGGGGCTGGTCAATACCGCCATCGAGCATATCGAAGGCCTGCCGATCGGACTGACCTATGTGACCGGTGCGCTGTCGCGTTTCGGACGGGGTATCGGCCACTGGATGGTCGGCAATCCGCGCCGCGACTGGATCGTCCAGATCGCTCCATGGATCGGCATGGCGGCCGGCGGCATTTGCGGCGCCTTTCTCGAGCGCATGCTGGGCACCGGTGTCCTCTGGCTGATCTGCGCGCTCTCGGCCGTCCTTGCCGTCCTCACCTTCATCATTCCGCCTCGCCTGCAGAAACGCCTGGCGCAACAGGCACACGTTCCGGCCAAACCCCGCCGGCGCTCAGCGTCCTGATCCTTTTGGTACCTGCCCGCCGAAAACAATCCCAGCGGTTCATCCGCGCGCGCCAAGGATCGGGAAAAGCGATGAAATTCGCATTTTCCCTTTACACCGCCAGAGAATATGCTAACTCCCTGCACCATAGCTGCCCTTATAGCTCAGTTGGTAGAGCACCTGATTTGTAATCAGGGGGTCCCGGGTTCGAGTCCTGGTGGGGGCACCAAATTTTCTCCTGAAAATTGGCCGAAACGCTTGTGCCGTAAGGCGTTGAGATACATTTCTCACTTGTTATTTCCCCTCACCTCGCTACCCAAACCGCCCATTGATTTAATTGCGAAACCCGAAACGGCGCCCCCACCTTTTGACGCCCGTTTCTTCGCACCAGTTCAATTTATGTCTGCGGGAATCAGCATTTATCAGTTCAGCGCCAACCCTTGACGCCGGTGGCAGCGCAGCAAAATTGCGCTATCTTGATCTCGATTCGATGGGGGACGCGACAATGGCCGACCAGAACAAAACCGTAAAACTCATTGTCCTCGCAGCCTTCGACGACGGGGAAGGAAACCTGCTGCCTGCCTTCGATCCTCGCCAGATGCAGGATGAAGGCCGAGCCGTGCGGGAGACGAAAGCGATCGCCGACAAGCACACAGCCGTCGTCGCGTGGAGCCGTGACGCCGATCCGATAGCCGGTGAGTATGGGCCGCCGACGATCCTGTTTCAGAGCGGCCCCGTTCCGGAGATGGAGTGACGGTGGCGGCCACACCCGGACATTGCGATTTTCCGTGACCGAGCAAGCTTCGCAGTAATCCACCGGCGGGCGGGTCCGACTTCACCCAAGCGGAGTGCGCTAGAAGGTCGAGGCGGCGAGCGCCAGCGTCCGGCGCTGTCTTCTGTGTCTTCGACCTCCTTCATTCGGCCACGACCTCGCTGGTCCGAAATCTAACGGCGAGCGCGTCTGGACTCCTGTGCGGATAAGTGTTTCCTTCTCGGATGTCGATGACGATATTGGGCTTGGAAGGTGGGGTTCGCGGCTCAGTGAGCATGACGTGGGGAAGCAATGAGATAGGCAGCGCGCGCCGGCGCGTATTACGGTCACTGTATCGGACGCGAAGACGGCACAGGCAAATTTCCAGGGTTTTTGCCTCCGATATTTTTTTGGCGATTTAAACCGATGACGTCAAAGCCCAACGGCAAGGTTTCAGCGAACACGTTCCACGGCACCTTCACTGATCCGGGCGCGATGGCGCGGGCACTGGCTGGGCTGGATCCAGAAGCGTCGGGCCCTCACCCCACAGGCGCCAGCAAAGGCTTCCTTGGGTCGTTCGCCCGCGCGGCGCTCGGCCCCCTCCATGTCGGGGTCGGCAACTTTTCCTCCGGAATTCCGCAGTCTGCGGGGATCCCGAACCTGCATATATTCATGTTCCCCACTCAGCATTCGCTGGTCCGCAAAGTATCGGGGCAGCAATTGTTCGGGCCGCAGATTTTCCATTGCCGGCCTAATGACATCACGGTCACCAGTTCCCCTGGACATCAACCATGGGCCTTCGGGATAATCACGATCCCTTTCGACGTCCTCGCGACGCATGCCCAGGAGCTGACTGGACGCGACCATGCAGTCCCCATGAACGACAACCGGATGTTCCGCGTGCCGGAGCCGGTATTTTCGCGTCTCGTGATACTTATACGATATCTCGAGCGCCTTGTACGGGAGCAATCATCGATCATCAATGCGCCACGCCCGGTTAGGGCGCTCTCCGGTAGCATCATAGATGCGCTGGTCGCCTGCCTCACTCTCTCGCATGCGATGCCAGACAGGACAGTGCTTGGCCGCCACCGCAAAATCTTGGATCGGTTCCTTCAACTAGTGGAGGAACGGCCGGAGGATATGCTTTCACTCAGTGACATATGCGCAGAGGTTGGCGTCGCTCACCGAACACTGAACATGATCTGCCAGGATTTTCTAAGCCAAGCACCGATTCAGTACGCTCGCGAGCGGCGCCTGGACCGCGTTCGCGAGCGACTGCTAGCATCAGCACCGAACGAAACCTCTGTCACGAACGTGGCCACACAATATGGATTTTGGGAGCTTGGACGTTTCGCCCAGGCCTACCGGCTGCGGTTTGGCGAACGGCCGTCGGAATCCCTCGCGAAGCCACGCTAGTAGCCTAAATTTACGGAACCACACAACTCTTGCAAGAATTGCATAGTCCGCCACTGACGAGCGGTCTATTGCCGCTGCTGGTCACAACTGTAAGCGTTGTCCCGCTGAAAGCGGTCAGCGCAGGCGCGCTGTTTTTGACTGGGCGCTTCTAGATTCCTCCTTCAAGTGGATGCGGCAGCAATGAGTTATTACCTAACCGAAGACGACGACATCATCACTGGAACCGATTTGAGCGACCGGTTTGTGGATCGAGGCCCGATGGGTGGTTTTGACGTTCTCGACGGTCGTGGTGGTGACGACCAGTTCGATCTCGGTCCAGGGGGCGCCGGAACGGTCGATGGTGGTACAGGCTTCGACACGGTCGTCGCCGACTACACCAATCTCGGTTCGATGGTCTTTTCCAATGTCGAGCGTCTGGAGGTCTTGGGGGATTCGTTCAACTCGACCATCGTGCAGCTCAGCGAGTTCAGTGAAATTTCCACCGTCTATTCGACGTTCAGCCTCAGTCTTTCCGGGGCAGGTGGCGAGCTGGATTTCTCCACTCGCCTCGGTTTTCAGAAAATGGAGCTGTTTGCCTCTGGCCTGACCTCTCCGGCGCAGATCACCGGGAGCAAAGGCAGTGATACCTTCCATGGTTTGAGCACCGGTTACCTCGATGGGAGCGGCGGAACAGATCTTCTGGTTTTGCTGAGGACCCCGGGAGTGACTTCAATTTCACTCGGTTCAATGGTGATCAAGAATGTGGAGAAACTCTTTTCTGACGCGGCGATCACTGCCAGCATCGACCAGATGCTTGACTTTTCCTCGATCGAAGCGCTAACGCTCCGCCTCGTCGGTTCGGGCGGAACGCTCAATTTGACGAGTGCGCTGCAAGGTCATGTCGATGCATCCGGGTTGACCTCGGGCGCAGTGTTAACGGTGGGTGACGGCCACTACGAGGGCTCTTTAGTCGGCAGCAACTTCAACGACACGTTGAGCGGCAGCATCAGAAATGACACCATAAGGGGCGGCTTGGGCAACGATACTCTCAGTGGGGGAGCAGGCCACGATACACTGTTGGGCGTCCTGTTCGATGAAGACGGTGTCGCGTATGATGAGGGAACTGATGTTCTGAACGGTGGCGACGGCATCGACAGCCTCTACGGTGGCGGGAATGACATCCTCAACGGCGGCAATGGCAGCGATACCCTTTATCTTGGGCTGGGTGGATCAGGCGCGGTTGACGGCGGCGCGGATGTAGACGGTGTCGTCGTGAACGTCACCAGCCTTGGCAACTTCACCTTCAAGAACGTCGAGAACCTGTCCTCGTCGCACAACCTCATCGGTAAACTTGTCCAGTTCAACTCGTTCCAAAGCATTTCCATCCTCGGCACCATAAGTCTTGCTGGGGTCGGCGGCACGCTGGATCTGTCGTCGCGGGTCGGAGGTGCAGTCAAGGTCAATGGCTCGGCGCTTACTTCAGCCGTGGTTCTCAGCGGGGGCGCCGCCGGCGACATCCTGAGGGCCACGAACTATCACGACACTCTGGAGGGGGGTGCCGGAGGCGACTATCTGTCTGGGGGAACAGGCAGCGACCGGGCCGTATACGTCAACGCGGCAGCTGGCGTGGTTGCTAACTTGTCCACCCCAGCGGGCAACTCGGGTGAAGCGGCTGGAGACACCTACAATTCGATCGAGAGCGTTACCGGTTCGGCATTCAACGATACGCTGACCGGCAATGCCGGGACCAACAGCATCATCGGCGGAGCCGGCAACGACACAGTCATCGGCCTTGCCGGTAGCGACAACCTGTTCGGCCAGGATGGCAACGACGTCCTGAACGGCGGAGCCGGCGCTGATGCCCTCAGCGGCGGTGCAGGTTCCGACCGGGCAACCTACGAGGATGCTGCGTCGGGTGTCATCGCCGCCCTGCTCAGCCCGGCGACCAACACCGGCGAAGCCGCCGGCGACACCTATACGTCAATCGAAAACCTGACCGGCTCTGCCTTCAACGACAGGCTGACAGGCACCAACAGCCTGAACAGCCTCATTGGCGGCGCCGGCAACGATACGCTGGTCGGTCTTGGCGGCGATGACAACCTGTTCGGCCAGGACGGCAACGACACCTTTATCGGTGGCGTGGGTGCCGACGATTTCTCCGGCGGCAACGGCACCGATACCGCATCCTACGAGACGGCAGCCGCGGCCGTCATCGCAAGCCTGACCACGCCGGCTTCCAACAC
>NZ_DATJDJ010000132.1:0-2123 GCF_035497515.1 Pararhizobium sp. | reverse complement strand
GAGCGCCGCGCTGCATGATGCCGACCCGATCGCAAAAATGCCGTACGACGTTCAGGTCATGCGAGATGAAGAGGTAGGTCAGGCCCCGTTCCGCCTGCAGGCGCGACAGGAGATTGAGAATCTGCGCCTGGACGGAAACGTCGAGAGCGGACACCGGCTCGTCCAGAACGACGATCTTGGGTTCAAGGATCAGGGCACGGGCAATACCGACCCGCTGGGATTGCCCGCCGCTGAGTTCGTGGGGGTAGCGCGCGGCATAGGCTGAGCCCAACGCCACCTGATCGAGAATATCCCGTGCCGCTCGCAGGCGCGAGGATGCAGTTCCAAGGCCATGAAACCGAAGGCAATCGGCCAGGGTCTCGCCAATGGTCAGGCGTGGATTCAGCGAGGCGAGAGGATCCTGGAAGACGATCTGGATCTTTCGGCGAAAGTCACGCAAGGCGCTTGCCGACAGATCGTGGATCGGTGTGCCGTCGATCAGAACCTCGCCGCTGGTCTTCTCGACCAGGCGCATGATGAGCCTTGCCGTCGTCGACTTTCCCGATCCACTTTCGCCGACAAGACCGTAGCTCTCGCCCTTGAGGATGGACAGACTGACATTGTCGACCGCGCGAAAGCCGCTTTCGCCTCTTCTTCCGCGGTCATAAACCTTGGAAACGTGGCGGACGTCGATGATCGGCTGCACACCGGTCACTGCTCCACCTTGCAATATTGATCGCCCGCAAGCTCGGCGAGCTGGCCGCGCGGCGCCGTGCGCAGGTCGGAAGCGGCATTGATCAGTGCGCGCGTGTAGGGCTGTCTGGGAGCCCGCAAAACCTGGTCGGCCCTTCCATACTCGACCATCTGCCCCCTTCTCATGACGAGCACCCGGTCGGCCATTGCGGAAACAACGCCCAGATCGTGGGTAATCAGAAGCAGGCCCCTTCCCTGCTGCCTGGTAACGGCGTCCAGCAGCTTGAGCACCTGCAACTGGATCGTAACGTCGAGGGCGGTGGTCGGTTCGTCGGCGATGATCAGGTCCGGTTCACACGCGACGGCGGCGGCGATGAGAACGCGCTGTCGCATTCCGCCACTCATCTGATGGGGGAACTGCAGAGCCCTGCGTCCAGGCTCCGGAATGCCGCATAAGGCCAGCAATTCCACGCTGCGTTCATGGGCTGCCTTCCTCCCCAGCCCCTTGTGGAGACGCAGGCCCTCGGAGATCTGCTCGCCGGCCGGAAAACTGGGGTTCAAGGACGTCATGGGATCCTGGAAGACCATGCCGATCCGGGATCCGCGAACCTGCTTCGACAGTTGCCGCTCGCTCAGCGAGTTGATGGACTCCCCGCGCAGGGAAATGCCTTCCGACGTGACAATTCCCGGCGGATCCACCAGCCCCATCACGGCGCGGCTCATCACGCTTTTCCCGGAGCCTGACTCCCCGACAACGCAGAGAACTTCGCCGGGGAAAATCTCGAATGACAAGTCCTTTACCGCAGTCACAGTGCGTTGAGCGTTGTGAAACTCGACGGAGAGCCGGCTTACTGACAGCAATACGGATGCGTCGGTCATCGGCTTATTCCACGCGGATCGAGCAGGCGGCGCAGTCCATCGCCGATCAGGCTGAAGGCCACCGCGACGATCACAATCGCAAGGCCGGGAAAAATCGTCACATGGGGAGCGCGGCGCAGAACCGTCCGGCCTTCGGCTACCATCGAGCCCCAATCGGCGTCGGGCGGCTGTATTCCGAGACCCAGGAAGTTCAGGCCCGCGCCGAGAACGATCATCATTCCCACGATTGCCGTCGTATAGGAAAGGACGGTGGGCAGCATGTTCGGCATGGCATAGCGCAGCAGCAAGAGCAGCGTAGGCGCACCGCTCGCTCTTGCGGCTTCGATATAGGGCTGGCTGATAACCACACCGGCCGTGGTTCGACACAGCTTGGTGAGATAGGGAATTTCAGCGACGAAGATCGCGACCATGATTGTCAACAAGCCGGGGGACAGGATGCCGGAGACGATGATGGCGACCAGCACGATCGGAAAGGCGAACAGCACGTCGAGGCATCTCATCAGGATTTCATCGACGATGCCTCCGACATTGGCACTTGCCAGCCCGATGACGATCGCCACCACCATGGCGGC
>NZ_DATJDJ010000131.1:0-2623 GCF_035497515.1 Pararhizobium sp. | reverse complement strand
GACAACGGCGTTGGCGTTGCTGCCATGGTTTCCGGTTCGGTCGGTGGTGTAACGGCTACCCTGCTCGGCGGCTATGACACCGAACGCGAAGACGGCGCCATCCGCGCTATCCTGTCGGCTGAAGTCGGCCCGGGCACGTTCAGCCTCGCTGGCATCTACGCAACCGACCCGAACGCATACTACAACGAATCCGAATGGACCGTTGCAGCATCGTACGAGTTCAAGGCAACTGAAAAGCTGACCCTGAACATTGCTGGTCAGTACTTCGGTGATTACGCCTTCATCAGCAACGTCGATGCATGGCGCGTTGGTGCAACGGTTGGTTACCAGATCACGGACGGCCTGAAGTCGCTCGCGACCATTCAGTACCAGGACGTCGACGACTCGCGTCGTTGGGGTGTAGGTGGCGACGAAGTCTCCGGCTTCCTCCGCCTGCAGCGCGACTTCTAATCTCTGGCTTCATGTCAGTGATGGAAAGCCCGGTCGAAAGACCGGGCTTTTTTTGTTTTGAGGCCTGTCGTTGTTCCGTCTCACTCGCTGCCGACCGCGAGACTGCTGCACAATTCCTTAAGCCGGAATCGATTTTAGGGTAAAATTATGCGGTATATTCCAGCTGTTAGAGCGACCTTTACGCGTCATGTTTGACGCGCGGCGCTGTGGGCGATCGCGTTGATGAAGTCCCTGATCTCGCCGACCAGTTTCGGCCCATGCAGCAGCGGCGCATGTCCCTGGCCCGCCGCCGTCACGGTTTTCATGCCCGGATGTCGGGCTTTCATCTCGATGAATGTCGCTTCCGAGAGGATAGGGGAGTTCTCGCCCCGGATCGTCATCAGCGGGATCGGTTTCAGTCCTTCATAAAGCGACCAGATATCCGGGATTTGCGCATTCTCGTCGAGGCTGCGCAATGGTTCGATCAGGGACGGATCGAAGTCCGCGACAATCATGCCGTCCTTTTCGGTAAAGATCGCATGCGCCATGTCGGTCCAGTCGGATGGATCGAGCGCCGGAAAGGCTGGTCCGTGCACCCGCTGCAGGTTGTCCACCGCGTCCTCCCATGAATGGAGAACGGGTCGTGCCTCAAGATAAAGCCGGATCTGCAGCAGGCCAGCGATCTCGATGACCGGTCCGATATCGTTGAGGATGACGCCGCGCAGGATTGCCGGACGCATTGCAGCAAGGAGATGCGTTATCAGGCCACCACGCGATGTTCCGATGAAAATCGCCTGCTGGACATCGAGCGCCGCGCAGCCTGTCAGGACATCGTCCGCCTCGACGGAAAGGGCGTAACGGCCGGTATCGGCATCCCATTCCGAACGTCCGCGCCCACGATAATCGAAGGTGACGACCCGGCGTGGTCTTTCAGCCTGCGTTGAAAGCTGGAGGGCAAGTCGGTGAAAATCACGACTGTTTCGGCTAAGCCCCGGCAGACAGACGATCGGCAGGTCTTTTCGATCGTCGGCATGTCCATAGTCGCGGGCATAAAGCCGCAATCCATCGCTTGCCGTAAAAAACCGTTCCTCGAATCCGTCATCGCTCGTGGCCAACGCTATGCTCCTTCATCCTGATGGGGCAACCATAGCGGAAGTGTCGGATGCGGGAAGAGCCGATCGCGTGCCTGCGATGCGCCGCGTTCCGGCTCAACTGAAGTTGGCAGAAGGAAGGACGTCAGCGGCCCATGCGCAGGTCATGGACGATATCGGACGTCTGGCCCAGCCGGGACTTGTAGACCTGGTAATTCTCCATCACCCGCTGAACGTAATTGCGGGTTTCACTGAATGGAATGCGCTCGATCCAGTCGACCACCTCGTCGATCGATTTGCCGCGTGGATCGCCGTAACGGTTGATCCATTCGGGCACCCGGCGCGGACCGGCATTATAGGCGATGAAGGTGAGAATATAGGACCCGGCGAAATCGTCGATTTGCTCGCCGAGATACTGCGCGCCCAGCGTCGCATTGTAGGCGATATCGGTGGTCAGCCGTTCCTTCGAATAGGCGAGACCAAGGCGACCGGCGACGCCCTTGGCGGTGCCGGGAAGAATTTGCAGTAGGCCGCGTGCATTGGCCGGTGAGATAGCTGCGGGATTGAAGGCGCTTTCCTGGCGGGCAATGGCATAAGCCAGCGCCTTGCCGGATCCGCTGATATTGGCGCTCGCCGGAATGACGCCGATCGGGAAGGCAAGGGCTGCAACATCGATGCCGCGACCAAAGGCGATCTTGCCGACCTGCAAGGACAACTGATGTCCGCCCGCCTTTTCAGCCTTCGCGGAGAGGATGGCCAGTTCGCCGGGGCTCGTCAGGTCCTCCGCGAGCGCGCGGTAAAGGCTGTCGGCTCGCCAGGCATGCCCTGTCTCCTCCAGCCGCGCGATGGCGCGAACCGCCTCGCGGCTGTCGAAACGGGCGCGGTCTTCGGCGCTCGGCGAGGGATAAGCAACATTCAGCACTGTGCGACCAAGACGAGCGGCAGCGAGTTGGCCGTAGAACGTGCCGGGAAGGGCCGCCGCCTTGGTATAATATTCGGTGGAATTGCCGGGAGCGCCAGCCTCGACGGCACGGCCCATCCAGTACCAGGCCCGTGAGACAGAGATCGGACGGTTCGACGCTTTCAGGATGCGTTGGAAATGC
>NZ_DATJDJ010000130.1:0-2088 GCF_035497515.1 Pararhizobium sp. | reverse complement strand
TGTCGTATGGCCGGCAAGTGCCAGGTTTTCACCCCTCCAGCGGCCGGCGAGGCTGATTGCTCCGGTCAAGGCCGCAAGCCCCACCGCGATCGCCGTCAGGCCGTAGACGAAGCGGGCCGAGATCAGCGGACGATAGGCGTCGTCCTTGGTGGCTTGGGGCTTGGCGGTCATCGAGTAACGACGGTGCTCCCGTGAGTGGCTGCGGCGGTCTCGGCAGCGCCCATCTCGAAGGGAAACAGGCGTGGCAAACGGCATGCTCTTTGAGCAGCCAGGCGAAACGCTGCGTCAACATGGTTAATATCCGGTGAATATCATCGTATCGGTCGCCACCCGGCCGTGCCGCCCATCGTGCCCGCTCTTCATCTCAACAGGGGGCGGAAAGAAAAAAACGGCCGGTTCCGGGGACAGCGGAACCGGCCGAGAGGGCCTGGTCAGGGACGGGGATGGGGGCGACCAAAGCCCTTTTCATGCGCGCCCCGGGCATCCCGGTCCGAGGCGCGATGTCTCGTGATGGTGGATTACTGCGTCTGGAGGCTGCCGACGGCCACTGCGCGACCGTCCTGCAGTTTCACCCAGCGGCCGGCATTCTCGTTCGACTGGCGCTTCAGGAACGTATATTCGGTCTCGGACCAGAGCAGCACCTTGTTGCGCATATTGTCGAGAACGAAGTCGCCGCGGTCGGTCCGTACCGTCAGCACTGCATGGCCCTCGCCATTCGGCTGCAGGACGACCGTGATCAAAAGGTTGGACGGCGAAAAGCCTGCCTGCATCAGCAGCTTGCGCTTCAAGAGCACATAATCCTCGCAATCGCCCACCTTGTCGGGATAGGCCCAGCGCTCTTCGACGCCGTAGATCTCCATGTCGGTCATCGGCGTCACCGCTTCGTTGACGTCGTAGTTGACCTCGAGGATTTTCTTCCAGCCATCGCGGGTCAGCACCGTCGGTGCCGCGCTGCCGCCATTGCTGCGGCATTCCTGCGGCTGGCTGCGGCAGAATTCGTAGTGGCCGACCGGCGGATTGGTTGCGCCGTCCGTGGTCATGTTGGCGGAAAAGGCAAAGGCCGACTGGGCTGCCGCCGCACAAAGGAAGGCGGCGATGAGGCCGGTCTTCAGGAAATTTTTCTTTGTCATGTCTGTCTCCCCGTTCTGGAGTGACAATGACACCGAGATTTTTATTGCGCGCGAATATCGGAAGTAAAACTAAGTACAAACTCAAATCAAATATGTACAAAATCAAATTTAAACTTGAATATAATTTTAGATTATATTGATTCAAATGCCATCTAAATTTGCGCCTGCCTACACCCGATGGGCAGTCGCGAAAGAATGCGTAAACCATCCTTGCGGTTGAAAGAATTCGGGTTTTTCGAAAGGGCATTACGGCTGGGCACCGGGCACGAGACGTGCTTGGCATCGATCCACCCCGTTCCCAGTGCGCGCGGTCCCGGGGATTAGTCTTCGTTTACCATGGCAGGATGTGTTTCGACGCCGAATCGACGGGCGAACCGCCGAAATAATTTTGATTTTTCTTCAAAAAAACGGAGGCCGCCACGATTTTCGTCTCGTTCTGCTCCAGTCGGCCGCTTCCGACTGTGCCAGATTGGAGCGCTGACGGCGTCGGCGGCGGGAGTAGGCCCGTCATTGATCGCTCGCCGGCGGTCGATCGGGGCTTCCGGCGTGCCGTTTCAGTGCAGGTCGCGGACATGCGAAAAGGCGCGCCGGTGAAGCGCGCTTGGTCTCTGCAATATCAGGTGGTGGGAAAGGATCCGAAAGATGGGTTGTGGCCGGCGCTTCTGGAGCCTAGAGAAATTCTCTCAACGCCTCGCGCGATTGAATTCCCAGGAACTCGATCGCCACGCCTTCCTGGAAATGCCGCACGATGCGGCCTTTCATGCTGCCGAGCAGGATCGCCGTGCCGAGCGGCAGGCGCGTTTCCATATCCACGGCAGCGCCCGACAGCGACAGGTCGATGATGCGGCAGACATATTTGCTGCCGTCGTCGAGCGTGATCTCGGTGCGGGTCCTGCGGGGGGCGAGGCGATCGTGCCTACGGTCTTCCGGCAGGCCCAGTTCGTGCTTGTTGGCAATC
>NZ_DATJDJ010000129.1:0-6301 GCF_035497515.1 Pararhizobium sp. | reverse complement strand
TGCCACCGAGATTGCGCTGGAGATCCGCGCAAAGATCAAACAAGTCACCAACCTCAATGCGTCGGCCGGCATCTCCTACAACAAATTCCTGGCCAAGATGGCAAGCGACCTGAACAAACCGAATGGCCAGGCCGTCATCACCCCGAAGAACGGCCCGGGCTTTGTCGAAGCCCTCCCTGTCAAGAAATTCCATGGTGTGGGGCCGGCCACCGCCGAGCGGATGAAACGGCATGGTATCGAGACGGGCTTTGATCTCAAGGCGAAGTCGCTGGCATTCCTTCAGCAGCACTTTGGCAAGTTGGGTCCGTATTTCCACGGCATCGCGCGGCATAGACGAGCGGCAGGTCAGGCCTGACCGAATCCCCAAGTCGGTCGGAGCTGAAGACACATTTGCCGAGGACATTGATGATCTCGAACCGGCCAAGACCGTGCTGCGGCCCCTGGCCGAAAAAGTCTGGCGTTATTGCGAGGCGCACAACATCGCGGGAAAGACGATAACCGTCAAAATCAAATATTCAGATTTCAGCCAGGCCACACGCAGCAGGACGGTGTCCGGAGCCGTATCGGACATCGACATGATCCTGGAGATTGCTGAGACCCTGCTCGCATCAGTGTTCCCGTTTAAAGGTCCGGTACGGCTCCTCGGGATCACCCTGTCATCACTCAATACCGAAGAAAGCAGACAAGAACCGCAGCTCGCTCTCCGGCTCTGACGCACAGTCCTGGAACGAAAAAGCCTGCCGCGGGAGGAGTGCCGCTGTTCCTGTTCCCTCAGACGCCCCTTGGGAGGAGGAGTGGGCCGTCTGAAACACGAAGCTCTGCGGCAGGAGTTGCATCGCTTCGATGAAGTCAACATACCCGTTCTCGCCGCATACGAAATAGGCTTTGCTGCAGTGTTGACATGCGGAAAGTGCATCGCCTCGGTCGAAGGGGAGAAATCGCCAGCTTGGCGCCTCGCGGTGGCCCAGACACAAAGACGCCCGCGTCAAAAGCGGGCGTATCATCATTCAGGATTGCCTAGACTAGCGGACTAGCCGGCGACCGATTGGCGCGCAACCTTGTGGATGTCAGCACGATTGATACCGAGATCCTGCAGTTCGCGCGAGCTCATGCGGCCAAGTTCGGTAACGGTCTGACGGAACTTGCGCCAGTTGTTGAAGGAGCGTGCTACGTTCATGATGATCCCCTTTCGTGAGGTCTCTTGACGCTAGCAACCTTGCTTCGGTCCCAACGTCGTTTCGATGATTGGAATATAGGCCCTCGCGTGCCGATCGATAAGGCACAAGGTCTCAGGTCGGCCATGCGCTCAAAGCATGGGTCCGCTCATAAGATGGGCAGAAAGGGCTATCAGGCCCGGAACCGGTCGAAAGCGGTGAGGCGTTTAGTCGGTGGATCGGCGTCAGGATAGCGGTAGATTTCGCCCCTGAGATAGCGGAGCTCATCCTCGAGCGCTTCTTCCCCAACCTCGATCCACCAGGACTTGGGACGGCCGTCGCTTCCGTCGGACCAGCGATAGCCTCGCGCCTTCAGGTGATCCTTCATGTCGAAGGGACTGTTCTCCGCAAAGACTCGGATACGCGATCTCTGGCTTGCCTGATAGAGTTCGGCAAAAGCGGTGGAAGCAGATCCGTCCACCTCACGGGCCAGGACCTCCAAAAGCGCGAAACAATCATCGACAGCGCGATGACCGTCATGGAAATAGCCCGCCTGCCCGATCAGATATCCGAGTTTGGTGCCTTCATAGCCGCGCGACGACCAGTCGATCTCAGAGTTAGAGCAAGCCCAGGCCTTGCCGGAAAACAGATGGGAAAACGCCTCACAGAATGGCCGGTCGAAACCGGCATTGTGGGCGATCAACAGATCGGCCGGTTCAATCAGCGCCTCTAGCGCCGCCAGGTCGATCGTTTGCCCAACCACCATGTCGTCGGTGATTCCGGTGAGCCTGGTGATTTCGGAAGGAATGGAAACGCGCGGCTGTTGAAGGCCGCCGTAGACGCCAGTGACGTCACCAATGCTTCCTGCCCCATCGAAGGTGAAAGCGATCACGCCGATCTCGATGATCTCATCCTTGCGCGCATTGAGGCCCGTGGTCTCGGTGTCGAGAATGATGCCCTTGAGGAGGTACTCCGGGCGTGGGAATGGTGAGATTGCGCGCGGCACCAGTCTCTGCAAGATCCGATAGCGGCCTGTCTTCGACAGATGACGGACCATGTCCTCTTCACTCATCGGGATGGCATGAGTTTCGACCTTGGTGGATTTGGAGGTGCCACGCGTGAGCATCGGGTCGCGCGCAGCCTGCTCCGAAAACATGTCAAACTGTTCTGCCATTCCTGTTGTCAAATCCCCGGCGCCAATGTGCCACCTTCAAAACACGACATGATCGGCAGATCAACCTTGTTGGTGGGGGTGCGATTTCCGCCCACCTGGCGACCAAGGTTTATAATCGAGCGGTTTCACGCAGTGACAGCTCTTGGGTCGTCGGGCAGAAGCGGCCAAAATATGAATGGGCATACCAGCTGTAGCGGGAACCGCGAAAGCCGTTCGCCTCCCGCAAGACCGGTTAAAAGGGTTGCCGCAGGAGGTTCAGCTTAGCGTAGGCAACAAGCCGGAAACCGGGATCGACAGCCCCCGGCGCGCGGGTCCGCTCGTAAGCCAGCGACCGCCGCAGTGCCACTTTTGGCGGCTAAATGTGAATGCCGTGAACCGAGTAGACGCTTCGGCCCATGCGCTTCCAGTCTCAGTCGATTGCAATGGCGATAGAGCCATGGTCTAGCAACGGATGTCGATCATGGACCTGTCCAGCTAGGCCAAGATACTCCAAGTGTGGCCGTCTTTAGGCCCGCAATGCAATCGTCGGTGATAGCCTCTCGATCGTGGCGTCGGCGCGATGGGAACCCGGGGGACGATCAGATGACAGGCCTGCACACGGCACAAAGCCGCTTACTCATGGTCGCGGTCGTCGCGGTTTCACTCAATTTGCGACCAGCCATCGCGGCAATCGGTCCCCTGACAGGCCTCATTCTCGATACGACCGGCATGGGCTCGACCGGTATCGGGCTTCTCACCATGCTGCCCGTCTTCCTGATGGGCGTGGGTGCGATGTCGGTCAGGTTACTGCGAAAGGCGCTGGGCGAAAAGTTCGGTATCGGCTGCGGCGCCTTCATCCTTGCCGCCGCCTGTGTGAGCCGGGTCTGGTTCGATGGCGGGATCGGTCTGCTGGCAACGGCTGCCGGCGCGGGCGTTGGCATATCAATCGTTCAGGCGCTCGCACCGAGCTTCATCAAGCGAAATTTTGCCGAAAACACCGGACGCGCCATCGGCCTGTTTTCCACCGGCATCGTCTCTGGCGCGGCGATTGCGGCGGCAAGCGCGGCCGGGCTTGCGGATCGGTTCGGCTGGGCACCGGCGCTGGCGCTCTGGGCTGTTCCCGCCCTCCTCGCTTTGGCAATCTGGTCCGTCGCCAGCCGGGCCGCGGCGTCCGAGGCGCCGGCGTCTTCGTTGCCGGTCGAGACGCCGGCATTCTGGCGAAACCCGCGCAGCTGGTCGCTCCTCGTCTTCTTCGGTATCGGCACGGGCGCCTTCATGCTCGTGATGGCATGGTTGCCGCCCTTCTACGTCGAGCGGGGGCAGTCGCCACAGACCGCCGGCTACCTCCTGGCTGGGTTGACCTTCGTGGAGGCGCTGACGGCGCTTGGCCTCGCGGCGTTCATCCACCATTTTCCCGATCGCCGGGGCCCGCTGGTCACCTGCCTGGTCCTCGTCCTTGCCGGACTGGCCTGCCTCCTGATCGAACCCCTCATGCTTGCAGTTCCAGCCGTCTTGCTGCTTGGCGCCGGCATCGGCATTCTCTTTCCCCTCTCGATCATCGTTGCCATCGACCACGTCCGGAATCCTACCATCGCCGGCGATTTCACTGCCTTCGTGCAGGGCGGCGGTTACATTATCGCAAGTCTGGTTCCGCTGATGGCCGGCGCTCTGCGGGATGTCTTTGCAGACCTGTCGCAGGCATGGATGCTGATGGCGATCGGCATTGTCGGGCTCATCCTGCTTGCGCTGCGCTATTCGCCGGAGAGCTACCGCACCTTCCGGCAGAGCTTGCTCTCGTAAGCTGCTACGCCTGGAAGGTAGAGAAATAGGTTTGCAGCTCCTCTTCGGTCCTAGCCCGCGTCTCGGCCAAAGCGTCCGGCGAAGAGCCCGTCCCTTGAACCGAGAAGAAGGTCAGGTCCTTGAGCCCGATCATGCCCAGGATGACCCGCAGATAGGGCGTCAGGAAATCCGGCTGGTTCGCCCGCTCGCCCGAATACCGGCCGCCGGACGCGATGGCCAGGAAGACCGGACGGTCGCGAAGCGCTCCGACCTTGCCGGCCGGCGTGAGGTTGAACGTCCTGCGCACACGGACGACATGATCGATCCAGGCCTTCAGCGCAGATGGCATGGTCAGATTGTGCATCGGCGTGCTGATGATCAGGATGTCCGCACGCTCCAGCTCTCCAATAAGGTCTTCCGACTGTACGATCGAGCCGTCGCTCGAAACATCGACAGGGCCCCCTTGAGACTGCGCATAACTGCCATCGACCTGTGCCAGGCTGCCATTGCCGAGATCATGATCGATGACCTGCGCGCCCGGTTGCTTGTGCAGCAACAGAGCGACGATCCTCTGGGAGAGCCGATGGCTCTCGGATGCCTGGCCACGAGGGCTGAAACTGATGCGTAAAATTGTATTCATCGACCGATCCAATAGTTGGGGGAGCCTTGGCTCCGCATTTGCGATCATCGATGCATACGGCGGTCATGCCCTATATCGAAGGGCCATGAAGGAACATTTGAACTAAACCATGATCGCGCGCATGTGGTATAGCGGATCGGGAAACCTCCGAACGATCGGGATAGCCCATGCCAGACGTCACTCCGAGCAAGATCGCGCCGCTGGACCCTACGGCCGCAGAGCCGTTCTATCGCCAGATCTATGAGCGGTTTCGCAATGCCATTGCCAGCGGCCTGCTGAAGCCGGGAGACCGCATTCCCTCCGCGCGCGCGCTGACGCGGGAACTAGGGCTGGCGCGCGGGACCATCGAGACGGCCTATTCCCTGCTGGCCGCGGAAGGCTATGTCGAGGCGCGCGGCCAGGCCGGCACGATCGTGACGCCCGGCCTCAAGACCAGCTCGCCAATCATCAGCCCGCAGCCTCGGCCCGACAGCGCGATCGCGGCACCGAGCTTCCGCGCGGATTCGATCCTGCCGTTCCAGATGGGCCTGCCGGCGCTCGATGCCTTTCCGCGCAAGATCTGGGCGCGACTTGCCGCGCGTGCGGTGCGTGCCATGCAGCCCGCCGACATGGTTCACCCCGCCGTCTTTGGCTTGCCGGCGCTCAGGGCTCAGATTGCCGCCTACCTTCAGCTCTCGCGCGGGATTATCTGTTCGCCCTCACAGGTTTTTTTGACATCCGGCTACCGCCAGTCCATCGCGCTGATTGCGTATGCGCTGCTGAAAGCCGGTGATCGCGTTTGGCTCGAAGACCCCGGATATCCGCCGACAAGGGAAGTCCTTGGCCACATGCAGATCGAGGCGGCGTCCGTGCCAGTCGACCAGGACGGCATCAACGTGGCGGATGGGCTGACGCTTGCGCCCCACGCGCGGGCCGCCGTCGTGACACCGGCGCACCAGAGCCCGCTTTGCGTGTCGCTGTCGCTGCCCCGGCGCCTGGCGCTGCTCGAATGGGCGCGGCGGAACGATGCCTGGATCATCGAGGACGATTATGACGGGGAATATCGCTATGTCAGCCGACCCTTGCCAGCCCTCAAAAGCCTGGATCGTGACGGACGCGTGCTCTATGCGGGCACCTTCAGCAAGGTGCTGTTTCCGAGTATCCGGCTTGCCTATATCGTCGTGCCGGAAGCAGAAGTACAACGCTTCGAACAGACCTGCCAGGTGTTTGGGGGCGCAAGCCCGCAGCTCACGCAAGCCATCGTCACCGCCTTCATCACGGAAGGACATTTCGCGCGCCACATCCAGCGGATGCGAAAACTTTATGCTGGGCGGCGTGGGGTCACCGCGGCGGGCCTCGAAAGGATTTTGGGCAAACGCATGCATATCGATTCCCAGCCGGGCGGCATGCACCTGATCCTGCGCCTGCACGAAAAGCGATCGGATCGCGATCTCGTCGCCCGCATGCGGGAAGACGGCCTGTATGCCGAAGCTTTAAGCGACTGGATGGCCGGCGAGGACAAGGCCTCGGGGCTGCTGCTCAATTTCACCAACATCGACTCGCAGCGCAGCGCCGAGATACTCGCAGGCCGCATAC
>NZ_DATJDJ010000128.1:0-39434 GCF_035497515.1 Pararhizobium sp. | reverse complement strand
CAAAGGCAAACTTTCTAATTGGCCGATCGCACGGCGTCTTCTCCATAAACACCAATGAAAAGCGAACGGATGGAATTGTGATCGCCTTTTGCCCGTGGTGCGCCAAGCCTCTCAATGTGAATGCCGGAAAACTCTCAGACTGACCTAAAACGAAATGTCTGCTTAGGGCCGAAAGGCGACAATCAAGCATTTCATAGGCCTCTCGACCGCCGTTTATTTCGCGATCGACTTGTTCACCTGCATAGATGGCACGCCCCGATAAATCTTATCCCCGTCCATCCCGCCCCCGCAATCAGCTTGCCCCCCGTCCGCTGTGTGTCACACCCATCGCGAAAAGCGACTGCTCGGCGCGAACGTCACGACAGCCTCACGCATTGCCGATCAGGACCCCCGCCGCTAGCACCAGACTGCCGCCGATCACCACCTGGAAGGCGGCGCGCAGGAAGGGGGTTTCCATGTACTTGTTCTGGATGAAAGCGATGGCCCAGAGTTCGAAGAAGACGATGATCCCCGCGGTGATGGTGGCGGTCCAGAAATGCGGGATGAGATAGGGCAGCGCGTGCCCGAGCCCGCCGACGGTCGTCATGATGCCGCAGGCGAGGCCCCGCTTGATCGGCGAACCGCGGCCGGAAATCTTGCCATCGTCATGGGCGGCCTCGGTGAACCCCATGGAAATGCCGGCGCCGACGGAGGCCGAGAGACCGACGAGGAAGGTCTGCCAGGTGTCTTGCGTCGCGAAGGCGGCGGCGAAGATCGGGGCAAGCGTCGAGACCGAGCCGTCCATCAGGCCGGCAAGACCCGGCTGCACATAGGTGAGAACCATCTGGCGGTGCGCCGTTTCGTCTTCGGCGGTGCGAACATCCTCCGGCACATGCCGGTCGGTCAGCATGCGGGCGATATCCTCGTGGCCCTGCTCTGCCAGAGCCAGGTCGCCGAGCAACTGGCGGGTCGAGGCATCCGAGGTGTTGCGCGCTGCCTCGACATAGAAATTGTAGGCCTGCGTCTCCATCATCACCGCTTCGCCGCGCATGGCGTCCAGTGTCTGGTTCTGGCGCAGCCAGTCCGGCTTGCGGGTCAGGAAGCCACTGACATGCTCGCGGCGGATCAGCGGAATGTGTTCGCCGAAACGGCGGCGATGCATGTCGATCAGCATGGTCTTGTGGGTGTTTTCCACCTCCGCCATGTCCTCGAAGACCTTGGCGGAATCCGGGAAGTCGGCTTTCAGCTTCTGCGCATAGGCGAGATAGATACGCCCGTCATCCTCTTCGGACGAGATTGCAAGCGCCAGGATTTCCTGTTCGGACAGGGATGAAATCGGCCGCTTGAAGCGGGAAAGAAGGCGGGAAAACATGATACGGAATACCTAGTTTAGAATTGTTCTAAAAATAAGGTCGCCTGCCGGAAAGGTCAAGGCGAAACGGCCGACTCGACATCGTGCGGGTTAACTTCCTAAAAGCATAGGACGATGAACCGCCGCGAAAGCCCTTCCCGCATGAACCCGCTCCTGACCAGCAAGGATACGCTCCTCGACCGCATCGGCAGGGCGCTGGCCGAACGCCTGACGGCGCAGACATCCGGTTACGAGCCCTATACGCCGTCCGATCCGGAAACACTGGCGCGGACGCTGAGGCCCGGCGACATCCTGCTGATCGAGGGCAATCACAAGGTTTCGGCGGCGATCAAATATCTGACGCAATCGACCTGGTCGCATGCAGCCTTCTTCGCCGGCGACGAAATCCCGCTGACGCTCGATCAGGCGGCACGGCCGGTCATCGACCGCCCCCAGCTCATCGAGGTCAATCTGGGCGAGGGCTGCGTCGCGGCGCCGCTCAGCAAATATTCGACCTACAATACCCGCATCTGCCGGCCGATCGGGCTGACGCCGGACGATCGCGACGCGGTCGTCTCCTTCATGGTGTCGCGGCTTGGGCTGAAATACGACATGAAGAACATTTTCGACATGCTGCGCTATTTCATGCCGGCGCCGCCCGTGCCGGTGCGCTTTCGCCGCCGCATGCTGGCCTTCGGCTCGGGCGATCCGACACGGGCGATCTGCTCGACTTTGATCGCACAGGCCTTCGAGCAGATCCGCTATCCCATCCTGCCGGAAATCACCCGCGCGCCGGGCCGGGCGGCGGCAACCTCGACATTCTCGCGGGCCGAGATCCTGCATATCCGCCACCACTCGCTTTACACGCCGCGCGATTTCGACCTCTCGCCCTATTTCGCCATCGTCAAGCCGACGCTGGAATACGGCTTCGACTACAAAAGGCTGCAATGGGAGCCCCGACAGGACGAGCCGGTCACAAGGTGATATTGAGCGTCTGTTCGCGGACGATATAGGCCTTCTGCCGGTCGGTGATGTAATCGCGCACGATCGGCGCGGCATCGCGCGAGCGCGACAGCTGCATGTGGAACACAAGCTGGCTGCCGGTGCGGAACATCATTTCGCAGCTGATCAGATAGAATTCCCACATCCGGGCAAAGCGCTCGTCATACATCTCGACGACCTTGTCGCGGTTCTTCTCGAAGCGTTCGACCCAGTGCGCCAGCGTCGTCGCATAGTGGACGCGCAGGAATTCGAGGTCGCTGACCCAGAGGCTATTTTGCTCGACAACCTCGAACACTTCCGACAGGGCCGGCGAATAGGCGCCGGGGAAAATGTACTTGCGCAGCCAGGCGCTGGCCATGCCGGGCGGGCTCATATGACCGATCGAATGCAGCACGGCGATCCCGTCGTCGGGCATCAGCGCATTCAACTTCTTGAAGAATTCGTCGTAATGGCTGACGCCGACATGTTCGAACATGCCGACCGAGACGATCCGGTCGAAGGTTTCGGTGACATCGCGGTAGTCGCGCAACTCGAACCGGACGCGGCCCTCAAGCCCGGCATCCTTGGCCCGTTGCGTGGCGAGCGCCTGCTGTTCTTTCGACAGCGTCACGCCCAGAACCTCGACATCTTCCAGTTGGGCGAGATAGAGCGCCAGATCGCCCCAGCCGCAGCCGATATCCAGCACCTTCATGCCGGGCCGCAGGCAGAGCTTGGAGGCAAGCAGCCTGAGCTTGTTGCGCTGCGCCTGTTCCAGCGTCTCGCCCGGATCGCGGAAATAGGCGCAGGAATAGAGCATGTTGTCATCGAGGAAGAGCTTGTAGAATTCGTTGCCGACATCATAGTGGTGGGCGACATTGCGCTGCGCCTCGCCCTTGACGTTGGACTGCTGGCGATTGCGGAAGCGCATCTTGATGGCGCGGAGCAGTTTCTGGATCGGGTAGGAGCCGAGCGACAGCCGGTTGACCGAAAACAGCGTCAGGAAATCCTTGAGCGTCGAGCCGTTTTCAAACAACAACGTGCCGTCCATATAGGCTTCGCCGGCGGCCAGTTCGGAATTGAAGACGAGCGTGCGGTAGAGCTTGCGGTCCGTCAGCCGCATGGTGACTTCAGGGCCGGGTTCGCCGGAGTAAACGTGCGATTTGCCATCCGCGTCGATGACCGTCAGCTGGCCCTTGCGGATGAAGGCTTTCATCATATGCGACAGTGGAAACATGCACACCTCGAATTGAAAAGCGACGCTGGTAGAGCGGCACTCTATCACCGGGTTTTCAAAATGCGCGTCCCAATTTCGTGAATTTCAACGACCGGTGGCAGTGGCCCCGGCGCTCGCCGCCACCACGAGCAGCGTGCCGGCCACCTGCAGCGCCGTCATCGGCTGGCTGAGCACGATGAAGCCGGCAAGGGCGCCGAGCGCGGGCTCAAGGCTCATCAGGATGCCGAACGACGACGTGCTCATGCGGCGCAGCGCGATCATTTCCAGGGCATAGGGAATGAGCGGCACGAGCAGCGCCAGCCAGGCGACACTGAAGACGCCTTCGATCGTCATGCGATGCGCGTCGAGAATTCCGAACGGCGTGGCGACGATGGCCGCGACGATCAGTGACATGGAAAGGCCCTGCAGCCCCTCGAAGGCGCTGCCAGCCTTCTTCATCAGGATGATATAGAGCCCCCAGCCGGTCGCCGCGCCAAAGGCCAGGAGAATGCCGGTGGGATCGCCGATCCAGCCATTGCCGTCATGGGCAAGCAACAACACGCCAGCACCGGCGATCATTGGCCAGACGAGCCGCCAGCCGATGCCGAAGGCGAAAGTCGCGACCGTGAGCGGACCGAGAAAATCGATGGCCACGGCAAGCCCGAGCGGAATGCGCTCTATGGCGGCGAAGAAGCACAATGTCATGCCCGCCATCGACGCGCCGAGCACGCCGGCGGTCTGCCACTGCGCACGCGAATAGCGCAAGATCGGCGGTCGCACGACGATGGCCAGCAGCACCGCCGCCCATATCAGCCGCAGCCAGGTGGTTCCGGATGGACCATAGGCCGCGATCGCCGGTGCCGAGAAGGCTGAGCCGAACTGCACGCTGGACATGGACAAGAGGCACATCAGGCCGCCAGTCAGCGCCGCGGCGGTTCCCGTCGTCATCGGCGCTGTTGCCGCCGGCACCGTCGTGTCTGCTGACTGATCCATGATGTCGTCCTCCGGCGGCGATGCTCTTCGTCTTCCCTTTGGCTCTACCGAACAGCGGCCAGCCGTTCAAATTCATATTTATGGGGTGAGCATAAGGGCATTTGATGCTGGAATCCGAATGGACCGGCGCTGGCGTCGGGAACATTTCGCCCTTTCGACCGTTAGGCATGCCAACAAGGGTGAAATTTCGAGCGAGGACAGGACATGGACGTGAATGGCGTTGGCTGGATTGCAGCAATCATCATCGGCGGGTTCGCCGGATGGCTGGCGGAACAGTTCATGAAATCCAATATGGGCGTGTTCATGAACATCATTCTCGGAATTATCGGCGCGGTCGTGCTCAATGCCATCCTCGCGTTTGCCGGCATGGGTTTCACCGGTTGGCTCGCCTACCTGATCATCGGCTTCATCGGAGCCTGTATCCTGATCGCCGTCGGGCGCGCCGTGCGCCGTTAGGCCTTGAAAGAGAGAACCGATGCTGACATTCGCAGCCGAAGGCAATGGGCAGGGGCAGTTGGAGATCAACGGCCAGTCGCAGCCGGTGTCCTACGAGTTGGTTGAAGCGCGCGAGGAGGATGACAGCCGGCAGGTTCGCATTCGTCTTCATGCGCCGCGCGACTGGCTGATGAAGCAGGGTTTCAACGGTGAAGCGGTGCTGGTGCGCAACAATGGTTCAAGGATCGCCGTGCGTCGCGAAGGCGGGGTGGGCGTCGAGGACGCCGTGGCGGTGACGCTCGAAGGATATGACGACAGCCGCCTGGATGCGGACGACGTGGCCAACGCCTATCCGGAATTGAAACATTAGGTTTTAAAGTTTGCGGCGGAAACGGAAACGGGCGCGATGCGAGTCGCGCCCGTTTTCATACGTAGGTGTCAGGGATCAATCCTTGGCGCGCTCGACGTAGGACGCATCTTCCGTCAGGATGACGATACGGGTGCCGGCGCCGATATGCGGCGGGACCATGGTGCGCACGCCGTTCGACAGGATGGCCGGCTTGTAGGACGACGACGCCGTCTGTCCCTTGACGACCGGCTCGGTCTCGGCGACTTCCAGCGTCATGCGTGTCGGAAGCTCGATGGCAAGGCAAACGCCTTCGAACATCTTCAGTTGAACAGACATGCCTTCCTGGAGGTAAGCCTTGTCGTCGCCGATAACGTCGGGCGAAACCGCGACCTGATCATAGCTTTCCGGGTTCATGAAATGGAAGCCTTCGCCATCTTCGTAGAGGAAGGTATGGTCGCGATCCTCAACGAAAGCGCGCTCGACCTGTTCCGTCGTGCGCCAACGCTCCGACACCTTCACGCCGTCGGAAATGCGGCGCATGTCGACCTGGGTGACAGGCGTGCCCTTGCCGGGGTGGAAGTTCGCCGCGGTCAACACGGCATAGAGCTTGCCGTCGACTTCGAGAACGTTGCCCTTGCGGACGGAGGAGGCGATTACCTTGACCATAAGTCTTCCTTGTAACTGAGCTTGATGCGTCGTAGAGGAGCGCAGGAAATGCGCGTCAAAGACGCCAGAATGCGTTTCGGGCCGCACCTATCCTATATCCGGGCAAATTGCCAGTGTGACGGTGGATCGAGCCGGAAGAAACCGTACAATTGTCGTAAAAATCGAGCCTGACCGAGAAAACGGAACCACTCTCCATGCCAGCCGCATCCCCCTGGTGGACGCCCGACGTTCATGCCGATCGCCGCGGCTTCCTTCTCGGCCGCAATCGGATCCAGGCGGCGTTGCGCGGATTTTTCGCCGCGCGCGACTTCGTCGAGGTCGATACGGCGACCCTGCAGGTTTCGCCCGGCAATGAGGCGCATCTGCACGCCTTCGCTACATCCGCCATCAATCATGATGGCAGCACGGCGCCGCTCTATCTGCACACCTCGCCGGAATTTGCCTGCAAGAAGCTGCTGGCCGCCGGCGAAGAGCGCATTGCCTGTTTCGCCCATGTCTACCGCAACCGCGAGCGTGGGCCGCTGCATCATCCGGAATTCACCATGCTCGAATGGTACCGCGCAGGCGAAAATTACGAGACGCTGATGGCCGACTGCGCCGATATCCTGGCGCTTGCTGCCGAGACAGCCGGCGCGAAACAACTGACCTATCGCGACCGGCAGGCCGACCCCTTCGCGGAGCCTGAGCGCATCACGGTTGCGGAAGCCTTCGACCGCTTTGCCGGCATCGATCTTCTGGCCTCGATCGACAGGACGGGGGACACCGACCGCGACCGGTTGGCCGACGCGCTGCGTACCGCCGGGTCGCGGGTGGCGGACGACGATACCTGGGCGGATCTGTTCAGCCGGGTGATCGTTGAGAAGGTCGAACCCAATCTCGGCCATGGACACGCAACGATCCTCTTTGAATATCCGGTCGCCGAAGCCGCACTTGCGCGGCCGACGCAGCACGATCCGCGTGTCGCCGAACGGTTCGAGCTCTATGCCTGCGGCGTCGAGCTTGCCAATGCCTTCGGGGAACTGACCGATCCCACCGAGCAGCGCCGCCGTTTCGAGATGGAAATGGCCGAGAAAACGCGCGTTTATGGCGAGACTTATCCCCTCGACGAGGATTTCCTCGCCGCACTTGCAATCATGCCGCAGGCGAGCGGCAGTGCGCTTGGCTTTGATCGGCTGGTCATGCTGGCAACGGGCGCGCCGCGCATCGACCAGGTGATCTGGGCGCCGGTCGCCCGGACGGATATTCACGATGGAGGGCGTGCATGACGGCGCCCCGCTCCCTGAAGACCATCGGCGACCTGGAAGAGGCCGGCCTCGTTTCCGTCGAAAAGCGGCCCGGACTGGAGGCTGTCGCCGAGCGTTATGCGGTTGCCGTGACACCGACCATCGCCGCGCTGATTGACAGGAATGACGGGAGCGATCCCATCGCCCGTCAGTTCGTGCCTGATGCGGCCGAGCTTCTCCGCCTGCCGGAAGAGCGCGAGGACCCGATCGGGGACGCCGCCCACAGTCCGGTCGAAGGCATCGTGCATCGTTATCCGGATCGTGTTCTCCTGAAAGCCGTGCATGTCTGCCCGGTCTATTGCCGTTTCTGCTTTCGCCGTGAAATGGTCGGACCGCAAGGGCTCGGCACACTTGCATCGCAGGCGATGGATACCGCCTTCGCCTATATAGCCGCCCATCCCGAAATCTGGGAAGTCATCCTGACGGGCGGCGACCCGCTGGTACTTTCGCCCCGGCGGCTGGCGGCGATCATGGAAAGACTGGCGTCGATCGATCACCTCAAGATCGTTCGATTCCACACCCGCGTCCCGGTGGTCGAGCCGGAACGGGTCGATGCGGCGCTGATCGATGCGCTGAAGGCGAGCGGCAAGACGACCTATCTGGCGCTGCATGCCAACCATCCGCGCGAACTGACGGCTTCAGCACGAGCCGCCTGCGCTCGGCTGGTGGACAGGGGCGTGGTGATGGTCAGCCAGTCGGTTCTACTGAGGGGCGTCAACGACGATGCCGAGACGCTGGCTTCGCTGATGCGCGCCTTCGTGGAAAACCGGATCAAGCCCTATTACCTGCATCATCCTGACCTCGCGCCCGGCACCAGCCATTTTCGCCTGTCGATCGAGGAAGGCCAAGCCTTGGTCGCCGCCCTGCGCGGTCGCGTCTCCGGCCTCTGCCAGCCGACCTATATTCTCGACATCCCCGGCGGTCACGGCAAAGCCGTCATCAGCGCCTCGACGATCGAGGACAATGGCGGCGGCTGCTTCATGGTGACGGATTTCCGGGGCGAGGGACACGATTACGTGTCGAAGTGATCGGGGGGATTCCTCTTCTCCCCGCCGGGGAGAAGAGAGGCGCCGACGAAACCCGGCGGCGCCGGGTCACGCCATCACACAATCAAAACCGCGATCAGCCTTCCTTGATCGGCGCGATCGAGATTTCGACGCGACGGTTCTGGGCGCGGCCAGCCGGGCTGGCGTTCGATGCGATCGGGCGATCCGGCCCGTAACCGACGGCCGACATGCGGCGCTGATCGACGCCGCGCGAGCCAAGATAGTTGGCGACCGTAATGGCGCGGCGTTCCGACAGGTCCTGATTGTGGCTGGCGCTGCCAGTCGAATCGGTATGGCCGTCGACGTCGATCAGGGTCTTGTTGAACTTGCGCAGGACGATGGCGACGGAATCAAGCGTCGGATAGGCATTCGGGTTCAGCTGATCCTGGTCGGTGCCGAAGGTGATGTTTTCCGGCATGTTGAGAACGATGCGATCGCCGACGCGGGTAACCGAGACGCCTGTGCTCTGCAACTGGGCGCGCAGTTCGGTTTCCTGGCTGTCCATGTAATTGCCGATCAGGCCGCCGCCGAGTGCACCTATACCGGCGCCGACGAGCGCCGCATCACGCCGGCCGGCCGCACTGCCGCCAACCAGAAGGCCGGTCGCGGCGCCAAGGCCGGCACCGATCAGCGCGCCGCCGGCGGTGTTCGACATCTTCTGCTGGCCCGTATACGGGTCGGTGGTGGTGCAGCCGGACAGATAAATCGCGGCAATGGCCAGGACGGCGAATTTCTTGATCATGGAATCAGGGGTCCCCAAATGGTGTTGTTCCGTTTCATACTAACGATTGCGGCAGGAAGATGAAGAGGGCTTGTCCGTTTGCTGCACTTTCGAAGACAGGCATGGCACCGTGGCTCTGTGACGATGAGCGGCCGTCAGGATAGCTGGCTATAAATCGGGAGGTTTGCAGCAGCGAGGATATCCCTTGCCTCCTGAAAGAGACTTTTGCGCACAGACGCGGCGGGATGGAGCCCGGAACAGGTCCGGGATGACGGGACTCTCGGACTTCTCCGTACCAAACGCCGCGGCATGCCCACAATTTCGAAGGAGAACCCGCGTCTCCCCGCCGTCCTACCGGTGCAAATGGTAGAGCTTGTTGACGATTACCCAGCGGCCTTCGATCTTGAGCAGTGACAGATAATCGGTGAAACGCATGCCGGCGAATTCGTCGGCGACCTTGACGAACGCGGCGTCGCCTTCGATGTCGGTGATCTCGATTTCCATCAGTGGCTGGGTTCCGGGCGGGGCCGGTGGTTCGGAAAGGATGGCGGCGATGAAGTCGTCGCGCGACATCCATTCGACGGCGCCCTCATAATTGCCGATGATCTTGGCATCGGGATGAAAGGCCTTGCGCAGCGCCACCTCGTTGCAGAACGCCATGCCGTCGATATAGAGGTGAACAACCGCGCCAATGGACTGAATGTCGGACATTCGCGAACCTCCCTTGCTTTGCCGGGGAAGTCTATCATGGCGGGGAAAAGCGGCAAAGACCGGGTACTTGCAGTTGCCTTCGGGAAACGGGTGGTGTGGACGGCGAACGCGGCCTAATCTTCCTGAAAAAGGAGGAGCCTGAATGCGGAAACCGGGATCAATGCGGGCGCTGGAGGACATGGGGCGGGCGCGCCTGTCGGAGAATTTCTTCCTGCGCGATTTCCTGCATTCGGAAATCGCCGATTTCTACGGCATGCCGAACATTCCCGACGATCCTCAGCTGGCGATCGAGGCGGGTACGAAGCTCTGCGGCGAATTGCTGGAACCCTTGCATCGGACGTTCGGGCGGCTGCATATCCGCTCCGGTTATCGCTCGCGCTCGGTCAACGATTTCGGCAACAGGAACAAACTGAATTGCTCGACCAACGCGGCAACCGCTGCCGACCATATCTGGGACATGCGCGACGCCGACGGATGCATGGGGGCGACCGCCTGCATCGTCATTCCTTCCGTCTGGGACCGGCGCGAGATACTTTTGGGCTGGCAGTCGCTCGCCTGGTGGATCCACGACCACCTGCCCTATGCCTCGCTCTGCTTCTTTCCCAAACTCTGGGCGTTCAACATCCAGTGGCATGAGCGGCCGGTCCGGCGCATCCGCAGCTATATTGCGCCGGCCGGCGTGCTGACCAAGGCCGGCATGGCCAACCATACGGGCAGCCACGTGGAATTCTACAAGGGCCTTCCCGAACTCAAGATTTAAGAGCTTATCCGGTAGCGGACATGGCCATCCGCTTCGGTATACCGGTCGTAGAGCTTGCGGGCGGTCTCGTTGCCTTCGTCGGTGTGCCAATAGAGCCGCGCCCAGAGGCGGCGCCAATCGGCTTCGGCTTCCGGCAGGGCGTCGCGAATTTCAAAGTCATCGCTGATCCTCTCGGACCTCGGCCAATCATTCGCTCGCTTCGTTGAGCAGCCGGCAAGCCTCGTCGGACAGGCTCACGGCGACGGATTTCACCAGGCTTTCGAGCTGGGTGAGACTGGTGGCGCTGGCGATCGGCGCCGTCACGCCCTTGCGGGCCATAACCCAGGCGAGTGCGATTTCGGCTTGAGTATTGCCGGTCTCTGCCGCCACCTCGTCGAGAGCGCCGAGGATGCGCATGCCGCGCCCGTCGAGATATTTGCCGACGCCACCACCGCGCACCGAGCCCTCGAGATCCTTGTGCGACCGGTATTTGCCCGACAGGAAGCCGGAGGCAAGGCTGTAATAGGTGATGACGCCAATTTCCTCGGTGATGCAGAGGTTGCGCAGCGCGCCATCGAAGGAGGCGCGGTCATAGAGATTGTATTCCGGCTGCAGCACGTCGTAGCGCGGCAGACCGTTTGCGGCGGAGACGTCCAGCGCCGCGCGAAGCTGCGATGCATTGAGGTTGGAGGCGCCGACATGGCGGACCTTGCCCTGGCGCAGCAGCTTGTCATAGGCGCCAAGCGTCTCGTCATAGCGTATCTGCGCATCCGGCCAGTGCGAAAGGTAGAGATCGATATGATCCGTCTGCAGCCGCCGCAGCGAATCCTCCACCGCCTGCAGGATCCAGCGTTCCGACAGGCCCTTGCGCCCCTCTCCCAGGTCCGAACCGACCTTGGTGACGATGACCACCTCGTCGCGGGCGCGGCCGGACTGTTTCAGCCATTTGCCGACGATCGTCTCGGATTCGCCGCCCGAATTGCCCGGCGCCCAGGACGAATAGACATCGGCGGTGTCTATGGCGTTGAATCCTGCGCCGACGAAACCGTCGAGCAACTGGAAGGAGGTCTTTTCATCCGCCGTCCAGCCGAAGACATTGCCGCCGAAAACCAGCGGTGCGATGGACAGGCCGGTGCGGCCGAGGGTTCGCGTTTCCATGGGTCGCTCCAAGATGATGGGAGATTGCTGCAACGGGAGGGTAAAGTCTGCCCCATCGACATAGGCGCCGTACAGCATTTTTACACGGGTGCGGGAAACTTTATTCGCGAGCCGCCGCTTGATGGGCACGTACCTCACCGCTAGTGTGCGGCCAACAAACGGGAGGACACATCATGTTGCGTTTCGGTATTCTGTCGACGGCCAAGATCGGCCGCGAACTCGTCGTTCCCGCCATCCAGGACGCGGAAAACTGCGTCGTGACGGCGATTGCCAGCCGCGACCTGTCAAAGGCTCGCGCCATGGCCGACCGGTTCTCGGTGCCACACGCCTTCGGCTCCTACGAGGACATGCTGGCTTCCGATGTCATCGACGCCGTCTATATTCCGCTGCCGACCTCTCAGCATGTCGAATGGACGATCAAAGCCGCCGATGCCGGCAAGCATGTGCTCTGCGAAAAGCCGATCGCACTGAACGCATCCGAAATCGGTGCGCTGATCGAGGCGCGCGACCGCAACAAGGTTCTGGTGTCGGAAGCCTATATGGTCACCTACAGCCCCGTCTGGCACAAGGTCCGCTCGCTGCTGCAGGAGGGCGCGATCGGCAAGCTGCGCCATGTGCAAGGCGCCTTCACCTATTACAATCGCGATGCCGGCAACATGCGCAACATGCCGGAACTCGGCGGCGGCGGCCTGCCCGACATCGGCGTCTATCCGACGATCTCGACCCGTTTCGTCACCGGCAAGGAGCCGATCCGCGTCCAGGCCGATACCGACCGTGATCCGGATTTCGGTACCGACATCTATTCGAGCGTGCGGGCGGATTTCGGCGATTTCGAGCTGAGCTTCTACATCTCGACCCAGCTCGCCGCCCGGCAGGTCATGGTCTTCCACGGAGACAAGGGCTTCATCGAGGTCAAGTCCCCGTTCAACGCCGATCGCTACGGCGCGGAGGAACTGGAATTGACCAACCAGAACCATTCGCAATCGCAGCTTTTCCGCTTCCAGGATGCCCGCCAGTACAAGCTCGAGGCCGAGGCATTTTCACGCGCCGCGAAGGGCGAGGCGGAAGAGGTCGTGACGCTGGAAAGCTCGGTGAACAACCAGAAACTGATCGACGCGATCTACCGCGCCAGCGAGAAGGACGGCTGGGAAACGGTCTGAGCCGGTTCAAGCCAAGAGAACCCGCCGGTTAATCTCGGCGGGTTGGTATCCGGGGAAAATTCAAGCGGGTCATAGAGAGCGGCGCGTTGTCGTCGCGAGGGCCGCGACCATGGTCGCGGCGATTCCGGCATTATAGCCGAGCAAGGCCAGGCCAAGTGCGGTCAACGACACCGAGCCGGCCAGCGCCGCCAGCGCGAAGCTCGTGATGATCAGGCAGCCCGCCAGGACATAGCACGCCACCGACCGTGAAGCGCTCGACAGAAGCCCGATTGCAAATGCGGTCAAGATAATCATCCGACACTCCCAGTGACCAATCTAATACGGGAACTTTGCACCAGGCTCGCTAAATTTCGTTTAATCCTCCGAAAGTTTGGAACGGAGACAACCCGCGAAAAGTTGCACGCATTGATCTCACCTTCGCGTGAGGCCAATCTGGTTCTCAGCCCGTCAGGCGTAAGCGGTCGCCCTCGCCTGGATCGATGCGTTCGTGGCGCGAAACGGCCAGATCACCAGGCTGTCGTAACGACCGGATGCGGCAAAGCCTGCCTGATTGCGCCCGAGATAGACCTGTCCGGTTGCGGTCGGAACAATCGCATCGGAATTGACAGCCGCGCCATTATAGCTGCCGCTGCGCCCCGTGCCGCTCCATCCCAGACCGATACCACAGGCCGGCAGGGGTGTCGCGACCGCCGCCAGGACCAGTGTGTTGCCGCTCAGAATGCTCGTCTGCGCCGTGTTGAGCCGGATCAGCTCATCGCCGGAGCCGGCGCCCACCAGACGGCCAAGAGATCCGGAAAGCGCCTGCGTCTTCACGACGAGTGTCGCGGCACTGCGCTGGACCAGTGCCTCGCCGACGGCGGAAAGCCGGCAGCTGTCGGCGCTTCGCGCCGCCGCCGCCCCGGCCGTCTGCACGACGGAACTGGCGACCGCGCCGGTTTCCACCTGCGCGCGGCTGAGCGTGCCGGAGGCGGTGAGCGCCAGGCTGGTCGTCGATGCGGTGAAGGTCTGTGACGAAGCCTGCGTCACCGTTCCCGTCGCGGCGCCCGACAATGTCAGCGAACCACCGCCACGGCAGGAGACAGTGTACTGGCTGCCATTGGCGACCGTGACCGTCTGCGTTGCCGGAGCGAAGGAATTCAGGAACAGGTTTGTCGCCGAACCTTCGAGCAGCAGTTGCCGCTGGCCGTTGCGATAGTCGAAGCGCGGCGTATCGACTGCCGCCTGCTGCGCCGTGCCCGCCGCGTCGAGATATTCGGCCACGGAAGCCCGCGTGAAAGAAAACAGGTCGGTGAAAGCCACCGACTGCGGCACGATCAGGGCATCGACCGTGGCAGCCGCTATTCCACCCGACGCAACGGAGGTCAGGGCATACCGATCCCTGCGAAAATCCGCGATGAAGGCCGGCGCTTTCGACACGCTGTCGGCAGCATCCACGATCGTGAAAGCCGAACCGGAAAACCACGCATTCGCGGACGCCGCAAGACCGATGCCGGAATTGAAGCCGAACGATACCATCAGACGAGCCCCACGACGCTGCCGGCGGTGGTGCCGGTGGCCAGAACCCGGTCGGCGCGCAATGGCAGGATGCTGCCGGCCGCAACCCCTGCGAAGGTCACGGTCTGGCCGGACAGCAGCCGCACGGCGAGCGTCCCGCCGGCGCCAACGTAGATTGCCCGGGTCGCTTCGGAGAGATCGAGCGTGTCGTTCGGCGTGACGGAAAAACCATGCGTGGCGGGGCTGGTCAGGGAGGGAATGTTGCTGGCGAAACGATCGGGCATCGGCTTGTCCTCAAGGTTCGGTTGACGTTGCCGACATGATGCGCACGGTTTGGCACGGAGGGGATGAACGGGGATGACGAAAGGCCTGTTGAGGGCGGATGCGACGGCTGGTCATTCGCGGTGCGGCGCTGCAAAATGGCTTCATGAGCTCGTTCTTCGAATCCGATTCGCCCTCCAATCTCGCCGAATATTCGGTCTCGGAACTGTCCGGCTCCATCAAGCGGACGGTCGAACAGGCGTTCGACCAGGTGCGGGTGCGCGGCGAAATTTCCGGTTATCGCGGCCCGCATTCCTCGGGCCACGCCTATTTTTCGCTGAAGGATGACAAGGCACGGATCGACGCCGTCATCTGGAAGGGTACGATGGGCCGGCTGAAGTTCCGGCCCGAGGAAGGCATGGAGGTGATCGCCACCGGCAAGGTGACGACTTTCCCCGGTTCCTCCAAATACCAGATCGTCATCGAGACGCTGGAACCGGCCGGCGCCGGCGCGCTGATGGCGCTGATCGAGGAGCGCAAGCGCAAGCTGGCGGCCGAGGGCCTGTTCGATCAGGCGCGCAAGCGGCCACTGCCGTACATGCCCCGGGTCATCGGCGTCATCACCTCGCCGACCGGCGCCGTCATTCGCGATATCCTCCACCGGATTTCCGATCGCTTCCCCGTCCATGTCATCGTCTGGCCGGTGCGGGTGCAGGGCGAGGGATCGGGCAATGAGGTTGCGGCAGCCATCGAAGGCTTTAACGCGTTTGCCGCCGGTGGGCCGATCGCCCGGCCGGACCTCCTGATCGTTGCGCGCGGCGGCGGCAGCCTGGAAGACCTCTGGAGCTTCAACGACGAGGCCGTGGTGCGGGCCGCCGCGAACTCGCAAATCCCGCTGATCTCCGCTGTCGGGCACGAGACCGACTGGACGCTGATCGACCATGCCAGCGACCAGCGTGCGCCCACCCCGACCGGGGCCGCCGAAATGGCCGTGCCGGTGAAGGCCGATCTCGAGGCCAGTGTCGCCGCTTTGTCCGCCCGGCTGAAATCGGCCGTGGGACGCCAGATGGACAATCGGCGCCAGAGTGTCCGCGCCCTGACGCGCGCCTTGCCCTCACTCGACCAGCTTCTTGCCCTGCCGCGCCGCCGTTTCGACGAAGCGGCCGGGGGCCTCGGGCGCGGACTGCAGATGAACACTGCCAATAAGCGCCGCCTGTTCGAGCGCGCGGCGGCACATCTGCGGCCCGACGTCCTGTCGAACCGCATCAACGAACGCCGCCAGAACGTGAGCGAGCGCATGACCCGTGCCGAACGCATCGTCGAGCGGTTGATCCAGCGATCGGCTTCACGCGTCTCTTCCGCCGATGCTGCCCTGCGAACCCTGCCGGCGCGGTTGCTGAGCCAGATTCACCGATCCGGGGATCGGCTGACCGGCCTGATGGGGCGGGCCGACAGCGCGCTGATCGCCGATGTCAGGCGTCGGCGCAGTACGGTCGCAGCGCAGGATCGTATCCTGCAGTCCCTCTCCTACCGCAATGTGCTGAAGCGCGGCTATGCACTGGTTCGCGACGATGCCGGACTACCGGTCAAATCTGCCGCCGCCCTGTCGCTGAACCAGGCAATCTCGCTTGAATTCGCCGATGGCTCAATCAACGCGGTGACAACAGAGGGTGGAGCGTCTCCGCCACCTCAGCCGGCGAAGAAGCGGCCCGAGAAACCTGCCCAAGTTGCCCCTTCAAAACAGGGCAGCCTGTTCTAAAGCATGTCACGCAAGAATGTGCGACGGTTTTTGCGACAATGACATGCAAAACAAACCTGAAATGCGTCGAGCGAACCCAAGAGAGCACGACGCGCTTGCGCCTGTCCTCCTCGTCCTCGTCCCTCCCTTGGTTGTCGACTTTGCGGTCGCTGCTGCGGATACGGCCAAACGGCGCTCGGAGCGAACTGAAAAGACCATCTCTCGAATCTGCCCCGGCCAAAAGAAACGGTTCCGTAACAATCTTGCCGCTAAAGTACGCGCGGATTGAACCGAGGGCCTCCGATGCCGGTCGAACTATCAGCGTCGCAAGCCCTCAGCCTCTGGCACAGCGTTTCGCTGCAACAGGTCAGGATCGACAACCGTGACCTGACGCTTCGCCAGCTTTCCATTCTCCTGCATATCTATCTCGTACCGCCTCCGCATACGGTGCGCGGGCTGGCCGTCATTCTCGGCGTCACCAAGCCGGTCATTACCCGCGCGCTGGACACGATGGGCGATATCGGCCTCGTCACCCGGACGCGTGACGAGCGCGACAGGCGCAACGTGATCATCAAACGCACCGTCGCGGGTGCGCTTTATCTTGAAAAACTTGGCGATCTGATCATTGATCAGGGACGCAAACTGTCTATCTGAGGCCCCATGCCAGACCTTCCCGACCGCCGGCTGAACGCCTTTCGTCCCGATCTCGCCGAAGAGCGCCTGCGCGGCATAGTCGAAACTCCACATTATGTTGCCGGGGCCGCCGGCGTGATCTGCGTTCCCGTCGTGCAGATGCGGGCACGGCCGGAGCTTGAATGCGGTACCGATACCGAGTTGCTGCTGGGAGAGACCGTGCGCGTGCTCGACACAAGCGGTGGCTGGGCCTGGGTGAAGGCCGATTTCGATGGCTATGTCGGCTACATCCCGGATTATGCGGTGTCGCCGGTCCTGCGCAGCCTGACCCATATCGTCACTGCACCCCGCACCTTCATCTATTCCGGGCCGGACCTGAAATTCCCGACGATCCAGGCCCTGTCGATGGGCAACCGTATCGCCGTCATCGACGAGCGGGAGACGCGGGGAACGCGCTATTTCCTGCTGGAAGGCGGACAGGCCGTCATTGCGAACCATTGCGCCGAGGTCGGAAAGCCGCTTTCCGGCGATTATGTGGATATCGCCGTGCGGTTTCTCGAAACGCCCTATCTCTGGGGCGGACGCTCCGGCTTCGGTATCGATTGCTCGGGGCTGGTGCAGCTTTCGATGATGATGACGGGCCGCACGGCGCCGCGCGACACCGACATGCAGGCAAGCGAGCTCGGAACCGAGATCGATCGCGATGAACTGCGCCGGGGCGACCTCGTCTTCTGGAAGGGTCATGTGGCGATCATGGAAGACGACAGGACCCTGCTGCACGCCAACGGCCATACGATGACCGTTTCACACGAGGGGCTGGACGAATCGATCCAGCGGATCGGCTGGCTCTACAACCGGCCGACCGGCTATCGCCGACCCTGATCAATAGCCGGCTTTGCGATCCACCAGATGCTCGAGGGGCAGGCCGTTTTCGAAGCGATCTATCTGACGTTCGACGGCGACGAACAGCGCCTTGACGTCCGATGATGCCGCCACATGCGGAGTGACGTAGACATTGTCCATGTCCCAGAAAGGACTGTCCTTGCCCAACGGTTCCTGCTCGAACACATCGAGCGAGGCGCCGCCAAGCACCCCGGATCTGAGCGCCGCCAGAACATCCGCCTCGACCTGGCTGCCGCCGCGGCCGCCATTGATGAAGACCGGCGCGCCGAACACGCCTTTGCGGCTGAGCCTCGAAAACAGCGATGCGTTGAAGATGCCCGTCGTTTCCGGCGTCAGCGGCAGCAGGCCGACCAGAAAATCGGTCTTTCCGAGGAAGGCATCGAGTTCGGCTTCGTCGAAAGTCTCAACGCCGTCGATCACCTTCTTCGAGCGTGACCAGCCGATGGCCCTGAAGCCCATGACGCGGAGTTTGGCGATCGCGTCCTGGCCGAGCACACCGAGCCCCATGACACCGACGGTGATCTCGGCGGCTTCTGGCTGGCTCAGGTCCTCCCAGACATGCGCCTTGGCCCGAGCCTCATAGGTGCGGTGCTGGCGCAGGTGTAGCAGGCAGTTCATCACCACCCATTCGCTCATCCGCGTCGTCAGGCTGCGATCGACGAACCGGACCAGGGGCACATCGGGAAGCCCCGGCAGCTTCAGCACATGATCGACGCCGGCACCGCCGGAAAAAACCACCTTCAGGTGGGAGGCACGCGAAAACAGGTCGGGATCGGATTTCCAGACGACGGCATAGTCTATGCCGGCGAGGTCGCGGCCCTTATGCCGGGGATCGGCGAGGTTGATGACTTCGCGGCCGGGAAACGCTCCCTTCAGCCCGTCCTCCACTTCCCGCGGAATGAATTTCAGGTCGATGATGACGGGGCTTCTGGATGGCATGAAACAAACTCTACTGGTGAACGGCGGGTACGTTGACGGCCTTCATGTCGAAAGCAGCGGCCATCAGCGCCTTGGTGTAATCTTCCCGCGGCGCATTGAAGATGCGCTCCGATGGCCCCTGCTCCACCACCTTGCCCTGACGCATGACGATCATGTCATTGGCAAGCGCGCGCACGACCTTGAGGTCATGGCTGATGAAGAGGTAGGCAAGCGCGTGTCTGGCCTGCAGGTCGCGCAGGAGATCGACCACCTGCGCCTGCACGCTCATGTCGAGCGCCGATGTCGGCTCGTCGAGCATCACGAATTCCGGTTTCAAAACCATGGCGCGCGCAATGGCGATACGCTGGCGCTGGCCACCGGAGAACTCGTGCGGATAGCGCCAGCGGGTGGAAGCATCCAGCCCGACTTCCTCAAGTGCTGCCGCCACGCGCGCGTCGCGCTCCTTCTCCGACAGCGATGGTTCGTGAACCTTCAGGCCCTCCGCGACGATGTCGCTGACGGCCATGCGAGGGCTCAGCGACCCGAACGGATCCTGAAAGACGATCTGCATGCGGCTGCGCAACGGGCGCATCTGCTTGAACGAATAGTCCTCTATGTGATTGCCGATGAAGCTGACGCGGCCCTGCGAGGAGATCAGCCGCGTGAGCGCGAGGCCGAGCGTCGTCTTGCCCGATCCCGATTCGCCGACGACCCCAAGCGTCTGTCCGGCCCGCAGCGTCAGGTCGATGCCATCGACCGCCTTGACGTGGTCTACCACCTTCCGCAGGAAGCCGGCCTTGATCGGGAACCAGACCTTCATATCCCTGGCCTCGATCACCACCGGCTTCGACGGATCGGAAACGGGCGGTGCGCCCCTGGGCTCGGATGCGAGCAGATGACGCGTATACTCGTGCTGCGGATTGGCGAAAATCTCCGCCGTCGGCCCGGTCTCGACGATCCTGCCCTTGGTCATGACGCAGACCCGGTCGGCGATCTTGCGGACGATGCCAAGATCATGGGTGATGAACAGCATCGACATGCCGTGTTCGTCCTTGAGCGTCTTCAGAAGCTCGAGGATCTGTGCCTGGACGGTGACGTCGAGGGCCGTCGTCGGCTCGTCGGCGATCAGCAGTTCGGGCCGGTTGGCAAGCGCCATGGCGATCATCACGCGCTGGCGCTGGCCGCCGGACAGTTCGTGCGGATAAGCGGCGAGACGCTTTTCCGGCTCGCGGATGCCGACCTGGTTGAGCAGTTCGAGCACACGGATGCGGGCAGCCGGCCCCTTGATGCCCTGATGCAGGTCGAGGATTTCTGCGATCTGCCGCTCGATCGAATGTAGCGGGTTGAGCGAGGTCATCGGCTCCTGGAAGATCATCGTGATGTCGTTGCCGCGCACCTGGCGCAACTCCGCGTCCGACGCTTTCATCAGGTCCTTGCCATTGAAGAGGATTTCGCCGCTCGGATGGCTGGCGGCCGGATAGGGCAGCAATTTCAGGATGGAATTGGCCGACACCGATTTCCCCGAGCCGGATTCACCGACCAGCGCGACGACTTCGCCGCGTTTGATATCGAAGGAAATGTCGTCCACCGCCGTCGACGTCTTGCCCCCCTGATGGAAGGCGACCGACAGGTTGCGCACGGAAAGAAGTGTGTCTGTCATCGCTGTGCTCACCGGAACGTCTTCCTTGGATCAAACGCGTCACGGGCAGCCTCGCCGATGAAGATCAGCAGCGACAGCATGACCGACATGACGACGAAGGCGGTGAGGCCGAGCCAGGGCGCCTGCAGGTTGGACTTGCCCTGGGCGATCAGTTCGCCGAGCGAGGCGGAGCCCGGCGGCATGCCGAAGCCGAGGAAATCCAGCGAAGTCAGTGTGGTGATCGAGCCCGACAGGATGAACGGCAGGAAGGTCAGCGTCGCCACCATGGCATTGGGCAGGAGATGGCGGAACATGATCGTCCGGTTGTTGACGCCGAGCGCCCGCGCGGCGCGGACATATTCGAAATTCCGGGCGCGCAGGAATTCGGCCCGCACGATGCCGACGAAACCGACCCAGGAGAACAAGAGCATGATGCCAAGCAGCACGAAGAAGCCGGGCGGCAGGATCGCCGCGATGATCAGCAGGATGTAGAGAACCGGCATGGACGACCAGATCTCGATGAAGCGCTGCATGAGCAGGTCCGTCCAGCCGCCGAAATAGCCCTGCACCGCACCGGCGGTCACACCGACGACCGCAGACGCAACGGTCAGCATCAGACCAAAGAGAACGGAGATGCGGAAACCATAGATCATCCGCGCGGTCACGTCGCGGGCCTGGTCGTCGGTGCCGAGCCAGTTGAGATTGCCGAGCGTACAGGCGGGATCGTCGGCCCCTTGCGGATAGCCGGAGCAGCGCTCCTGGCTGTCCATCAGCCAGAAGGGCGCCGTTGGTGCGGAGTGGGGAATATTCGAGTTGGCCGTCTGGTAGGAGTAGCGGATCGGTGGCCAGATCATCCAGCCATTGGCCTCGATCTCGTCGCGTATGAAATCGGACCTATAGTCGGTCTGGGCCAAAAAGCCGCCGAATTTTTCCTCCGGGTAATCGACCAGCACCGGCACCAGGATTTCGCCCTTGTAGGACGCAAGAACCGGCTTGTCGTTGGCGATGAACTCGGCGCAAAGGCTCAAGGCGAACAGCACGAGGAATATCCAGAAGGACCAAGAGCCCCGGCGATTGGCCTTGAAGTTTTCCCAGCGGCGACGATTGACCGGCGACAGGCGGCCGGGAGTACCGGTGACAATGGCCGGGTTGGCGGTAATGTCGGCCATCAGACATCCCTCCGGTCGAAATCGATGCGTGGATCGACCCAGGTATAGACCAGATCGGACAGGAGACCGACCAGCAGGCCCATCAGCGAAAAGATGTAGAGGGTCGCGAACACGATCGGGTAGTCCCGCTTGACGATGGCGTCATAACCAAGCCGGCCAAGCCCATCGAGCGAGAAGATATATTCCGTCAGCAGCGACCCGGTGAAGAAGGCCGTGATGAAGGCTGCCGGAAAACCGGCGATGATGATCAGCATGGCGTTTCGGAAAACATGACCGTAAAGCACCTGTAGTTCGTTCAGGCCCTTGGCCCTTGCCGTCGTCACATATTGCTTCTTGATCTCGTCGATGAAGGAATTCTTTGTCAGAAGCGTCGTGGTGGCGAAGGCCGACAGCAGCAGCGTGATCAGCGGCAAGGTCATGTGCCAGAAATAATCGAGGATCTTCTGCCACCAGTTCAGTTGATAGAAATTGTCCGAGACGATACCGCGCAACGGAAACCAGTCGAAGAAGGAACCGCCTGCGAACAGCACGATCAAGAGGATGCCGAACAGGAAACCCGGCACCGCATAGCCGACGATGATGATGCCCGAGGTCCAGACATCGAAGGTGGAGCCGTCCGATATGGCCTTCTTGATGCCGAGTGGAATGGAAATCGCATAAGAGAACAACAGGATCCAGAGGCCGAGCGAAATCGACACCGGCATCTTGTCGAGGATGAGATCGATGACCGAGGTATTGCGAAAGAAGCTTTCGCCGAAATCAAAGCGGATATAGTTCCACATCATCTGGCCGAAGCGCTCCAGCGGCGGCTTGTCGAAGCCGAACTGCTTTTCCAGCTTCTTGATGAAATCCGGATCGAGACCTTGGGCGCCACGGTATTTGCCGGAGGAGTCGTCTCCGCCGAACTGCTGTCCGGCCAGATCGCTGCCGCCACCCGACAGGCGGTCGCCGCCCTGGTTCTGGTCCGTCAGATCGGCGATCACCTGCTCTACCGGACCGCCGGGCGCGAACTGGATGACGGCGAAAGAAATGGCCATGATGCCGATGATCGTCGGGATCATCAGCAGCAGCCGGCGCAGGATATAGGCGCCCATCAGATTTGCTCCCCGGCCTGTCCGGCAATCCGATCCGATCCGCTGTTAGCGGCAACCCGCCTCATCGTCGTCAATCCGCTGATCTCCTTCAGGACGCCGGCTGACACCGGCACCCGCATTGATTCGCATAACTGCATTTGGAGTACGCAGTGAGCCCTGTGCAAGGCTTTCATTGCGCCGCGGCGTCTTTCGACCACCAGATCGTCGGAAAACCGACAGCATATTTCGGCAGTTCCGCAGGACGGATGAGATTGCTCGAATAGGCGATGCGGGAATATCGACCGGTATAGCTCGGGATGACGTAGTGATGCGCCAGAAGCACCCGGTCGAGTACCTTCGTCGTCGCAATCAGTTCATCGCGATCCTTGGCGAAGATGATCCGCCGAATGAGCGCATCGATGCCGGGATCGCTGATGCCCGCATAATTCTGCGAACCGTCACGCTTGGCTGAATCCGATCCCCAATATTCCGCCTGCTCGTTGCCGGGATTGAGCGACTGGCCCCAGCCCAGATAAATCATGTCGAAATCACGCGAACGCCAACGGTTGGTGTATTGCGAGGAATCAACTGTGCGCACGTTCACCTGCACGCCGATCTTCTTCAGATTCTGGGCGAAAGGCAGGGCCACGACCTCGATCGTCGGGCCATCCAGCAGGATTTCGAAACTGAAAGGTTCCCCAGTCTTCGAATTGACCATACGGTTGCCCTTGAGTTCGTATCCCGCTTCCTTGAACAGGGCGATTGCCTTGCGCAAATTGTCACGCTGCTTCGTCTGGTCGCCGCCGACCGGGTTCTTGTATTCGGTGGTAAAAACCTGTGGCGGCACCTGATCCTTCAACTCGTTGAGGATTTCGAGTTCGCGGCCTAGCGGCAGTCCGCCGGACGCGAGTTCGGAGCCGAAGAAGTAGCTGTTGATCCTGTCATACTGGTTATAAAAGATCGTCCGCTTCAATTCCTCGAAATCGAACGCGTAGTTGAGGGCCTCGCGGACCCGTTCGTCCTGGAATTTCTCACGTCGGAGGTTGGGAATGAAGCCAACCAGGATACCGCTGTTGCGGTAATCGTTGTCGAGCACCTCCCGCTTGATGCGGCCATCCTTGACCGCCGGAAAATCATAGGACGTCGCCCAGCGCTTGGCGGAATTCTCCCACCAGTAATCCGCATTGCCGGAACGGAACGCTTCGAAGGACACGCCGAGATCGGCATAATAGGCATAGCTGATCGAGCCGAAATTGTTCTGGCCGATGTTCACGTTGAGGGTCTTGCCCCAATAATCGTCACGTAATTCGTAGCGGATGGTCGCCCCAGGCGTCATGGACGCGATCCTGTAGGGACCTGATCCCATCGGAATTTCAAGCGAGGTTTTCGAAATGTCGCGCTGTTCGCCCTTGGCGTCCGTGCCTTCCCACCAGTGTTTCGGGACGATCACCAATTCGCCGACGATCTTGGGGAGTTCGCGATTGCTCTTTTCATCGAAAGAGAAAGTCACTTCTCGGTCGCCGGTCTTTTCGGCCTTGGTGACGTGCTTGTAGTAGAATTCCTTCTGCGGATCATTGGCTTTCACCTGATCGAAGCTGAAGACAACATCTTCCGGCGTCACCGGTTGGCCATCCTGCCATTTCGCCTCGGGCCGCAGCCGGAATTTGACATAGGAAAAATCATGCGGATAGGCGACAGCCTCGGCCAGAAGGCCGTAGTCGGAGGCGACCTCATCCATGGATGGCTTGAGCAGCGTCTCGAAGGTCAGCGCCGAGATTCCCGCACCCTGCTCACCCTTGGCAAGAAGCGGGTTGAGGGAATCGAACGTACCCGACGCGGCCAGATTGATATGGCCGCCCTTCGGCGCATCCGGATTGACGTAATCGAAGCGGGAGAAACCATCCTTGTATTTCAGTTCGCCAATCGTTGCCGTGCCCTGATGCCACGCCAGTTGCTCCTGGGCGATGGACGGCACAGCCGCCAATGACACCAGCGCCAATGCCGCCATGGTCAGCGCGTTTCTGAAATTCATGCCAATACCCCGCATACCGTTTTTGCTCTTGTCTTGCTTGGCGGACAGAATAGGCAAAATCCGGGCAATTGACAGAAGCCGTCTCAAATCGGGCATTTTTTTTGGATCACGGTCGCGTGTCCCACAAGGCTGACACAAAGAGAGTGTGTCAATGCAGCCGAGGGTACCCGGCGTTTCGGCTTTGCCGCAGGCCCGGCATGCTTTGATCATCGGGAATGGACGGACAATGGCGGGAATGCAGGCAGGTTTCATTCGGCATTTGGGAACGATCGCGCTTGCTGCGCTCTGTGGTTTCAGCCTCATCGCCGGCGATGCGGCGGCGGCTGACGCAACGCCCGCCAAACAGATCTTCGGCAAGGTCAAGCTGCCGAGCCTCGCAGCCGCCAGCCCACTCGGATTCTATGCCAAGGGCTGCATGGCCGGCGCCGTGGCGATCCCGACCGATGGGCCGACCTGGCAGGCGATGCGCCTGTCGCGCAACCGCCGCTGGGGCAACCCGGCAATGATCCAGCTTCTCGAAAAATTCTCGCAGGACGCCGTCCGTCTCGGCTGGGGCTCGGGCATCCTCATCGGCGATATCTCGCAGCCGCGCGGCGGCCCGATGATTACCGGGCACGCCTCCCACCAGGTCGGGCTCGACGCGGATATCTGGTTCCAGTCGAAGCCCTCCCAGCCGCTGACCGCGCAGGCCCGCGAGGACATGCCGTTCGTCTCCATGCTCGACAAGAGCAAGTTCCTGACCGTCAATCCGGCCCGCTGGACGCCGATCCACGCCCAGCTGGTGATGCAGGCGGCGAGCTATCCGCAGGTGGAGCGCGTCTTCGTCAACCCGGCGATCAAGAAGAAGCTTTGCGACACCTGGACCGGCGACCGCGACCTGCTCGGCAAGGTGCGCCCGGTCTATGGCCATGACGAACATTTCCACATCCGCATGCATTGCCCGCCGGGCGCATCCGGCTGCAAGGCGCAGGCACCGGTGGCAAGGGGCGACGGCTGCGACAAGTCGCTGGCCTGGTGGTTCACCAAGGAGCCTTGGGCGAAGCCGAAGAAGGACCCGAACGCCAAGCCCGTGAAGCCGAAATTCACGATGCTGTCCGATCTGCCCAAAGCCTGCACGGCCGTTCTGGCTGCGCCTGCGAATTCCGAGCAATCGGCGACCTATGGCAATGCCTATGTCGCGCCAGAGCCGCAAGCCGGCAATACGGCGATCGAACAGGTGATCAATGCTTCGGGCGACCTGCCCGACAGCGACGTTCCGGTGCCGCTTGTCCGGCCAGTGCAGTAGATCAAAGCCTGCGCGTTCCGCCGGTCTTTCCAAGCGTCCGCCGCTCATGTAGAGAAAATCAAATCGATTTAAAGATCGACGACGCCGACTGGCGCGGGGGTGGGACGAATGACAAAATGCGTGGCGCTGATTGCGCATGATCAGAAGAAGGACGATCTGGCGACGTTTGCGCAGGCCAATGAGGCTGTGCTTGCCAACTGGAAGATCGTCGCGACCGGAACCACTGGCGGTCGGGTTCAGGAGGCCTGCCCCAGCCTTGACGTCATCCGCCTGAAGAGCGGCCCGCTTGGCGGCGACCAGCAGATCGGCGCGATGATCGCCACAGGCGATGTCCACATGCTCATCTTTTTCACAGACCCCCTGACCGCCATGCCGCACGATGTCGACGTCAAGGCGCTGATGCGGCTGGCCACCGTCTACGATATTCCGATGGCGCTCAACCGGGCGACCGCTGAACGGTTGATCGATTTCAACCATCCCTGATAAAGCTTTCCCATCAAGCTCGACGTCCGCGCGATCACAACGGAACATTCCATGCCCTCGTTCACCGACACCGACAGCAACCTGACGTTCCCGATCCTGATCGGCGATATCGGCGGAACCAATGCGCGCTTCGGCCTGCTGACCGACGCCTTCGCCGAGCCGAAGATGTTTCCGATCATCCCGACGACAAGCTATGCCAGCATCGAGGAAGCGCTGCAGACCAGCATTCTCGACAAGACCTCGGTGCAGCCGCGCTCCGCCATCATCGCGGTCGCCGGCCCCGTCAAGGGCGACGACATTCCGCTCACCAATGCCGGCTGGGTGATCAAGCCCAAGGTCATGCTGAAGGCATTGTCGCTGGAAGACGTGATCATCATCAACGATTTCGAGGCGCAGGCGCTCGCCATTGCCTCGATCGGCGAGGAAGGCCGCGAACAGATCGGCCCCGGCTCCATTCTCGAATCCGCCTCCTGCGCCGTTCTCGGCCCCGGCACCGGCCTCGGTGTCGCCGGCCTCGTTCATGCCCAGCACGCCTGGATTCCGGTTCCCGGCGAAGGCGGCCATGTCGATGTCGGACCGCGCTCTAAACGCGACTATGAAATCTGGCCTTTCCTCGAGCCGATCGAGGGGCGCATTTCCGCCGAACAGCTGCTTTGCGGCCGCGGCATCATGAACATCTACCGCGCCGTCTGCGAATCGAAGGCCCGGGATGCGCATCTGGCCGATCCGGCGGCGGTGACAACCTCGGCACTCGCCGGCAGCGACGAGGCCGCCGCCGAGACCGTTTCGCTGTTTTCGACCTATCTCGGCCGCGTCGCCGGCGACATGGCGATGATCTTCATGGCGCGCGGCGGGGTGTTCCTCGCCGGCGGCATTTCGCAGAAGATCCTGCCGGCGCTGAAAAAGCCGGAATTCCGCCAGGCCTTCGAGGACAAGGCCCCGCATTCCGCATTGCTGAAAACAATCCCGACCTTCGTGGTCACTCATCCAACGGCCGCCCTTTCCGGCCTTGCCGCCTATTCGCGCACGCCGTCCCGGTTCGGTGTGGCAACTGAGGGACGGCGCTGGAGAACTTGAGGCGGGGCCAGCCGCTTGGACTCGCCAAACGGGGAGCAAGGGACTATAGAGCGCGGGAAAACGGGATGCTCACGGGCATGCACCGGGCTTTAAGGAAACACGCTTGAAACAAGCCAAGACAAAGCTGCCAGCCGTTGACCGCGAGACGATTACCAGCGTGCTCAAGCGGGTCATCGCCGAAAACGGCCGTGCGCATCTGCGTGGCTATATCTTCGCCATCGCCTGCCTCGCCGTCATTGCGGCGTCGACGGCCTTTACCGCCTGGATCATGGAATCGGTGGTCAACGAGGCTTTCGCCAATAAGCGGGCCGATATCGTCGTCTATATCTGCGGCGCCATCTTCATCGCTTTCGTGCTGCGCGGTTTTGCCACCTATGGCCAGGCCGTGGCACTGTCGAAGATCGGCAACAGCATCGTCGCCAGCTACCAGCGCCGGCTTTATTCGCATCTGATGGCGCTCAGCGTCGGCTATTTCAGCGACACCCGTTCGGCGCGGATCTCGGCGCAGATCAGCCAGAACGTCTCGGGCATCCGTGACGTCCTGAACATGACCGTCACCTCGCTTGCGCGCGACTTCCTGACCCTCATCGCCCTGATCGGCGTGATGATCAGCAAAGACTGGCTGCTGACGGTGATCGTCTTCGTCATCGCACCGCCGCTTTTGATCGGCCTGCGCTATATTTCGCGGCGGCTGAGGCAGGCGACGCGGGAATCCGTCGAGATCAACAGCCATGTTCTCGGCGCCATGCAGGAGACCATTCAGGGCATTACCATCGTCAAGGCCTTCACGATGGAAGAGCAGCTGAAGGGCAGGGTCGAAAGCATTATCGATCGGGCCGAAAACCGCGCCAACCGCATTGCCCGGCTGAGCGAACGCACCGCCCCGATGACGGAAACCTTTGCCGGCTTCGCCATTTCCAGCGTGCTTGCCTATGCCGCCTTCCGCTCTATCTATAACGGCGTACAGCCCGGCGCGTTCTTCGCCTTCGTCACCGCACTCCTGATGGCCTACGATCCGGCGCGGCGCCTTGCCAAGCTGCAGATATCGCTCGAACGCGCCGTCGTCAACGCGCGCATGATCTACGAAATCCTCGATACGGTCCCGCACCAGCGCGACCTGCCTGACGCCACGGCCCTGACGCTTAACCAGGCCTCGATCGAATTCCGCAATGTGCGCTTCGGCTATAACCAGAACGACGAAATCCTGAAGGGCGTGAGCTTTTTCGCCGAGGGCGGCAAGACGACGGCGCTGGTCGGCCCTTCCGGCGCCGGCAAGTCAACCGTCATCAGCCTTATCCCTCGCTTCTATGATCCCTCCGGCGGCGAAATCCTGATCGACGGGCAGGACATTGCCCATATCACCAAGCAATCGCTGCGCAATGGCCTCGCCTATGTCTCGCAGCAGCCGTATCTGTTCGAAGGCTCGATCCGCGACAATATCCGCTACGGCCGGCCGGAAGCAACGGATGCCGAGGTCGAGGAAGCGGCGAAGCTCGCCTATGCCCATGACTTCATCAGCATGCAGCCCCAGGGTTACGACACGGCGGTCGGCGAAAACGGCGTGACGCTATCTGGCGGCCAGCGCCAGCGCCTGTCGATCGCCCGCGCGCTGGTGCGCCAGGCGCCGATCCTGCTGCTAGACGAGGCGACCTCGGCGCTCGATACCGAATCGGAAGCCGCCGTGCAGAAGGCACTTGATTACGCCATGAGCGGTCGCACCGTCGTCGTCATCGCCCACCGCCTCTCGACTGTCGTCAATGCCGACAAGATCATCGTCATGAAGGACGGCCTGGTTGTCGAGGAAGGCACCCATGAGGCGCTTGCGCGGCGCAGCGACGGTCTTTACGCTCGCCTGCACAATCTCCAGGGCACGGCAGCGACGCAACCGGCGGCGGAAGCCGAACCACTGATCTGATGAAATCGAGGCAGGCATGAGCGGGACGGACATGAAACTCGTGGTGGTTGGCGCCGCTGGCCGGATGGGACAGACGCTGATCCGCACCATTCACGCGATGCCGGGCGCAACCGTCTTTGCCGCCATCGAACGTCCCGGTTCTCCTTTCGCCGGCCGCGATGCCGGCGAAGTCGCCGGGCTTGGCCCGACCGGGGTGATCATTGGCGACAAGCCGCTGGAAGCCTTTGTCGAAGCCGAAGGCGTGCTCGATTTCACCTCGCCCGCGGCCTCGGTCGAGTTCTCCATTCTCGCCGCCCAGGCCCGCATCGTCCATGTCATTGGCACGACCGGCTGTTCGACGGAGGACGAGGACAAGTTCAAGGCGGCTGCCCGTCATGCACGGGTCGTCAAATCAGGCAATATGAGCCTCGGCGTCAACTTGCTCGGCGTTCTGACGCAGCAGGCGGCCCAGGCGCTCGGTCCGGCCAACTGGGATATCGAAATCCTCGAAATGCACCACAAGCACAAGGTCGATGCGCCGTCCGGCACCGCGCTGCTTCTCGGCGAAGCCGCGGCCAGGGGCCGTGAGATCGGTCTTGCCGAGCATTCCGTGCGGGTGCGCGACGGCCATACCGGCGCCCGCGTCCCCGGCACGATCGGCTTTGCCACGCTGCGCGGCGGCTCGGTCATCGGCGAACATTCCGTCATCCTTGCCGGCGAAGGCGAGCAGGTGACACTGTCGCACAGCGCGACCGACCGGTCGATCTTCGCCCGCGGCGCCGTCACGGCAGCGCTCTGGGCCCGCGACCTGAAACCCGGCTTCTATTCCATGCTCGACGTGCTCGGGCTGTCCTGAACCTTTAAATCCCCCGGAGGAATATCATCATGAGCGGCACCCTCGTCCTTGTGCGTCACGGCCAGAGCGACTGGAACCTGAAAAACCTGTTCACCGGCTGGAAGGATCCCGACCTTACCGCGCTCGGCATCGAGGAAGCCAATACCGGCGGCAAGGCGCTTGCCGAATACGGCATCAAGTACGACATCGCCTTCACCTCGGTCCTGACGCGCGCCCAGCACACGCTGAAGCTCATCCTCGACAATATCGGCCAGCCCGGTCTCGAAACCATCAAGGACCAGGCACTGAACGAACGCGACTATGGCGACCTGTCCGGCCTGAACAAGGATGATGCCCGCGCCAAGTGGGGCGAGGAGCAGGTGCATATCTGGCGCCGGTCCTACGACGTGCCCCCGCCGGGCGGCGAAAGCCTGCGCGATACCGGCGCCCGCGTCTGGCCCTATTACCTGACGGAAATCCTGCCGCGCGTTCTTCGCGGCGAAAACGTCCTCGTCGCCGCCCACGGCAATTCGCTGCGCTCGCTCGTCATGGTGCTCGATCGCCTGACCAAGGAGCAGATCCTGGCGCTCAACCTCGCGACCGGCGTGCCGATGGTCTACAAACTCAACGCCGATTCCACCGTCGCCTCCAAGGAAGTTCTGGGCGATATGTCCGGGGCGCATTGAGGGCTGGATATTGCCCTTCGTGCACGGAGGCGTTCTCCGTCATGCCTGTGCCTTTCACGGGCATCCAGCGACCCGACGTCCGTCGAGTCAAAGGACCCTTTGAAAATTGAACGGCTCTTTCACCGCGCAGACGCGCGGTGACTGGATCCCTGTGACGAACACTGGGATGACGGAGCGTGAGGAGAGCCTCCCCCGTCACACCTTCCCCGCTTCCCACCCCAGCATCGCCCGCTTGCGGGTCAGGCCCCAATGATAGCCGGTGAGTGCTCCGCTCTTGCCGAGCGCCCGGTGGCAAGGCACTACGAAGGAGATGGGATTACGACCGACGGCGGCGCCGACGGCGCGCGAGGCGGTGGGCTGGCCGATATCCGAGGCGATATCGGAATAAGTGACGGCCTTGCCCATCGGGATTTTCAGAAGCGATTCCCAGACACGGATCTGGAAGTCCGATCCGATCAGCACGACACGCAGAGGTTCTTGCGCGCTCCACTGGCGCGAATCGAAGATGCGGGCGGCATAGCCTGCTGTGGCGGCGCTATCCTCGATGAACTCAGCATTCGGCCAGCGGCTTGCCATGTCCTCGAAACTGGCCTTCTCGGCGCCGGCATCGTTGAAGGCGAGGCCGGCGAGACCGCGATCGGTGACCATGACCAGGGCCACGCCGAACGGGCACGGATGAAAGGCATAGCGGATCGTCAGGCCGCCGCCACGCAGCTTCCATTCGCCCGGCGACATCGCCTCATGAGTAACGAACAGATCATGTAGCCGCGACGGACCGGACAGACCGAGTTCGTAGCTGGTTTCGAGCAATGGCAATTCTTCCTGCCGCAGCAGCCGCTTGGCATGGTCGAGCGTGACCGCCTGCAAAAATGCCTTCGGCGACAGGCCGGCCCAGCGCGTAAACGTCTTCTGCAACTGCGTCGGTGACTGGCCGAGTTCGCCAGCGATACTTTCGAGCGACGGCTGGTCGCGATACGTCTCGGTCAGCAGTTCGACGACGCGACTGACGGTGTCGTAATCGCTGCCCTGCGGGGTGATGTCGGACGGAATGGATGTGGTGATATTCATCGCTTATCTCCTTGGCCCCAGAGATAATCACTCCGACCGGGTGTTCGCCACCCGATTCTTGCTTTGAAGTGTCGCAATTCCGGACGCAAAACCGGTCCCCACGTTTGCTGGAATTGCGTTACCGCCGTTTCACGGTGGCCAGCGCTCCGGAAAAGGCGGCGGCGAAGGTCTCGCGGTCGTCCCGGTTGAGGAAGGAGCCGATATCGGTTGCCCGACGCCGGTCGCTGATTTGCATCGAGACGATGCCGATCTCCTCGTGGCGGGCGATATTGAACCGGGTCCAGAACGGATTGAACCGATGCTCGGTCATCCGGCCGGCCGGGGTGAACTTGCGCACTGACACGTCCAGGCGCGAAACGCTGATTTCCTCGCGGGCACGGGCGGCCCGGTTGTTCAGCCAGAAGGCGCCGAACAGGAGCAGGAAATCCAGCCCGAAGAAGAACACGATCGGCCAGGCACCAATGACCATGAAGACGAAGATATGGGCAAGGCTCATCAGGCCGGCGATCGCGAAGAAGACCTTGAGGCCCTTCACGCCCAGCGAACGGTAGGGGGTTAGCTCGGCGGAAAACACCGGCTGGTCCAGAGCTGACATCTCGGCGTTGCCATCATTCATGACGAATGACTATAGATGCAGGATGAAAAACGTGAAGCCGAAATCAGCAGTCCAGCCGGCAAAAGCGAAAACCGCGACACCCGGCCGCGCCCAGACGAATTCAAAGACGAAGTCGAAATCCATCTACAGTCCGTCGGAAATCGAGGAGATCTTCCGCCGGTTTTCGATCCAGCGGCCGGAGCCGAAGGGCGAGTTGGAGCACGTCAATCCGTTCACGCTTGTGGTCGCCGTCGCGCTGTCCGCACAGGCGACCGATGCCGGCGTCAACAGGGCGACGCGGGCGCTGTTTGCCGCCGCGGACACACCGGAAAAGATGGTTGCGCTCGGCGAAGACCAGGTCCGCGAGCACATCAAGACGATCGGGCTCTATCGCAACAAGGCGAAGAACGTCATCGCGCTCAGCGAAAAGCTGATCGCCGAGTTCGGCAGCGAGGTTCCGCGCACGCGGGAAGAGCTGATCACCCTGCCCGGCGTCGGGCGCAAGACCGCCAATGTCGTGCTGTCCATGGCCTTCGGCCAATCGACGATGGCGGTCGATACCCATATCTTCCGCATCGCCAACCGGCTCTGTCTGGCGCCGGGCAAGACCCCGGACGAGGTGGAAGACCAGTTGATGCGGATCATTCCCGACCACTATCTCTACCACGCCCATCACTGGCTGATCCTGCACGGGCGCTATTGCTGCAAGGCGCGTAAACCCGAATGCACCGCTTGCGTCATCGCCGATATCTGCAGAGCGGCGGAAAAGACCAATACGATCCCGGCGCCGCTGGTGGAGCTGCCCGCACAGATCATCTGACCCGAACTATCGGACGAGACCGTCGATCAGCGCGGCGATTGCCTGTTCGTAATCCTTACGGTCAGCGCCGGCTGCAATGGCAAGGACTGCCCGGTCGAAGGCCGCGCCAAGAAGATCGGTCACGGCATCCAACCGGTCCGCCGGTTTTCTGCTGGCGGCGAAGAGGTCGCGAATGCCTGCCTTGAGGCTGGCTTCAGATGTCTCTCCATTGAGGCGTTGCATAGCATCCATTTCGAGCACGGACGGACCGTCCAACAGCAGGAGCCGTATGCGTCCCGGCGCGGCCAAGGCATCGAAATAGGCGCGGGTGCCGTCGAGAAGCGCGTCACGCGCCGTCGCCGATCCCAAGGATGCGCTTTCTATCTCTTCGCTCACCGCCCTCGCCTCTTTGGCAACGACAGCGGCAAACAGCGCCTTCTTGTCCTCGAAATGATGATAGAGCGCGCCGCGCGTTACGCCGGCAGCCGCGACGATCTCCGGGGTTGCGGTGTCGGCATAGCCTTTTTCGACAAAGAGCGTGCGGGCCGCCGCGATCAGAGCTGCCCGCATCGTTTCCGTGCGCTCGCTGTTGCTGCGTCTCACATTTCCACCTTTACATACAATCTGTATGTATGTTACTTGAAAAACACATGCAGACTGTATCTAAATTTCAGAGGAGACGGAAGCCATGAAAATCACCTCCTATTACCCCGTCATCATGACGAACGATGTCCCGGCGACAGCTGATTTCTATCAACGCCATCTGCGATTCGAAGCCCTGTTCACCGCCGAGTGGTATGTTCACCTGCAGTCGACGCTGGACGAACGCGTCACGCTCGCCATCCTCGACGGCAGCCACCACACTATTCCTGAGAGAGGGCGCGGCAGGGCTTCGGGCCTGCTTCTGAATTTCGAGGTCGAGGACCCCGATGCCCTTTATGCGGAATTCCAGGCTGCGGGCCTGCCGATCCTCCTGACGTTGCGTGACGAGGATTTCGGCCAGCGGCATTTCATCACCGCCGATCCGAATGGCGTCCTGATCGACGTGATCAAGCCAATCCCGCCGACCGCAGAATATGCCGCGCAATTTCACGCCTCCGCCGTGCCCGCCTGACCGAATCAGGCGCGCCGGCGCTCGGTGAGCGAATAAAGCAAGGCGCTGACGGGAAGCGCGAGGCCGAGCATGGATGCCGCCCACCAGCCGCCTTCGGCATAGAGCCAGCCGCCGAGCGCCGAACCGATGGCGCCGCCGGCAAAGAAGGTCGCCATGTAAAGGCCGTTGAGGCGGCTGCGGTATTCGGCGCCGAGCACGAAGATGGCGCGCTGGCCGAGAACGAGATTGGTGGTGACCCCAAAATCGAGGAGGATCGCGGCAAACGTCAGCAAAGCCAGCGCCGGCAGCGAGCCTTCCGGTGCGATATGGGTGATGAGGAAGGCGACGGCGACGGACAGCATGGATAGCCGTGTTGCGAGATAGCTCCAGCCACGATCCGCCAGCCGCCCGGCAATCGGGGCTGCGATCGCACCCGCGGCTCCAGCCAGCGCGAACAGCGCGATCTGTCCTTGTGACAGGCCGAACTCGGGGCCTGACAGCAGCAGCGGGGTCGTCGTCCAGAACAGGCTGAAGGCGGCGAACATGCCCGCCTGATAGAGCGAGCGGCGGCGCAGGATCGGTGTCGTCAAGACAAGCCGCGCCATCGACGCCAAAAGGCCGCCATAGCTGAGCCCCGTCTGCGGGACACGCGGCGGCAAGGCGCGCGACAGGGTCAGCGCGAGAGCGACCAGAACCGCTGCCGAGATGAAGAAGACCATGTGCCAGGGCAGGAACTCGGCAATGAAGCTGGAGGCCGGCCGCGCCAGCATGATGCCGACCATCAACCCGCTCATGACATTGCCGACCGCTTGGCCGCGATGGGCTTCCGGCGCCATGTGTGCCGCATAGGGCACGATGATCTGGATGGCGACGGAGCCGAGGCCGATGAAGAAGGCCGACGCCAGGAACGGCAGCGGCGTCGAGGCCAGCCCAGCCCCGATGACGGCAAGCGTGCCAAGCCCCATGACCGAGAGAATCAGCTTGCGGTTTTCGAAGAGATCACCGAGCGGAACGATGAACAGCAGGCCAAGCCCATAGCCGACCTGTGTCAGCGTGACGATCAGCCCGGCGGCGCCCGGCGACAGGCCGAGCGAGGTGCTGATCGGCCCGATCAGGGGCTGTGCATAATAGAGGTTGGCAGCGATCAGGCCGCAGGCGGCAGCCAGCAGGAAGGTCATTGCCGACGACATGGGTTTCGGCTCGACGGCAAGATCGCCGGGGGCAGCAATGGTGGTCACGGTCGTCTCCAGATGCAGAAATTCGGATTGTCTTGTTCAGATTGACTTGATCAGTCGAGAAGTTTCATCGCCACGGCGGCCACCGCCAGCATCTGGTCGCGACTGCGTCCGGTCTTGCCAAGGACACGCATGCCCTGCAGCAGGCAGAGCATGGCACGAGCAGTGTCGTCGGCGTTGACGCCGGCCGGAATTGATCCATCGGCCTGGCCGAGCAATATGCAGTCGCGCACCACGGCCTCGTTGGTAGCATGCGCCTTTTCCACCCGCGCAACGGCAACCGGATCATAGGCCGCCAGTTCGGTCGCCGTGGTGATGACGAGACAGCCGCATTGTCCGTGCTCGCCATGGGCGGCCTCGGCATAGAATTGCAGCGTGGCGCAGACTTTCTCGCGGCCAAGCGGATGTGGATCGATGGCCGCTTTCAGCTTGGTGCTGCGCACCAGGCGGTACCGGTCGAAGGCCGCAAGCAGGATGCCGCGCTTGTCGGTGAAGGCTTTGTAAAGGCTGCCGGGGGTGAGTTCCATCGCCGCCGTCAGGTCATTGATGGACGTTCCGTGATAGCCGCGCGCCGAAAACACCGCGATGGCGCAATCGAGCGCATGGTCGATATCGAACTCTCTCGGGCGACCGCGCAGGCGCGTCTCCTGTGGCAGGTCGGGTGTTGGCAGGCCGGCTTTGTTTTCCATGTCGACTATATAGGAAACGTTTATTTCCTATATCAAGTAAAATCGGCATGCATGGGCTTCTTTTTCGCTTGCCCCTTCCAAACTGGCCGGAATCCGCTATTACCGGACACCGGCTGAGGCAAACATTCCAGGCGGTTCCGGATGACGAAATTCGATGTGCTCACAATCGGCAATGCGATCGTGGATATCATTGCGCGATGTGACGACGCATTTCTCGTTCACAATGGCATTATCAAGAGTGCGATGAACCTGATCGACGCCAATCGCGCCGAACTGCTCTATTCGCGCATGGGACCGGCTCTCGAAGCCTCCGGCGGCAGTGCCGGCAATACGGCGGCGGGTGTCGCGAGCCTGGGCGGACGGGCCGCCTATTTCGGCAAGGTCGCCAACGACCAGCTCGGCGAGATCTTCGCCCATGACATTCGCGCCCAAGGCGTTCATTTCGAAACCAAGCCGCTCGAAAAGGAGCCACCGACTGCACGCTCCATGATCTTCGTCACCGAGGATGGCGAGCGTTCGATGAACACCTATCTCGGCGCGTGCGTCGAACTTGGCCCCGACGATGTCGAACCGTCGGTGGTCGCGGATGCGGCCGTCACCTATTTCGAAGGCTATCTGTGGGATCCGCCGCTTGCCAAGGATGCGATCCGCGAATGCGCCCGCATCGCGCACGAGAACGGCCGCGAAGTGGCGATGACGCTCTCCGACAGTTTCTGCGTCAACCGCTATCGTGCCGAATTCCTCGACCTGATGCGTTCCGGCACGGTCGATATCGTCTTCGCCAACCGCGCCGAAGCGCTCGCGCTCTACGAGACCGAGGATTTCGAACAGGCGCTGTCGCAGATCGCACAGGATTGCAAGCTGGCCGCGGTGACGCTCAGCGAAGAGGGCTCGATCATCGTCAAGGGGGAGGAGCGGGTGAAGGTCGAGGCGACCACGATCGGCCGGGTCGTCGATACGACCGGCGCCGGTGATCTCTATGCCGCCGGCTTCCTGCATGGCTATACGACGGGCAGGACGCTTGCCGATTGCGGCAGGCTTGGAAGCCTGGCGGCCGGCATCGTCATCGAGCAGGTCGGACCGCGCCCGATGATCTCGCTGAAGACGGCGGCGTCGGAAGCGGGGCTTCTCTGACCGCTTTCCCAGGCGATCAGTTTACTTGAAGGCTTCGCCCGGATAGGCGCCCCAGATCTCACCCTGTGAAATCCAGCCATCGGTGCCCTGCGCATCGGCGCGGCACCATTCGCCATTGCACTCGCCGACATGGACGACGACGCCCGGCTCGATGCGGGCGACGATGCCGGCGTTCGCCTGCGGATCGCGGCGCATGTTGACGAAGACGCCATCGCCCTTGCCGCGCATCCAGGGTGCGGTCAGCGCCGTGCGCTCGCCGGACAGGAGCGCCTGGTTGACCCAGCCCTCGGTGCCGTCGGCATCGCGAATCTTGCGCCAGTTGTCATATTCCTGGGTGATCTCGACCGGCACGCCGGCCCTCAGGTAGCGCCAGGCGATTGCATAATCGACACTTGGTCCGACGCGCAGGTTAATGCTCTTGGATTTGAGGCTGACGAAGCGGGGCAGCGGCAAACCGCTCGCGCCCTTGGCTGCCTGCGCATGGGCCGGTATCACGTCGGTCGCTGCAATGGACAGTGTCGCGGTGACGACGAAAGCGAGCCTGGAAAGGAACTGACGCATGACGAAATCCGTTTTCCGAGAAAATTCAATAGCTTGCAGAGGAAATTCTCATGAGGCCCGTTGAAGCCAGGCAAATCGTCTGGGAACATCCAGAGTTTTGTTTGTCTTCCACACCGGGTCTGGTAGAAAATGGAACTGCAGGGAGAACGATTACTCATCTTGGTTAAAAACCCGTCAACAAGGGCAAGCAGGCAGCATGACCGCGAAGAAAAAACCCAAGGTCTTCATCACCCGCAAACTGCCTGACGTCGTCGAGACGCGCATGCGGGAACTGTTCGATGCGGAGCTGAACATCGACGATACGCCGCGCACGCAGCCCGAGCTGGTGGCCGCCGTCAAGCGCGCCGACGTGCTGGTGCCGACCGTCACCGACCGGATCGACGCGGCCCTGATCGAGCAGGCCGGTCCGCAGCTGAAACTGATCGCCAGCTTTTCCAACGGCACCGACAATATCGACATCGATGCCGCCGCGCGCCACGGCATCACCGTCACCAACACGCCGAACGTGCTGACCGAAGACACCGCCGACATGACCATGGCGCTCATTCTCGCCGTGCCGCGGCGGCTCGTCGAAGGCGCCAATATCCTGACGGATCGCAAGGGCGAGTGGGCCGGCTGGTCGCCGACCTGGATGCTGGGACGGCGCATTTCCGGCAAGCGCATCGGCATCGTCGGCATGGGCCGGATCGGCACCGCCGTCGCCCGCCGCGCCAAGGCCTTCGGCCTGTCGATCCATTATCACAACCGCAACCGCGTCAGCACCGAGACCGAGGAAAGGCTGGAGGCGACCTATTGGGACAGCCTCGACCAGATGCTCGCCCGCGTCGATATCGTCTCGGTCAACTGCCCCTCGACGCCGGCCACCTATCACCTGCTCTCGGCGCGACGACTGGCGCTGATGCAGCCGACCAGCACCATCGTCAACACGGCGCGCGGCGGCATCATCGACGAGACGGCACTGATCAAGTGCCTGCGCGAAGGCAAGATTGCCGGTGCCGGGCTCGACGTCTTCGAGAACGAGCCTGCGGTCAATCCGAAGCTGGTCAAGCTTGCCAGCGAAGGCCGGGTTGTGCTGCTTCCGCACATGAGTTCGGCCACGCTCGAAGGCCGCATCGACATGGGTGACAAGGTGGTGATCAACATCCGCACCTTCTTCGACGGACACCGCCCTCCGGACCGCGTCCTGCCCGGCCGGGCTTGAGTGGTTTTTACGGTTGTTGGCTGGCGAGTGGGTTAGGCCCGAAACCGTATCAGATCGCCTTGCGCATCTCGATGAAGGTCGTGCGCGAAAAACCTGGATGCACGCCGTCGGCTGACCAGACAAAGCCCCAGCGCGTGAAGACGCCGTGGTTTTC
>NZ_DATJDJ010000127.1:0-2779 GCF_035497515.1 Pararhizobium sp. | reverse complement strand
CCTCTTCGCAACGGCCAATGCCGCCGATCCCAAACAGACCGGAGTAGATACCATGCATCCCGACCTTATCCTTCACAACGGCCGCTTCACCACCCTTGACCGGAGCAATCCGAACGCGACCGCAGTCGCCATCAAGGACGGCCTTTTTCAAGAGGTTGGCACGGACGCCGAGATAATGGCGCTCGCCGGCCCGGACACCAAGATCATCGACCTCAAGGGCAAGCGCGTTCTGCCGGGCCTGATCGACAACCACACCCATGTCATCCGCGGCGGTCTGAACTACAATATGGAACTGCGCTGGGATGGCGTGCGCTCGCTGGCCGATGCGATGGACATGCTGAGGCGCCAAGTGGCGATCACGCCGGCCCCGCAATGGGTTCGCGTCGTCGGCGGCTTTACCGAACACCAGTTCGCCGAAAAGCGCCTGCCGACCATTGAGGAGATCAATGCGATCGCCCCCGACACGCCGGTGTTTCTGCTGCATCTCTATGACCGCGCGCTGCTGAACGGTGCTGCCCTTCGCGCCGTCGGTTACACCCGCGACACCCCAAACCCGCCGGGTGGCGAGATTAAGCGCGATGCCAATGGCAACCCGACTGGTCTGCTGCTGGCTACACCAAATGCAGGTATTCTCTATTCGACGCTTGGCAAGGGACCGAAGCTTCCGCTTGATTACCAAGTTAATTCGACCCGCCACTTCATGCGGGAACTGAACCGTCTCGGCGTGACGGGTGTGATTGATGCAGGCGGCGGTTACCAGAACTACCCTGATGACTACGAGGTCATTCAAAAACTCTCTGACGAAAACCAGATGACGGTTCGTCTGGCCTATAACCTGTTCACGCAGAAGCCGAAGGAGGAGAAGGAAGACTTCCTTAAGTGGACCCAGTCGGTCAAATACAAGCAGGGCAACGAATACTTCCGCCACAACGGCGCTGGCGAAATGCTGGTCTTTTCCGCCGCCGATTTCGAGGATTTCCGCCAGCCGCGGCCGGAAATGGCGCCCGAGATGGAAGGCGAACTGGAGGAGGTCGTTCGGGTTCTCGCCGAAAACCGGTGGCCTTGGCGCATGCACGCCACCTATGACGAGACGATCTCCCGTTCACTCGATGTTTTCGAGAAGGTCAACAAGGACATTCCGCTTGCAGGTTTGAACTGGTTCTTCGACCATGCCGAAACCATCTCGGATCGTTCGATCGACCGCATCGCGGCGCTTGGTGGGGGCATCGCAACCCAGCATCGCATGGCCTATCAGGGCGAATATTTTGTCGAGCGGTATGGCCAAGGTGTTGCCGAAGCCACCCCGCCGATCCGCAAGATGCTCGACAAGGGCGTCAACGTCTCGGCGGGCACCGACGCGACCCGTGTTGCTTCCTATAATCCATGGGTATCGCTGTCCTGGATGGTAACGGGCAAGACGGTTGGCGGCATGCAGCTCTACCCGCGCGCCAATTGCCTCGATCGCGAGTCGGCTTTGCGGATGTGGACTGAAAAGGTCACATGGTTCTCCAATGAAGAAGGCAAGAAAGGCCGTATCGAGAAAGGCCAGTTCGCTGACCTTGTCGTTCCCGATAAGGACTTCTTCGCCTGCGCCGAAGACGAGATCTCCTTCCTCGTATCGGAGCTAACCATGGTCGGCGGCAGGATCGTCTACGGCGCCGGCGACTTCAAGGCGCTAGATGAGAACGACGTGCCCCCAGCGATGCCCGACTGGTCTCCGGTGCGCAAGTTCGGCGGTTATGCCGCCTGGGGCGAACCGGAAGGGGCTGGTGCCCGCTCGCTGCGCCGCACGGCGATCTCGAGTTGCGGCTGCGCCAGCGATTGCGGCGTACACGGCCACGACCATGCAGGCGCATGGACGTCGAAACTGCCGATTGCGGACCTGAAGGGTTTCTTCGGCGCCCTCGGCTGCTCCTGCTGGGCAGTCTGATCCCAACAACACTTTCGGGGGGTTACGTGATCGCCCGAAAGTGACCTCAGACAATTTCATATTCCGCAATTAAATCGAAATTATTGCTGCAATTGTTGGCGAGGCAGTAACCAGCCAATATCGCTCCATCAAACGCAGCCGCTCGATCTAATCGGCGACCACGCAGGAGCAGATATGACCTACCAATCTCACAGTTTCAGCCCATTCAGAAGCGGTCTGGCGCGTATCGTCGGTTCGCCCGTCATACGGACAGTTTCATTGCTCGCGCTTTGTGCCGCCTATATTCAGGGGCCTATCACCAAGATCTTCGATTTCAACGGCGCATTGGCCGAGATGGATCATTTCGGTCTCCATCCAGCGGCGTTTTTTGCTGTCGCCGTCATCGCCTTCGAGCTGACGGCTTCGACCATGGTGGTTTCGGGCTTCATGCGTTGGGCGGGTGCCCTTGCCCTGGCCGGGTTCACGCTTCTGGCAACCTTCATCGCTCTCCGGTTCTGGGAAATGGCTCCCGGCATGGATCGCATGATGGCAACCAACGCCTTTATCGAGCATCTCGGCTTGGCAGGCGCGTTCATCTTCGTCGCAGCAATCGACCTCACGAAGGGAGAAGGCAAATGAGTGCCGCAAAGTCCTCCGGAGGTAGCTTCGCTCCCCTCGCGCAGCCGGTTTTCGCGGTTCTCTGGATCGCCACGGTTCTTGGTAACACCGGCAGCTTCATGCGCGATGTCGCCAGTTCCTGGCTGATGACGGATCTTTCCGCGTCGCCGGCCGCAGTCGCCATGGTTCAGGCCGCTGGCACGCTGCCGATCTTCCTGCTTGCTATCCCGGCGGGCGTTCTCACCGACATCC
>NZ_DATJDJ010000126.1:0-51469 GCF_035497515.1 Pararhizobium sp. | reverse complement strand
GAAGTCCGATGGCGGGGTAGCTCAGGTGGTTAGAGCAGCGGAATCATAATCCGCGTGTCGGGGGTTCGAGTCCCTCTCCCGCTACCAACATTCTCTCAGTTGAATGCATTCAAATGATCGGGCGAGCGGCTATTTCAGCCTTGCCCGCCGCTATTGTTTGTCCGACATTGTCGGCATGATCGACTGGACCTATTTCCAATCACATTTCGACTGGCTCGGCCATATCGCTGAAGCTCTCGTCATGGCGGGGCTTGTCGGGCTGGCGGCGATGCTGCTGTATGAACGACGCGTTGCGATCCTGGTCGGGCTTGCGTTTGCGGGCGGCCATTTTCATGGGCGTGAAAAGCGGGATTACGAAATCAGTGTCGATATGCCACCGCCGCATCTGGATGGATATGCGATGTGGCGATGGTCATGGGATCAGATGACGGATTTCTGGCCGGCTGCCTTTGTGGTTCTCGTGCTTTCAGTCCTGCTTTACAGGCGGTGGTTCCCGGTGCGCTAGACGGTCAGAATTCCTTTCTTCGGGAACATCTTTCTCCTTGGTGCGTTGCAGTGCAACCAACGAAGGAGAAAGACATGGCCGAAGCCACGACCAACAAGGATATCGAATCTCTGCGCGCCGAGGTCTCGCGTTTGACCAAGATCGTCACCGCGCAGGGGGCCCAGGCTTTTTCGGATGTACGCCATGGCGCCGCCAATGCCGTCGATGCGGCAGCGCCGGCCGCCAAGAAGGCGGCTGACGTTGCCAGGGCCGAAGGAAACGCGATCGCGCAAACGGCGCGCGAGCATCCGGCGGCGACCGGCAGCGTGCTGTTCGTGGCCGCTGCGATCGGGCTTGGGATCGGCTATATTCTCGGCGCCGCTTCCCAGCCTGAGCCGATCATCCGCCGGCGCTACTGGTAATGTCTCATGACGGAACCCAGGCTGAAACCCAGGCAAAAACGCGGTGAGCCTTATTCTCTCGAGGAGTTCCGGCGGAAATACGATTTGAGCGAAGAGGAGGCCCGTACGCTCCATGAGCGCTTCGGCCCCTCATCGATCGAACTCGACCTGCTGATGCTGGCAAAAGGCAAGCCGCCTGTTCAGTGACGGGAACCAAACCGTCACTCGCGTGTTTACCACCTGTCGAAGCGAAGCCCCCTCAGCGCTTCGACGTTACTGATGCCATTCCCCCATGCGCGTCGGTTTAAAGCCAAGATCTCTCTCAGAGATTTTGGCTTTTCTTTTGGCCTCAACCGCATCACCCATGCGGAACATTTCGCCCGTTCGGGTGTTCGTGCCAATGGCCGGATGATGAAAAGGACAGACTCATGTCAGATCGTGAAACCAGGATCAGGGAGCGGGCGCACAGCCTATGGCAGGAGGCGGGCTCGCCGGATGGGCGGGAGAATGCGCATTGGCTTCAGGCGGAGCATGAGATCGATCATGGCACCGTCGATGGCGGCGGGATCGAGCCGGACGAACGGCCGAACCTCGATGCGATGCGGGAGGCCGCCCGGCAGCGTAGCGACGGTTATGTCGTGGATGCGGATCTGGAGGATGCCGACCAGCGCGAGGCGGCGCCGGGGACGCGCGAGCAGCCGTGATTGATCCAGGGTGGCCGAAGGACGAGGGATGGACCCGCAAAATGCCAGGGTTCCTGGAGGACCGTTGCTACCGCGTGAAGAAATAGAACACGGCGCCCCAGAACATCAGGCAGAGAAGAAAGGCAACAATGAGAGCCTTCAGTCGCAGCGTTGGCGAGAAGGGACGCTTTTCTGCTCCCAGTTCCCGGTGGTCTTCCGCGAATGCCGAATAGGCGTTTCTTGACTGGTCCCGCATCATGCGTTCCTCTCATGGTTCGCAAAAAGCATACCGCGAGCCGGTTAAGTCGCGGTCGAGAAAAAGCTTAAAGTTTGAAACATCGACATTGCCGGCGGTTCGATGCTCGCCGGCAGCGTTCGGAAAATTCAGGCGAAACGCTAAGAATGCAGGATCTTTTCGATCATCGTGGTGAAATCGCCGCGTATGCCGCCAAGCTCATAGACGCCGGTTTCCTCCACCTGCCGGCAGACGAAATTAACACGGGCTTCATCGTAATCGAGCGCCTTGAGCAGCGTTTCCCGCAGGCCGACCGTCGTCAGCAAAGTCGGTTCGCGCAGCAGTTCTCCCTGCCGCCAGGCGCTCATTTTGACGGTGACTGGCATCATGTGGTGATTCTCCCCGTTCCCCGGCGCTTATGGCCAAGGAAAAACGCACCGTCGATCCCCAGGATTCGGGATGCCGCCCCCTGGAAAAGCGGGTTTTCGGTCGGGTCTTGTTTGCAGCGTTAGCCTTCGCTCAGCAACTCCATCCCGCCGGTCAGCCGGTCCATCAGGCTGCGGCGCACGCGGCCGACATCGCGCAGCGGCGGCTCGCCGAATTGACGGGCATATTCGCGGCTGAATTGGGATTGGCTTTCATAACCGACCTGATGACCGGCCGAACCGGCGTCCAGCATGTCCTCCAGCATCAGTCGGCGCGCCTCCTGCAGCCGTAGCTGCTTCTGGTACTGCATCGGGCTCATGGCGGTGATCGCCTTGAAGTGATGATGCAGCGAGGAGACGCTCATGCTCACCCGGCTCGCCAGGTCCTCGATCTTCAGCGGCAGGGCGTAATGCTCTTTCAGCCAGACGCAGGCACGGCTGATCTGGTGCGACTGGCTTTCGGTTACCGCCATCTGGCGCAGGCGACCGCTTTGCGGCCCAGTCAGAAGCCGGTAGATCATTTCCTGCTCGATCAGCGGCAACAGCGCGGGGATATCGTCTGGCCGGTCGAGTAGCCGCAACAGCCGGATGGCGGTATCCTCGAGTTCGGGCGTCACAGTGCTCACTGCCATGCCGCGCGCCGCGGTGGTGCTGTTTCCGTCCGTCGCATGGTCGAGCATGCCGGCGATCCGGTTGGTGTCGATCTGGAAGGTCATGCTGAGGTAGGGTTTGTTGTCCGATGCTTCGACGATCTGGGTGGTGACCGGCAGGTCGATCGAGGTCAAAAGATAGTCCGTACCGCCATAGCGCAAGACGTCGTTGCCCAGAACCACCTGTTTCGCACCCTGCGCGATCAGCGCCAGGCTCGGCTTGTAGGCGCTACAGGCTTTCATGCCGATTGCCGAACGCCGATGGACACTGAGGCCGGGGATAGCGGTCGGATGATCGCCATCTTCCGTGGCGTAACGGGCAATGAGGCCGATCAGTTCCTGACTGCGATAGGTTCTTGAATTCGTCATAATCGAAAGCCTTTCCAGTCATTTAGAATTCATTTGGCGTTTCCGGATTTAGTCATTCGATGCAGGATTTCAAAATGCGATTTCTCTCTTTTGCAGGATTGTACAAGAATCTTGCAGGATCGCTCTAACGCCTTTTCTGCTGCTGTTGCATAGTGCACTCGGGGCGAGGCCGATCGTGCTTCCACGTCAAACCCCGTTTCACAGAATTAAAGGAGTAACCCATGGCCCTGGCAAGAGGATATGCGGCGACGGATGCGTCGAAACCGCTTCAGCCCTTCAGTTTCGAGCGGCGCGAACCCAATGATGACGATATCGTCATCGACATCAAGTTCTCCGGCATCTGCCATTCCGACATTCATCAGGTCCGAAACGAATGGGGCAATTCCAGCTACCCCATGGTGCCGGGTCATGAGATTGCCGGCATCGTCACCGCTGTCGGTTCCAAGGTAACGAAGTTCAAGGTCGGCGACCGCGCCGGCGTCGGCTGCTTCGTCAACAGCTGCACCCAGTGCGCGACCCGCGATCTCGATCTCGAGCATTACATGCCCGGCCTGATCGGCACGTATAACGCCTTCGAGGCGGATGGCGTGACGCCGACCTATGGCGGTTATTCCGACAGTATCGTCGTCAAGGAAGGCTATGCGCTGTCGATTCCGGAGAACCTGCCGCTCGACGCTTCCGCGCCGCTGCTCTGCGCCGGCATCACCCTCTATTCGCCGCTGGTCCACTGGAAGGCCGGTCCCGGCAAGAAGGTTGCCATCGTCGGCATGGGCGGTCTCGGTCATATGGGCGTCAAGCTTGCCCATGCGATGGGCGCTGACGTCACCGTGCTCAGCCAGTCGCTCTCCAAAAAGGAAGACGGCCTCAAGCTCGGCGCCGATCACTATTACGCCACCAGCGATGCGGAAACCTTCAAGACGCTGGCCGGCACGTTCGATCTGATCCTGTGCACGGTGTCGGCCGAAATCGATTGGAACGCCTATCTCGGTCTGCTGAAGGTCGACGGCTCGCTGGTCCTGCTCGGCATTCCTGAAAATGCCGTTCCGGTTCACGCCTTCTCGCTGGTTCCGGGCCGCAAGAACATTTCCGGCTCGATGATCGGCTCGATCAAGGAAACCCAGGAAATGCTGGATTTCTGTGGCAAGCACAATATCGTCTCGGAAATCGAGTTGATCCGCATGGACCAGGTCAACGAAGCCTATGAGCGCGTCATCAAGAGCGACGTGCGCTATCGCTTCGTCATCGACATGGCGACGCTGTAAGAGCGAAGGCCTGATAGCGATCCTCCCCCGGAAAGCGGGGGAGGATTTTTGCCTTGTGGACCGCGCGATTGCGGTGATCCCGACGGATATCAGTTGGCTTCCGTCAGCACTTCGGTGCCGGAGCCATCCTTGCCGGTAATGGTCCATTTGCCATCAAGCGTGCCGTCGCCGTTGACCTTGTAGACGACGAGACCAATCGCGTCGCCGAGCATATAGGCGGCTGCGAACGCATCGCCGTTCAGCATGCAGACGCCGGATGATTTCGAGCCGCCCGTATCCCATTCGATGACGCAGGTCGTGTCGCTCGCCAGCGTGATTTCCACCGTGCCCTTATAAGGCGATCCGTCCAGGTTGGTGCCCTCAAGAGTATATTTCCCGGCATTGACGGTCTGTGCGTTCGCAGTCGAGACGGCCGCGAACGAAAGCATGGCGGCAATCATGAATTTCCGCATTGAACCCCTCCCCAAAAGCGCCCTATCATCGAGCAGCGGCGGGACCCTAAGCGGAATTCTGGTGGTTTGAAAGGGGTGTTGGACATACAGCCCAACATTGGTGCAAAAGCATTTTCGACTGTCAAGCCAGCGGCAGCGGCCCGTCGTTCTTGATCTCTTCCATCACCGCGTAGGTTCTCGTTTCCTTGACGCCCGGCAGCGCCCAGAGCACGTGGCCGAGGAAGTTGCGATAGGCGGCCATGTCCTCGAAACGGGTCTTGACGAGATAGTCGAAGCCGCCGGCCACCATGTGGCATTCGAGCACGGAGGGGGCCTGCTTGATGGCGGCGGCGAACTTGTCGAAGACCTCGGCCGTCGTCTTGTCGAGCATGACCTCGATGAAGACGAGCAGGCCGAAGCCCAGCTTGTGCGGATCGAGCCGCGCACCGAAGCCGGAGACGTAACCTTCCTTCAGCAACCGGCGCAGCCGTTCGCTGGTGGCCGTCGGCGAAAGGCCGATGCGGTCGGCCAGTTCCAGGTTGGTGATGCGCCCGTCAGCCTGGAGAATGTTGAGGATCCGCCGGTCGATCTTGTCTATCTCGTGCATGGCGCGATCCTCATCTCATCCGTCGGTCTGCGGGATCAGGCGGCCAGCCGCGTTTCGGCGAGCTTCACCCAGTACGAGATGCCGTGCGGGATCGCTTCGTCGTTGAAGTCGTAGGCCGGGTTGTGCAGGCCGGCGCTTTCGCCATTGCCGATGAAGATGAAGGCGCCGGGGCGGGCAAGCAGCATGTAGGAAAAATCCTCGCCGCCCATCATCGGATCGAGATCGCCCGAAACCTGGTTTTCGCCGGCGATATCGGCGGCAGCCGCCAGTGCATAGGTTGTCTCCTGGCGGTGATTGACGGTGACGGGATAGTTGCGGCCGTAGTGGACCCTGGCCTTGGCACCGTAGGCGGCGGCAAGGCTTTCGGTGATCTGCTTGATGCGCTGTTCGGCAAGATCGCGCACTTCCGGCATCAGCGTGCGCACGGTGCCGGCCAGAATGGCCTGTTCCGGGATGATGTTATGGGCAAAGCCGGCATTGAACTTCGTCACCGACACGACGACGGACGCCAATGGGTCAACGGTGCGCGCGGCGATGGTTTGCAGAGCATTGACGATCTGCGAACCGATAACGATCGGGTCCACAGTCTTATGCGGCTGGGCGGCGTGGCCGCCGCGGCCATCGATGGTGATGGAAAATTCGTCGGTCGATGCCATGATCGGGCCGGGGCGCGTGCCGAACGCGCCGAGCGGCATGCCCGGCATGTTGTGCATGCCGTAGACTTCGGCGATCGAGAAACGCTCCATCATGCCGTCCTTGACCATCTCGTTGCCGCCACCGCCACCTTCCTCGGCCGGCTGGAAGATCACAGCGACCGAGCCCTTGAAGTTGCGGGTTTCCGAAAGATATTTTGCCGCCCCCAGCAGCATCGCTGTGTGACCGTCATGGCCGCAGGCGTGCATCTTGCCGGCCGTTTTCGACGCCCAGGGCTTGCCGCTGGTTTCCGTCATCGGCAGCGCATCCATGTCGGCGCGCAGGCCGATGGTGCGGCCTTCGCCCAGATTGCCCCTGATCAGTCCGACGACGCCGGTGCGGCCCAAGCCCGTCACGATTTCGTCAACGCCGAATTCCTGCAGTTTCTTTTCGACGAAAGCTGCCGTATTTTCGACGGCGAACAGCAGTTCCGGATTCGTGTGGATGTGGCGGCGCCATTCGGTCACTTCGTTTTGAAGTTCGGCTGCGCGGTTCAGAATGGGCATTGTTCGTTCCTGTCGGTCCATTGCGGGCATGGGATACGGGATCTTTGGCATCGACATGTTAAGAATGGTCTTTGCCATCACCTCGCCATATAGGTTAAATAGCCGGACGATACGAGGCAATTCCCGAAATTTCGAGGTTTGATTGTGGTGACAACTGGAATTCGTATGGGTGGCAAGGTGAAACTCCTGGCCGTTCTGGCAGGTGCGGGAGCGTCGCTTCTGGCTACTGTCCTGCCGGCGTCTGCCAACCCGAAACTGGTTGTCGACGTCAATTCGCTGAAGGTCTTCGAGCAGCAGGAAATCTACCAGAAATGGTATCCGGCCTCGCTCACCAAGCTGATGACCGCCTATACGACGTTTCGTGCGCTTAAATCCGGCCAACTGACGCTGGAATCACCGGTGGTGATGTCGAAGAACGCGGCCGGTGAACCGCCGAGCAAGATGTTCTACAAGCCGGGCCAGGCCCTGACGCTCGACAGCGCGCTGAAGATGATGCTGATCAAGTCGGCCAACGATATCGCTGTGGCGATCGGCGAAACCGTCGCAGGCTCGGAGCCGGCATTCATCAACATGATGAATGCCGAGGCCCAGCGCATCGGCATGTCGTCCTCGCATTTCGTCAATCCGAACGGCCTGCCGGCGCCGGGCCAGTATACGACGGCTCGGGACCTGGCTGTTCTGGCGATCACCATCAAGCGTGAATTTCCGCAATACGCGCCATATTTTGCCTATGAAGGTTTTACCACCGGGAAAAAGAACTACCCCAACCTCAACATGCTGATCGGCCGTTTTGACGGCGCCGACGGCATGAAGACCGGCTTCATCTGCGCCTCCGGTTTCAACCAGGTCTCTTCCGCCACCCGTGGTGGCCGCAGTGTCGTTTCAATCGTTCTCGGCGCCGACAGCCTCGGTGGGCGCGCGGATGAATCGGCCCGTCTCCTGCAACTCGGCCTGACCTCCAGCGGCGGCGGCAAGCCCGGCCTCGGGCAGATCGCTCCCTATGGTGAAGGCCGCGAGATCGTCGCCGATGTCAGCAAGGAAATCTGTAATCCGAAGGCCGCCAAGATACGCTCGGAAAACAAGGACGAGGTCGGCCGCCAGAAACTGCAGTCACCCTATATTCACGAGATCAACCGGCCGCTGAACCTCGTTGCCGCAGGTCTCATTCCCGGTACCGCGAAGGATAAGGCCGCGACAGGACAGGGCGAAGTCGCCAATGTGCCGATCCCGGTTCCCCGCCCCGTATTCTAAACCCAGCATGATCCGATCGGATAGTCCATGAGCCCTGTTCTCAATGCCGTGCCGGTATCGATCCTCACCGGCTTCCTGGGGGCTGGAAAGACCTCGCTTCTCAACCGGCTGCTGAAGGACCCGGACCTCACCGATACCGCCGTGATCATCAACGAATTCGGCGCTGTCTCGCTTGACCACCTTTTGGTGGAAGCCTCCAGCGACGGCATTATCGAACTGTCCGATGGCTGCCTGTGCTGCACGGTGCGGGGCGAACTGGTGGATACGCTGGCCGATCTGATGGACCGGATGCAGACCGGCAAGATCAGGCCGCTGAAGCGCGTCGTCATCGAAACCACCGGCCTTGCCGATCCGGCACCCGTGCTGCAATCGGTCATGGGCAATCCCATCATTGCACAGAGCTTCCGGCTGGATGGGGTTGTCACCGTCGTCGATGCGGTCAACGGTCTTTCGACGCTTGATCATCACGAGGAGGCGGTCAAGCAGGTTGCCATGGCCGACCGGCTGGTAATCAGCAAGATCTCGCTGGCGACGCCGGATGCCGTCATCTCGCTGAAGGCGCGTCTGCGCGAACTCAATCCGCGTGCGCCGATGATCGATGGCGACCTGCCGGAAGCGGGCAAGGCCGAACTCTTCCATTGCGGCCTCTACGATCCCGCCACCAAGATCGCCGATGTCGGCCGCTGGCTGCAGGACGAGGCGGCCGCTGATCAAGACCACGATGACCACCACCATCATCACGACCATGATTGCGGCCACGATCATCATGGCGATCACCACCATCACGACGCCAACCGCCACGGCGCGGATATCCGTTCCTTCAGCATCGTGCACGATAGGCCGATCGATCCGATGGCGCTGGACATGTTCATTGATCTCCTGCGCTCCGCCCATGGTGAAAAGCTGCTGCGGATGAAGGCGATCATATCGATGTCCGACAATCCCGACAAGCCGCTGATCCTGCACGGGGTGCAAACTGTCTTTCATGCACCGCAGCGCATGGCGGCCTGGCCGGATCCGTCCGACCGCCGCACGCGCATGGTATTGATCACCAAGGACCTGCCCGAAGCCTTTGTCCGCGACCTGTTCGACGCCTTCACCGGCAAGCCGAGCATCGACCGCCCGGACCGGCAGGCGCTGGAGGACAATCCCCTGGCGGTGCCGGGACTGCGGATGTAGCCAGCCGGAACCGGCGCGGGCATGGTTTTCTGATCGGGAGAGGGCAGCTATGCTGTCTTCAGTCTATGCCTTGCGAATGACGAAGCGGTGTCCGGTGGCGAGCGTTTCGGATCGCTCCAGGCTGTGGCCGTCTTCGTTGCAAAAATGCGGGATGTCGATGATCGCCAGAGGATCAGTCGTTTCCACGGTGATCAGCGTGCCGGGGGACAGCGTCAGCATGCGCTTGCGCGTCCTCAGCACCGGCAAGGGACATTTCAGCCCCTTGAGGTCATAGATCAGGCTGGTTTCCTCGGGCATCAATTGCCCCAGATTTTCCAGAACGGACGTTTCTTCGGCTGTTCGGTCACGCCCTGCTCCAATGCGGGCGCGGCTTCCGTTGCGGCAACGTCCTGGGCCGCTGCGGCGGTGGCCGGCTTCGTGGCCGTTTCGGTCTTTGCCTTGGCCGTCGCGACGGGGTTCTGTTCCACGCTCTGCTGTCGAGCGGCCGTATCTACTGGCGCAACGGCTACCGGTGTGGTCGTCGGCGAAGCCTTGTCCTTGGAAAACAGGCTTCCCCAGAAGCCCTTCTTCGCCGGCGGGGCCCGTTCAACGGATGCCTGCTCAACCGCTGCGGCGTCCTGTGCTGCTGCGGCCGGTTTCGCATCCGCTTCGGCGGCCACGGGCCTGCCCTTGGCTACTGTCACCGGCTGTTGCGCGGCTGTTCCATCAATATTCTGACCGGCGGGGTTCAATTCTTCCGGGGTTGCTGGCTCCAATCTCTGGACCTGTGAGCCATTTTTGGAGAACAGGCTCCAGAAGCCGGTCTTCGCCGTGGTCACCTGCTCGGTGGAGGCCTGCTCGATCGGACGCGGCAGCGGGTTCTGAACCGGAACCGGCACACTCTTGCCACCACGCGTGCTTTTTTCCAGTTCTGCGGTCTGGAGTTCGATCGCCTTCTTGGCTTCAGCGAGTTCCGCGCGACGGGCTTCGAGTTTCGCGAGGTCCTCGGCCTTCATCAGCTTGCCGGCGTCGATGGAGCGGCCGGTCGGCGCATAGGCGAGCTCCTTGCCGACACGATCCTTGGCGACGATCGCCTTGCGCTCGCCTTCGCTCGGTTCGTACCACACCATGCCGTCATATTTCTTCAGGGCCTTGGTGTAGTCGTCATCGTATTTCTTGTTGTAGTTCGCCAGTGCCACCTGCATCGTCGATGGCGTCGACATGGCGGGGCACTGTCCGGCGGGGGTGAACTTGCCATCCGTCTGCTGGTTGAAGACATACTTCTTCTCGCAGATATTCACTTCCGGCGGCCGCTTGGTGATCTCGAACTGGTCATAGCCGGTCTTCAGCATCTTCCAGAATTCGATATGCGGGCTGTTCTTGTGGCGGGCCATGTTTTCGGCTGTCATGCGGAAGGGCAAGGCCTGCAACTGGATCGACTGCTGGCCGCCCTTGTAGGCGTCACGCGCCAGCGCGAAAATTTCCTGCATCTGCTCGTCGGTCATCGAGTAGCAGCCGGACGACGAGCAGGCGCCGTGAATCATCAGGTTCGTGCCACGGCGACTGTTCGCCTGGTCGTAGCGGTTGGGATAACCGGTGTTGATGGCGAGATAGTAGCTGGAGTTCGGGTTCATCTGCCCGGGGGTGATCGGATAGAAGCCTTCCGGCGCCTGCCGGTCTCCTTCCTTGATCTTCGGACCGAGTTTGCCGGACCAGGCGCAGATCTTGTATTCGCGCAGCTTGGCAAAGCGATTGGTCGCATCGGCTTTCCAGATTTCGAGCGCGCCTTCCTCCTTGAAGATGCGGATCATGATCGGCGACGTCTTCGGCATGTTGGCCGAATGCATGTTCGCGACGATCCTGCCGGAAAGCTCGTAGGTCGTCTTGTTCCTGACGCTCCTGATATCGACTTCGGCCTTGTCGAACGTGTCGAGTGTCTCGTTCGTGCAGCCCGAGAGCATTGCGGCAAAGGCGGCGGTGGCAACGAGATGTGTCAGACGCATCAGCAAAGGCCCATCAAGAAAACGATCGAACGCGGAATTTCCCCGAAGGCGGACCGCAGGGAATCAATACGTCCTTATACTTCACAAAATATTAACCTTGCAGAGCCGCCTTGTCCCAGTCGTTCCAGAGCGCAGGAATATGGCCAAGGTTGGACGTGCCGTGCAGTTTGCAGCGTCCAACCGGTGGAATCCGTAGAATATGTTTAAAGCTGGCGGCCTATGTTCAGATATTTCTGCCGGCGATCGGAGCGCAACTGCTCGCCCGTCCGACCGGAAAGCTCTTTCAGTGCGTCGGCGATGACCGTGCCGGTCTTCTCGATGACGGCTTCGGGGTCACGGTGGGCGCCGCCGACGGGCTCGGTGATGATGCCGTCGATGATCCCCAGCGACTTCAGGTCTTCCGCCGTGATCTTCATGTTGGTCGCGGCTTCCTTGGCGCGGGTCGAGTCGCGCCAGAGGATGGAGGCAGCGCCTTCCGGCGAGATGACGCTATAGATCGCATGTTCCAGCATGTAGACGCGGCTGCCGGTCGCAATCGCGATGGCGCCGCCCGAGCCACCTTCGCCGATGACGACGGAAACGATCGGAACCTTCATGTTGAGGCACATTTCCGTCGAGCGGGCGATGGCTTCCGCCTGGCCGCGCTCTTCCGCGCCGATGCCGGGATAGGCGCCGGCTGTGTCGATCAGCGTGATCAGCGGCAAGCCGAAGCGATCGGCCATTTCCATGACGCGGATCGCCTTGCGGTAGCCTTCCGGACGGGCGCTGCCGAAATTGTGCTTGATGCGCGACTTGGTGTCGTTGCCCTTTTCCTGGCCGATGACGGCGACCGGTGTGCCGCGGAACCGCGCCAGACCGGCCTGGATCGCCTCGTCATTGGCAAACTTGCGGTCGCCAGCCAGCGGCGTGAATTCCGTGAGAAGGCTGGCTGCATATTCCTGGAAATGCGGGCGCTGCGGATGGCGCGCAACCTGCGTCTTCTGCCAGGGGTTCAGCTTGGAATAGATTTCGGCCATCGCCTCGCGGGCGCGCACTTCCAACCGCTCGACCTCGTCTTTGGTGTCGATACTCTCGTCTTCGCTGGCAATCTTCTTCAGCTCGTGAATCTTGCCTTCGAGATCGGAGATGGGTTTTTCGAAATCGAGATAATTGTGCATGTGATGCGTTTCCGATCATATTGCGCTAGTGTTCGCGGACATGATGAGCCAAGTCGACGCGAAGGGTTCTGGCGCTCCTAATCCTGTTTTTTCGCCTGTTTGGCAAGGGGGTGATGGTTCTGGACCAGCTGATGCAGCCGCTCTTCCAGTACATGTGTATAGATTTGTGTCGTTGAAATGTCCGAATGTCCAAGAAGTTCCTGGACCGCGCGCAGGTCCGCGCCATTGGCGAGCAGGTGGCTGGCGAAGGCATGGCGCAGGACATGCGGTGAGATTGCCGCCACACGGATGCCGGCGCGGGCGGCCAGATCCTTGAGATCGCGGGCAAAGACCTGGCGTGGCAGATAGCCGGCCTTGCCGGACGACGGGAAAAGCCAGGGGCTTTCCGGCGGCGGTGCCTTCTGCGCGGCATTGTCGCGCGCCATCGCCGCTCCGTAGGCCTGCAACGCCCGGATCGCCGAATGCGACAGCGGCACCAGCCGTTCCTTGTTGCCCTTGCCCTTGATGACGAGGAAACGTCCGTTCTGCACCAGCACCGAGGCCGGCAGGGAGACCAGTTCGCTGACCCGCATGCCGGTCGCATAGAGAAGCTCGATCAGCGCCTGCATGCGCAGCCGCGCCACGGGATCGGGACCACCGGCCGCCGCCTCCTGTTCCGCTTGGCCGATCAGCTTCGACACATCGTCGATGCCGAGAATCTTTGGCAGGGTGCGCGCTTTTTTCGGTGCATCGAGAATGCCGGTGGGATCGTCGGTGCGCAGGCCTTCGGCATAGAGAAACTTGTAGAATTGCCGGAGCGCCGACAGGCGGCGCGCCTGCGATGATGCCTTGAAGCCCCGTTGCGCCAGATGCGAGAGATAGGCGCGCAGATCGTCCGATCCCGCCTCGGTCGGCTTGATGCCGCGCTGCTTGAGAAACGAGTAGGCGTCTTCCAGATCGCGCTCATAGGACAAAAGCGTGTTGTTGGCCGCGCCGCGTTCGGCGCTCATCATCTCCAGGAAGGATTCCATATGGGCGGCGGAAAGGTCGATCATGGCGTCTTGTTGACCCTTTCCGAGGGGATGCGGATCGTCACGTCGCGCTCGACGGGATCGACGAACGTCACCAGTGCCACCATGGTTCCGTAAATCACCCCGGCAACAAGGACACAGATGAACAGGAACCGGAATAGGGTGGGCATTTTCAAATCCTCGACTGGTCGTCACTATGACCACGGCCGTTTGCAAGTGCAAGAACGGCGGTTTTGCGGCAGGCTTCCATGTCTCATCTATGCGGCTATGTCTTGACGCTTCCCGCTGATTTGTCGATACCGGAACAGAATGGGGAAATTGTAACTGCATGAGCGACGTGATCGAATCGGTTTCGGAGGCGCTGATCAGCCAGGCGAAGGCCGCGCTGGGGCGACGGAACCTCGTCTTCGTCGGTCTGATGGGGGCCGGCAAATCGGCGATCGGCCGGTTGACCGCGACGGCGCTCGGCGTTCCCTTCGTCGATTCCGACCATGAGATCGAGCGCGTCTCGCGCATGACGATCAGCGAACTCTTCGCGGCCTATGGCGAAGACGAATTTCGCGCGCTGGAAGCGCGGGTGATCAAGCGGCTGCTGCATTCCGGCCCGCGCATCGTCTCCACCGGCGGCGGCGCCTATATCAACGAGCGTACCCGCAAGCATATCAAGCGCCATGGCCTGTCCGTCTGGCTGAATGCCGAACTCGACGTCCTGTGGGAACGGGTCAACAAGCGCGATACAAGGCCACTGCTGAAGACCGAAAACCCCAAGCAGACGCTCGAAAACCTCATGCACGCCCGCTATCCCGTCTATGCGGAAGCGGATCTCACCGTGCTGTCCCGTGACGTCAAGAAAGAAGTGATGGTGGAAGAGGTTCTCGCCGCCCTCGTCAACATGCCGAAGAAGTGAAGCCATGACCGCTGCCAGCCCGTCCGCCGCCCAGAAAACCGTTCGGGTCGACCTGGGGGATCGTTCCTACGACATCCTGATCGGCCCGGGGCTGATCGCCACCGCTGCCGCCGAGATCGCCGGCCGGCTGAAAGGCCGCCGGATGGCTGTCATCACCGATGAGAATGTTGCGCCGCTCTACCTCCATCCGCTGATGGCGAGCCTCAAGGCAAAGGGTATCGACGCGGTCTCGCTCGTCCTTCCCGCCGGTGAAAAGACCAAGAGTTTCGAACATCTTATCCCGGTCTGCGAAGCGATCCTCGGCGCGCGCATCGAGCGCAACGACGCCGTGATTGCGCTGGGCGGTGGCGTCATCGGTGACCTCACGGGCTTTGCCGCCGGCATTGCCCGGCGCGGCTCGCGCTTCATCCAGATCCCGACCTCGCTTCTGGCGCAGGTGGATTCCTCCGTCGGAGGCAAGACCGGCATCAACTCGCCGCATGGCAAGAATCTGATCGGTGTCTTCCACCAGCCGGACCTCGTGCTGGCCGATACCGACGTACTCGACACGCTGAGCCCGCGCGAATTCAGGGCCGGTTATGCGGAAGTCGCCAAATACGGACTGATCGACAAGCCGGACTTCTTCGCCTGGCTGGAAAAGAACTGGCGGGCGGTGTTCGCGGGCGGAGACGCCCGCATCGAGGCGATCGCCATCAGCTGCCAGGCGAAAGCCGATGTGGTCGCCGCCGACGAGCGTGAAAACGGCCGCCGCGCCCTCCTCAATCTCGGTCATACCTTCGGTCATGCTCTGGAAGCGGCCACACAGTACGATGGCGCGCGGCTGGTGCACGGGGAGGGCGTGTCGATCGGCATGGTGCTGGCGCATCAGTTCTCTGCGCGCATGAACCTCGCGAGCCCCGACGACGCGACGCGGGTCGAGGCCCATTTAAAGACCGTTGGCCTGCCGACGCGGATGAACGATATTCCGGGTGGCCTGCCACCGGCTGAAAAGCTGATGGATGCGATCGCCCAGGACAAGAAGGTGAAAAGCGGCAAGCTGACCTTCATCCTGACGCGCGGGATCGGCCAGTCCTTCGTCGCCGACGATGTGCCGGCCAATGAGGTGTTGCGGTTTCTGGAGGAAAAGCATCCGGGATGACCAACGAGACATTTGCGGTTTTCATGGCGGATTATGCGCCGGGTGTTCTGGTCATCCTGCTGATGATCGTGTTGTCGGCTTTCTTTTCCGGTTCAGAAACAGCACTGACGGCGGCATCGCGGACGCGCATGCATACGCTGGAGGGCAACGGTGATGAACGCGCCGGTCTCGTCAATCGCCTCATCGAACGCCGCGACCGGCTCATCGGCGCGCTTCTGATCGGCAACAACCTTGCCAATATTCTTTCGTCGTCGATCGCCACCAGTCTCTTCCTGCATTTCTTCGGTGATTCCGGCGTCGCCTATGCGACATTGGCGATGACGGTGGTCCTTGTCATCTTTGCCGAGGTGCTGCCCAAAAGCTGGGCGATCGCGTCACCAGACCGATTTGCCCTTGCGGTCGCGCGCGCGGTGAATGTGGTCGTTCTGGTCGTCGGCCCGGTTTCGAGCCTCGTCAATTGGATCGTCAGGAAGATTCTCGGTCTGTTCGGGATCAATCTTTCGTCGGAAACCTCGATGCTGACTGCGCATGAGGAATTGCGCGGCGCGGTCGATCTGCTGCATCGTGAGGGCTCGGTGATCAAGGCGGACCGCGACCGGCTCGGCGGCGTTCTCGATCTCGGCGAACTCGAAGTTTCCGACATCATGATCCATCGAACCTCGATGCGCGGCCTCAATGCGGATGACCCGCCCGAGGTCAATGTTCGCGCGGTTCTTGAAAGCCCCTATACCCGCATGCCGGTCTGGCGCGGATCGACCGACAACATCATTGGCGTCGTGCATGCCAAGGACCTGCTGCGCGCGCTGGCCGAGCCGGATGTCGAGCCGGAAAATCTCGATATCAGCCGAATCACCCAAAAGCCCTGGTTCGTGCCCGAGACAACCAATCTCAAGGACCAGTTGAACGCCTTCCTGCGCCGCAAGGCGCATTTCGCCGTTGTGGTGGATGAGTATGGCGAGGTGCAGGGACTGGTGACGCTGGAGGATATTATCGAGGAGATCGTCGGCGACATCTCCGACGAACACGACCTTGAAATCCAGGGTGTGCGGCAGGAAGCCGATGGTTCGATCGTCGTCGATGGGAGCGTACCGATCCGCGATCTCAACAGGGCGCTGGACTGGAACCTGCCGGATGAGGAAGCGACCACGGTCGCCGGCCTCGTCATCCACGAATCGAAGACGATCCCGGAGGAACGTCAGGCCTTCACCTTCTATGGCAAGCGCTTCACCGTCATGAAACGTGTGAAGAACCGCATCACGCAGCTTCGGATCAGGCCGGCGGAAGATGTGGTGATGCCTCCGCCCCCCAAGAGAGGCGAAGGCATGTGAGGCAGGCGGCAGTTTAGTGTTCAGCGGCTGCCGATAATGCCGCCCAGCGCGCCGCCGAGCAGGCCGCCGGCGAAGGCCGCACCCGCCGGGTCCATGCCTCCGCCATTGTTTTGGCGCTCGACCGGACCTTCCAGAACCGCACCATCATCGGCCTGCTGATGACGCTTGACGCGCTGCTGGCTGGCCGCTTTCTGGCGGATTTGGGCCTTGCGCAGGGACGCTGCGAGAGCGGCGGCCTTGTCGGCTTCGTATTGCGCCCTGATCTGCGGCATCATCGGATCCGTCTGGACGACGAGGAAAAGATGCTGCTGCTGGGTCAGGTAGGACGTCTCGATCAGACCGTTTTGTTTCTGCCAAGCGCCGATGGCAAGGCGGGATCTCGCACCAAGCGCACCATCGGCGCCGCCGGTGACGTGGCCGAGCGCGCCCAACCGCAGCTGAAGGTCGACCCGGCCTTCCTTGTCGAGATCGAGTGCTGCTTCCGTTTCAGGGGTGCCGACGCTCGTCTTGACGTCATCCGGCATCGCCACGGCGGTGCGGACCTGCGAGGCCGAGGCCGTTGCCTCGCCGACCGGGGCGATGGAAGCGACTTCGGTGGTTGCCTCGGTCTTCAACTGGTCGAGATTGAGCTTGGCGAGCGTGGCGAAATTGCCGCTCGGATATTGCTGCAGGTAGAGTTCGTAATGCGCCACCGTATTGCGCTTGGAGGCTTCATCCCAAAGCTTCTGCTCCACCGTCCAGTTGACGTCGTTACCGCCGGTCGCGGCGACTTCCGACGTCGGCGTGACCGTGTTCTGCTCGATGGCGATACCGCGATCCCCCGCGTTGCCGCCGATAAAGACTTCGCGGGAGAGCGAGGCATTGTGCCAGGGATGCTGGGTGCCGCCGGTCGCTTCGGAGACATCGGCACGCACCCGGGTCAGCGCGCTCTGGATTTCGAGACCTGGCGTCGTCAGGTGCTTGGCAAGAGCCGTTGTATAGGGGCTGTTGACGCCCTTTCCGTCCAGCGCCACGGCGCCAGGATCGGTGGAATAGGCAATCAGCAGGCCGCCGGAGTTCGAAGTCTGGCCGTTCGTCTGGACCGGTGCCAGGCCGCCTGTCGCGCCCGAGCGGCTGGCCGGCAACGCCTTGGCCAGCGAACGGGCCAGCGGATTGTCGCGGCAGGCGTCGAGAATGACGATGCTGACGGCCGGGTCCGGCGGCAGGGCTGCGAGCAGCTTGTCGATCTGGATCGTGCGGGTCTTCAGTTGTGCCGCCGTTTCGAGCTGCCCGTCGATCGGCACGATATAATTCTGCCCATCGACCTGAAGGCCGTGGCCGGCATAATAGATGAGGGCGATCTCGGCGTCGTAGGCCGCTTCCGTGAACTGGTCGACCAGATTGGCCATGCCGTTCTTGTCGAGGTCCTCGCCCTCGATCACGGTGAAGCCCGCCGTGCGCAACGTTTCCGCCATCAGCTTGGCATCGTTCTTTGGATTGGGCAGCTCGACTGCGTGCTGATAAGCACTGTTGCCCATGACCAGCGCGACTTTCTTGGGCGTCGCTGCCGATGCCTGATCGAATGATAGAAACGCGGTGATCAATACCGCGACAAGCCCAAACCTCCTGAGCATATCCTTGACCCCAAAAAACAGGGCGGCCTGACAACCTGTAGTCGGCATCGCCCGAAAGATGAAAATTTTCTGTATGTCGTATTATTTGACGGACCATGCGATCCGATTATTCTCCGCCTGCCTAAATTGTAGTTGCAGCAGTAAAAATCGTCAATTCTGCAACGCAGCAAGTACTGGCAGGTTCAGTTCAGTAGTGGCAGATTATTACCACTGTTGTTCACCATCGGGTTGTTTCCCCGGGAACAGCCGGCTCGACGGCCAGCGCATGCAGTCCTTCGTCGAATTCGGCCTTCAGGAGATCGTTGATGGCCCGGTGGCGGGCAACCCGGCTCATGCCGGTGAAGGCGCTGGAAACGATGCGCACCCGCATATGGGTTTCGCCGGTGCCGTTCATGTCGGGATGGTGCCCGGCATGCAGATGGCTTTCGTTGATGACGACCAGGCGCTCGGGGGAGAAGGCTGTGTTGAGTTTTGTTTCGATCCGGCTTTGAAGCGACATGTTTTGGCCCCGTTTCTCTGGCTTTTCCGCGGAGCTTGATCTGTTAACCGAGACCTGTCCGCGGATGACTTTTTGCGCGGTGCAAAATAGCCCCACAAAGCCTGCAACATTCTGATTTGTCAATTCTTGTCGTGGCGCCTGCCACGCCCCATAATTAGCGCCATGAAACTTGATTCAAAATATTTCGACGGGATCCGGACGCGCCGTAAGGTGAGCCAGAAACCCGAGCCGATGGCACCCAAATGCCAGTGGGACGGGTGCGAGGAGAATGCCGTCCATCGCGCGCCGGTGGGGCGCAACGCGGAAAATGAATTCTTCATGTTCTGCTTCGAGCACGTCAAGGAATACAACAAGGGCTACAACTACTTTTCGGGGCTTTCCGACACGGAGATCGCGCGCTACCAGAAGGAAGCGATCACCGGCCATCGTCCGACCTGGACGGTGGGTGTCAACAAGAATGCCAAGAATGCGCCGCAGCAGTCGCAGCAGCGCTCCGGTTCGGCCGGCGCCCAGGCCCGCATGCGCGACCCCTTCGGCTTCGTCGAGCAGGCACGCGCCCGCACCTCCCGCCAGGAGCCGCGGCTGCGCAAGCTGAAGACGCTTGAGGCCAAGGCCTTCGAGACGCTCGGCCTGCATGCCAATGCGACGCCCGCCGACGTGAAGTCGGCCTACAAGGAGCTTGTAAAAAAGCATCACCCGGATGCAAATGGCGGAGACAGGGGATCGGAAGAGCGTTTTCGCGCCGTGATCCAGGCATATCAATTGTTAAAACAGGCTGGCTTCTGCTAGGAACCCGTTTTATTACGGTCACACATTTATAAAGGCATAGACGGGATGCCCGCCGCCAGGCGAAAGAGGGCTTCCGTGCTGGAGACATGATGAGCAAGGTAGACCTCGATATTTCCAACCTTCCCGATACGACAGTTTCCGTCCGTGACGTCTTCGGGATCGATACCGATCTGCGCGTGCCGGCCTATTCCAAGGCCGATGCCTATGTGCCGGATCTCGACCCGGACTACCTCTTCGACCGCGAAACGACGCTCGCCATTCTTGCCGGCTTTGCGCATAACCGCCGTGTCATGGTGTCGGGCTATCACGGCACCGGCAAATCGACCCATATCGAGCAGGTCGCGGCCCGCCTCAACTGGCCGTGCGTGCGCGTCAATCTCGACAGCCATGTCAGCCGTATCGATCTCGTCGGCAAGGACGCCATCGTCGTCAAGGACGGCATGCAGGTCACCGAATTCAAGGACGGCATCCTGCCCTGGGCCTACCAGCACAATGTCGCTCTGGTCTTCGACGAATATGACGCCGGCCGACCGGACGTGATGTTCGTCATCCAGCGCGTGCTGGAATCTTCCGGCCGCCTGACCCTGCTCGACCAGAGCCGCGTCATCCGCCCGCACCCGGCCTTCCGCCTGTTCGCGACGGCCAACACCGTTGGCCTCGGCGATACGACCGGCCTCTATCACGGCACGCAACAGATCAACCAGGCGCAGATGGACCGCTGGTCGATCGTCACCACGCTGAACTACCTGCCGCATGACAACGAAGTCGATATCGTTGCCGCCAAGGTCAAGGGCTTCACCCAGGCGCGCGGCCGCGACACCGTCTCGAAGATGGTCCGCGTCGCCGACCTGACGCGCGCTGCCTTCATCAATGGCGACCTGTCGACCGTCATGAGCCCGCGCACGGTGATCACCTGGGCCGAAAACGCCCATATTTTCGGTGATATCGCCTTTGCCTTCCGCGTCACATTCCTCAACAAGTGCGATGAACTCGAGCGGGCACTGGTGGCGGAACACTATCAGCGCGCCTTCGGTGTCGAGCTGAAGGAAAGTGCCGCCAATATCGTGCTCGAAGCCACGGCCTGATCCATGGCAGGCCGGGGCGACAATTCGAAAGCAAGGCCTGCGGGGATCGTCGATGTCGAGCCGTTCCGCCGGGCGCTCACCGGCTGCATCCGCTCGATCGCCGGTGATTCCGAAATCGAGGTGACCTTCGCCAACGAGCGTCCGGGCATGACCGGTGAGCGCATGCGCCTGCCGGAAATCTCCAAGCGCCCGACGCGCCACGAGCTTTCGGTGACCCGCGGGCTCGGCGATTCGATGGCGCTGCGCAAGGCCTGCCATGATGCCCGCATCCATGCCACCATGTCGCCGCAGGGCGCCGAGGCGCGGGTAATGTTCGACGCGGTCGAGCAGGCGCGCGTCGAAGCGGTCGGATCGCTGCGGATGAGCGGTGTGGCCGACAATCTGAATTCGATGCTGCACGACAAATATGCGCGGGCGAATTTCGGCAATATCGACCGGCAATCGGATGCTCCGCTGGAAGAGGCGCTCGCGCTCATCGTGCGCGAAAAACTGACCGGCCAGAAGCCGCCGGCATCGGCCGGCAAGGTTCTCGATTTCTGGCGCGATTTCATCGAGGAAAAAGCCGCCAGAGACATGCAGAACCTCTCGGCTGCCGTCAACGACCAGCAGGCTTTCGCCCGCGTCGTCCGCGACATGCTGACCTCGATGGAGGTCGCCGAGAAATATGGTGACGACGAGGTCGAGCCTGACGACCAGGACACCCAGACCGACGAAGACCAGCCGCGCAGCCAGGAAGAGGACGAAAACAGCTCCGACGAAGATGCCGGTGCCGACGCTGCTCCCGCCGACGAAAACGAATCGGCGCAGGAGCAGATGGAAGACGGCGAGATGGATGGCGCCGAGATTTCCGAGGAGGAAATGTCGGATGATGGCGAGGACGACAGCGAGACGCCGGGCGAGGTCAAGCGCCCCCATCACCCCTTCGACGATTTCAACGAGAAGGTCGATTACGGCGTCTTCACTGAGGAGTTCGACGAGACCATCACGGCCGAAGAGCTTTGTGACGATGTCGAACTCGATAGGCTGCGGGCGTTTCTTGACAAGCAATTGGCCCACCTGCAGGGCGCGGTTGGCCGCCTTGCCAACCGGCTGCAACGCCGGCTGATGGCGCAGCAGAACCGGTCGTGGGAATTCGACCTCGAAGAGGGCTATCTCGACCCGGCGCGGCTGACGCGCTTGATCATCGACCCGATGCAGCCGCTGTCCTTCAAGCGTGAGAAGGATACCAACTTCCGCGATACGGTCGTGACGCTTTTGATCGACAATTCCGGCTCGATGCGCGGCCGGCCGATCACGGTTGCCGCCACCTGCGCGGATATTCTGGCCCGCACGCTCGAGCGCTGCGGCGTCAAGGTCGAGATCCTCGGCTTCACCACCAAGGCCTGGAAGGGCGGGCAGGCGCGCGAGCGCTGGCTTGCCCGCGGCAAGCCGCAGACGCCGGGCCGTCTCAACGACCTGCGTCACATCATCTACAAGTCGGCCGACGCTCCCTGGCGCCGGGCGCGCCGCAATCTCGGCCTGATGATGCGCGAGGGCCTGCTCAAGGAAAATATCGACGGCGAAGCGCTGATCTGGGCGCACAACCGCCTGCTGGCTCGGTCCGAGCAGCGGCGCATCCTGATGATGATTTCGGATGGTGCGCCGGTCGATGATTCGACGCTGTCGGTCAATCCGGGCAATTATCTGGAACGCCATCTGCGCGCCGTCATCGAGCAGATCGAGACCCGCTCGCCGGTCGAACTGCTCGCCATCGGCATCGGTCATGACGTGACGCGCTACTATCGCCGCGCCGTGACCATCGTCGATGCCGATGAACTGGCAGGCGCCATGACCGAGCAACTGGCCTCGCTGTTCGACGACGCGAGTTCGCTGCGGGGGGCTGCCTCCGCGCGGCTGCGTGCCGGCCGAAGGGTTTCCTGAACGGGGCGGCGGCTTTTGCCCCGATTCGGTTTTGACAGTGTTATTTCCCTTTTCCGGAAGCGGCTCCTTGCCGTTCCATCCACACCCGGTCGGCCGGAAGGAATGCGTTTGAAAGCGACCTCGATTCTCGCCTCCGTCCTGATGCTGCTCTGGGCACCCCTGCCTGCCACGGCCGCATCCCCAGCGCATCAGGAAATCGCTCCAGTGAAGAGCCGGCAGATCGAGAGCTTCAAGTTCTCGTCTCAACAGAAGCGGTTCGGAAAGCTGGAATTCATCGGCGGCATCGAAATGTCCTCGACCAATCCCTTGCTCGGTGCGATCTCCTCCATCCGCTTTCGGCCGGACCGGAAGTCCTTCCTTGCAGTGATGGATACCGGCCATTGGGTGGAAGGGGCTATCGAGCGCGACGGCAAGGGCCGCCTGTCAGGCGTCACCGACCTGACGATCACCTCGATGATCGATCACAAGGGTCGCTCGGAACAGGTCAAGGAGCGCATGGACTGCGAGGGGCTCGCACTGCGCGACGGACAGGTTCTGGCCTCCTACGAGCGGATCCACCGCGTGGAGGCTTATCCGGATCCGGGATTTGCGCAGTCGCGTCCGGTGGCGAAACTGCCGATCCTCATTCCCCTGAACGAGTTGCGCAGCAATCGCGGGCTTGAGACCATCGCCGTCTCGCCGAAAGACAGCCCGCTCGCCGGCGGAACGGTGGTCGTGTCAGAACTCAGTTTCGACAGTGCCGATCATATCCTCGCAGCCGTGCTCGATGGGCCGCGCAAGGGCATTTTCGGTGTCGTGCAGAAGGACCCCTTTGCCATCACCGACGGTGCTTTTCTGCCGAACGGCGACCTGTTGCTGCTGGAGCGCCGCTTCTCCTTCGCTGAGGGTATCGGCATGCAGATCCGCCGCTTCAACGCCGATGACATCAAGCCGGGCGCTGCCATCGATGGCGAGGTCTTGATGAAAGCGGATATGGGCTACCAGATCGACAATATGGAAGGCATGGACGTCATCGTTCAGCCGAACGGCGACATCCATGTCATCGTCGTGTCCGACGACAACCACTCGATCCTCGAGCGCAACCTGATGCTGGAATTCAAGCTGGTGGAGTGAAGTGCGGGCTTAGCAGGCCATTTGCCTGGAATAAGCTCGCTTCCTCTGTCACTCCGTGACGTCTCCCCCACAAGGGGGGAGATTGGCCGAAACGCCGCACTCTCATCAAAAAGATAAAGCCGCCTAACGGGTGTCGTGAGGAAAAAGAATGATCTCCCCACCTGTGGGGGAGATGTCAGCGCAGCTGACAAAGGGGAGCGAGTTTGCTCTGCCCCCCTAAGAGCCGCTTCAAACGCTGGCCTTCACACCCGGCATCGGACGGATGATGCTCATCAGTGCGCCGTAGGGCAGCAGCATGACCAGGCCGACGATGATCTTGACGCCGAGGTCTCCGAGCGCCCAGGAGATCCAGCGTGGTGCTTCCGTTGCCATGACGCCGAAGATCGGCGCGTTCTCCAGCGCAAAGCCGTCATTCGGGCCGAAGAAGACGAAAAACGGCGCGAAGGCGAAGGAGAAGAAGATCATCGTGTCGAGAGCCGAGCCGAACAGCGAGCCGATCAGCGGTGCGCGCCACCAGCTCTGGGTGCGCAGCTTGTTGAACACCGAGATATCGAGCAACTGGCCGAGCAGGAAGGCGGAGCCCGACGCGATGGCGATGCGCGGCGTGGCGACGAGAACCGACAGCACGATGGCGACGGCGAAGCCGGCGATCACCACTTTGCGGGCAGTACGCGGTCCGAACTGGCGGTTGGTGAGGTCTGTCACCAGGAAGGCGATGGGATAGCTGAAGGCGCCCCAGGTCAGGAGATCACCCAGTTGCATGCCGGCGATCGAGCCGGGCAGGGGATACTGGACGAGGACATTGGAAGCGACGACCACGAGGGTCATCAGCGCGACATAGAGAAGGAAAGTACGATTCGTCAGCATTTTTTTATCCTGGGGTATGCCACCAGTTGGAGGGATCGGGTTCGCGGTATGTCCGCGAGCGGTTTATTGAAAGCACACGAGAAAAAGGCTCGCCGGTTGCCCAGGCAAGCCTTTCAAATCGCATTTCGCAAGCTCGCTGATTAAGCGGCGACTGCGGTTTCAGCCGTCTTCTTGACGATCTGGCGACGCAGCAGGCGGGCGCGCATCGACAGTTCGACTTCGCTGGCCTTGATCAGGAATGCGTCGAGACCACCGCGATGTTCGACCGAGCGCAGGGCAGCAGCCGAAACGCGCAGGCGATAACGCTGGCCGAGCACGTCGGAGATCAACGTCACCTGGCACAGGTTCGGAAGGAACTTGCGCTTGGTCTTGTTGTTCGCGTGGCTCACATTGTTGCCCGACTGGACGCCCTTGCCGGTCAATTCACAACTACGGGACATGATGCACCTATTTTTTCTTTTCGCCTTCGGTCCATGCGTTGGCGGACTATCAAGCCCAGGCCGCATTCCGTTGGCCATGATTGGAAAGTTGCGGTTCTATAGTCAGCGAGAGCCGCGCAGTCAAGCCAAACCTTCATTTTCCGGGAAAACTCTTGGGTGCCACGGGCATTCCTTGAGCCGGATCCATCGATTTGATCTGATCTTGCCGCCACCTATACATCTTGCGCGCAAGCAATTCCACTTTGTTTCGCATTGGTTTAAGGCTTGTGGCAAAAGCGGGCCGCGAGGCGCAGAAATGCCGCAAACCCGCCGTATCGCTGGCTTTCGTTTGGACGAATTGAAAAGGGCATTCCGGAATGAACCTGCGCATCGGTGTCTCGGCGCTTCTGGCTTTTGGCGTTGCAACGTTGTCCACAGGCGTGGCCGATGCAGTCGAGGTCACGCACAACACGGACTACAGCATTGCTCTCGCCGGCCTGCCCATCGCCAAGGCGTCGTTCCATACCGAGCTGAAGGCCAATCGCTACACGATATCAGGCACGATGAACTCGGCCGGGCTTGCCGATCTCTTCGCCGAAACGTCCGGCCAGACCTCGGTTTCCGGTACTGTCGGCCGCGACCGCCTGAGCGCGTCGGAATACAAGGTCCGATACCGGACCGGCAAGAAGGGCCGCGATATCGACGTGCAGTTCCGCAACGGTGACGTGACCTCGGCCTCGATGAAGCCGGCGCGCAAGATTCCGAAGAACTGGGTGCCGGTGAGCAAGGCCGACATGCGCAATGTCGTCGACCCGCTGTCGGGGCTGATCTTTCCGGCGGATACCCGTGTCTGCCCGAAAAGCGTGCCGGTCTTCGATGGCGAATCGCGCATGGACCTGAAACTGTCCGCCAAGGGCACCAAGCCATTCAAGACCGAAGGCTTCCAGGGCGATGTCATCGTCTGCGGCATCAAGTTCGTGCCCAAATCCGGCTATCGCAAGGGTCGTGACGACGTCGATTACCTGCGCAAGCTGGAAACGATGGAGATCTGGTTTGCCAAGGCCGAGTCGGTCAACGTATATGCTCCGGTCTATGTTCGGATTCCGACCAGCTACGGCGCAGTGACCATCTGGGCGACGCGTTTCGGCAGCTGACGGTCCGCCACGACCGGAGGCAATGGAATGAACCTCAAGGCAACGCTGATCGGCTTTTCGGCCATTCTCATGTGGTCGCTACTCGCTTTGCTCACGGCCGCCTCCGGCACCATGCCGCCGTTCCAGCTGTCGGCCATCTGCTTTTCCATCGGCAGCGTTCCCGGTATTATCGTGCTGCTGTTGAAGCCAGAACGACTGACCCTGCTGCGGCAACCCGCCAAGGTCTGGATCGTCGGCATTGCCGGCCTGTTCGGCTATCATTTCCTCTATTTTACGGCGCTACGAAATGCGCCCGCCGTCGAGGCAGGGTTGATCGCCTATCTCTGGCCGCTGCTGATCGTCGTCGGCTCGGCGCTTCTGCCGGGCGAGCGCCTGCGCTGGTATCACCTCGCTGGTGCCATTCTCGGCCTTGCCGGCACGGTCCTGATCGTCGCGCGCAATGGCGTTGAGTTCGATGATGCTTATACGCTGGGCTATGGCGCGGCGCTTGCCTGCGCCTTCACCTGGTCGGGCTATTCCCTGCTGACGCGGCGATTCGATGCCGTCTCCACCGATGTCGTCACCGGCTTCTGCATGGCGACGGCGGCACTGTCCTTTCTCTGCCATCTCGGGTTGGAAACCACTGTCTGGCCGGAGACGGCGACGCAGTGGCTCGCGGTTGCAGGTCTCGGCCTGTTGCCGGTCGGTGCGGCCTTCTATGCCTGGGATTTCGGCGTCAAGAACGGCAATATCCAGCTGCTCGGCGTCGCGAGCTATGCCGCGCCGGTTCTTTCAACGCTGGTGCTGATCGCCTTCGGTTTCGCCGAGCCGTCCTGGCGCATCGCGCTCGCCTGCCTGTTCGTCACCGGCGGCGCTGTCCTTGCGGCCAAGGACGTGATCTTCCGCAACCGCTCCGTCGCGACCCAGCCTGCCGGGTAGGATCAGGTTTCCGGCGGCTGCCAGTCGGCCGGCGCCATCTCGAAGGCCGAGAAGTCGAAGCCGGGCGAGACCGTGCAGCCGACCAGCGACCAGCTTCCAAGCGAGGTTGCCGATTGCCACCGATCTGCGGGCACGATGGCCTGCGGCCGTTCGCCCAAAGCGATGTTCGACCCGAGCGTTAAGGTTTCCGCCGGCCTGCCATCCCCGGCGATGCTGAGCGACAGCGGTGCGCCTGCATAGAAGTGCCAGACCTCGACGGCGTCGCGCACCCGGTGCCAGTGGGATCGGTCACCCCTTTCGAGGAGGTAATAGATCGCTGTCGAATGACCGCGCGAGCCGCCTGCCTCGTCCTTGAAGGTCTGGATATACCAGCCGCCTTCCGGATGGCGCTCCATCTTTAGTGTTTCGATGATCGCCTGCGCCGACAGCGGCAATTGAACGTCCATCAGAAATTGTCCTTGCGCTTGCGAATTTCGGCGAACACCTCGGCGTCCGTCGCACTCTCCATGCCCAGATGCGCCCGTATGCCGGCGTCCTGGGCTCGCAGGAACGGATTGGTGCGCTTCTCCAGCCCCAGCGTCGTCGGCGCGGTGAAGCCGTCCTGGGCGCGCAAAGCCTCGATCTCGGCGGCGCGGCTCTTCAAGGCGGCATTGTCCGGATCGACGGTCACCGCGAAACGGGCGTTGGACAGCGTGTATTCATGGCCGAAATAGACCGTGGTGTCGTCCGGCAGCGCCATCAGCTTGGTCAGGGAAGTCCACATCTGTGCCGGCGTGCCCTCGAACAGTCGGCCGCAACCAAGCGCGAACAGCGTGTCGGCGGAAAACAGCAGCTTGTCGTCGGGAAAGTGGAAGCAAATATGCCCGGCCGTATGTCCCGGCGTCTCGTAGACATGCACCTTGTGGCCGGCGAATTCAAAATCGCCGCCGTCACCGATCGTCATGTCGAGGCCCGGAATCTTGGCGGCCTCGTTCTCCGGCCCGATGATGGTGGCCTCGAAACGGGCCTTCAGCGCCAGATTGGCCTCGACATGGTCCTGATGGTGATGGGTCGTCAGGATATGGGTCAGGGTCCAGCCCCGCCGCTTCAGCGCATCGAGGATCGGCTGCTCCTCCGGCGCGTCGATCGAGGCGGTGGCGCCACTTTCCGGATCATGGATCAGCACGCCGAAATTGTCGGTGCGGCATGAAAACAGTTCGATTTCGAGATTGGTCATGACGGGGAGTTCCTGCGGCGGGCGGGTCGGTTACCGCGAATGTAGTGATCGCCGCCTTGAAGTCCACCCGTTGAGAGATAACATGATGGGTATGCACGCAGATATCGTCGACCTCCGCCAGTTCTATCATTCCCGCCTTGGGCGCTTTGCCGAACAGTCGATCAGCATGGCGCTGTCGTCACTCTGGGCGCGGCTGCCGGAAGAGCGGCTGGTGGGTCTCGGTTATGCCGTGCCCTATCTCGATCGTTTCCGGGCCGATACCGAGCGCACCTTCGCCTTCATGCCGGCAGGGCAGGGGGCGGTGAACTGGCCGGTGGCGGAACTCTCTTCCACCGCGCTGATCTTCGACGAGGAACTGCCGCTGCCCGATTCGTCGGTCGACCGGGTGCTGATGGTCCATTCGCTGGAATTTGCCGAAAATCCGCGCGAGACGATGAAGGAACTCTGGCGGGTGCTGGCGCCCGGCGGCCGGCTTGTCATTGTGGTGCCGAACAGGCGTGGCGTCTGGGCGCGCATGGAACACACGCCGTTCGGATCCGGCCGGCCTTATTCGCGCGGGCAGTTGACCGCGCTTTTGCGCGAAACCAACTTCACGCCCGGCGCATCGGCCGACGCGCTGTTTTTTCCGCCCTCGAAGCTGAAAATGGTCCTGAAGATGCGCCGCGCCTTCGAGCGGGTCGGCCGCTCGCTCTGGCCGATGTTTTCCGGTGTCATCATCGTCGAGGCGCAGAAGCGGCTCTACCAGGGCCTGCCCGTCGCCGCTCGCGCCTCCCGCCGCGTTTTCGTTCCGGTGCTGGCACCACAGGGCGTGCCGACGACGCGTGATCTGGGGCGGTAATCACTGCCGGCTGAGGGGTGAAGCCACACGCGAGAGCAAAGAGGCGATGCTCACTCGACAAAATCCGCCATCCCCTTTATTGGCAGGACGTCATTTTCCCGCCGTCGAAAGCTGATCCCATGAGCGCAGATCTCCAAAACCCCACGCCACGCCCCGGTATCCTCGATATTGCAGCTTACGTGCCGGGCAAGGAGCATGCGCCGGGTGTCGCCAAGGTCTACAAGCTCTCGTCCAACGAGACGCCGATGGGGCCGAGCCCGAAGGCTATCGAGGCGTTCCAGAAGGCGGCTTCCAAGCTGGAAATCTATCCGGATGGCCAGGCAATCGAACTGCGCGAGGCGATCGCCGCGGTTTTCGGTCTGAACACGGCCAACCTGATGTGCGGCAACGGCTCCGACGAGCTTCTGGGGCTGCTGTGCCATGTCTATCTCGCGCCAGGCGACGAGGCGATCATCACCGAGCACGGCTTCCTCGTCTACAAGATCCAGATCATGGGCGCCGGCGCTACGCCGGTCACCGTGCCGGAAGCCGATTGCCATGTGACGGTCGACGCCATTCTTGAGGCCGTGACGCCGAAGACCAAGATGGTCTTCCTCGCCAATCCCGGCAATCCGACCGGCACTTATGTTCCCGTCGATGAAGTCCGCCGCCTGCAGGCCGGCCTGCCGAAGAATGTCATCCTGGTCCTTGATGCGGCCTATGCGGAATATGTCCGGCGCAACGATTACGAGGCGGGTCTTGAACTTGTGTCGTCCAACCAGAATGTCGTGATGACCCGGACCTTCTCGAAGATCCACGGCCTTGCGGCGCTTCGGATCGGCTGGATGTATGCGCCGCTCGCCATCATCGACGCGCTGAACCGCGTGCGTGGTCCGTTCAACATGAACGCACCGGCGATAGCCGCCGGCGCCGCCGCGATCCGCGATCAGGCCTTTGCCGCTGCCGCCGTCGAGCACAACCTGACCTGGCTCGGCAAGGTCACGGGCGCCCTGTCGTCGGTTGGCCTGCGCGTCACGCCGTCGGTTGCCAATTTCGTGCTGATCCATTTCCCCGATATCGATGGCAAGCGGGCGCCGGATGCCGACGAGTTCCTGACGAGCCGCGGCTATATCCTGCGGGCCGTGCGGGGGTATGGCCTGCCGAATGCGTTGCGCATGACCATCGGCTCGGCCGAAGCCAATGAGGGCGTCATCGCCGCGCTCACCGAGTTCATGGGGCAATCTTGATGTCAGGTGGCGTGATGGCAAAGCAGTTCGAGACCATCGCGCTGATCGGTATCGGCCTGATCGGCTCCTCGATCGCACGCGAGATCAAGGACAAGGGCCTCGCCGGCTCCGTGACAATCTCGACGCGCAGCGAAGCGACGCTGAAGCGGGCGCAGGAACTGAACCTCGGCGACCGCTACGTGACATCGGCGGCCGAGGCCGTCAGGCAAGCCGATCTGGTGATCGTCTCGGTTCCGGTCGGCGCATCCGGCGCGGTTGCGGCCGAAATCGCTGCCAATTTGAAGCCGGGCGCTATCGTCACCGATGTCGGCTCGACCAAGGGTTCGGTCATCGCCCAGATGAAGCCGCATATGCCGGAAGGCGTTCATTTCATCCCCGGCCATCCGATCGCGGGTACGGAATATTCCGGACCGGACGCGGGCTTCATAGGCCTGTTCAAGGGCCGCTGGTGCATCCTGACGCCTCTGCCGGAGACCGACGAGACGGCCAAGTCCAGGCTGCGCACCTTCTGGGAAGCGCTCGGCTCGATGGTCGACGACATGGATCCCGAGCATCACGACAAGGTGCTGGCGATCGTCTCCCACCTGCCGCACATTATCGCCTACAATATCGTCGGCACCGCCGACGATCTCGAAGCCGTGACAGAATCCGAAGTCATTAAATATTCCGCCTCCGGGTTCCGCGATTTCACCCGTCTCGCGGCCTCCGATCCGACCATGTGGCGCGATGTCTGCCTGCACAACAAGGACGCGATCCTAGAAATGCTGTCGCGGTTCTCGGAAGATCTTGCCTATCTGCAGCGGGCGATCCGCTGGGGCGACGGCGACAAGCTGTTCGACCTCTTCACCCGCACCCGCACTATTCGCCGCTCGATCGTCCAGGCCGGCCAGGACACCGACATGGCCGATTTCGGGCGGCATGCGATGGATCAGAAATAGGCGGTTGGGCTCACTTGGGCTTCAGAGCTTCATCGGCCACTTATGCGCGGATGCATGACGGTCAGGATGTCGATGGTTGACCCCACTCGATAAGGCACGATGTCGGAAATATCGGGCAGCACCAGTTCACGGGTGCCAGGGATGCGGCCCTCTGCCATCCTTCGCGCGACGCATGGTCCTTGATGGCCCGCATGGCCATGTATGCCCGCACGGCCATGGATGAGCGGGAGCGGTCAAGTTTTTCGACCAGTTGGTCGAGCTTGGTTGCGATGTCATCTGTAACGCGAACCGTGAATGCAGCCATGATCAGACCTGCGTGGTTCCCTGTGATTGTTCGTGAACTAAATATGTTCGTCAGGGTTCGATGAGGGCTCCTGCTGATGTCCCTCAAATCGCCGGCAGTTCCCCGATCGGAAAAAACGCCAGAAATGCGATCCCGTCGCGGACGTTGAGCTTCACCGTCGCCTCGTTCTTGCCGTCCGCAAGGGCAGTCAGCATGTTGGCGATGTTGTTGATCATGACGGTGCCGTCCTTGTCGGCGAAAACCTTGACGAGGTTCTGGCGCCAGCCCTCGATATTCTTCATGGTGACGCTGAACTCGCCGGAGATCAGGCCCTGATCGTCGATGCTGAACGGGCCGGAGGCGGTGGTGACCATGCCGTTGCCGAGATCGAGCGTCAGGGCGCGCATCTCGCCCTTGGCTCCATGCAGGGCGCCGGACTGCAGGCCGCCGGCATTCATCAGGGCGGCGCGGCCGACGAGCGTCAGGTCGGCGGTGCCGTTGACCGGCGGCAACAGGCTCGGGCCGCCGTCGATCTTTCCATCGAACCCGTCGATGCTGAAGGCTGCGTCGAGATCGTCGCCATTCTGGCGCAGATGTATCTCGCCGTGCTGGGCAGCGAAGGCCAGCTTGTGGGTTTCGCCGGGGAACGCGTCCTCTTCCAGTGCTGGAAAGACAGCGGTTCCGCTCAGTTTGTCATAGGTGATCGAGGTGCGATCGAGGCTGGACAGTGTCGCCTCTACGCTGGCATGCAGCAGATCCCAATCGGCTGAAAACGAAATGCCGGGCGAGAAGCGCACTTCCGCCGGCCCGTCGAGTTCGATGACGGCATGGCCCGGCCGGTAGACCTGGGCGGCCGAGCGCAGTGCACCGAACGTCGCCGATGCTCCCCGAACCGTGTCGTCAAGGCGAACGGTGTCACAGAACAGGCCGATACGGAAAGGGAAACCACGGATATCCATGTCGACGCATTCGGCCGTGCTGCCGGCGTTGTCCTGGGCGAGATAAGAAGCCAGCCGGCTTTCGATCCGGTTGGCGGCAAAGAACCAGAGGCCCGTATAGAGCAGGATGAACAGGAGAATGCCGATGCCCAGCCGCCTGATCTTCCGGGCTCCGGTCGTGGGGGCGGCAAGTTCCGTGGCCGTCATGAAATGCTCCAGCGGTCATCGTCTCTGACGCTGCGGCACCAGGACTGGGTCTTAAAATCAGGGCGATCCGGCAGTCGGCCGTCAGGAATTCGATTCCGATTCCGGGGCTTCTGCGCTAGAAAGCTCAAGAGTGCGAATGAGCCGCTCCACATGCCCCTCATTTGCGGCGCATGGATGGCGGGATGTGAATGGCAGTGGATATGGACGATTTTTGGGTCTTTGGCTACGGTTCGCTGATGTGGAATCCCGGCTTTGCCTTCGAAGACAAGATGATGGCAAGGACTTTTGGCTACCGGCGCTCGCTCTGCGTCCGCTCCTGGGTGCATCGTGGAACGCAGGAACGGCCGGGTCTCGTGCTCGGTCTCGATCGTGGCGGCTCATGCCGCGGCATGGCGTTCAAGGTGGCAACCCGTAACAAGAATGCCGTCGTCGATTACCTGCGCGAACGCGAATTGGTGACGCAGGTCTACAGGGAACGAACCATGCCGGTCGTGCTCGCTGACGGCCGCCGCGTGTCGGCGCTCGCCTACATCATCGACCGTGCCCATGCGCAATATGCCGGCCTGTTGAGCCCGGAGGAAGCCGCGGCGACAGTCTTGGTTTCCCATGGCAAATCGGGCGCCAACACGGATTACGTCGTCAACACCGTCGCCCATCTGAAGGAGATGGGCATCCGCGATCCCTGGCTGGAAGCGGTCGTTGCGAAGATCGGACCCGCTGACCCTCAGGCCTGAACACCCAGTTCCTTCAGCCGTGTTATGGCTGTCGGCGGCAGCGGCAGGTGCGGGTTGTTCTTCACCGTTTCCACCAGCAGCGCATCGCTGGCGCTTTCCATCACCCCGACCAGCGTTTTCAGGAAGACGTCGGGATCGAGCCCGGGGCCGATGGGCGGCAGGATCTGCACCTTGAAATGACCGGGATAGCGTAGGAACTTGCGGCGCGGCCAGAACAGGCCGGGATGCATCACCACCGGCACTACCGGCGTGGCGAGATCGCGGTAAAGCCGGGCGATACCGTATTTGTAGTCGGGCGGTGCGCCGGCCGGCCGGCGGGTGCCCTCGGGATAGATGATCAACTGCCGGCCGGTCGCCATTTCCTGCTTGGTCCGCTCCATGACGGCCGCCATGACCTTGCCGCGAGCGCCGCGATCGACGGGCACCATGCGTTGCTTCTGCACATACCAGCCGAACAGCGGGATCCAGACGAGTTCGCGCTTGAGGATGAAGAAGGGATCGGACAGCCAGGGCAGCAGCGCATAGACATCCCAGAACGACTGGTGCTTCGGCGCGAAGATGTAGCCGCCCTTCGGGATGTTCTCCAGCCCCTCGATCTCGAACGTCGTGCCGACGATCACCCTGAACAGCCAGTGATTGCTGCGCGCCCAGTTCTTCGGAACGAACCATGATGTCTTGCGGGGAGCGAGAAAATAGAACGGCGTCATCACGATCATCTGAAGGATCAGATTGATGTAGAACACGATGTTGAACAGCACGGAACGCAGGATGATCATCGGCGGGCTTTCGCAACGAAACAGGTCATCCGTGCCCTACACGAATATTCCAAAGGAAAACAGTCTGGCGGCAAAGATTGCGGTCGGCCGCCCCAAGGAAAGGGTTCAGTTCTTCTCGTTTCTGAGCCCGCTTGCGGTATGCGCGCCCAGTGCGTCGCGCAAGGTCGCGATCGTCAGCTTCAGATATTCCGACAGGATGGTCTTCAGCACCATCGGATTGCGCAGCCAGTTGGTGCTCTTCAGGTCCGAGTTGACGACGGGATAGGCGATAAAATCGATACCCTGATTGGCGCGGCGCAGTTCCAGCAGGCTGCGCGGCATGTGGTAATTGTTGGTGACGACGAGGATGCTGCGATATCCGTTGTCGCGGATCCAGCTGGCGGTTTCGTTGGCATTGCCGATCGTGTCGATCGCGTCGTAACCGATATCGACGCAGCATTTGAAAAGGTCGGCCGAACTCTGGGTGTTGCGGCGGATCTGGCCGCGGGTGGTCGACGGGTGCACGCCGGAAATCAGCAGGCGCTTGCCGGCGCCGGTCTTCAACAGGTCGACGGCTTGGTCGATCCGTTGAAAGCCGCCGGTCAGGACGACGATGGCGTCGGCCTTGGGATTGGCGGGCGGCTGCAGCGAGGCGACCGTGTCGGCGAAATAGAGGAAGCCGGCTGCTGCGCATCCTGTAACGAGAAGCAGGACATAGAAGGTCAGCCGCACCAGCCGGCGGCGAAAGCTGATATGCCTTCGCGTCCGGGTGCCCCGCTGCCGCATGTCGCTGCTTTCGGTCATTCCTGCTCCGGATGCTTTGCCAGCCAAACTGATTCCTGGATAGAGTCAGATTGCGGCAAGGGGTGGGTGCAAGGCAAAGCAATCATGGCCGTCAGCTCTGGTTGCCGTCGATGCGGGCCGGATCCGAGCGGATCAAGTCGATCTCGTAGATCGTCCGCATGACCGTGAAACGTGCCGTCAGCGTGGTCAGGAGCGCGATGACGACCATGATGGCGGCAATCCCGAGATAGCCGGTATAGCCGATGGTGAAACTTCCGAACATCGCCGTTGTCTGGTCGCTCTCCGGCGTCGCCAGCGAGCGCGACTGCCAGAAGCTCGCCACGGCGAAGCAGAGCGCGGCCAGAATGCCGCCGGCGCCCGCGCCCTTGAGGCTGATTTTCAGGAAATGCTTCTGGAATTCGGAGGCGACGAAACCCGCCTCGGCGCCGACGAAATGCAGCACCTCGACGATATGGCGATTGCCCGACAGCGTGCCGCGGGTGGCGAAGATCACGGTCAGTACCATTGCCGAAAAGACGAGGACAAGCACGCCGGTGCCGATCAGCGCCGTCGTGTGCGCCATGGCCACCAGCCGATCGACCCAGGTGCGGTGGTCGTCGAGATAGGCCTGCGGGATGGCGTCCGTCAGCGCCTTGCGCATGGCGGTGAAATCCGGCGGGTTCTGCTCGTCGATCGTGATGATGACGAGACGCGGAACGGGCAGGTCGTCGATATCGAGACCTTCGCCGAGCCACGGCTCCAACAGACGGGACGTTGCAGCCTTGTCGACGATGGTGCCGTTCGTGGTGCCGTCGAAGGTCAGCGCCAGGTCGCGGGCGTCGGCGAGCGCCTTTTCCATGTCGAGCTTTTCGTCGGGCTTGATCTGGATGGTGATCTCGCGGGAGATCTGGCTCTGCCAGCTCTGCGCCGTCGCGCGCACCATGCTGACCGCGCCGAGCGTCAGGCAGGCGAGGAAGGCCATGATGGCGATGACCAGCATCAGGGCATTGCCGGAGACATTGGCGGGCGGCACGATCGGTGCGGTCGGGCGTACGCGCAACGAAGCCTTGCGCTCCGTCGGCGCTGGTGGCTGCGAGCGATCGGTGACGCGGGCCTCACTCATAGATGTCGAGCCGCCCCTGCGAAAGGATCATCCGCCGCGCCTCGACCTGATCCATCAGCGACAGGTCGTGGGTGGCGATGACGACGGCGGTGCCGAGCCGGTTCAATTCCAAAAAGAGATTGAGAAGCCGGCGCGCCATCGGCGGATCGACATTGCCGGTCGGCTCGTCGGCGAGCAGGATTTCGGGCCGGTCGATGAGCGCGCGGGCAATCGCGGCACGCTGCTTCTCGCCCCCTGACAGCACCGGCGGCAGCACGTTGATGCGCTCGCCGAGCCCCACCCAGCCCAGCAGTTCGAGAACGTCGGCGCGATAGGAGGTTTCGTCCTTGCCGCGCACGCGCAGCGGCAGGGCGACATTCTCGTAGGTGGTCAGGTGATCGAGCAGGCGAAAATCCTGGAAGACGATGCCGACCCGGCGGCGCAGCATCGGGAATTCGTCGCGCGGAATGGTCGAGATGTTGCGGTCGAACATGCGGATCAGGCCGCGCGTCGGCTGCAGCGACAGGAACAGCAGCCTGAGCAGAGTCGTCTTGCCGGCGCCCGATGGGCCGGTCAGGAACTGGAACGATTTCTTGGGAATGTCGAAGGTCAGGTCCCGGAGGATTTCCGGACCCATTCCATAGCGCAATCCGACATTTTCAAAATGAATCAACGGTTAAGTCCAGCTTCTCGTCAGGCATGCCTGCCACGCGTCCGCGGCGGGCTGATGGCCGTGCCGCGCGACGCAACGCAGCACCGCTGTTACAGCGTCAACATGGTTAAACAGTGGTTAATTTTCCATGAAAACACGCCGGTCCGCGAGCGTCATTTTCGAAGCATTAACCATTTAGGTTTACGTCTGGGAAAGGTTTGTTTCAATGCCCGAATCTAGCCTGCGAGGCTCACGGGCATTCTGGCGCGGTCGATATGGCCGCGAGAGGAGAGACCATGAACGCTTCCCGGTCCCGCGGTGCCGCCCGCCAGATGGATTTCCTGCCGCCGGATCGCCCGGCACGCACAGCTCCCGCCGCATCCAGGACCCGCGCCGTCGAGATCATCGACGCGGAGTTCGAGACAGTCACGGTCAACAACCGGCGCGGACCTTATCCGATCTTCAACGACAACAGCCGGGCAGGGCCACGTCTGGACGTTCGTCCGACGGCGGTTGCCGTGTCCCAGGATGGTTTCTTCTCCCGCGCTCTCAGCCGCTTCGAGCGCAGGCTGCAGGTGGCGTCTCCCAAGGCCTTTGCGGTGCTGGTCACCTGCCTGTGCGCGCCGGTTTTCCTGCTGGCGCTCGGAATGCCCCAGCCGCAGCCCGCGGTCGCCTCGTCGCCGGCGCTGTCGATCAACAGTGTCACCACGGCGCTGAACGATGCCAATGGCATGAAGATCCTCTCCGTCTTCGGTGCTGTGGAAAACAACACTGATGTACCGAAGGCCGTGCCGACGATCCTCGTCGATGTCATCGCCAACGGTCACCGCAAGACCGCCAGCCGAATCGAATCCGGAGTGTCGGTTCTGGCTCCGGGCGAAAGCCGTCCGTTTTCCACGCGCCTCCTACACACAGGTGGAAAACTGCCCGAGGTGGCCGTTTCCTTCGGCGGAACGGGTGATTCGACGCCCTGACTGTGCTAAGCGGCTAGGTTCCGGAGGCATCAAATGCAGTCTCCCCTGAAATTCGTGGAGACATCCGTATGCCCGTCGTTCGTGGAAAAAATATCGATCCGCTCTATACCGCCGAAGTCATCTCGACGCGAAACATCGCCATGGCGCAGGAGATCGCCAAGGGGCCGCTGGACGACCTCTTGGTCATCGCGGTGCTCAAGGGCTCGTTCATCTTCGCTGCCGATCTGATCCGCGCCATGCATACGGTCGGTCTTGCGCCGGAAGTGGAGTTCATCACTCTCTCGAGCTATGGCACCGGCACGGTTTCTCAGGGCGTCAAGATCATCAAGGATATCGACAGCGACGTGCATGGACGCGATGTCCTTTTGATCGACGATATCCTGGAATCCGGCCGCACCCTGCTTTTCGCCAAGGAGCTGATGCTGGAGCGCGGCGCCAAATCGGTGACCATCGCCGTCCTCCTCGACAAGAAAGTCAAGCGCCAGACCGATCTCGAGGCGGATTATGTCGGCTTCGAATGCCCGGATTATTTCGTCGTCGGCTACGGCATGGACGTCGCCTATGCCTTCCGCGAACTGCCCTTTGTCGGCGTTGTCACAGGCGACGCCTGATCGCACTGTTCCGGAATGGCACGGTTTGGCGCTGGGGGGCTGTGGACAGCGTCTGATCTCGCAATTCGCGTTTACGGAATACAAAGGATCGTCTGGTGTTTTGGGGCCTGCAGCGGCGTGCTGTGAGTCGCGGACCGGGCCTTCAACGGCGATCGTCCCGGCGGAGTTGTTGCCGAACCGGAGGCCATGATGGCGAAGATCCTGATTACCGAAGATGAAGATAGCCTGCGCCGCTTCGTGGCCCGCGCCCTGCAACTGGACGGCCACCAGACCGTCGAAGCCGCCGACGGCGCCGAAGGCCTCGCCTGCCTGCAGGATGGACCGTTCGACTTGCTCTTGTCGGATATCCGCATGCCCGTCATGGACGGCATCGAACTCGCCCTCCAGGCCGCCGACGCCTTTCCGGCGCTCAAAATCCTGCTGATGACCGGCTACGCCGAACAACGCGAACGCGCCGACAACCTCACCGGCAAGGTCATCGATGTCGTGTCGAAGCCGTTTACGTTGCCGGATATTCGGAAAGCGGTTGCCGTGGCGCTGGCGGCTTGAGGGTATTGCCTATAAATCCGCGTTTGCAGAAACTTACCCCCTCTGTCACTTCGTGACATCTCCCCCACAAGGGGGAGAACATTCTTTTCCCACCTCTCATGTCAGGGACGTCGGCGTCGCCGACAGAGGGGGCTGGGTGCGGCATACGCCATTGGGCGCAAAGCTCGTCCCCTCAAAATCCTCACCGAATATCCAGCAACCTCTCCAGATACTGCCGCTCCGTCTCCGGTGACGTATTCGTGCCAAGGCGTCTGCGGATTTCGTCGAGGATCTCTCGCGCCCGTTGGGTGTCGATCTCGTCGGGCACTTTGACCTGATCGCCGAAATCCGGGCCGGCGTTCTGCTGGCGGCGGCCGAGCGGGTCGCGGCCGTTCTGGCCGTATTGCGGCACGCCCTGACCCTGGCCGGGGCCTTGTCCCTGGCTCTGCATCTGCTGCATCATGTCCTGTGCGCCATCGCGGAGTGCCTGCAATGCGCGGCCCTGGCTGCCGACGGCCTGTTCGCCCTGGCCCTTGCCGAGCGCGCCGGCGGCGCCCTTCATCTCGCGACCGGCCTCGCCGAAGCCCTTGCCGGGCTTGATGCCCATGCCTTCCAGACCTTTCTGCAGGTCGCCGAGTTGCTTGGCCAGAGCGTCCTGCTGCGCCTGCATGTCCTTCAGCGCCTGCTTCAGTTCCTCGGCCGTCATCTTGTCCATCGGATTCTGCTCAGCATTCTCGTCGCGCTGCTGGCCGGGCTCCTGCGGCATCTCCTGGTCGAACAGTTCCTGGTCCTCGCCATCGAGCGGATCGCCGCGCTGCATCCGGTCACGCAGGGCTTGATCATATTTGAACGTCTCGTCCATCAGCCGCTGCTGCTCCTGCATCAGCTGGCCGAGCTTGTCCATCTGCTTGCGCATCTCGCTGTTTTCCTGGCCCTGCTGCTGTTGCTGCTGCATCCGGCCGGCCTGGAGATTGTTCATCATGCGCTGCATTTCCGACAGCAGCTGGCGCGCCTGATCCTTGGCTCCCGATTTCGCCAGGTTCTCGATCTGGTTCATCATCTTTTCCAGATCCTGCTGGCGCAGGACATTGTTCTGGTTCGGATTGGCGGCAACTTGTGGGTTCTTCGCGGCCTGTTTGGCCAGCGCCTCCATGTAGTCCTTCATGGCGTCGCGCAGTTCCTGCATCAGCTTGGCGATCTCCTCGTCGGAGGCGCCGCGCTCCAGCGCTTCCGAAAGCTTCTGCTGGGCGTCGCGCAACTGCTTGTCGGCCAGCGCCATGTCGCCGTCCTCGATGCCGAGCGCGATTTCCCAGAGGTAACTCGCCGCATCGCGCAGCATGTCGTCATTGCGCGACAGCGCCATACGGGCGCGGGCGGATTGCAGCAGCAGGAAATGCGTGAGGTTGGGGATCGTCTCGTCCGGGCGCACCATCAGCGCATCGTTGAGTTCGATCGCACGCGGCAGATCCAAGGCATTCAGTGAAAACACCTGTCGCTGCTCGGCGACGGCGCCCGCCAAGGGCTCGAAGAAGGGGCGGGCCGGCAGGATCATGTCCTGCGGCACGCTGCGGCCTTCCTGTCCGGCGGCATCCTTGGCAACGAGCGTGACGCGCACGCGTTTGCCGGACAGCGGATGTTCCGAGAGATTGCGGCTGGTCAGCCCCTTGGCTTCGCGCACATTGCGCTTGGGCAGGTCGAGGCGGTATTCCGGGAGGGGATAAAGCGGCCGCGCATCCGCCGCCGGCTTGTCGAGCGGGGTGATTTCGGCCCATGCATCCTGGATGCCGTAATCGTCCTTGGCCGAGAAGCCAATTTCCAGCGCTGCAGCCACGGTCGTGCGCGGCAGGCCGTCGAAGGCAATGTCGGGCACGCTGTCGGGAATGACCGTGAAGGCCCATTTTTCACCGGCGACGGAAAGCGTGCCGTCCTTGGTGATCTTCAGGAGATGCGTGTCGCTGCCGGGCTTGGCGGGATCGGCAGCCACCGTTTCCGTGGCAGTCTTGCCGGCATCGTCGGGCTTTCGTCCCTGCGCCGCGATCACCAACGGCTCGGCCGCGCCGTCTTCCAGATAGGTAACCGGCGTATCCTCGCCGCCGCTGGTGATGCGCACGGTCAATTCGCTGAATTGCGGGATGCGCAGCGGCTCGGTGCCGGCGGCTATGGGCTCGGCGCCCTGGCGTCCGGTCAGGAAGACCGGCGCCCGGCCGGTATAGCCAGGCGGCGTCACCCAGGCATCGATGCGGGTGTCAGGCGTGGTGACCGCGGGCTGCGGCGGATAGAAGGCATCGGAAATCATTCCGGCCTTGTTGGAATGGGAATAGGCGAAGGCGAGACAGGCGAGAAGCACCGGCACGGCGCGCAGGCCATGGCGGTCGGTGCGGGCAATATCCGGGCGAGGCGGGCCGGCCTCCAGCGTGCCGATCAGCCGCGCCATCCGCGCCTGATGTTCCTGCCACAGGGCCTGGCCGAAGGCGCCGCTGGTGGCGGGTTCGTCGTCCTGCACGCGGATTGCCTGATGTGGCAGGTTGTTGCGCTCCTCCAGCATGCGGTCGGCTTCGGCAATGCCGGGCACGCGGACTCGAAGGAGCGGAACGATGAAGGCGACAAAGGCGGCGGCGAACACAATGAGAGCGGCAATATGCAGCCACGTCGGCGCGACCCGGAAGAAACCGAACCATGCTGCCGAGACGAAGAGGAGGGCAATGACCAGCAGCGGCAGCGCGCGCGGCGTGGCGCGCTCAGTCAGCAGCACGATACGGGCAAGCGTTCGCTTGATCGCAAGGCTTCCCGCAAAGCCAGCCGCTTCTTTCGAAGCATCGCGCCGGATGTCCGTCATCCGTTTCCTTTCAGCGTTTCACTCGCTGCAAAGGATAGCACTCTTTGTGGCGAAGACGAGGGCGACAACGCAAACGTGATCGATTTCGACCGTCGAGCTCGCCGCTATCAACAATGCGGAGGGCGGAAGGCGGGGCGTTGTTATTCCAGCCAATCCGGCACCGAATCCAGCCCGATCAGCTCTTCATAGGTCTGGCGCGGGCGAATCACATGGAAGCGGTCGCCGTTAACGAGGACTTCCGGAACCAGCAGGCGGGTATTGTATGTGCCGGCCTGCACCGCGCCATAGGCGCCGGCCGTGCCGACCGAGATCAGGTCGCCGGGCTTCGGCATCGCCATTTCCCGGTCGAGCGCCAGGTAGTCGCCGGTCTCGCAGACCGGGCCGACGATATCGGCCTTGATGCGCGGCGCGTTGGCGGCGGAAATGCGCACCGGCTGGATCTCGTGATAGGCCTCGTAGAGCGTCGGGCGGATCAGGTCGTTCATGGCGCCATCGACGATGACGAAGGTCTTCGACCCGCCGTCCTTCACATAGATCACTTCGGTCACCATGATGCCGGCATTGCCGACGATCAGGCGGCCGGGCTCCATGACGATCTTGCAGCCGAGTTCGCGCAACTGGTCCTTGACGATCCCAGCATAGGCATCCGGCAGGGGTGGGGGGCTGTTGTCCAGCTTGTAGGGCACACCGAGACCGCCGCCGACATCGACGTGGTCGATCGTATGACCATCGGCGCGCAGCGTATCGACCAGTTCGCGCAGCAGCTTGAAGGCATCGGCAAACGGCTGCAGCTCGGTGATCTGGCTGCCGATATGCATGTCGATGCCGGTCACCTGAATGCCGGGCAGGGTGGCCGCATGGGCATAGACGGTGCGGGCGCGCTCGTAGGCGATGCCGAACTTGTTTTCTTTCTTGCCGGTCGAAATTTTGGCATGGGTCTTCGCATCGACATCGGGATTGATGCGGAAGGAGACATGCGCCTTCTTGCCTTCGCGCACGGCGCGGGCGTTGAGGATCTCCAGTTCCGGTTCGGATTCGACGTTGAAGCAGTAAATGCCGGCGTCCAGCGCCAGGTCCATTTCGGCAACGGTCTTGCCGACGCCGGAGAACATGATGCGGCTTGCCGGGATGCCGGCCGCCAGCGCGCGGCGCAGTTCGCCGCCGGAGACCACATCGACACCGGCGCCCAGACGACCAAGCGTCTTCAGCACCGCCTGGTTGGAGTTGGCCTTCATCGCATAGCAGACCATCGCGTCGATATCGGAAAAGGCTTGGGAAAAGACCTTGTAGTGCCGCTCCAGCGTTGCCGTGGAGTAGCAGTAGAACGGCGTGCCGACCGCCTTGGCGATGTCGATGACGGAGACGTCTTCCGCAAACAGGATGCCGTCGCGATATTCGAAATGGTTCAAGGGAGCGCTCTGTCACAGGAGGGGATCGAGGAGAAAGGGCTTGCCCGGCGCTTCATCCTTCGTTTCGACGGCACCCGGTGCCGCCTTGGTGTTGATCGGCTGGGACGAACCCGGACGATCAAGGTCGCCTTTTCGGCCGCAGCCGGACAGTGTCAGGCCGGCAACGGTGAGGGCAACAAGCACGTAAGTTGTTTTCTGTAAGCGCATGGATGGTTCCCGGTCCGGGCCATCAGGCCCTTCGTGCAAAATTCGTCAGAACTCATATCGGCTTTTCAAGGCGCTGTGCACCCCGAATCGTGTCGTCAGTTCCGTGCGCGCCACCAGGCGATCTGCTTGCGCACCTCGTTCGGCGCCGTGCCGCCAAAGCTCTGGCGGCTGGCGACGGAGGCTTCGACGGTCAATACGTCGAAGATCTTGTCGGTGATGGCCGGGTTCAGCGCCTGCAGTTCCTCGAGCGTCAGTTCCGATAGTTCGCAGCCCTTCTTCTCCGCCAGTGCCACGGCATGGCCGGTGACATGGTGGGCATCGCGGAACGGCAGGCCCGCCTCGCGCACCAGCCAGTCGGCAAGATCGGTCGCGGTGGAATAGCCGGAGCCGGCGGCGGCCTTCATGCGGTCAGCACGGATGGTCATGTCGCGCACCATGCCGGTCATGGCGGCAATCGCCAGTTCCAGGCTCTCGGCACTGTCGAACACCTGTTCCTTGTCTTCCTGCATGTCCTTGGAATAGGCGAGCGGCAGGCCCTTCATGACGGTCAAGAGCGCGATCAGCGAGCCGTTGATGCGGCCGGTCTTGGCGCGCACCAGTTCGGCGGCATCGGGGTTCTTCTTCTGCGGCATGATCGAGGAGCCGGTCGAGAAAGCATCCGACAGCCGGACGAAACCGAATTGCGGCGTCGACCAGATGACGATCTCTTCGGCCAGGCGCGACAGGTGCACGGCGCAGATCGAGGCCAAAGCCAGGAATTCCAGCGCGAAATCGCGATCCGACACCGTGTCGATCGAGTTGCGGGTCGGGCCGGCAAAGCCGAGCGCCTTGGCGGTCATGTGGCGATCGATCGGAAAGCCGGTGCCGGCAAGTGCCGCCGCGCCGATCGGACTTTCGTCCATGTGCTCGATGGCGTGGCGCACGCGCGAGCGGTCACGGCCGAACATCTCGACATAGGCCATGCAATGATGGCCGAAGGTGACGGGCTGGGCGGTCTGCAGATGCGTGAAGCCGGGCATCACGGTTTCCGCATGCTCCTCGGCGCGGTCGAGGAAGGCGGCGATCAGATCGGTCAGCATCTTCTCGCACTTCTGCAGCTCTTCCTTGACCCAGAGGCGGAAATCGAGCGCCACCTGGTCGTTGCGGGAGCGGGCGGTGTGCAGGCGTCCGGCCGCCGGGCCGATCAGCACTGCGAGACGCGCCTCGACATTCATATGGATGTCTTCGAGGCGGCGGGAGAATTCGAACTGGCCACTTTCGATTTCTGACAGGATCGTGGTCAGGCCGTGAACGATCTTGTCTTTATCATCGGTCGAAATGATGCCTTGATGCGCCAGCATGGTCGCATGCGCTATTGAGCCGCGGATGTCCTGGGCGAAAAGCTTCTTGTCGAAGCCGATCGAGGCATTTATCTCCTCCATGATCGCCGCCGGTCCCTGAGCGAAGCGTCCGCCCCACATCTGGTTGGAGCTTTTGGTTTCGGAAGTGCCGTCAGCCATGAGAATGCCCGCCCTGGAGTATGACCCATTTGGAAAATGAGATGACAGACCAGAAGAAGCGCTTTCCCCCTGGCAAATTCGTGGTGATCGCGGCCCTTGCCGGGCTGATCGCCGGTGCGGCAGTCGTATACGTCAGGGAAAGCGGGTCTGGCAATGGTGCCGCCGTCGAAACCGCTGATGCGAAGGCCTGCGAGGCCTCAAAAGACAAGGTCGCAGCCATCACACCGTTCCTGAAAGGCCAGGTCGCAGCCATGGCGCCGGTCAGCGAGCCGCGCCCGATCGCCGGATTGAACTTCAAGGGCAAGGACGGCAAGGACCTGACGCTCACCGATTTTGGCGGCAAAACCGTGCTGCTCAATCTGTGGGCGACATGGTGCGTGCCCTGCCGCGAGGAGATGCCGGCGCTGAATGCCCTGCAACAGTCGGCCGGCAGCGACAGGTTCGAAGTCGTCGCCGTCAACATCGACATCGGCGACGACGAAAAGCCCAAGGCTTTCCTTGATGAGACCAAGGTCCACGACCTCGGCTTCTACCGGGATTCCTCGATGGGCGTCTTCAACACGCTGAAGAGGGAAGGGCTTGCCTTCGGCCTGCCGGTCACCCTCCTGATGGATGACAAGGGCTGCCTGATCTCCTCGATGAACGGCCCCGCCGCCTGGGACAGCGACGATGCCAAGGCACTGGTCAAGGCGGCGATCACGCCGGCACGCTGAACGCGTCGATCGCTGTCTTACTCGATCGTGTAAATCCGCTGCCGGATGATGCCAATATGACCGTCGGAGTCGATTTCGCCGGCAAATTCCGGCGCGGCATCGAATTCGATGGTTTCGCCGTCTCCGGTCGTCGCCAGCACACGGCGCGAATCCGGCCGGTCGATAATCTCGGTGATCCTTGCGGGAATGCCCGGGCCAATGGCCTGCCAGGAGACGTCGCGCGGGCGAAAAAGGATTTCCGCTGGTCCATCGGCGAGGGCGGGTGCGTCGAAGGTTGTTCCCCCAACCTGCGCCTTGCCGTCTGCAATGGTTGCCGACAGCCGGTTGGTGTCGCCAAGGAATTTCATCACGAAAGCGCTGGCCGGGTTGCGGCACACTTCTTCCGGCGTACCATTCTGAACGATCTTGCCCCCATTCAGGATGACCACGCGGTCAGCGAGGTCGAGCGCCTCTTCCTGGTCATGGGTGACGAACAGCGTCGTGATGCCCAGCGTCTTGTGGATCTCGCGCAGCCAGCGCCTGAGGTCGCGGCGCACATTGGCATCCAGTGCGCCAAAGGGCTCGTCGAGCAACAGCACCTTCGGATCGACCGCAAGTGCGCGCGCCAGCGCCACACGCTGGCGCTGGCCGCCGGAAATCTGGGCCGGGAACCGTCCCGACAGCCCCTGCAATTGCACCAGCGTCAGCAATTCCTCGACGCGAGCCTTGATCTGCTGCTGCGTCCGGCGTGTCTTCGAAACTTTCATGCCGAAGGCGATGTTTTCGCCCAGCGTCATATGTGGGAAGAGCGCGTAATGCTGGAACACGAAGCCGACGCCGCGATCGCGCACCGGAATGTCCGTGGCATCCTGCGCGCCGAAATGGATGCTGCCGCTGTCGACATAATCGAGACCGGCCACCATGCGCAGGATCGTGGTCTTGCCGGACCCGGATGGACCGAGCAGCGCAACCAGTTCGCCGCTCTCGATATCCAGCGACACATCGCGCACGGCGCGGAAGGTGTTGAAGGTCTTGACCACATTGTCGAGGCGAATTTTCACTTGGGGCTCTCCGCAGGGGATGAAACGAGGCCTGGCCGGCTGATGCGGCCCGCGCCCTGGCGTTCCAGCAAGACCTTGGCAATCAGGGTGACGATGGCCAGCACCGCCAGGATGGAGGCGGCGGCGAAAGCGCCGACGGCGTTGTAGTCGTGATAGAGCAGTTCGATATGCAGCGGCAGCGTGTTGGTCTCGCCGCGAATGTTGCCGGAGACGACGGAAACCGCGCCGAACTCGCCCATGACCCGCGAATTGCACAGGATCACGCCGTAGAGCAGCGCCCATTTGATATTCGGCAGGGTTACGGAAAAGAACGTTCGCCAGCCGCTTGCACCGAGCGATGTCGCGGCTTCCTCCAGATCCCGCCCTTGCGCCTGCATCAGCGGAATGATCTCTCGGGCAACGAAGGGCGCGGTGACGAACATGCTGGCAAGCACGATGCCCGGAAGAGCAAACAGGATCTTGACGTCGGCGGATTGCAGCGCCGGCCCGAACAGGCCCTGCAGGCCGTAGACGAAGAGGTAAGCGACACCGGCGACGATTGGCGACACGGAGAACGGAATTTCGATAACGATCAGCAGCAGCCTGCGACCCCGGAAGTCGAACTTGGTGATCGCCCAGGCGGCGGCGACGCCGAATGCGGTGTTGATCGGAACCGCGATCAGGGCCGTCAGTGCGGTCAGGCCGATGGCGCTCAGCGTATCCGCGTCGGCAATGGCGGCGCCGAAGAAGGCAACGCCTTTCGAGAAGGCTTCGATGCCGATGACGGCAAGCGGCGCGACGATGATGAGACAGGCAACGATGACGACGATGCCGATCAATGCGTAGCGGACAAGCGGCGCATCGCCGACGCGTGGCGCGGTTCCGGGTTTGCGTGCCGTCATCTCAGCCTCTCTCGGAATAGCGCAGGGCGCGCGCCTGCAGCAGATTGGTGACCGCGAGCATCAGGAAGGCGGCCAGCAGCATGACCGAGGCGATCGCCGCCGATGCCGGATAATCGTATTCCTCGAGCCGAATGAAGGCGAGAAGCGCCGTGATCTCCGTCTCATAGGGCTGATTGCCGGCGATGAAGATGATGGCGCCGAATTCGCCGAGGCTGCGGGCGAAGGAGAGCGAGACCCCGGCCAGAAGTGCCGGCGCCAGAAGCGGCAGCATGACGCGCAGAAAGATCGACAGATCGCCGCCGCCGAGCGTCTGTCCGGCCTCCTCGAGAGCCGGGTCCAACTCTTCAAGGACCGGCTGCACCGTTCGCACGATGAAGGGTAGGCTGGTGAACGCCATGGCGATCATGATGCCGAGCGGCGTATAGGCAACCTTGACGCCGATCTGCGACAGGGCACCGCCGAACCAGCCATTGCTGGCGAAAAGGGTCGTCAGCGCGATCCCGGCAACGGCCGTCGGCAGCGCGAACGGCAAATCGACGACCGCATCGAGCAACCGGCGGCCCGGAAAGCGATAGCGCACCAGAACCCAGGCGAGCGCCAGGCCGAAGATGAGATTGAACAGCGTCGCGCCCAAGGCACAGAGAACGGTGACGCGGTAGCTCGCGACCGCACGCTCGGAAGAAACGATGCGCCAGTAATCTTCCGGTCCCAGGCTCGCTGCCTTGAAGATCAGCGCGCCGAGCGGCAGGACGACAATGATCGATACGTAGACAAGGGTCAGCCCCAGGGAAAGCGGCAGTCCCGGCAATATGCGCCGTCTCACATTCAACACCTTCTGCAAACGCCAAATCGGCGGATGGCCTGCATCCGCCGATTCAGCATGACAATTGTAACGCCCTGTTAGCGGCTGCCGTAAAGGCTGTCGAGCACCGCGCCTTCGGCGAAGTGATCCTTGGAAATCGCCTTCCAGCCACCGAAGACGTCATCCACGTTGACGAGCCGGATATCCGGGAACTGGTCCTTGAATTCGGCTGCGATCGTCGGGTCGTTGACCCGGTGGCCGAATTCGGCGGCAACCTTCTGGCCTTCCGGCGTGTAGAGGAAATCGAGATAGGATTTCGCCAGGTCACGCGTGCCGCGCTTGTCAACGACCTTGTCGACGATCGCGACCGGGAATTCCGACAAGAGGCTGACCGACGGCACGATGCTGGTGAACTTGTCTTCTCCGTATTGCTTGGCAATGCCGCGCGTTTCGGCTTCGAAGGTGATCAGCACGTCGCCGATCTCGCGCTCGACGAAGGTCGTGGTGGCTGCGCGGCCGCCGGTGTCGAAAACGGGGACGTTGTCGAAAATCTTGGCAATGAATTCCTTCACCTTGGCGTCGTCGTTCTTGAATGCTTCCTTGGCATAGGCGGTTGCCGCGAGATAGGTGTAGCGGGCGTTACCCGAGGTCTTCGGGTTGGGGAAGATGACCTTCACATCATCACGGACAAGATCATTCCAGTCCTTGATATTCTTCGGGTTTCCGGCGCGCACCAGGAAGGAAGGGAAAGAATAGAACGGCGAGGCGTTGTTCGGAAAGTCCTTCTGCCAGTCTTCCGAGACGAAACCGTTCTTGGCGAGGAAATCGATGTCGGTGACCTGGTTGAACGTCACCACATCCGCTTCCAGCCCTTCGGCGATCGCGCGGGCCTGCTTGGAGGTGCCGGCATGCGACTGGTCCACCGTAACGCCGGGATGCAGCTTGATGAAGGCTTCGTTTTCGGCAGCGAACAATTCGCGCGAAACATCGTAGGATGCGTTCAGCAGCTTGGTTTCCTGTGCCTGGACGGAGAAGGGCGCGCTCAGGGCAAAAACGGCTGCGCCGATCAGCAGAAGGTTTTTCATGAAGGTGTGAACTCCCGGTGTGTTTCATGATCTGTGACCAGGAAACTACAGGGCAGGCGCTGCAAATCCGAGGCATCCGGGTTTATGGCCAGGGACAGGCGGAAAATAAAATTGCGCCAAATTTCGATCAAGAGGAATTGAACACTGCCGAGTGGTACGCGGCGGCATTGAAAGTCTTTGATATCAATATGGTAGAAGACGAATATAAACGCCGGTCCTTACCGGGTCGGGACCGGCACTTCGCCGCGATAGTCGTAGAAGCCGCGTCCGGATTTACGGCCGAGCCAGCCTGCCTCGACATATTTGACCAGCAGCGGGCAGGGGCGATATTTCGAGTCCGCCAACCCGTCATGCAGCACCTGCATGATCGACAGGCAGGTGTCCAGCCCGATGAAGTCAGCGAGTTGCAGCGGTCCCATCGGATGGTTGGCGCCGAGCTTCATTGCCGTGTCGATCGCATCGACGCTGCCGACGCCTTCATAGAGCGTATAGATCGCTTCGTTGATCATCGGCAAAAGGATGCGGTTGACGATGAAGGCCGGGAAATCCTCGGCGACGGTGACCGTCTTGTCCAGCGTCGCGACGAACTGCTTGGCGGTCGAAAACGTGCCTTCTTCCGTCGCAATGCCGCGCACCAGTTCAACCAGCTTCATCACCGGCACCGGGTTCATGAAGTGAATGCCCATGAAGCGTTCCGGCCGGTCGGTGGCGGAGGCAAGCCGGGTGATCGACAGCGACGATGTGTTGGTGGCGAGAATAGCGTCGGCCTTCAGGGCAGGACAGACCTGGCCGTAGATCTTGCGCTTGACGCTTTCGTCCTCGGTCGCCGCCTCGATCACCAGGTCCATCGGCGAGAGGTCGTTGACATCGGCGGAGCCCTTGATCAGCGACAGCGCCTTCTTGCGCTCCTCGTCGGTCAGTTTGCCGGAGGAGACCTGGCGGGCCATGTTGCCGTTGATGGTGGCAAGCCCGGCTTCGACCCGGTCGGCCGAAATGTCGTAGATGTGCACCTTGTAGCCGGCCGCGGCCGATACCTGGGCAATGCCGCAGCCCATTTGTCCAGCGCCAACAATTCCGACATTCTTGATCATCGAGCAGTTTTTCCATCTTCAATCCGGAAGGGCGGTCGCGCTTCCGGTCAGGCACAGGCCATGTGTCGCCCCTCAGGGCAACATCTTCGGATGCCAGTGATAAAGACAACGCACCGAATTTTCCAGCCTTTATTCACACTTGCGATGATCGCATTGACCGGAAAAATCATGTCCTGAACATGAAAACGGCCGCGTCTGTGCGCGGCCGTTTCGTGGATCCTGCCGGGGAGGGCTCAGAGGGCCTTCTGCAACTCCGGCAATATGACGAAGAGATCGCCGACGAGGCCGTAGTCTGCGACCTGGAAGATCGGGGCTTCCTCGTCCTTGTTGATGGCGACGATGACCTTCGAGTCCTTCATGCCGGCCAGATGCTGGATCGCGCCGGAAATGCCGACCGCGATGTAGAGCTGCGGTGCGACCACCTTGCCGGTCTGCCCGACCTGCCAGTCGTTCGGCGCATAACCGGCATCGACGGCAGCACGGCTGGCGCCGACGGCGGCACCGAGCTTGTCGGCGACCGGCAGGATCACGTCCTGGAATTTTTCCGAGGAGCCCAGCGCCCGGCCGCCGGAGATGATGATCTTCGCCGAGGTCAGTTCCGGACGATCCGACGAGGACAGCGCATCCTTGACGAAGGTCGAGAGACCGGGGTTTGCTGCCGCCGCGATGCTCTCGACCGAAGCCGAACCACCTTCCGCCGCAGAGGCGAAGGAGGCGGTGCGAACGGTGATCACCTTCTTGGCATCGCTCGACTGAACCGTCTGGATGGCGTTGCCGGCATAGATCGGCCGTTTGAACGTATCGGCCGAGATCACTTCGGTGATCTCGGAAATCTGCGCCACGTCGAGCAGGGCGGCCACCCGCGGCAACACGTTCTTGCCGGTCGAGGTGGCGGCCGACAGGATCGTGTCGTAGGAACCGGCCAAGGATACGATCAGGGCTGCGAGCGGCTCGGCGAGGTTGTTGGCGAGGTCGTCGCTGTCGGCCAGCAGCACCCTGGAAACGCCGGAAAGCTTGGCGGCGGCGTCAGCGGCGGCCTTGGCGCC
>NZ_DATJDJ010000125.1:0-10088 GCF_035497515.1 Pararhizobium sp. | reverse complement strand
CATCCTGACCTGGCTCTTCGGCAAGCTGCATCTCGCCTGGCTGCTCGACGCCTGGCTGTCGCTGCCCACCGTCGGCGGCAATTCGCTGTCGGTGTCGTTCACCGGCACCTTCATCGTCTTCGTCTATGTCTGGATGCCGTTCATGATCCTGCCCATCCAGGCGGCACTGGAGCGCGTGCCGGGCAATCTGGTCGAGGCCTCGTCCGATCTCGGCGCGACGCCGGGCCAGACTTTTCGCAACGTGCTCTTCCCGCTGGCGCTGCCGGGCATCGTCGCCGGCTCCATCTTCACCTTCTCGCTGACGCTGGGCGACTACATCATCCCGCAGATCATCGGCACCTCCAGGCTGTTCATCGGCCAGGCCGTCTATGCCCAGCAGGGCACCGCCGGCAACATCCCGCTCGCCGCCGCCTTCACCGTCGTGCCCGTCGTCATCATGGGCTTCTATCTGTGGGGCGCCAAACGCATGGGAGCCTTCGATGCGCTCTGACCGTTCCACATCCGCGCCGCTACCCCTGAAGATCGCGGCCATCGGCGGGCTCGCCTTCCTGCATATCCCGATCCTCTTGATCTTCCTTTATGCCTTCACGACGGAGGAAAAGAGCTACCAGTTCCCGCCGCCCGGCCTGACGCTGCAATGGTTCGCCGTCACCTGGAACCGGCCCGACGTCTGGGCCGCGCTGACCCTGTCGGTCAAGGTCGCGACCATCGCCACCGCCATCGCTCTCGTGCTCGGCACCCTCTGCGCCGCCGCCGTCAGCCAGACACGGTTCTTCGGTCGCGAGACGATCTCGCTTTTGGTCATTTTGCCGATCGCGCTTCCCGGCATCATCACAGGCATTGCGCTCCGCTCGGCCTTCTCGATGGCCGATATTCCCTTCTCGTTCTGGACCATCGTGCTCGGCCACGCCACCTTCTGCATCGTCGTCGTCTACAACAATGCCGTCGCCCGCTTCCGCCGCGTCTCCGGTTCACTCATCGAAGCGTCGATGGATCTCGGCGCCGACGGCTTCCAGACCTTCCGCTACATCATCCTGCCGAATATCGGCACGGCGTTGTTGGCCGGCGGCATGCTCGCCTTCGCGCTGTCCTTCGACGAGGTGATCGTCACGACGTTTACCGGCGGCCAGCAATCGACATTGCCGATCTGGATGCTGGAAGAACTCATCCGCCCGCGCCAACGGCCGGTCACCAATGTCGTCGCCATGGTGGTGATGCTGGTCACCTTCCTGCCGATCCTGGCCGCCTATTACCTCACCCGCGACGGCGACCAGATTGCCGGAGCCGGGAAGTGAAGAATGAGTGAATAGGGAGTAGCGAATAGCGAATAGGGTTTTAAAGAGTTAAGCAGCCGGATCCCCTATTCGCTATTCTCCATTCGCTATTCGCTCCCTTAAAACCAGGGAGAACGAACATGGACACGCAATTGCTGATCGGATCGACATTCGAAGCCGGGACCGAGGCCGAAGAGTTGATCCTCAACCCGCGCACCGGCGGAAAGATCATCGATCTCGCCGAGGCCTCGCAGTCGCAGATCGAGCGTGCCGTCGATGCCGCCGAGAAGGCTTTCGACAGTTGGTCGATGACGACGCCTGGCGAACGTTCCAGCTATTTGCTGAAAATCGCCGATGCGATCGAAAACGATGCCGACGCCTTTGCGGCGCTCGAAGCCTTGAACTGCGGCAAGCCGATCAATGCCGTGCGCAATGACGAATTGCCGGCGATCGTCGATTGCTGGCGGTTCTTTGCCGGCGCCATCCGCTCGCTGCATGCGCCGGTCGGCGGCGAATACCTACCCGGCCATACCTCGATGATCCGCCGTGATCCCGTCGGCATCATCGGCTCGATCGCGCCGTGGAACTACCCGCTGATGATGATGGCCTGGAAGCTGGCACCGGCCATCGCCGGTGGCAACACCGTCGTTTTCAAGCCCTCCGAACAGACGCCGCTGACGGCGCTGAAGATGGCACGGCTGCTTGCCGACATCCTGCCTGAAGGCGTCGTCAACATCATCCTCGGCCGCGGCGAAACCGTCGGCAATACGCTGATCAACCATCCGAAGATCGGCATGGTCTCGATCACCGGCGATATCGCCACCGGCAAGAAGGTGCTGCAGGCGGCCGCCAAGACCGTCAAGCGCACCCATCTGGAACTCGGCGGCAAGGCGCCGGTCATCGTCTACGACGACGCCGATATCGACGCCGTCGTCGCCGGCATCCGCACCTTCGGCTATTACAATGCCGGGCAGGATTGCACCGCCGCCTGCCGCATCTACGCGCAGGACGGTATTTACGAAAAACTGGTCGCCGACCTCACCTCGGCCGTTTCGACCATCAAATACAATCTCGCCGACGACACCGAAAACGAGATCGGCCCGCTGATCTCCAAGCGCCAGCGCGACCGCGTGGCAAGCTTCGTCGAGCGCGCCACCGAACAGAAGCATATCGAGGTGACAACCGGCGGCGCGCTCGGAAGCAAGGACGGCTTCTTCTTCCAGCCAACCGTGGTTGCCGGCGCGACCCAGGAAGACGAGATCGTGCGCCGCGAAGTTTTTGGCCCGGTCGTCTCCGTTACCCGCTTCACCGAGAACGACCAGGCGGTCAAATGGGCCAATGACAGCGATTATGGCCTCGCGTCCTCGGTCTGGACCAAGGACATCTCCAAGGCGATGAAGGCCGCGTCCCGCCTGCAATATGGTTGCACCTGGATCAACACGCATTTCATGCTGACCAATGAAATGCCCCATGGCGGCGTCAAGCAGTCCGGCTATGGCAAGGACATGTCGATCTACGCGCTGGAGGATTACACCGCCGTGCGCCACGTGATGATCAATCACGGCTGACAATAGAAGCTGCCGGCAGCGCTTGAATCAAAATGCCCGCCGGCAGCTTTAACCCTTTAAAACAATGTGACTTTCCCGGAACCAAAAAGCCCGTCGTGCGTTACCACCGAAGTTGAACCACGGAGGATATGCCATGTTGAAATGGGCGCTGATTTTCTTTGTAATTTCCTTGATCACCGGTTTTCTCGGCTTTTCCGGCGTCTCCGCCGCCACGGCCTCGATCGCCAAGCTGCTGTTCTATATCGCGCTGATCATCTTCCTGATCTTCGTCGTCCTCGCCCTCATGGCCGGCAGCGCCGTCGTCTAAGACGCATTTCAGACGCAGAAAGGCCGCGCGGATTTTATCCGCGCGGCCTTTCTGCAAAATTTCGCGAAAAAACATGAGTTAAAAAGTCATAAATCACTTTTCGGCCTGAAAAAAATCATGATAAGGACACTCATCTTATCAATCAGACCGAAGTCAGTGACATGCCAATCATCCGCCAGACCTCCCGCCGCCTCAACGCACGCGTCTCCCTCATCGCCCTTGCTTTCATCGGCTTGAACACGCCGGTTCTGGCTCAGGACGCCACAGAGGCGACCGCACTCGAAACACTCACCGTCACCGGCGGCAGCGGCGGAACGATCACGGCAGACGGTTATATCGGCACCGGCAGCGCCACCGGGGCAAAGGTCGATACCCCGTTCCTTGAGACCCCGCAGTCGATCTCGTCAGTGACCGAGCAGCAACTGAAGGACCGCAACCCGCAAACCCTCCTTGATACATTTGCCTATACGCCCGGCGCCCGCGTCGGCGCGTCGGGCTTCGACCCACGTTTCGACGCATTTTCCGTGCGCGGCTTCGACGTCACCTATACCGGTGTCTTCCGCGACAACCTGCGCCAGCCAGGGGCCAGTTCATCGATTTTCAAGAATGAGCCCTATGGCCTCGAAGGTGTCTCGATCCTGCGTGGACCTTCCTCGGCGCTTTACGGCGCATCAGGCGCAGGCGGCCTGTTCAATTTGATCACCAAGCGCCCGACGGAAGAGCCGTTGCGCGAATTGCAGGTCCAGTATGGAACCGACAACCGCTACCAGGGTCAGTTCGATTTCTCCGGTCCAATCAACGAAACCGATCCCCTGTACTACCGCATCACCGGACTGCTGCGTGATAGCGATACGGAACAGGTCGGCGTTCCCGACGACCGCGCCTATATCGCGCCGGCCTTCACCTGGAAGCCGGACGAGGATACCAAGCTGACTATCCTTGGTGAATATTCCCGCACCAAGACCGGCGGCACGGCCGCCTATTACAACGACCCGCTGACCGGCGAGGTCACCGACATCTTTAGTGGCAATCCCGATTTCAACGATTCCATCCAGAAGCAGGCCCGTCTCGGCTACGAATTCGAACACCGGTTCAACGACGTCTTCACCTTTCGCCAAAACATGCGCGTCTCGACGCTCAACACCGATACCGACTGGGCTTTCGCATACGCTCCGAATGTCATCGATCCCAACCTCCTGGACAGCAGTGCCGGCACGTTCGACGAACGCCTGACCGCCGTTACCATCGACAACCAGCTGGCGGCCGAGTTCGATACCGGCGCGCTTGACCACACGCTGCTCGTTGGCGTCGATTATACCAAGCTGCATTTCAAGTCCCTGAACGGATATGGCCTGACGCCGCCGCTGGATACCAAGAACCCAACCAAGGGCCGCCCGACCGATCCTATCGAGTTCACCGATCGCGTGGTGCAGGATCAATGGATGATGGGCACCTATCTGCAGGACCAGATCCGCTACGATGCCTGGACGTTCACAGCCGGCGGGCGGTACGACTGGGTCTCCACCGACACCGATACGACCAATCTACCAACTGACGTAACGACCAACGTTTCACAGAAGGATAAGGCCTTCTCCGGCCGTGTCGGGCTGGGCTACGAGACCGATTTCGGCCTTGCACCCTATGTCAGCTATTCCACCGCTTTCTCGCCGAATGCCGGCATCAACCGCGAAACAAACGCACCGTTCAAGCCGACGGAAAGCCAGCAGGAGGAGGTCGGCGTCAAGTACCTGATGCCGAACAGCAATACGCTGATCACGGCCGCCCTGTTCAACATCGACCAGAAGAACAGCCTCTACTACGAGGTCATTGATCTTGGCGGTGGTCCGGAAAACGTCCAGGTCCAGCGCGGCAAAGTACGCTCACGCGGTTTCGAGCTCGAAGCCAATACCAGCCTCGACAACGGTCTGTCGCTGATTGCCTCCTATACCTACACGGATGCAAAGATCACCGAGGGCCCGACTGACACCGTGGGCAATTCGGTTTCCTCGGTGCCGCGCCACATGGCTTCGGTCTGGGCGGATTACACGCTGCCGGAAGATGGGTTCGGTTCCGGCCTCGGTTTCGGCGCGGGCGCCCGGTTCCTCGGCGAAAGCTATGGCAACGACCAGAACACGACCCGCAATTCGGCACGCGTCCTGTTCGATGCCTCGGTTCACTACGACTTTGCCGCGATCGATCCAAAATATGATGGTCTTCGCCTGCAGGTGAATGCAACCAACGTGTTCAACAAGCGTGAGGCGGTATGCTCGTCGGGCTTCTGCTATCGCGACCAAGGCCGCGCTGTGATCGGTTCCTTGAAATACAACTGGTGACCCTTTGACCACGACCGCCAACCACGATGTCGAGACCGCATTCGCGCCTTCCAGCCTGAAGGCGGTCTTTGCCGGTGAGCATGCCTGGTGTGGCGAAAAGATGATGCTGTCGAGCGAACTCGACGGTGGGGTGCCGCTCGAGCACTTTTTCCGCTCGGGCGGCTTTTCCAACGCTCTCGACACCTATGCCGCCGCTCATGGTGGCACGGACCGCCGAGCCGTCGCGTCGATGTGGTCCCTTTATTATTTTTCCATCCTGACCATTCCCTACATTGTCGCCCGACGCGCCGAGCAGGTCTTGCCCATCAACCCCGCTGACATGACCATAGCGCTGGCCGAGGACGGCTTGCCGCGTGCTCTTGGACTGCCGGGAGAGGGCAACTGGAGTGAGGATGGGCATAGGGATCTGCTGTCCTATGTGCTGCCGCTGGTCAAGCAGCACCTGCCCGCGGTGGTCGCGCAACTCAAGGCGTTGGGCGGCATCGCTCCCAAGCTTGCCTGGAACAATGCCGCCGTCTATATCGACTATGCCTTCAATGCCACCGAACACTCGGCCGAAGGCAGCACCTGGGCTTCTCGCCCGCTGTTCGATCAGACCCACCTGCCGGATGGTACCAGCAACCCCTTCCATGGCTGCCTGCGCCATGAAGCCGACGGCGATCAGACGGTCTGTCGCCGCAAGGTCTGCTGCCTGCGCTACCTGCTGCCCGGCATTCCGAGTTGCGGCGAGCTTTGCGCTCTCCCTGCCCAAAGAAAGCAATGATGTGAAGCGTCTTTTTCTTCTCGCTCTCGGCCTTCTCATGGCCTTCGCTCCCATGGCGGAGGCACAAACGCAGTGGCCGTTGACGATCACGGATGGCATCGGCCGGCAGGTGACGATCAAGGAAAAGCCAAAGGCCATCCTGCTCGGCAGCGGATTCAATCTGGTCGCGCTCTCATTGATCGATCCCGACCCCGTCAGCCTGCTCGCTGGCTGGTCGGGTGACATGAAGGGCGACAACCCGGAAATCTACAAGGACTTCGTCGCGAAGTTTCCCAAGCTCGCCGACGTGCCCATCATCGGCGACGGCACCGGCGACGGCCTGTCCTTCGAGACCATCCTGTCGCTAAACGCCGATCTGGCGATCATGGCCAACTGGCAGGCCGATACCGAACTCGGCAAGCGGGCGATCGAGTATCTGGAAACAACAGGCGTTCCGGTCTTCGTCGTCGATTTCAACAGCGATCCCCTGAAAAATACGCCCGGCAACATGCGTCTGCTCGGCCAGATCCTCGATCGCGAGGAACAGGCCAATGCCTTCGCCGATTTCTACGAAGAGCGTCTGAAACGCATCACCGACCGGGTGGCGGCCCATCCCGAACCGGGACCGACCGTCCTGATGGATGCCTTCCCAAATCCCGATCGCTGCTGTTTCGCCTATGGCACCGGCGGCCTCGGCGAATTCATCGGCATCACCGGCAGCCGCAATATTGCGACGAACAACCTGCCCCGCCAAGGCGGAATCGTCAGCGGTGAATATCTGATCGAGGCCGATCCTCAGGTCTATATCGCCACGGCTTCGCCCGGCGGCACCTACAGCGTGTTTTCCGTCGGCCCCGGCGTTCCCGCCGAGGAAGCCCGCCGTACGCTCGGTGACGCCGTCAAGAACCCGATCCTCGCCAATCTCTCAGGCGTCCAGAAGGGGCGGGTCCATGGCCTCTGGAACTTCTTCAACGCCGTGCCGCTCAACATTCTCGCCGCGGAAGCCTTCGCGCACTGGCTGCGGCCGGACCTGTTTTCAGATATCGATCCGGATGCAACGCTGAAGGAAATCAACGCGCGCTTCGCCGCGGTGCCTTTCCAGGGCTCGTACTGGATCAGCCTGAAATAACAAAGGGACCGGAGGTGATCTCCGGCCCCTTTGATGACATGGTTCATGCGGCCTTCTTCATGGCCGTGGCATTGACCGATGTCTCGGCGAGCGCCGTCAGTGCATGGTCGGTATCGCCTTCCTGCTGCAGGGTCTCGTCGAGCAGCTTGACGGCATCCTTGAGGCCGAGCATGCCAGCCCAGGTCTTCAGCGTCCCGTAGCGGGCGATTTCATAATGCTCCACCGCCTGGGCGGCCGCGACAAGCCCGGCATCCAGAGCCGACGATCCCTTGAATTCGTCGAGAATTTCCTCGCCTTCCTCGATAATGCCATCGATGGCGGGACACGTCTTGCCGACAGCGCGCTTACCGAAGATTTCGAATACCTTCTGCAGGCGCTCGATCTGGCCTTCGGTTTCCTCGATATGTTTTTCGAAGGCGGCCTTCAGTTTGGGGCTCTGCGCGCCCTTGGCCATCTTCGGCAGCGCCTTCACGATCCGGCGCTCGGCGTAATAGACATCCTTCAGCATGTCGTAAAACAGGTCTTCCAGGGCTTTCTCGGCCATCGGTTTGTTCCTTTTTTTGCAAATGGGTGTCGGAAGCGACGGGCGGACAACGTCGATATCGGCCCTTTGTTCCGCAAAGGGGGACAATCGGAGGATTCCCTTGGGCAGCGCTTCCATCCCGGCACCGCCCCGCCTATATACGAGAGCGGAGGACTTTGATGATCTGGATTTTCCCTGCGCTGGCAGGCCTGCTGGTCGTATATTTCGCCATGCGCTCGTCGCGGTTCAGGCGTTTTGCCGAACCGACATTGAGCATTCTCGTTGCCCTGCTGCTGCTGTCGGCGTTTCTGGTCTGGTCCAGGGAAAACGGCTCGTCCTCGAATGCGTCCGACCCGCCGCCCTTCGCGCAGAACCGCCCGGTCATCCAGCCGGAAGAGATCGTGCTGAAGGACCTGCAATTCACCCGCAAGCGTCCTGACACGAGCTATCGCACCACCGGCACGATCCTCAACAACAGCGCCGCCGACCTGACGAACTTCAGCCTGACCGTGACGCTGGAGGACTGCCCGGACGGCAAGTGCAAGACGGTGGGCGAAGACACCGCCCTCATTCTCGCGCGCCTCCAGCCCGGCCAGAGCCAGGCTTTCGAAACCTTCTTCACCTTCCCCAATCCCTACGGCGTCGATCCGGTTGCGCCGAAATGGTCCCATCGGGTCACCGACATCCGGGGACGGTTGCCGTAACGCGCGTGGATTGACGAACATACAACGCCGCGGCGGATGACGCGGACGGAAATACGCTGTGAACGGGTTCGCTCAACCCGCGCGGCTGATCTCGTCGAGATACCAGTTGATATAGCGCAACTCGTTCTGCTCCATCGGCGCGATCGGCCCGGGCACGAAATAATGCGAGCGCACCCCGCGCGACGTGTGCTCGATGATCGACTTGTCCTCGTCGGTTGTCACCGTCCAGAGCCATTTCAGCTTGTCGAGATCGTAGTCGACGCCCTCCTCGGCCGTACCGTTGACCAGCCAGATCAGTTCCATCTCGCAGGCTTCCGGCCCCTTGGGAATGAAGCGGTAGATCATGCCGTGGTCCGGATAACAGACGAGGAAGGACGTGCCGCCGAGATGGACAGAGGTGACTCCGCCGTCGAACGCGCTGAAACGCCCCATCAGCGGTGCAAGCGGCGAACCGTCCTGGCTGCCGGTCTTGACCCCGTCATAGAGCGCATAGCGGAAGGCATGGATGGTTTCCCTGCCGTTTTCCGAGGTCTGCCAGTGATCTCCGGAGCCGACCTGGATGCCGAGCGCGCAGGTGCGCTCCTCCATCGCCGCATTCAGCGCCTCGATCATGTGCAGCGGCTGCTCCAGTGCGTGGGTCTGCGAATATTCCGGATGCGCCGGGCCGCAATGGTAGCATTCAACATAGTTCTCGACCGCGAGCTTCCAGTTGGCATCGACCGGATAGCTCTGCCGATAGGCGACCTTTGCCTGTCCCCAGCCATATTGGCCGCAGGTCGCGTGAAGCAGATTCTCGACCTCGGAAAAATCCAGCGGGTTTTCGGCGAAGGAAATGAAGACCAGTCCTTCGACCACGCGAACATGCAGCCGCTTCAGCCCGTGATCCTCGCGCTTGAAATCCTTCGGCATCAGCCGGGCGGCCTTCAGCGCCCCGTCATTGCCATAGGTCCAGGCATGATAGGGACAGACGAAGACGCGGGCATTGCCCTTGTCCCTGGTGCAGACCTCGGCGCCGCGATGGCGGCAGATATTGAGGATCGCATGAACAGTGCCATCGGCATGCCGCGTCAGGATCACCTGCTCGGACGCCATCCGGAAAACCTCGAAATCATTGGGGTTCGGGATGACACTCTCATGCGCGATGCAATGCCAGTGGCGCCGGAAGACTCGTTCCAGATCTCGTTCGTAGATGTCAGGATCGGTATAGAACGGCCGCGCCAGGCCGTGACCCGGTTTGTGCGCGGCGACGAGTTGGTCGATGCGATCGGGCGACGGCGCCGTGGTGGTCTTGGTGTCAGGTGCGAGCATGGGACTTCCTCCGGGCTGAAGAGCGCGTGACACACCCTCCTCTGTCACTGCGTGACATCTCCCCCGCAAGGAGGCAGATCGGGAGTGTGCGGACAAACCTGCGCTCGACAACAGCGAGCAATGCTCGGGCCGAGCGAGGCAAAGTGATTCTTGACGCTGTCGATGCGGTTAATCTCCCCCCTTGTGGGGCAGATGTCACG
>NZ_DATJDJ010000124.1:0-7314 GCF_035497515.1 Pararhizobium sp. | reverse complement strand
GGCGCGGAAGGAGGCATTGGCCTGCAGCCAGCGGGAGAAATCCTTCGGTTCCCCCAGGGAAACGGAGAGATCGCGGGCGCGGCTGTTGAGGATTTCGGTGGAGCGGAGCGTGGCCAGCGCCTGCCCGCCATTGACGATCGGCTGCGGGTCGAAGAGGCGCAACCGAAAGGGCCGACGCACCGATTTCAAAAGGGCGATAGCCATCATGAGGCCGGAAAAGCCGCGTCCGACGACGGCGATCTGCAGGAGCGGGTCCGCCCTCGAGCGCGGTGATGAAAAACCGTGAACCGTCATATCTTTCCTCCCCGCGTCACGCGGCCGGATCGTTGAACCACTGTCACGCAAATGCCAGTTCTCAATATGCGGTATAGTCTATGTAATTTGTGATCTTAATCCGGAAGAACGAAAGCATCAAGCGCGATATTGTTATGCGTTCGTTGAGTGAGTTCTCAGCGCTCCGTGTGCCCGGGGCGCAGCCTCTCGAGACGATGCATGAAAACGCCGATGTCATCTGCCCGGCGAGCCTGCCGCTTGCGCACCAACAGGCACATGATACGGGCGGCGGTCGAGAAGCTCATTTCATCCAGCGGATTGTCGCTGGACCAGGGTTTGTTCAGGCGCTCGGTGATGGCACTGACCATATTGTGCGGCAGGATGTCGGTGCAGCCGCGCATATGCTCGAAAACCGCGTTGATCGAAACCGGGTTGCCTTGATGATAGGCTCTGGGGACGTCCGTCCCGTCGATCCAATCGTCGTAGGCTTCCAGTGCCTCGCGAAACAGCTGATGCAGCGTGATTGGCGCATGTCCCTCGTAGAGTTCAGGAAGGGGGTTGCTCATCTGTAGATCCTCGCATCGTTGGAAGACGGTGGTTGGTGCCGGCAGAATCGACCAGACGCCTCAACTGGCGGAAGCCCTATTTGTTCCGGCGACGGCGCTTGTATCTCGAGGCAGGGCAGCCTTGTTCATTTAATATCCGATTCGCAGCCAAAACACTGCCAAAGATGCTTTTCGGTCGCGGTGCCCGGCGGCCAGCCCTGTGGTATGCATGAATCCTTTCAAGGCGGGTATCGCCTCGCCTGAAGATTTGCATGATGGGAAGGATTTGGATTCACAATGGAAATGGCAAGGCTGCAGTTGCAGACTCATTTTCTCAAGGGTCGCGAGCAAGTGCCTGTTTAACAATAACGTCTTGCGCGAATCGTAGCGTTGGGCAATCGTCACGGATATATTGCCGTTCTGGCTATTTTACCGTGACGAAAGTTTTTGAACGTGAACAACGCTGTTCGGGCGCACAAGTTTGACCGCAAGACGGTCGACGAGACGATTGGAGATCACGCTGCGATCATCAGCGCGCAGCTCCACGCCATCAGCGAAGCCGTCTTCCCGCCAGCCGCCAACAAGACGCTTCGCCGCTTCACGTCCGGCGAAGCGGCGCGTCTGATCGGCGTTTCGGATTCGACCTTGCGGAAAATGACCCTTGCCGGCGAGGGGCCGCAGCCGGATGTGGGCACGAACGGCCGACGTCTCTACACGCTCGGCCAGATCAACGAATTGCGCGAAAAGCTGGCCCAGACCGCGCGTGGACGCGAGATTCATGATTTCGTTCCGCGCCGCGGCGCGGAGGATCATCTCCAGGTCATTGCCGTCACCAATTTCAAGGGCGGCTCGGGCAAGACGACCACGTCCGTCCATCTCGCCCAGTATCTCGCATTGCAGGGCTATCGTGTTCTCGCCGTCGATCTCGATCCGCAGGCGAGCCTCTCGGCGCTGCTCGGCGTGCTGCCGGAAACCGACGTCAAATCGAACGAGACCCTCTACGCCGCCATCCGCTACGACGAGGAGAGGCGCCCGCTGAGTGAGGTCATCCGTAAAAGCTATTTCGAGGGCCTCGATCTCGTTCCCGGCAATCTCGAACTGATGGAATTCGAGCACACGACGCCGCGCGCCCTGACGAGCGGCGCGCGGGACGCGGATGGGATATTTTTCACCCGGGTGGCGCGCGCTCTGGACGAGGTCGCCGACGATTATGACGTCGTCGTCATCGACTGCCCGCCACAGCTCGGCTATCTCACCCTAAGCGGCCTTTGCGCCGCGACGTCGATGGTGGTGACCGTGCATCCGCAGATGCTCGATGTGGCGTCGATGAGCCAGTTCCTGCTGATGACCCACGATCTTCTGGCTGTGGTGCGCGAGGCCGGTGGCGAGCTGAAATATGATTTCGTGCGCTATCTGCTGACGCGCTACGAGCCGCAGGATGCGCCGCAGACCAAGGTCGCCGCTCTTCTGCGCAACCTTTTCGACGATCACGTCCTGACCAATCCGATGGTCAAGTCGGCTGCGGTTTCGGATGCGGGCCTGACCAAGCAGACGCTCTATGAAATCGGTCGCGAAAACCTGACGCGCTCTACCTATGACAGGGCGATGGAAGCGCTCGATGCGGTCAATGGCGAGATCGAATCCCTCGTTCGGCAGGCATGGGGGCGGGCTCCGCGATGATCGTCCACGCCATCCCGCAGCGTTGGGAGCTCCCAACATTCCGTTCCGGCCCGCGGGCCCCGGCAGAAAGCCGGCGCGATGTCGCTCCTGCTGACGGCCGGATTGCGACCTGCTCTTCCGGGCGAGGTGACCAGCCATGAGCCGGAAGGAAACCGTCAACACGCTGTTCATGCGCAAGCCTGAAGGCTCGGCGCCGGCTGCTGGTATCGAGAAAAGCAGCGAGCGCGTACGCACCGGTGCCATTTCCGCGATGGGCGCATCCCTTCAGGAAATGACCGAAGGCGCGCGCAGCGCCGCAAGGCTGCAGGAACAGTTGGCAAGCGGCTCGACCGTCATTGATCTCGATCCGTCGCTGATCGACCAGTCCTCGGTCAGCGACCGGATTTCCATCGCGGTCGATCCGGGCTTTGATGCGCTGGTTGCAAGCATGCGCGACAACGGCCAGCAGGTGCCGATCCTGGTGCGCCCGCAGGTAGGTCTGCCCGGCCGATTCCAGGTCGCCTATGGCCGCCGCCGACTGCGGGCGGCTGTGCTGCTTGGAAGAACGGTGCGGGCAATTGTCCAGTCGCTGACGGACAATGAGCTGGTGATCGCGCAGGGCAAGGAAAATCTCGATCGGCAGGATCTTTCCTATATCGAGAAAGCGCAATTCGCCCGCCGTCTCGAAGACAATGGATATGACCGCGCGACGATCATGGCGGCCTTGTCGACCGACAAGGGCGACCTCAGCCGCTACATCTCGATCGCGCGCAGCATTCCCGAATATCTGGTTCAGGCGATCGGCCCGGCACCCAAGGCAGGACGCGCCCGCTGGGCGGCTCTGGCAGACCGGCTCGGGCAAAGGCATGCCGGGCTGGAAGGCCTGATCAACGCGCCCGATTTTCTGGCGATCGACAGCGACGGCCGCTTTGCCCGCCTGTTCGATGCAATTGGCGGAAGACCGGGAAAGCGTGGGCTGAAGGCGCAGGAATGGAAAGGTCCGAAGGGCAAAAAGGCTGCCCGCATTGAACGCGACGACCGGCAGACGCGGATCGTCTTCGATGAGCGCCAGGTACCCGATTTCGGCAATTTCCTCGCAGATCGGCTCGACGAGCTCTACGCGCAATTCACGGCCGGGCGAAAGCCGGACCGCCGAAATTAGTTTCAACCGGGCGCCATGGTCGGCGCCTTGATGTCAACCGCTATCGAAGGATAGGCAAAGACGAAAACTGGCAAAGAAAAAGGCCCCCGAAATGCATTCCGGAAGCCCTTCTCAACTGTTTGGCGACTGAGAGAATCACACTTCCTGGAATCGTAGTCAAGTCTCTTCATTGAGATCGGCGTCATTTTGACGAGCCGGACAGCTTTGCCTGCACGAAAGGCGAAGAAGATGGAAAGTGGAAGTGTGACGACGCCCTTTGGGCGGCGGCCGATGACGCTTGGCATGTTGGCAAGTCAATTTGCGGCCGAGACGATCGACGATACCAAGTCCGCCGACAAGTGGAAGCTTTATCGGGCGCTCTGCGAGGCGAGGCCGCTACTCGGCGTCACCGACCGGGCACTTGCGGTGATGAATGCGCTTTTGAGTTTCTACCCGAAGGACGAGCTATCGCAGGCGCATGGCCTAATCGTCTTTCCGTCGAACGCCCAACTGTCCCTCCGGGCGCATGGCATGACGGAACAGACGATCCGGCGTCATCTGGCCGTTCTGGTGGAGGCCGGGCTGATCAGTCGCAAGGATAGTCCCAATGGCAAGCGCTATGTCCGCCGCAACAGCGCCGGCGCGATCGACGATGCCTTCGGCTTTTCCCTGGCGCCGCTTCTGGCGCGTGCCGAGGAGATCGCGCAGCTGGCGGCCGAGGTGGTGGCCGAGCGGCTTGCGCTGCGGCGGCTGCGCGAACGATTGACGCTCTGCCGACGCGACATTGCCAAGCTGATCGAGATGGCAATGGAAGAAGAGGCGACAGGCGATTGGGAAGCGATCACGCTTCAGTTCCGATCCCTGGCAGGGGCCTTGCCGCGCATCCCGACGGCCGATGATGTGACGCCGGTGCTCGAAGAAATGGAAATGCTGCGCGACGAGATCGTCAACTTGCTGGAAGCGCGTGTAAAAACAGAAAAAATGAATGGCAATCCCTCTCAGAATGACTGCCACATACAGAATTCAAACTCCGACTCTACCTCTGAACTTGAACCTTGCTTCGAAAAGAAGCAGGGGGCGACTTTCGAGACGGATCACGAAGGTTCGGTTGTGCCGATCCATCTCGAAAGGTCTCATGAGGAGGCAACTGCACGGCAGGAACCTAAACCCGTTAGGGATCAAACCGATCGTTTGCGAGTGGCGCCCGAAATCAAGGCCTTTCCGCTGGCTCTCGTTCTCCAAGCCTGCCCGGAAATCATCGCCTACGGTTCCGGAGGTACGATTTCGAACTGGCGCGAGCTTATGTCGGCGGCGGTCGTCGTCCGCTCGATGCTCGGTGTCAGTCCCGACGCCTATCAACAGGCCTGCGAAATTCTCGGACCGGAAAATGCCGCCACCGTCATCGCCTGCATTCTGGAGCGGGCAGGGCATATCAACTCGGCCGGCGGCTATCTGCGCGACCTTACGCGGCGGGCGGAGAAGGGCGAATTTTCGCTGGGGCCGATGCTCATGGCGCTTGCCAGGACGAACGGAAATTCCGCCAGAAGGGTCGGCTAGAAAGGGCTGATTAACCTTTATTTTCTATTGAAATGGATGGTGCGAATGCCCGTGAATTCTGAGTGAGCAGGTCCCATGCGTCTTTCCCGAACCAATTTCCCGAATGGCCTTGATATGACGGAAGAAGAACCCGCCTATGGAGATCAACCGCTGGAAAAGGCGGATATCCAGCGGTCCGTCTATGGCGCGCATCCCGTTTCTGTAAACGAGGAGAGCATGAGCGGCGTTTCTACCGATGCCATTGCGGCCAGCGAAATCGAAGGCCGCAAGGATGCGCCGGTTTGGCAGAGCGCCTTTGTGCTCGGACCGAATGTCCGCTTCACCCGCACGCCGGAAAGCGTCATTTCCAAAAAGTCGATGCCTGCCGCGAGGCCGGAGCAAGGACAGCCGGTCGCACCGCCGAAGGTCGATCCCGTCGCCATCGATGTCTCCGGGATCACGGATATGACGATGCCGGCGGCTGCCGTTCTGCCCGGCATCCAGAATGCCCCTGTCGGCGGGATCCGGTTGCTGTCGCTTCGCCTGCAGCGGGAAATGGAAATGCGTGCGGCCGAGCCTGCGGCTGTTGCAACCAACGAGACGGTTGATATCGATCTTGCCTGTTTTCCGGCCGAGGGGGAGATAGTATCCGCCGCTGCGACGGAGCTCGGCTTCCGGCGGGCGGCGCCTTTCCTGCATGTCTCCGACGAGGTGTTCTGGGATACGCTGCACATGGAGGCCGACCTGGACGTGCTTGCGCCGACGCTGCGATGGCAGCCGCCGGAATATCAGGTCGCCGCGAATTCCGTGACATCGCTCTATCGGGAAGTGGGGATAAGGCAGGCGGGCAAGTCTCCTGCCGCTCCACCGGTTTCCACATCGGTTCCCGTCGCGCAGCCGGAGAAGGTGAAGCCACGGAACGTTGCCGTTGCGGAGGAATTTTCGCCTCCGTCAAGACCGCTCGAACGGCGGGAAAAGCCCGCGCCGGCAGTCGTTTCCGCAAGGCCGGTGACGGCAAGGCTGATCGAAACCATCGGACCGATCGAGGCCGGCGACGATTATGTCCACCCGCCGGTGGACCTGTTGCAGGAACCCTCGATCCAGCAAACCGCGATCCTGTCGCAGGAAGCGCTGGAACAGAGCGCCGGCCTGCTGGAAAGCGTGCTGGAGGATTTCGGTATTCGCGGCGAGATCATTGATGTCCGCCCGGGACCGGTGGTGACGCTCTATGAATTCGAGCCGGCGCCGGGCGTCAAGTCCTCGCGTGTCATCGGTCTTTCCGACGATATCGCCCGCTCCATGTCGGCATTGTCGGCGCGTGTCGCCGTCGTCCCCGGCCGCAATGTCATCGGTATCGAACTACCCAATCCGGTGCGCGAAACCGTCTATTTCCGCGAACTGATCGAATCCGAAAACTATGTCGAGACCCGGTTGAAGCTGGCGCTCTGCCTCGGCAAGACCATCGGCGGTGAGCCGGTCGTGGCTGAACTTGCCAAGATGCCGCATCTTCTGGTGGCCGGCACGACGGGCTCCGGAAAATCGGTCGCGATCAACACGATGATCCTGTCGCTGCTCTACCGGCTGAAGCCGGAGGAATGCCGGCTGATCATGGTCGATCCTCAGATGCTCGAGCTTTCGGTCTATGACGGCATCCCGCATCTGCTGACGCCGGTCGTTACCGACCCGAAGAAAGCGGTGATGGCGCTGAAATGGGCGGTGCGCGAGATGGAGGACCGCTATCGCAAGATGTCGCGGCTCGGCGTGCGCAATATCGACGGCTACAATGCGCGTGCGGCAACCGCGCGCGCCAAGGGTGAAACCGTCCTGTGCAGCGTCCAGACCGGATTCGACCGCTCGACCGGCGAGGCGATCTTCGAGCAGGAGGAAATGGACCTCGCGCCCATGCCCTATATCGTCATCATCGTCGACGAGATGGCCGACCTGATGATGGTCGCCGGCAAGGAGATCGAAGGCGCCATCCAGCGGCTGGCCCAGATGGCCCGTGCTGCCGGCATCCATCTGATCATGGCGACGCAGCGTCCTTCGGTCGATGTCATCACCGGCACGATCAAGGCGAACTTCCCGACCCGCATTTCCTTCCAGGTCACCTCGAAGATCGACAGCCGGGTGCTTCTGGGCGAAATGGGCGCCGAGCAACTG
>NZ_DATJDJ010000123.1:0-51801 GCF_035497515.1 Pararhizobium sp. | reverse complement strand
TCGATATGCAGCAGGCGCAGTTTTGCCGTCTCTTCCGTCGCTTGACGAGGAAGATGCTGCCGAGCAGCCGGTCAGGCTGCGCGCGATTCCAGCTTGGCCGCATCAAGTGCGAATTCGACGGCCGCATTGGCATGAATGGCGGTCGAATCGAAGCCCGGCAGCGGCAGGTTGGCGGGATCGAGGATCAGGCAGATTTCGGTGCAGCCGAGAATGATCGCATCCGCGCCTTCGGCCTTCGCCCGCTCGATGACACCCATCAGGGCCGTGCGTGAACTGTCGAGGATGATGCCGGCGCAGAGTTCGTTGAAGATGATGTCGTGAACGAGCGTGCGGTCCTCGGCATTTGGAACCATGACATCGACGCCGTCGGCGGCCATGCGGTTGACGTAGAAGCCGTGTTCCATCGTGTAGCGCGTCGCAAGCAGCAGAGGCCGCTTGATGCCGGCCGCCTTCATGCTCGCGGCCGTCTCGTCGATGATGTTGATCAGCGGCACGGAAACGGCGGACTGAACCTCGTCGGCGATCAGGTGCATCGTGTTGGTGCAGATCAGAACGCAGGCGGCGCCGGCCGCCTGAAGGCCCTGTGCGACCTCGGACAGGCGCTTGGCGGCGTCATCCCAGCGTCCGGCCTTCTGCATGTCGACGATCGTCTGGAAATCGACGGAATGCAGCATGACTTCGGCGGAGTGCAGGCCGCCGAGACGCGAGCGCACGGCCTCGTTGATCATCCGGTAATAGACCGCCGAACTTTCAAAACTCATTCCACCGATAAGGCCGATCTTGCGCATTGTCTTGGCTCCACTCCGTTTTTGTATGAAGGGATTGTCGCCGGGATGCGATCGAAAGTGTTCGCTTTGTTTCGTGACATTTTGCTCGTTATCGCGTATTTTTTGCACAATAAGCGGCGGCGGCGCAAATATTTGTTGCTGTGGTGAAGATTTACACGGAGGCGAGGCGTGCTGGACGAAAGAGACCGCAAGATTCTGTCGTTGCTGCAGGAGGACGCGAGCCTCTCGGTCAGCGACCTCGCCGAAAAGGTCAGCCTGTCGATCTCGGCCTGTTCGCGGCGGATCCAGCGACTGGAGGAAACCGGTTATGTCGCTCGTCGCATCGCCGTGCTCGATCGCGAACGGATGGGCGTTCCGACCACGGTGTTCGCCCTCATCAAGACGGCCCATCATGCCGACGACTGGATCGATACCTTTCGCAAGGTGATCAGCGATATCCCTGAAATCGTCGAAGCTCACCGGCTGACCGGCAATTACGATTATATCCTCAAGGTCGTGCTGCCACGCGTCGAGCAATATGACATCATCTACAAGCAGATCGTCCGCAAGGTCGAACTGTTCGATGTCTCGGCCTCGATCTCGATGGAAATTCTGAAGAGCGGCATGGCGGTGCCGGTGGGCTACGCGACGTGAAACGCCGGTATCTGTGAAACGAACAGCACGGGTGCACGTTAGCCATGCCGAGATCGCAGTTGTCGATCATTGCCGACAGGTAGAGGCTGGGCTTCAAAACAGGAGAAACGGTCATGGCGCTTGAAAACGCTCATCATGTCGTCGTTGTCGGCGGCGGGTTCGGTGGTCTTCAGCTTGTGAAGGATCTCAAGGGATTGCCGGTTCGGATCACTTTGATCGACCGGCGCAACCATCATCTGTTCCAGCCGCTTCTCTACCAGGTCGCGACGACACTTCTGGCGACATCCGAAATCGCCTGGCCGATCCGGCGGCTGTTTCGCGACCGGCCGGAGGTGACGACAATTCTTGCCGAGGTCGATGGTGTCGATGCCACGGCGCGGAGCGTGACCCTGAAGGGCGGCGCGACCCTGGGCTACGACACGCTGGTTCTGGCGACCGGAGCAACGCACGCCTATTTCGGCCATGACGAATGGGCACCGGTGGCGCCGGGGTTGAAGACGCTCGAGGACGCGACCACGATCCGCCGGCGCATGCTGCTCGCCTTCGAGCGAGCGGAGACCGAAACGGATCCCGCGACCCGCGATGCACTTCTGACCTTCACGATCGTCGGTGCCGGACCAACGGGCGTTGAACTTGCGGGCATCATCGCCGAGCTCGCCCACAAGACACTGCCGCAGGAATTCCGCCATATCGATACGCGCAAGGCGCGGGTGATCCTCGTCGAGGCCGGGCCGCGCGTGCTGGCGAGCTTTGCCGAGGAACTTTCGCCCTATGCCCACACGGCGCTCGAGAAGCTCGGAGTGGAGATCCATACCGGCGAGCGGGTAACCGATTGCAGCGCCGAAGGCGTGATGATCGGCGAAACATTCATTGCCAGCCGAACGATCGTCTGGGCGGCCGGGGTTCAGGCATCGCCCGCCGCGCGCTGGCTCGGCGTCCCGGCCGACAAGGCGGGACGGGTCATCGTCGATGCCGATCTGCGGGCGCCGGGTCTGGCAAATGTCTTCGTCGTCGGTGACACGGCCTGCGTCATCCAGCAGGACGGAAAGCCCGTGCCGGGCATCGCGCCCGCCGCCAAGCAGCAGGGCGCCCATGTCGGCAAGGTCATCCGGGCGTGGCTTCTCCAGAAGCCCGCGCCGTCTTCTTTCCGCTACCGTCATCAGGGCAGCCTGGCGACGATCGGCAAGCGGTCGGCGATCATCGATTTTGGCCGGATCAAGCTAACCGGCGCGCTGGCCTGGTGGATCTGGGGCATCGCCCATATCTACTTCCTGATCGGAACGCGAACGCGGTTTGCCGTTGCCTGGAGCTGGTTGTGGATCTATCTGACCGGCCAGCATTCGGCGCGGTTGATCACGCAGAAGGAGACGTTGGAGCCGACGCTGGAAAACGGTGAGGCCAAGCCGTAGCCGTGATGTCGCCCGAGCCTATTGCGGCGAGGAAAGATTGCTGTCGTTCTTGCATTTGGAAAGCGCCAACTGCCTGAACGAAAGAATCTGTGTGATGCTGCCGTCGGCATCGTCGGTTTCGACCTTCATGCAGGCGCAGGCGTAACCATAATTGCCATTGGTGGCGACATAGTCGCGCTCCGAAATATCCGGGATCAGGTCCATGCCCTCCGGGCCTTCGCCGGCGCCCTGCGACATGATCGTCCAGCTGCCTTCCGCGTCGTCCAGCCACCAGTTGCCCGGTGTCGGGTTCTGCAGCCAGCCGCAACGATTTTCGGCGGCAAATACCGGCGTTGCGGCGAGGGCGGCGACAAGAAGGGCGGCGAGGCGGAGTTTCATCGGATGGTCCTCGGGGTCGGTCATGTGTGGGATCAGGGCTGGACGCGCTTGCAGTCGAACATGTCGCCGCTCTCCATGGAAAGCCATTGCAACGACTTTGCCGTCACGCTTGAAAGGCCGATCTGGTACTTGTTGTCGAAGGACAGGATGTAGTTTCCGTCCTCCTTCTCGACCTTGCGGATAGCTTGCGATTCTCCGCCCGAATCGTAGGTCTTGTCGGTGAACGTGAAGACACCGACGCCGCAATCCCAACTGCCGATATAGGGCGGCGCGTCCTGCTCGGCCGATGCCGGCTCGGCGGCGGCCTCCGCCGCGTTGATGCTAGTGATTGCCCAATGCGCCTTGGTGCAATCGTCATTGTCGCAGATCGCGCCCATCCACACCGCGCCATCGGCCAGCATGACGCCGTCGCTGTTGACGAAGAGGCCGCTGTATTCCTGATTGGCGACCGCATCGCGCGTTTCCTGCGGCACCAGCGCATCGAAATGTTTTCGCATGTCTTGCGCGTCGCCAATGTCGTAGCTTTCACCATTGGCATTGACCCGCAGAGGATATTCGCCGAGTGCCGCGACCCCGGCCGCATCTCCATCGCCCATTGCCTCCGTCAGCTTTTCCCAGGCCGTATCGAAGGCGTCGGCGTTGCCATGCAATTGCTCGATCCGGTCGTAGACGGCATCCTCGGACTGGGCCGCCGCCGGTACGGCCAAGGCAAGCGGCAGGAGGAAGAGAGCGGCGGACAGGCGGGTGCGGATCATCGGAAACTCCAGCGCAGCGGGCAGGAAAGCAGGAAGGCGGGAAGGCAGGAAGGCGAGGGTAGTGGATGCGGTGAGAAAACAAAACCGAACATCCTTGAATGGTCCGACCCATTTTCGGGGGAGTGCGCGGTTTCGCGGGATTTTTTTCTCTCCCCGAAGACGGCCGAAGGTCGGCTTTCGTTTGCGCCGTGGGCCTCAAGAAAAAATATCCTTACGGCCCTCGCCAACTTGCTTGACCGGCTCCCGGCTTTGCGGCATAAGCGGAGAACCGTACCGTACGGTACTGTCGTTGGAGACGATATTGCAGCTTGCCGCCCACCCACACCAGCCGGATTATTCGCCGCGCCAGAACGACGTTCTGGACAGCGCGTTGCGGCTGCTTGTCGATGGCGGCGAGAAGGCGCTGACGACGGCCAGCGTCGCGCGGGCGGCCAATTGTTCGAAGGAAAGCCTCTACAAATGGTTCGGCGATCGCGACGGACTGCTGTCGGCGATGATCGGTTTCCAGGCGAGCAAGGTCAGAACCTTCGACGATCATGCCGGATTGCTGACGGCGGCGACGCTGCACGACCATCTGGTCCTGTTCGCGCGCGATCTGCTCGAGGTTCTGTCGGGTGACGTGTCGCTGGCGCTGAACCGGCTGGCGATCGGGCAGGCGAGCCGCGAGGGTTCCAAGCTCGGGATGATGCTGCAGGAGCGCGGCCGCCGGCAGATCGGCAAGCGCGCCGGTGCGCTGCTGGAGGCTGGCCGGGATGCCGGGCTGCTGGTGTTCGGGGACCGCGACGATGCCTATGACATGCTTTACGGCCTGATCGTTTCCGATCTGCATCTGCGCATGCTGCTCGGCGAGGACAGTGTCCGGATAACCAGGGATTTCGGCCGCAGGGCGGAGAGGGCGGTGTCTGCGTTTCTTCGCCTCTACGGCAGTGAAAAGAGTTCGGCCAGGTCCTGAGGGCGGCCGGAAGAGTTTAAATGAGACAAGCAAAGGGAAGGAAATTACAATGCGCGTCTATTACGATCGTGATGCCGATCTCAACCTCATCAAGTCCAAGAACGTCGTCATCGTCGGCTACGGTTCCCAGGGTCGCGCTCATGCGCTGAACCTGAAGGATTCCGGCGCGACCAACGTCGTTATCGCTCTGAAGGCCGGCTCGCCGACCGTCAAGAAGGCTGAAGCCGACGGCTTCAAGGTCATGACCGTTGCCGAAGCCGCCAAGTGGGGCGACCTTTTGATGATGGCAACGCCGGACGAACTCCAGGCCGACATCTACAAGGCTGACATTGCCGGTAATATCCGCGACGGCGCAGCGATTGCCTTCGCGCACGGCCTCAACGTTCACTTCGGCCTCATTGAGCCGAAGGACACGCTCGACGTCGTCATGATCGCTCCGAAGGGCCCGGGCCACACGGTTCGCGGCGAATACCAGAAGGGCGGCGGCGTTCCCTGCCTCGTTGCCGTTGACAAGAATGCGTCCGGCAACGCGCTCGACCTCGCTCTCTCCTACGCTTGCGGCGTCGGCGGCGGCCGTTCGGGCATCATCGAAACCAACTTCAAGGAAGAGTGCGAAACCGATCTCTTCGGCGAACAGGTCGTTCTGTGCGGCGGTCTCGTCGAGCTGATCCGCGCCGGCTTCGAAACGCTGGTCGAAGGCGGCTACGCGCCGGAAATGGCCTACTTCGAATGCCTGCACGAAGTGAAGCTGATCGTCGACCTGATCTATGAAGGCGGTATCGCCAACATGAACTACTCGATCTCGAACACCGCCGAGTGGGGCGAATATGTTTCGGGCCCGCGCATCATCACGGCTGAAACCAAGACCGAAATGAAGCGCGTCCTGACCGACATCCAGACCGGCAAGTTCACCTCCGAGTGGATGCAGGAATGGAAGGCCGGCGGTGCCCGCTTCAAGGGTATCCGTCGCAACAACGATGCCCACCAGATCGAGGAAGTCGGCGCCAAGCTGCGCGCCATGATGCCCTGGATCGGCAAGAACAAGTTGGTCGACAAGGCCAAGAACTAATTCTTTCTGCATGGCAAAATTAGCGTGTTGCACTTGCGCAATACTGAAAAGGCCGGAGATTTTTCTCCGGCCTTTTTCACATTCCGCAGTCTAGTTCCGGCAATATTTGGAACTTTTGGCCTTTTGGGGTATTCTCTTCGCCAGGAGGATACTGCCATGACAACGTTCTTCTACCATTTCGCCCTGTTTGATGTTTTTATCGTCGGTGCCATCGTGGTTCTCATCGGGCTCAGCATGTTCGGGCATCACGAGGCGTAAAGACGTTTTCCGTTGAAGCGACGAACCGTCGAAAGCCTGAACGGCCTACAGTTCCGGTACCTGCATGCGTCGTCCGAGATGTGCACGTCCGTGATTTCGGCGTGCGCTGATATCTCTGCGATCGATGATATTGATCGCGCCTGCATCGTTGATGATGCTTCCCAGGCCCAATGATCTTTGTAAATCTGTTGCTTCTTCACGCCCGTTGCTTGGCTGTCCATGGCGCGATCACAAAATGTGTTCGCGGGATGAAATATAGGTCAGTATTGTTGACTTATTAGGCGGACCGTGATGTGCTTCGGCAAAAGCATAATCTGAGGAAACGTTCATGCTCGATTGGGAAAACATCTTCGCAACGCGGTCTTCGCGGATGCGCGCTTCGGAAATCCGCGAACTGCTGAAACTGCTGGACCGTCCCGACATCATCTCCTTTGCCGGCGGCATTCCGGATCCGGCCCTGTTTCCCGACGAAGCCTTCAAGGCGGCCTATGCCGACATTTTCGGCGGTCCGACCGTCAGCGCCGCCCTGCAATATTCGGTCAGTGAAGGCTACCTGCCGCTGCGCCAGTGGCTGGCCGACCGCATGGCCGCGATCGGTATCCCTTGCGAGCCGGAAAACGTCCTGATCACGTCGGGGTCGCAGCAGGCGCTCGACTATCTCGGTAAGCTGTTCCTCTCGCCCAATGACACCGCTCTGGTGACCTGGCCGACCTATCTCGGCGCACTGCAGGCGTTCAACGCCTATGAGCCGACTTACGACCAGCTGTCCGTTACCGGCAATCGTACGCCGCAGGCCTATCGCAATGCGGCGGCGGACGCCGGCGGCCGGGTGAAGTTTGCCTATATGTCGGCCGAGTTCGCCAACCCGACCGGGGAAACGCTGGATCTGGCGGCGCGCGAAAAGGCCCTCGATCTCGCCGAGGAACTGGACATCGCGATCATCGAGGATGCCGCCTATCAGTCGTTGCGCTATGACGGCGAAGCCGTCCCGCCGATCCTGGCGCTCGAAATCGCCCGCAAGGGATCGATCGACGATACCCGCACGATCTATTGCGGTAGCTTCTCCAAGACGCTGGCGCCCGGCCTGCGCGTCGGCTTCGTGGTCGCGGCCATGCCGATCATCCGCAAGCTGGTGCTGATGAAGCAGGCGGCCGACCTGCATTCCTCGACTATCAACCAGATGGCCATCTGCCATGTCGCCGAGCGTGGTTTCGACGCACAGGTCGAGAAGATTCGCGCCGTCTACAGCAAGCGCCGCGATGCGATGCTCGCAGCACTTGCCAAATATATGCCGAAGGATGTCAGCTGGACGGTGCCGGAAGGCGGCATGTTCGTGTGGCTGACCCTTCCGGCCGGCATGGACGGTGCCGAGTTGCTCGCCAAGTCGCTCGTCTCGGCCAAGGTCGCCTTCGTGCCCGGCAAGGCCTTCTTTGCCGATGGTTCAGGTGCCAATACCTGCCGCGTCAGCTTCTCCTGCGCCAACGAGGCGATGATCGATGAGGGCATTTCCCGTCTCGGTCGCCTGATCGGCGAGCAGGCACTGGCGGCCTAATCCCCCGCTGCGAAGCTGGCAAGAGCGGCCTCATGGATCAGGTCGGGGAGCACGTCGAAGGCATAGGGCATGTGGACGCGCTCCCATTTCTGATGGTAGTCGCGTCCCCATGGGCCGATATTGACCACCGGATAGGACAGGAGCCCATCGGGTGCGTCATCGACAAAGGCGGCGCAGGGTGTGTTCTGTGCCAGAAGTTGCGTTTGTTCGGTCGCGGGACGATGACCGAAGAAGCTCATGTCGGAAATTCCGGCGAAGAATTGCTTGGCCTTGATGCTGGTTTGATGCCGCTTGGCGCAGATCTCGGCAGCAGTCATCATGCATCGCTCGAAGGCGGTACCCCGCTCGCCGGCGCTGTCCAGATGCACCCGCGGATAATGCAGGGTGGAAAACCCGACGACGACCAGCGGACCTTCGAGCCCGGCTTCCGCCAGCGTCGCGGCAACGATCTGGCGGGTGATCGAAAGCGGATCCTGACCGTTGGACAAGGAACGATCGAGCGTGGAAATCCGGTCGAGCGCTGCCTGTCCGCCGCGCTCAGAGGCGGTCGAGCGCAATTCCGAGTACAGCAGAATTTTCCCCTCATGCCGACGCGCTTCTCCGCTGCCCTGCCGGGCGAAGAACGCCTCGGCATTTTCGGTCTGGGCATCGAGCGCAGTCCGCATCGCGCCGGCGACGATCGAACGGAATTCGCCGAGCATGTCCTCGGGCGTCCGGCGGTGCGTCAGCCAGTTGAACGACATCCAGACATGGGCGGGTGTCGTCACCTCGTAGCCGTGGCGCACGTCCCTGGCTTCGAGGCAGACGGGAGCCGGCGAGAGTTCGCCGTGAGCCTCGTCGCAAAATGCGCTGTTGGTCTCCATCGCCCGCATGATCTCGGCGCCGATCAGATGGGCGCTGATGCCGTCGAAGGCGTAACCGGCATGGGTCGGCCGGCCGGCAATGAAGGCGAAGGGCGAAAACTTGCCGACGGAGCCGAGATAGACCGCGCGGCCTTCTTCGCCGGTCCCGTCATCGCCGCTGGCATCGAGATTGATGCCGCCGATGATATCGAGATCGAATTTTTCCGCGACGGCGGGCAGGGCGTCGCGCAGGGCGCGCATGCCGCGTGAGCGGTTTTCCTCGTCCGGCGTGGCGACGAAGAGCAGATTGCCGGGCGGCTCGTCCAATTCGGCAAAGCGCTCCAGCGCCGCGATGCCGGCCGCAAGGCCGCTTTTCATGTCGAGCAGGCCACGACCGGCCAGAAAGTCGCCGCTCATCAGGTCGGAAAGCGCCTTGTCTTCCGCCGGGCTGCGGCTCTTCGCCGACAATTCGTCGATCAGTGCCTGGGTCAGGAACTCCGGGTCGCAGGCGAGGGAAGCCAGCGACCCGTAATTGGCGATCGATACGGTATCGAAATGACCGGCCAGCACCAGGCAGCGACGACCCTTTCCACGCACCAGCGCCAGCACGTTCTGCCGGGCCGGCGTGCCGTGGCTGTCGAGAGCCAGCAACTGATCGGGACGGGCAGAGAAATAGGGCATTTGCCCGAGAATCTCGATCAACCGACCGGAAAAGGCAGCTTCGTCGTCGCTTTCCGTCACGCTCGGCCAACGGGTCATCTCGACCGACAGTTCGCCGGCGCGTGACAGGGAGTTGCGGAGGGAGGCGGGGCTGGATTGCATGGAACTGGTCCTGATATGCGGGAAGCAGGGGATCTGCGGGAACGATCATCGGACTGTAGTTGGAGGCTCGAAAAGGCGAAATGGCAAAATCATGGAAATTTGCTTGATATTTTAGGCAAAGTGACGGTTTCTGTTGGCATATTGTATGAGGGTATCACGATGGACAACATCGACCGGCGGTTGCTGGCGATTCTGAGGACCGATGGTCGTGCCTCTGTCTCGAAGCTGGCGGAACTTCTGAAGATTTCCCGCGGCACGGTGCAAAACCGCATCGACCGGCTGACCGCCGACGGCGTCATCGCCGGCTTTACGGTTCGCATCGCAGCAGTGGAGGATCCGCATGCCGTGCGTGCGGTCATGCTGATCGAGATCACCGGACAGAAGACGGTGTCGGTGATCAAGACGCTACGCGGCATTCCGGAGATCAGGGCGCTGCACACGACCAACGGCGCCTGGGATCTCGTCGCCGAAATCCAGACGGAAAACCTCGGGGAATTCGACCGGGTCCTACGTCACATCCGTGCGCTCGACGGGGTGTCGAAATCCGAAACCAGCCTGCTGTTGACGACGATATAGGCCGGAGCGATCCTGTTTAGATATGCGGTCCGAGCAGCGACAAATCCGCTTCGCCCAGCCTGTCGGCGGCGGTGCGCAACTGGTGCCAGTAGGGATAGATCACCGGTGGGGCGCTGACTTCGTCGAGGCGCTGGCGTTCTTCTCCTGATAGCACGAGGTCGGCCGCGGCGAGATTGTCCTTGAACTGCGCTTCCGTGCGGCCACCGATGATCACCGACGTCACGGCCTTGCGGCCGATCAGCCAGGCAAGCGCCACCTGTGCCGCCGAGACATTGCGGCTTGCGGCGATATCGACGAGGACATCGACGATCGCCCAGAGGCGGTCCTCGTTGCGGATCGGCGGTTCGTCCCAACCGGCCAGTTGCCGCGAGCCTTCCGCTGTCTTGTCGCGCCGGTGCTTGCCGGAGAGCAGGCCGCCGGCAAGCGGACTCCAGACGAGCACGCCAAGGCCCTGGTCGATCGAGATCGGCAGCAGTTCGTATTCGGTGTCACGCGATTCCAGCGTGTAATGGATCTGCTGGCTGACGAAGCGCTGCCGGTGCTCCTGCGTGCTGACACCGAGCGCCTTCATGATGTGCCAGCCGGAAAAGTTGGAGCAGCCGATATAGCGCACCTTGCCGTGGCGCACGAGCGTATCGAGCGCTTCCATGGTTTCCTCGACCGGCGTCTGGCCATCCCATTCATGCACCTGGTAGAGGTCGATCACGTCGGTTTTCAGTCGCCGCAGGCTATCCTCGCAGGCACGGATGAGGTGGTGGCGCGACAGGCCGCGGTCGTTCGGACCGTCGCCCATCGGAAAGCGCGCCTTGGTGGCGATCAATACGCCGTTCTTGCGCTTGCCACCGAGCGCGTCACCGATGATCTCCTCGGAAACACCGGCGGAATAGGCGTCGGCGGTATCGATCAGGTTGATGCCGGCATCGAGGCAGATGTCGATCAGCCGACTTGCCTCGTCGAGACCCTGCGTTCCCACCATCGACGCCCAGCCCTTGCCGCCGATCGTCATCGTGCCCATCGTCAGCGTCGAAACCTTGAGGCCGGAGCGGCCGAGGAGGCGATATTCCATGTTGATGTCCTGCTGTTCGTGGCGGGGAGGGTACGCGCTAGATTAAGGCAATCGGGCGAAACGGAAAGGGCAAAAGATGGTCTTGCACTGTTCGCCGGTCATCATTCCTTGGCCAGCACGATGACGCGGTCGCTTGCGTCGTAGAGCAGCTTTTCGGATTTCGACGGATTGACGACAACGCCGCCGAGACGGCGCGGATCCGCGTCACCCTCGCGCTGGCGGCGATAGCCGATCGCCACTTCGCCACGGCGCAGCGCCGCAAGGCACAGCGTGTAGAAGGTTACCGGTTCGCCGATCGCGACATAGTCGCTGACCGGGCGCATGTAGATTTCCGACCCATCTTCGTCGAGCAATTCGTCGAAGATCGCCGCCATGCGCTCGTTCTCCGACGCCTGCGCCAGCATCAGGCTGACCAGCTTGTTGCTGACGACGAAATCGTCGGCGCGGGTGACTTCCGCCAGTTCGCGGTTGCGCACATCCGTCATCTCGCTGACGACGCTGATATGGCGGCCCGCCTTTTCGGCGATCTTGCGCAGTTGCAGCAGCGTCACCAGTGTGCGGGTGTCAGCCGGCTGCGGGGCCATGTGGTCGCTGTAACCTAAAACCAGCACATGGTCATAGCTCGGAATATCGAGCGCATCGAGTTCGGCGCGGCTGCTGGTGTCGATGATGTGGCGATCGATCGCCATATTGCGGTTGGCGACGTCGAGCGCGGCGATCTCCGCTTCCAGCTCCGGCGTGTCGCCGGCGATGGTCAGCAGGGAGCCGGGTGCGACATAACGCGACAACTCGTAGGCGATGATTGGTCCGCGGCGGTTCCAGCCGAGAATGAGGGTCCGTTCCGGAGCCTGTCCGCGCGCCTCGACGGGTAGGATGGCTTGCTTTTCGATGCGGATCTCATTGTTGCCGGATTTGATCGCGGCGTCGTCCTCGGCAATGATGATGGCGCGCTCGCCTTCCTTGAACACTCGGCTCGGCGCCGGGTTGAGGTGCACCTTGCCCTCTTCGTCGCAGAGACCGATCAGCGTCGATGTCTCATACGCCATGACGGCAGCGGCAAAGCTCTTGCCGGTGAGGTTTGGCTGCGTCAGGGTGTAAATCTCGCATCCGTCGAAATCGAGCAGTTCGGAATAGACGGCGCTGAGGCCCGACTGGCGGCTGGAATGGACGACGATGCGGGAGATCAGGTCGTCGGCGAGAATGAGCTGCAACTCGCTGCCGCCAACGATGCGGGCGACATCGGCATTGCTGCTGTCGCGAATTTCTGCGGCGATCTGATAGGGCTTTGCCCGCCGGTCGGGGCCGTTGACCAGCGCCAGCACGCTCTTGATGACCTGTGAATCCGGATCGTCACCTTCCGGTGACAGCACGATCACCGAGCGCGACGTCTGCGGGTTGACGATATTGAGGTCGTAGAGGTCGGTCGGATCGCCGCTGCGGCAGATGATCTTGGTGTTCTTCAGATCGGCCACCTTGGTGGCGATTTCATCCTCCATTTCCACCTTGTCCTTGGCGGCCATGATGACGATACGCGGCTTCTTGCGGCTGGTGTTGGCGATGACGAGCTCTGAAATGACGTCGAAGATCGAGGGCGACCAGTTGAGGATGATGGTGTGGTCGCTCTCCAGCACCTGGGAGCGGCCCTTGCGCAATTCATCCAACTTGTTTTCCAGGCCGGCACTGAGCACGCCGATCAGGGCGGAGAAGACGAAGATGCCGGCGATCGTGACGAAGAGGGAGACACCGCGAAAGCCCCAGCCGACGTCGCCGCCCATCGCTCCGGCATCCATGGTGCGCATCAGCGATTCCCAGGCACCTTCGATGAAGCTGACCGGTTCTCCGCCTTCCGGCGCGATCTGGGTTATCGCCAGGAAGGCGCCGGCGAGGATGATGACAATGAGAGAAATGACTGCCAGCCAGCCGATCAGGGCGATAGGGCCTGCTGCCATGCTCTTGTCGAACGCATAGCGCAACCGCGCGCCCCATGCCGTACCCTTGCTCATTGATATTCCCCCTGACGCCGCAATATGGCAGTCATTTTCGAGTCGCAGATATTCCCAATATAATCAACAGGTTTGGACGGCTGAAACGCGAATTCGCATAGGGATGTTCGCGGCGCGTTTCGCTGCAAACTTGCAAATCCATTTTCGCCGGTCTTTTCCGGACGGCGGTTTCTGCCGGAAAAGCCTTTCAGTATCCGCCGGAGCATTGCCAGCGGATCACCTGGCAATTGTAGGAGTGACGCGAGCAGGCCGCGACTGCCGCGCGCTGCGCCTGCCGGTTGTTTTGCGCCCAGTCGGCGCCCCAGCCGCCGTCCGGTCCTCTTGCGAGCGCGCCGCAGCTGTTCTTGAACCAGATCGCCACGCGGCAATCGCCGGCATTCTTGTAGCAATAGGATTGGGCCGCGTCCTCGGCTTCCCGGCGGGAGCGGTAATCGTGCGACCAGCCGGTTGCGCCGGTTGCGGGCGACAGCGAAATCGCCCCGAAACTGTCGGCGCGTGCAGTGGCGATACCGCCGGTCAGGCAAACGACGGCCGCAAGAATGGTTTTCGTCGCCCAATTAAATGCGCGCATGCTCTTATCCCCGATGCTTCCAGCATGATCCTCGACCCGATCCTGATCATCAGCAACGGCTGAACAAGAACCTTTATTCAGCCGGATGCGATGCCCCCAATTTTGGTGCAGGCACGCATGTCGCGCAGGCGTGATCGAGGCCGGGAGAAAGACGTTCGACTTTTGCCAATGATTGGCTAAAGTCGCGCCAATCGCAGCCGGAATTCGCTGATGTCCCTTCGCCTCGCCACCTTCAATATCGAAAACCTGATGAGCAGGTTCGATTTTTCCGGCTTTCGCAACCAACTCAAGCAGGATCGCGTGCTGCGGTTGTTCGACGTGAAGAGCGAGGCGGAATACCAGCGGCTGGAGGAAGCCCGCACGATCGCCCATACCGACGACACAAGGCAGATGTCGGCCTTGGCGATCGCCGACTGCGACGCCGACATCCTCTGCCTGCAGGAAGCCGACAACATGACGGCGCTGCAGGCGTTCGAATACGGCTATCTCTTCCGCATGGTCGGCAATGGCTACCGGCAGAAATATCTCGTCGAAGGCAATGACAGCCGTGGCATCGATGTGGCGGTGCTCGTGCGCGAGGAGACGCGCGACGGGCAGAAGATCGAGTGCGTCGAGGTCAAATCCCATGCCGGCCTGACCTATGCCGATCTCGGCCTGTTCAACGACGCGCTGGCCGCCACTAACCGGCCGGGCGACAAAATCTTCAAGCGGGACTGCCTGGAACTCGATTTTCGCATCGGCGGCCGGCCGTTCACCCTGTTCGTCGTCCATTTCAAATCGATGGGGCCGGCGCGCGACGGGGTGGACGGACGCACCGCGACGATGCCGGTCAGAACGGCGGAAGCGACCGCCGTCCGGCGCATCATCGAAAACCGGTTCGGCCCCGGCAATCTCGCCGGCAAGATGTTCGCTGTTTGCGGTGACATGAACGACTATCAGGAGCGCGTCGATGTGCTGGGCGACCGGCGCAACGGCTACAGCTTTGTCCCGAAGCAGGAAACGGTCAGCGCGCTCGATGTGTTCAGCCATGACGGCTTCGTCGAAAACGCCCTTCGCCGCCGCCCGGAACTGGATCGCTGGACCCTGTTTCACAGCCGTGGCCCCGAGGAGCGGCATCTCTGCCAGCTCGACTATATCTGGTTGTCGAAGGCTTTGGCCGAGCGCAATCCGGCAAGCGTGCCGGAGATCATCCGAGGCGGCCAGCCCTACCGCACGATCTTTCCAAAGGGGCAGGAGGTCGAGCGCTATCCGCGAACCGGTTGGGATCGTCCCAAGGCATCCGACCATTGTCCCGTCGTCATTTCCCTCAACGTGTGAATGCGTCCATGCATGATCTCAAGTCGAACCTGACCACCAACATGTCCGAATGGCCGCCGGAACGCAGGATTTTTCCCGTGACCGGTATCGAACTGCGTGTCATGGACGGTCCCCATCCGTATTGTGTTTCCGCACAGGAAGCGATCTCTGCCAACTGGGCTGAGGAGATTGCGGCCAATCCCGCGCTTTACGATGGCCGCATGCTGCTGCCGCGTGCGATCACCATCGAGAACGGTCATATTCGCGGCGAAAGCCATATCGTACCGTTCTCGGCTTTCCTGCTCTGGCGCAAGACCCGTCCGGTCGCTTCCGCGCTGCACCTGTTCGGCCTGCCGGTGATCATGTCTTCCGATGATGCCGTCATTGCCATCCGCATGGGCAAGCACACGTCCAATCCGGGTCGCGTCTATTGCGCGGCGGGCTCGCTCGACCCGGAGGATATTCGCGACGGTATCTGCGACATGGATGGCAACATGGCACGCGAGGTGCTCGAAGAGACCGGCATGGCGCTTGCCGATGCAAAGAGCGTGTCGGGATTCCATGCCTTGCATGACCGGGGCGTGATCACTGTTCTGCGCGTCTACCGCTTTGCCGAGACCGCGGACGCGCTGATCGCGCGCATCGGCCGCCACGTCGCCGAGGACCCGGAGCCGGAGATCGACGAGGCGCTGGCGATCCGCAGCGCCGAGCCGGGGCTGCACACCTATCTGCCCTTCATGCCGCCGATCCTAGAATGGGTTCTGAACGGCGGACGGTGATGGTTTGCGCTTGCCGCCCGTTGTTTGGCGTGCAAGGTCTGTGGCCAAGGAAACAGGCAGGGAGCTGATGGTGGCACGACGCTACGCAATCTACGATGTTTTCACCGCCAACAGGCTGGAGGGAAATCCGCTGGCCGTGGTCTTTGACGGCGATGGCCTGAGTGACAAGGCCATGCAGGCGATTGCCGGTGAGTTCAACCTGTCGGAGACGGTCTTCATCACGCCTGCAGAAAACTCCGCACATACCGCACAGTTGCGGATTTTCACCCCAGGCTACGAATTGCCCTTTGCCGGTCATCCGACCGTGGGAGCGGCGATTGCGCTTGCCGAGGAAGCGCGCAAGACCGGCGAGGGCGACTACGATCTCGTCCAGATGCTGGAGGAAAATGTCGGACCGGTACGCTGCGCCGTTCGCCACAAGGCGGGATCGGCGACTTTCGCGGAATTCGACGTGCCGCGAAAGTCGGAGCAACTCGAGGCCCGGTTCGACCGGCAGGCGCTCGCCGATGCCTTCAGCCTGAAGGCGACGCAGATCGGTTTCGAGAACCACGTGCCCTCGTTCTGGAGTGCCGGCGTGCCATTTGTGATGGTGCCCGTGCATGATGTCGCCGCCGCCGGCGCGGTGGACTTTGATGCGGCCGCCTGGGAGCAGGTGACGCCGATGGCGGAAGGCCGGCTTGCCAGCGCCTATGTTTACTGTCGCGGCGGGGTCAACCACATCGCGCGCTTCCATACGCGCATGTTCGCGCCGGCCATGGGGATCACCGAGGACCCGGCAACCGGGGCTGCGGTCGCCGCCTTTTCAGGTGCCATCCATCATTTCGACCGGCTGATCGACGGCCATCATCCCTTCCTGATCGAACAGGGCGTGGAGATGGGGCGCCCATCGCTGCTGCATCTGCATATCGACGTTGCCGGCGGTGAAATCACGGCTTCACGGATCGGCGGGCAGGCGGTGAAGATCGCGGCAGGTGAACTTTATCTTTGAAAAACAGGCCTTAAACCGCCCACACAGATTTTTTTGCAAAATCCGAAAGAAAATCGCCTGGGGAACTGGACAAGCCAGGCGAAGGCCATTATACGCCCCATCAGACCACGGCAACGGCGGTCTTGAGGCCGCAGCGAAGCGGTTCTGGCGGGTGATTAGCTCAGTTGGTAGAGCAGCTGACTCTTAATCAGCGGGTCGTAGGTTCGAACCCTACATCACCCACCATTTTTCTCTTTTAAGACCAATGGTTATGCTGATAAATTAAATCAGCATAAACACAGACAGCCCCAAAATCACCAGCAAATCACCGGAATTTTGTTGACAGGATTTCGACGTCATTTCTGCGTTTGTCAACGAATTGTGGATAACCGGATTGGACCTGACCATGGGGAACTTGCTTCAAGAGATTCGCGACAACCGTCCGCTCTGGCTGTTGGCCATGGTGCCCGTCCTCTTCATTGTCGATCATCTGGCGCCCAACGCCCACACGCTGCTGTTCGTGCTGTCGATCCTTGCGATCTTTCCGCTCGCTCTGCTTCTCAGTCATTCGACGGAAGCCGTGGCGGGCAGGATGGGCGATGCCACAGGCGGTCTTCTCAATGCGAGCCTCGGCAACCTGACGGAACTGGTCATTGCGCTGACGGCCCTGCGCGCCGGGGAATACGCCTTGGTCAAGGCGTCGATTGCCGGCGCGATCGTTACCAACACGCTGTTCATGCTCGGCGCTTCCTTCCTGCTCGGCGGGCTGAAACACCGCGTGCAGGAGTTCAACCGGGTGAACGCGCGCTTTCAATCGAGCCTGCTTTTCGTCGCCACGGTCGCCATCCTGATACCTTCGGCGGTGACCGCTGCGGATTCGATCGCCATGTCGACCTTCACCCGCCAACTCAGTGTCGGCCTCTCCATCCTGCTGATTGTCGTCTATGGCCTGGGCCTGCTCTTCTCGCTGAAAACCCACAAGGAAATCTTCGGCCAGCAGGAAGAGCAAGGCGGCGAGCATGCGCCGCTCGGCGCGGCATTGGCGACGCTGGCCGGAGCGACGGTCCTGGTGGCGCTGGTCAGCGAAATCTTCGTCGAATCCGTCCAGCAGGCGGCCGTCTCGTTCGGCATGACACCAGCCTTCGTCGGTTTCATCATCGTCGCGCTGGTGGGTGGTGCCGCGGAAATGGCATCCGCCTTTTCCGGCGCCCGCAAGAACCGTCTCGATCTCAGCGTCGGAATTGCGCTTGGCAGCGCTTCGCAGATCGCGCTCTTTGTCGCCCCCGTCCTGGTCCTTGTCAGCTATTTCATCGGACCGACACCGATGGACCTGGAGTTCTGGCCGGGCGCCGTTGTCATGATATTCCTGGCGGCGATGACCGTCGTGCTCGTCACGGCCGGCGGCCACTCCACCTGGTTTGTCGGCGTGCTCCTGCTGATGGTCTATGTCATCCTGGCCATGACGCTTTATCTCCTGCCGCCACAGGTCCAGTGACGGAGCGCCACTGAAACGGCCTCTGTCAATCCATGATGTTATAGTCGCAGTCCACGTAAAGAACCTGTCCGGCGATCGTGCGCGCGTGTCACGAGCGCCCACGGCGAGATGACTTGTGCACGAATGTACCTTGGGCCAAGTTCTGCGGCGAGATAGCGCAAAGCACCCTCGAGGGCAGCCTTCGCGCGGCACGTCGACAACCCGGCCGCCCAGCGTGGCGACACGCAGTCGGCGAATTTGGCACGTTCGCACAATCCTCAGGCTGTCTGCGACGCCTTCGGCGAAGGCTATTTCTATATTCCGGGGATCGAGACCTGCCTGAAGAGCGGCATCGGCCAGGGCTGGGAGGCGTGATAACGCACGCGACCGCGCTTCGACTTAATCAAGCTGAACTCGGTTGTGAAAATCTGCGATACTGATGATTGCGACGACAGGTTCATATTGTGCACGGTGCGCGAGGAAAGAGAGAAAGCAGCCTCCGACTCGCCTGAATTTCAAGAAATTTCGTTGGGAATCATTGGGTTTCCCACCTTGCAAGACGTTTGCAACCGTGTATCTTGTCATTGATATTTCGCATTATTTTGCAACTATAACGCAAATGACTGTCCATTACCATGCATTTGGGCCCCGGAAGCAGAGTGGCCCTCCCCCTGCGATGAGAGAAAAGGCACCATCATGATCGACTGGTTTGTCAACACGCTTCGCGCCTATCCGGAAATTGCGATCTTCCTGTCCCTGGGCCTCGGTTATTATTTCGGCTCCTTCACCTACAAGGGGCTGGGGCTCGGCGCGGTGACGGCGACGCTGATCGCCGCCGTGCTGATCGGCCAGTTGGGCATAACGATTTCCCCACCGCTGAAGCCGTTCTTCTTCCTGATGTTCCTGTTCGCCGTGGGCTACGGCGTGGGGCCGCAATTCGTACGCGGCATCGCCAAGGACGGGATTCCGCAGGCGGTGTTCGCCGTTGTCGTCTGCCTGTTCTGCCTCGGCGCAGCCTATTTCGGAGCCCTCATCGCCGGTTACGACATCGGCTCGGCCGTCGGCCTCTACGCCGGTTCGCAGACCATTTCGGCCTCGATGGGTCTTGCAACCGATGCCATCAACCGCCTCGGCCTGCCGCCGGAAGAGAGCAAGGCCATGCTCGACGCAATGCCGGTCGCCTATGCTGTCACCTACATCTTCGGCACTGTCGGTTCAGCCATCGTTCTCGCCCTTCTCGGCCCGGCCATGCTCAACATCGACCTGGAAGCCGAATGCAAGCGCTATGAGGAAGAACACGGCGGCAAGAAGGAACTCGGCGGCGCCGGAACCGCATGGCACAATTTCGAACTGCGCGCCTATCGCGTGAAGGACGGCGGCCGGATCGTCGGCATGACCGCGCTTCAGGCGGAAGGCCTGTTGCCGTCCGAGCGCGTCTTCATCGGACGCATCCGCCGGGGAGGCGTGGTCACCGACGCGACGGCGGAGACCGTGATAGCCGCGGGCGACGTGGTCGCGGTTGCCGCGCGCCGTGAAGTCCTGGTCGACCTGATCGGCAGCGTCGCCGACGAGGTCGACGACCGCGAACTGCTCGCCGTTCCCGCAAACGGCGTCGATGTTTTCGTCACCAACAAGGACGCCGACGGCAAGACGCTGGCCGAACTCGCCACCCGCCCGGCGGCGCGCGGCGTCTTCCTGCGCAAGATCGTGCGCGGCGCCACCGCAACGGAAATCCCCATCCTGCCCAATACTAAGGTCCATCGCGGCGATATCCTGACAATCGTCGGCCGCACGCAGGATACCGACGCCGCGACCAAGGATCTTGGCCGTCCGGATGCGCAGACCGATATCGCCGATGTCGCCTTCATCGGCGCGGCGATCTTCATCGGCGCCCTGATCGGCGCGCTTACTTTCAAGGTCGGCAGCGTTCCGCTCACCCTGTCGACCTCCGGCGGCGCGCTGGTCTCCGGCCTGTTCTTTGGCTGGCTGCGCTCCGTGCGGCCGACTTTCGGCCGCATCCCGTCACCGACTGTCTGGTTCATGAATTCCGTCGGCCTCAACGTCTTCATTGCTGTCGTCGGCATTTCGTCGGGCCCCGGCTTCGTCGCCGGTCTGCAGCAGCTTGGCTTCAGCCTGTTTCTCTGGGGCATCGTTGTCACGACCGTGCCGCTGGTTCTGGCCATGTATGTCGGCAAATACGTCTTCAAATTCCACCCGGCTATCCTGCTCGGCGCCTGCTCCGGCGCCCGCACGACGACGGCTTCCCTCGGCATGATCAACGACCGGGCAAAGAGCCAGATCCCGGGCCTCGGCTATACAGTCACGTATGCCGTCGGCAATACGCTGCTCACCATCTGGGGCATGGTCCTGGTGCTACTGCTCGCCTGAGGGCGGCAGCGTCGATACCGACGGGACGGCGAAGGGGGCGGGGGCGGTCTACCCGCCGGCTATGTAACCCCGGTTTCAGCTACCGGCCCATGCATTCAATCTTCAACGGATCGTGCGGCGCCGGCCTGATCGGAAAGACCCGCCTCTGATCGGAATTTTAAAATAAAACCATATTGGGAGCATGCGATGTCAACCAAGACCGCGAACGTCAATCAGTTTCTGCTCATGCATTCTGGCCGCGCCGACAATTGGCGCGAGGTCACGACACTGGCGGATGCCTGGGCAGCCGGTCGGGGCGAACGGGCGGCGCTTGAGGCGGCCCTGGCGGGGATCAGCGCGATCGAGGAATACAATGCCTATCCCGGGACACGGTTGCTCGAGGCGCTGAACGAACGCATCGTCACCGGCGATGCCGGCGGCGCGGCGAAACTCGCAAGACGCATCTCGAACGGGCTGCTGACACATGCCTATCGCGGCCGGCCGTCGGAATGGGACGTGCACGACACGATGTCGCCGAACGAAGTAATCGACATCATGCCGCCCGCGACGGGAGAAGCCGCCGGCCGCCGGCCCTATTTCGAGGTCCTCTTCGTCAACAGCCAGCCGGCGGCGCGCTGGCCGGCGCTGGCGAACGAAATCCGCCGGCTGCGGCGCTCCGAGGACGGCTTCATCTATGAGCCGGTTTTCGTCGGCTCGTTCGAAGACGCCATTTGCGCTGCCGCGCTGAACCCGGACATCATCTCCGTCGTTCTGGCCGAGGGCTTCCCGTACCGCTCGCGCCACGACACGCCGGTGCTCCGCTCCGTGCTCGATCCGCTCGGCGAAACGGAAGGTCCGGACATGTCGGCGCTGCGCCTTTCGCGCGCGTTGAAACGCATCCGTCCGGAGCTTGATGTCTATCTCCTCTCCGATCGCCAGGTGGAGAAACTGGCGGGCGATTCGGCGGCGGATGCGGTACGGCGGATTTTCTACGCTGTCGAGGAGCCGCTGGAACTGCATCTTGCCATTCTCGAAGGTGTACAAGCACGCTTTGAAACACCTTTTTTCGACAACCTGAAGAAATATGCGCGCCGTCCGATCGGCACATTCCATGCGCTTCCGATCGCCCGTGGAAAATCCGTCTTCAAGTCGGACTGGATCCGCGACATGGGTGAGTTCTATGGCCTCAACCTGTTCCTCGCGGAAAGCAGCGCCACGACCGGCGGCCTCGACAGCCTGCTGGAGCCGACCGGGACCATCAAGCGTTCGCAGGAAATGGCCGCGCGCGCCTTCGGTGCCGATCATGTCTTCTTCGTTACCAACGGTACGTCCACCTCCAACAAGATGGCCGTGCAGGCGCTCCTCGCGCCCGGCGACATCGCGGTGGTCGATCGCAACTGCCACAAGTCCCACCATTACGGCATGGTCCTGACCGGCGCGCAGCCTTACTATGTCGAAGCCTTTCCGATGACGGAATATTCGATGTATGGCGCGGTCCCGCTCGCCACCATCAAGAGTGCGCTGTTGGCGCTCCGGGCGGAGGGACGGCTCGACCGCCTGAAACTACTCGATCTCACCAACTGCACCTTCGACGGCCACATGTACAATGTCCGGCGCGTGATGGAGGAATGCCTCGCCATCAAGCCGGACCTGATCTTCCTATGGGACGAAGCCTGGTCCGGTTTTGCCCGCTTCTCGCCCTTCCTGCGGCCGCGCACGGCCATGGGCGCTGCCGGCGATATCGAGGAATGGCTGCGCGACCCTGCCTCGATCAAGTCCTATGAAAAACAGCAGGCCGAGCTGGGCGACAATCCGTCGGACGAGACGCTGCTTGCCGCCCGCCTCATCCCCGATCCGCGCCTCGTGCGTCTGCGTGTCTACCAGACCAACTCGACCCACAAATCGATGTCGGCAATCCGGCAGGGCTCGATGCTGCTTGTCAAGGATGTCGATTTCCACACCGTGGAAGCCCAGTTCCACGAGGCTGTCTTCACCCATGCCTCGACCAGCCCGAACCAGCAGCTGATCGCAAGCCTCGACGTGGCGCGGCGGCAGATGGAACTCGATGGTTATGGGCTGGTGATGAACGCAATCGAGATTGCGTTCAAGATCCGTCAGGCCGTCAACGAGCACCCGCTGATCTCGAAATATTTGCGCGTCCTCGGCGCCGACGAGATGATTCCGGCCGCCTACCGCCAGTCCGGCTTCAAGGACTATCTGGCACCCGGCACCACCTGGGCGACCGCCGTCAAGGCGATGCGGGAAGACGAGTTCTATCTCGATCCCACCCGCATGACGCTGGTCTGCGGCACCGCCGGCTTCGACGGGACACAATTCAAGGGATTGCTCGCCAGCGAGTTCGGCATCCAGATCAACAAGACCTCGCGCAACAGCGTGCTCCTGCAGTCGAACATCAACAATACGCGCAGCGACGTCGCGCATCTCATCCGGGTCCTGGTCGAGATTTGCCACGGCATCGAGAAGCGCCTGGCCGACGGAGGCGAAGAGGGGCTGGTAGCCTTCGCGGCGCGGGTGAAGTCGCTGATGACCGATGTACCGGACCTTCCGAATTTCAGCCGTTTTCATGAGACCTATCGCGGCGATGCCGGCAAGACGACCCCGGAAGGCGACATGCGAACCGCCTTCTTCAATGCCTATGACGCTTCCCTCTGCGAATATGTGCCGCTGAACGGCGCCGAATGCGACCGGCGCTTGGCGGAAGGGCCTGACATGGTCTCCGCCAACTTCGTCATCCCCTATCCGCCGGGCTTCCCGATCATGGTTCCCGGCCAGGTCCTGACCCAGGAAACCATCGATTTCATGCGCAAGCTCGATGTGAAGGAGATTCATGGCTACGAGAAGGCCAAGGGGCTGAAGCTGGTCAAGCCCGACGCCGTCGCCGCCAAGCCGCGGCGATGACCGCCCGCCAGACGACGGGAATGGGGGAGCGCCGCGAGATCATCCCGGCGCTTCCCGGCTTCGTCGGCACTTGCATCGCGTATGCCGTGAAGGACTTCCCGGCCGGATGCGCGACCATGTCAGGCCGCTATCGACGAGACCGCAGCGCTCAGGGATCAAGGAGGGGCTAGTTCGGTATGGTTTGGGTCGAGAATTTCCTGGTCAGGTATCCTGAGCTTGCCGTGTTCCTTGCCATCAGCATCGGATACCTGATCGGCAGCTTCAAATTCGGGGGTTTCAGCCTCGGCCCCGTCACGGGCTCTCTGTTTGCCGGCATCCTGATCGGTCAGTTCGCCCATGTGCCAATCGCCCCGATGGCGAAATCCTTCCTGTTCCTGCTGTTTCTCTTCGGCATCGGTTATTCGGTCGGGCCACAATTCCTGCAAGCCCTCAAGCGCGATGGGTTGAAGCCGGTCCTGCTTGCTCTTGTCGTCGGTATCACAGGGCTTCTGACGGCGATCGTCGTTGCCAAGTTTCTCGGCCTCGATCCGGGTTTCGCGGCCGGGATGCTCTCGGGCGCCCTGACCCAGAGCCCTGCCATGGGCACCGCCACCGAAGCGATCAATGCGCTGCCTCTGCCCGATGCCGATCGTGCGCTCTTCGTTGCCCATGTCGCCGTCGCCGATGCCGTCTGCTACGTCTTCGGCGCGCTCGGCGTCATCCTGTTCTGCAGCGCGGTTGGTCCAAAATTGCTGGGCGTCAATCTGGTCGAGGAAGCCATCCGGCTAGAGAAGGAGTACGGAATTGTCCGCAAGCCGAGCGGGATCGCCTCGGCCTGGCACCGGTTCGAGATGCGGGCCTATCGGATTGCGGAGGGTGCACCCGCTGCGGGTCTGTCCATCGCCTCCGCCGAGGCGACCTTTCCCGAGCACAGGTTCTTCATCCAGCGCGTCCGGCGTGGGGATACGATCCTTGAAACGGCACCGGATATCATCATCAGCCCTGGCGACATCGTCGCCGTGTCGGGATCGCGGCAAGCGCTCATCGGCATCCTCGGAACCCGCGCCGACGAGGTCGAGGACCGGGAGCTTCTCGACGTGCCGGTGTCGGTCGTCGACGTGCTCGTGACGAGCCCGGATGTAAAGGGCCGAAACCTTGCCGACGTGGCGAAGGAGAGCTGGACGCGCAGCCTCTATCTGCGCGCCGTCAGCCGCGGTGGTCACGACATTCCGCTCGCCCCCGGCATCACCATCGAGCGCGGGGACATCGTCAGCCTGGTCGGGCCGGAAACCGTGGTGTCGGGCGCCGCCAAGCGGCTTGGGGTCATCATCGCCCCGACGACAACGACGGATTTCTTCGTTCTTGGTCTGGCAATCTTCCTCGGCGGCCTTGTCGGCGTTCTCGTCGCCTTCCCGATCGGCGACATGCGGATTTCGCTGAGCACCAGCGTCGGCACCCTGATCGCCGGACTGATTGTCGGGCATCTGCGCACGCGCTTTCCGCTCTTTGGCCGGATACCGGATGCGGCCGTATCGCTGATCACGGCGCTTGGCCTTGCCGCCTTCGTCGGCATGACCGGCCTGCATGCCGGACCAGTGTTCTTCTCGGCCATCGCCGAGGCCGGCGCAGGTCTTCTGGTCGGCGGCATGATCGTGACGCTCACGCCGATGTTCCTGGGGCTCTATTTCGGCCGCTACATCCTGCGCATGAACCCTATTCTCCTGCTTGGCGGATTGGCCGGGGCGCAGACCATGACAGCCGGCATGGCGGCCGTCCAGGACCGGTCGGGAAGCAGCATTGCCGTGCTCGGTTATACGCCGGCCGTCCCGATCGGCCATATCCTGCTCACAACCTGGGGAACCGTGATCGTCGGCGTCATCGCCGGCGGCCACTGAATGGCGGCGGCACAGCGCGCCGCGACGACCACCTGCACCAGCCGCTGCGGCGGCCTCTGAAGCTCATGAGGAGGACTGAAACATGACCGCGATCGACTACAAGAAATTCGAGAAGATGAGTCCGTTCGAGATCAAGGACGGCTTGATGAAGCTCGCCAAGCGCAGTTCGGCGAAATCGGCGCACGCGCTGCTCAATGCCGGGCGCGGCAATCCGAACTGGATCGCGACAGCGGCGCGCGAAGCCTTCTTCCTGTTCGGCCAGTTTGCGCTCACCGAGTGCCGGCGCACGATGGACAATCCGGTTGCCGGTCTGGCCGGCATGCCGCAACCCAAGGATATCGCCGCCCGGCTGTCGACCTGGCTGGAAAAACGATCGGAAGAGCCCGGCGCCGACTTCATCGCACGCATGGTCGATCATGGCGTCAAGGCCTTCGGTTTCGACGCGGATGCCTTCGTGTTCGAACTCACCGATTCCATTATCGGCGACAATTATCCTGTTCCCGACCGCATGCTGGTGCATGCCGAGCAGGTCTCGCATCGCTACCTGATGTGGGCGATGGGTGCGGACACTTCGCTCTCGGGCAAGTTCGACCTCTATGCCGTCGAAGGCGGCACGGCGGCGATGTGCTACATCTTCAAGTCGCTGATCGCCAACCGCATCCTGAAGAAGGGCGACACGATCGCCATGGGCACGCCGATCTTCACGCCCTATATCGAAGTCGCCGAGTTGGAAGACTATGCCTTTAACGCGGTTCATATCCGCGCCACGCAGGAGCATCGTTTCCAGTATTCCGACGAGGAAATCGCAAAACTCGAGGATCCCAAGATCAAGGCCTTCTTCGTCGTCAATCCGGGCAATCCGACATCCATGGCGATCGACACGGCAACGCTGAAAAAGCTGGTCGATCTCGTCAAGACGAAGCGCCCCGACCTCATCATCCTCACCGATGACGTCTACGGCACCTTCGTGCCCAACTTCCGTTCGCTGATGTGCGAATTGCCCTACAACACGATCGGCGTTTATTCCTATTCGAAATATTTCGGCTGCACCGGCTGGCGCCTCGGCGTCATCGGTATCCATGAAAAGAACATTCTCGACGACATCCTGGCCAAGCTCCCGGACGACGAACTGCAGGCACTCGACAAGCGCTACATCTCGATCACGCTGGAGCCGCGCAAGCTGAAGATGATCGACCGCATCGTCGCCGACAGCCGCGACGTGGCGCTCAATCACACGGCCGGCCTGTCGCTGCCGCAGCAGGTGATGATGACCATGTTCTCCATCGGCGAACTGATGGATACCGAAAAGATCTACCAGAAGGCCTGCATGGATATCTGCAAGACGCGCGTCGATACCCTGCTCGAGGGCCTGCCGCTCGATCTGCAGCCAAACCCGAACTTTTCCGGCTATTACGGCACGATCGATTTCGAGTTCTGGCTGCGCCACTATGTGGGCGAAGACATGGTCACCTGGCTGAAGAAAAACGTCCATCCGCTCGATCTCGTTTACCGCCTGGCGGAGGACCATTCGATCGTGCTGCTGAACGGCGGTGGCTTCGACGCGCCGAACTGGAGCGTGCGCGTCTCCTTCGCTAACCTTGCCGACGACGCCTACGATGATATCGGTCGCGCGGTCCGCGCCGTCGGTCGCGGATATGTCGATATGTTCAATGCCACGAAGGGCAAGTAAGATCAGCAACAACAGGGCCCGATGCAATTATGCGTCTCGCAAGCCTCGTGCGAGACGCAACCTTTTAACGACTGCGCATACAAGTGTGGGTTACGGCCGGGGCGCGTCGTATCAACTCATGCGATGCGTGATAACTACGAGTTGTTGCCGGTCGGTTTCTATAGCGGATTGCCTTTTTGACCTCGGCCTGTTCTCGGCATTTTTAGCGGTTTTCAAGTTGTAGAAGGGGCATGGTTTTCCTCCCATCGAGTAGCCGCAGTCATCGGCTTTCTGTGGAGTTGGCCACAATGAGTTCGGCCAATATGGAAGCAGTTGCCGCGTCGGAGCGCCCAAGGTCACGGACGCTTGACATATGGTTGCCTCCGCTGATTATCCGGTTGGACACGACGAGGCCTTGCTTCTCCAAGCATGTGGCGAACGCCTTGGCTTGTCGATGGAATGGTGCGGTTTCGTTCTCACCGACCGCGATACTCACGCTGCACCCGGCATGATATGCGTGTAGCATTGGAGAAAACTCAGCCACCTCCTCATCGGTAATTCCGATTTCCGGAGCTAGAAACGAACCCTGCAAAGGCGCAAGGTCATAAATTCCACCAAGCAGGAACGCTGCCCGCACTTTTGGATCAGCAGAGTCTTGCCGAAGCAAAAACGTCGCCAAGTGGGCGCCGGCGGAATGCCCGCTGACAGTCAGTTGCTCAACGTCTCCACCGTAACTGGATATGTTATCCGTGACCCAGCGCTTAGCGCGCTGGATCTGATCGATAATTGCATTCATGCGGACGGCTGGCATCTTTGCATAATCGACGATGACCGCGATGGCCCCCGCGCGGGTGATCGTTGTGGCGACGGAAGAGTAATCCTTCTTGGAGAACATTCGCCAGTAGCCGCCATGAATGAAGATGTGTACCGGAAGCTTCTCTCGAGCACAGGCTGGGAGGAAGATGTCCAGTGTCTCGCCATCTCCCGTGCCGTAAGGAATGTCTGCCACCATCGGCAGTTCGTCGCGTGTTCTGGCGCTCTCCGAGACAATTTCTGCAACAATCTCGTCGAAATCCGCCACATGGGATCGGGTTCGAAACGGGTCCATCTCCACCATCACATCTCCGGTTCAGAAGCTTGTTGCGATATATTTAGCTTCCATGAATTCGGCAATGCCGTGGTGCTGACCGCCTTCGCGGCCAAGACCACTCTGCTTCACCCCACCGAAAGGCGCCGCAGGATCGGAGACCAGCCCTCGGTTCAGGGCAATCATGCCAGCCTCGAGGTTGGTGGAGACGCGAAGGCCGCGAGCGACGTCACCGGTGTAGACATAGGCGGCCAACCCATACTCCGTGTCGTTCGCGCTGGCGACCGCTTCTTCTTCAGTCTCGAAGCGATAGAGAGGGGCGACAGGCCCAAAGATCTCCTCATGCGCCATCTCGGAGCTGGCACTGACCTCGACAAGCACCGTTGGCGGGTAAAAGAAGCCAGCGCCCGCTGGCGTTTCACCACCGCAGAGCGCACGAGCACCTCTAGTCTTCGCATCCTCGACCAGGCGGCCAATTTTCTCGACCGCCTTTCTCGTAATCATCGGGCCGCAGTCAGTTTGGCCGTCGACGCCCGACCCTACCTTCAGCGCGGCCATGCGTTTGCGCAGGCCTTCTGCGAATGCATCATATATGCCGGATTGGACATAAAAGCGGTTTGCAGCGGTACAGGCTTCCCCCGCGTTGCGCATTTTAGCGATCATGGCCCCGTCGAGGGCGGCCTCAAGATTGGCGTCATCAAACACCAGGAATGGTGCGTTTCCGCCAAGCTCCATCGAGCAGGAGATGACGTGCTTCGCCGCCTCCGCCAGCAGGTGGCGTCCGACCCCGGTCGATCCGGTGAAAGAAAGTTTTCTCACTCGGGGATCGCCCAAGACTTCGGCAGTGATCGACCCCGGATCACTTGTGGTCAGGACGTTGACCACGCCGGGCGGAACTCCGGCTTCTTCATAGATCGCTGCGAGTGCATAGGCAGTGAGGGGCGTCTCGCTTGCGGGCTTGAGTATGACCGTGCAACCTGCGGCGAGGGCGGGCGCAATCTTGCGGGTAGCCATCGCTGCCGGGAAATTCCACGGCGTGATCAAAAGGCATATTCCGATCGGCTGGTAATCGACGATGATACGGTTGGTCCCGGATGGGGCGATGCCGAACTCCCCGGTGATGCGAACCGCTTCCTCCGCGTTCCAGCGGAAGAATTCGGCCGCGTACGCGACCTCACCGCGTGCATCGCGCAATGCCTTGCCGTTTTCCATCGATATCAATGTCGCGAGCATCTCGGAGCGCTCAATCATCAGTTCAAAGCAACGCCGCAGGATTTCCGAGCGTTTGCGGGGAGGGGTCGCCCGCCACAAGGGGGCTGCACCTGCAGCGGCTTGCACGCAGAGCCGCGCGTCCTCGACCGTCGCATCGGGCACGGAGGTCAACCGTTCTCCGGTCGAGGGGTCGACGATAGCGATATCGCGGCCACTATGGGACGGCCGCCAGCCGCCGTTTACATAGAGGCCTCGGGAAGCCGCGGCGATGTCCGGCATCTGATAGTCAAGCTGTGGAGTTTTCTGTGCGATGGTCATGGTTATTCCTCAAAAACTAGATGGCTGACGCGGCGAGATCGCCGTCATAGGCTGCTCGAACAAGACGTTTCATCGCGTCGAGATCGAAGGGCCGGGGGTTGTTCTTGATCAGTCTGTCGATGCCGAAGGCCTGTTCTGCGGTCCAATCGAGTTTGTCGGCTGAAAGGCCGAGATCTGCCAACGTCGATGTGATTCCAATCGCTGCGAACAGTCTGCGGATCTCTTCAATCGCGCCCTTCGCGTGGTCTTCGATGTTGGTGCCTGAGGCCTCCAGCCCAAGGGCCTTGCCGATTTCGGCCATCTCAGCACTCGCGACCGACTGATTGTAGGTCATCACGTATGGCATCATGGTCGCAACACCGAGGCCGTGCGCCGTGTGCGTGAGGGCTCCCGCTGGATATTGAATGGCGTGTGCTGCGGCAGTGCCGGCGGTGCCAAACGCGCAGCCAGCAGCCAATGCCCCCATCATCACGTCCGCGCGCGCATCCTCGTCGGAGCCATCCTTACAGGCCTTCTCGAGGCTGCGGCCCAAAAGCTTGATGGCCAGCAATGCAAAATGGTCGGTGAGAGCGCTCTTGCCTATGAATACGTTGTTTTGCGCCAAGGTGTGGTCCGTACCCCGGCGCGCCGCGGTGAACGCCTCGATGGCATGGGTCAACGCATCCGCGCCCGCGATTGCCGTCAATCCGGGCGGGCAGGTCATGGTGAGTTCGGGGTCGCAGAGCGCCGCAAAGGCAATCAGATGCGGACTGGATATACCGACCTTCAGAGTGCGTTCGGAGTCGGAGATCACCGCTACGGGCGTCACCTCGGAGCCCGTTCCAGCCGTCGTCGGCACGGCGATCACCGGGAGGATAGGCCCTGGAACCTTGAACTCGCCATAATAGTCTTTCAGCTCTCCTCCGTGGCTCAGTAGCAACGCCGCGCATTTCGCCATGTCCAGGCAGCTCCCGCCACCGATCCCTATCACCATCTCAGGCGCGAAGTGGCGCGTTTGATTGACACAAACTGCCACGGTTTCCTGCGGGACGTCCGGCTGGACGGCGCTGTACACCAGAACTTCAACAGAAGCCGCCTTCAGCCCAGCAACCATCTCAGCGAACGTCGCCGTTGCCGCGAACCGTTCGTCGGTACAAATGAGAGCTCGTTTCCCCAGTTTTGCGGCAACCGCCGGCAATGCGTGTCGCTGGCCCTTGCCGAACAGGATTTCGCGTGGAAGCCGGATGGCGGCGAAAATGGTCATCGTGCATGTCCTCTGGAGAATGATTTGTTGGAAAAAGAGAGATCGTTCAGGTTCTGCCAAAGCCTCGGCGCAATCTCGAAACCATCATCAAGCGCTTTGCGACGTCTTTGGGATGCACGGTCACCGGGCACCGCAACTGGAATGCTTGGATCGGACGGCGTCGAGGTTCGCACGAGATCAAGATAGGACGACAGGCGAAGCATCAGGTCAGGCTGGATGCCGATATCGATTGCGATAAACACATCGCCCTTGTTGCAAATCGCCTCTGCATCAAGCGTCCCCCTGACGTCCGGTGACAGGGCGGACCCAGCCAGCGCGGCGACCAGCAGTTCCAGGGCCATGCCAAGTGCGTAACCCTTGGCTTCGCCGAATGGAGCAATCGCACCCTTCATAGCCCGTTGTGCGTCGGTGGTCGGCTGGCCCGCCGCATCGCACGCCCAGCCAAAGGGGATCGACATCCCGTTTGCGGCGTGGTGGTGGATCTTCCCCATCGACACGACCCCTGTTGCAAGGTCAACCACGACGGGACGGTCCGCGGTCGGAACCGCGATGGCTAGTGGATTGGTTCCAAGCACAGCGCGCGTACCGCCGTAGGGATGGACAAGGGCTTCGCTGGACGAAAGCGCGACGCCGACCTGACCGCTTTCGGCGATCCACTCGACATAGTGCGCAAGCATTCCCAGGTGGTTCGAGTTTCTGATGCCGCATAGGGCGATCCCAGAGTTTCGAGCCCGTTCGCTCACCTGTTTCAAGGCTGAGGCAGCAACCACAGGCCCAAGGCCTCGTCGCCCATCGACCTCCAGAAACGATGACGCGCGCCAAGTCGCTTGTCCTTCGGTTCGAGGATCGATCAGGCCGCGTTCGATTCGGGCAAGAATGCGCGGCAGTCGTTGGAGGCCGTGGGAGGGATGACCCTTCATTTCCGCTTCGACAAGGACATTGGCCTGGATTTCCGCATGACGAGCGGACGCGTGCCGCTCCACCAACAGGGTGGTCGATAACCGCAATGCGTCGGCCTGAGATACCCTCATAACGTCTCCGATATAAAATCCTATAGGATATGGTATTGCATATAGGGCACCATCGTGCTAGCTCTCTGCCATGTCAAGAGGCAAGATATGCAGAGCAAAAATTCAATGAACCTGAACGAAGCGCCCGATATCAGCGGGTTCATCCAGCGTAGCAACAGCCTTGCGGGAAGCGTGTACGAGGCAATTTTCGCCCAGTTGATGTCGCTAAAAATCGCGCCAGGCGCACGTATTACCGTCGACAACATGGTGCGCGAACTCAACGTCTCGCAAACCCCGATCAGGGAGGCGCTCGGCAGGCTCGAGGGCGAGGGATTGGTCGTAAAGACCCATCTTATCGGTTACAGCGCTGCCCCGCAGATCACCCGTCGTCGGTTCGACGAACTCTATCAGTTGCGGCTGCTGCTTGAGCCAGACAGCTCCGCACGTGCGGCGGCTGCAATGGACGAGACAAAGCTTGCGGCCCTTCAAGAGGCGGCCGGCGTCATGGGGCGCCGCGAAGGCACCGACGAACGTATCCGCTACTCTACCTTTGCCCGACAGGACGCTCTCTTCCACGATAAGATTCTCGAGTTCGCAGGCAACGAGCTCATCCGCGAAACGCTGAACCATCAGCACACGCACTTCCATATTTTCCGATTGATGTTCCACTCACGGGTCACGGAGGAAGCGCTCGACGAGCACGAAGCTCTGCTGTCTGCGTTTGCCGCGGGGGATGCTTCCGGCGCGGAAAAGGCAATGCGGGTACACTTGGAGCATTCGCGTGACCGCCTGCTTCCGGCCTTCGAATGAGGGGGATGCCATGTCCGCTGTCTTGAGCCTTCACCGGGGAAAAGGCGATCTGCTGAATGGCAGTCGTCCGGAGAGCCGGCCCGTCCTGCGGGCAGAGGGGATGTCGAAGAACTATGGGCTGGTGACTGTTTTGTCCGAGGTTTCGCTCGACGTTCTTCCCAGCGAAATCCATGCCATCATTGGCGAGAACGGCGCAGGCAAGTCGACATTCATGCGGCTGCTTTCGGGCTATACGCAGCCGACGTCCGGGACCATCTCGCTCGCGGACAAAGTTGTCGCGTTCTCAAAGCCGGAGCATGCACAGCAGGCTGGCATAGTCCTGGTGCATCAGGAAATTTTGCTCGCCGACGGGCTGACGGTCGGCGAAAACTTGTTTCTCGGGCGCGAATTGATGCGCAATGGAATGGTCGACGACCGGGCCATGCGGCGTGTCGCCACTGAAAAACTCACTGAACTGGGTTGCAAGGTTTCCCCAAACGCATTGGTTCGCGACATAGCGCTCGCCGATCGACAGCTCGTCCAAATCGCCCGTGCGCTTCTCGATGATTATAAACTGGTTATTTTCGACGAGCCCACCGCGGTTCTGACGGGCGACGAAGTCGAGCGGCTCCTTGGCATCATCCTGCAGCTCAAGGAGCAGGGTGCCGCGGTCCTCTACATCAGCCACCGGCTCGACGAAGTGCAACGGCTCGCCGATAAAGTCAGCGTGCTGCGTGACGGCAAGCTCGTGGGGACCTATCCGGGCGACGGGCTCACACAAATGGACATGGCCCGCCTGATGGTCGGGCGAGACCTTGCAGCGCTCTATCCGGAAAAACGCTGCACCCCCGCAGGAGAAACCGCCCTCGAAGTCAGCGGTTTGGCAGTGCCTGGTTATGCGAAGGACATTTCCTTCATCGCACGCAAGGGCGAGATCCTCGGTTTCGCTGGAATGATCGGTGCGGGGCGGACCGAAGTGTTCGAGGGCATCATGGGCCTGCGTGCAGCTCATGGGTCGGTAACGCTCGATGGTGAACCGATCGACATCCGTTCCCCGCGCGCGGCTATGGACGCTGGCATCGGCTACCTCACCGAGGACCGCAAGGGAAAAGGCCTGCTGCTCCACGAGCGACTTGCGCCAAATTTGACACTCTCCGCTCTGGCACGGTTCCATCCGGGCTTGATGATGCGACGTGGCCGCGAAAAGACCGCGCTATTGGACGCCGTCGACGAGTACGACATCCGCCTGAAGACATTCGGGGTGAAGGCTGGGCAGCTTTCAGGAGGCAACCAGCAGAAATTGCTGCTGGCGAAGGTACTCCTGACCAATCCGACGCTTGTCGTCATCGACGAGCCGACGCGTGGCATCGATATCGCCAACAAGGCCCAGATTTACGCCTTTATCCATCGCCTCGTCGGCGAGGGCCGGACGTGCATCGTCATCTCTTCGGAAATGCAGGAGCTGATGGGCATCTGCGATCGGATCCTCGTGATGCGGGAGGGTCGCATCACCGGAGAGGTCAGCGGCGACAGGATGACGGAACATGAAATTGCGCTTCTGGCGACCAGCAATGTGTCGACAGGGGCCGAGCAGGGAGGGAACCCATGAGCGTGATCGTAGGCTCGACGCCGCTAAGGCAAGAGCGGGAATGGAACATTGGCTGGGCTGACGTGGGGCCCTTCCTGGCGCTTCTGGCCTTGCTCATCATTGGCTTCCTCGTCAACCCTGACTTTTTGTCGACGACCAACCTTGGAAACGTGATAACCCGTAGCGCCTTCATCGCCATCATTGCAGTCGGCGCGACCTTCGTGATCTCGTCAGGTGGGCTGGATCTCTCGGTCGGTTCGATGGCCGCCTTTATCACGGGCATCACCATCATGTTCATGAACGCGATGGCGCCGGAGTGGGGCGTCGCGTCTATTCCGGCCGGCATGGCAGTCGCTGTCGTCGTGGGAACCGCTTGCGGCCTCATGAACGGGTTGATCGTGACCGTCGGAAAGATCGAGCCGTTCATTGCGACGCTCGGCACCATGGGTATCTTCCGGGCATTGATCACCTATATGTCCGACGGCGGGACGATCCCGATCGACCGCAGTCTGCGGGAGGCCTATAGGCCTGTGTACTTTGGGACCGTCGGCGGAATACCGTTTCCGATCCTGATCTCGATTGCAGTTGCGGCGGTTGCGTCCTTCATCCTCTACAAGATGAAGTATGGGAGGAAATGTGCTGCAGTCGGGGCCAACGAGGACGTCGCCCGTTACTCCGGTATCTCGATTATAAAAACACGGACGATCGCCTATGCGATACAGGGCGCATGCGTTGCGATTGCCGCGATCTGCTACGTTCCGCGGCTTGGTGCGGCAACGCCCACAACCGGTGTTCTTTGGGAACTCCAGGTCATCACCGCCGTCGTTATCGGCGGGACCGCTCTGCGCGGCGGCAAAGGTCATGTCTGGGGTACGGTCGCAGGCGCTGTTATCCTCGAGCTGATCGCCAACCTGATGGTGTTGTCCGACTTCGTCTCTGAATACCTCGTGGCCGGGGTCCAGGGCGTCATCATCATCATCGCGATGCTCATTCAAAGGTTTTCGAAATAATCCGTGTCCGGACCGCACGGGTGCTTCATTGTGGGTCCAATTCTGGGAGGAATTTAATGTTCAAGTCCAAATTTATTGCGGCGGCAGCCATTGGCAGCTTGCTCATCGCGAGCCAGGCGTTGGCAGCCGATAAGAAGGTGGTGGCCGTTTCGATCCCGGCGGCCGACCATGGCTGGACGGCAGGCGTCGTCTATCATGCGCAGGCCGCAGCCAAGGAGATCAATGCTGCCTTTCCGGGCGTCGAAGTCGTCGTGAAGACTTCGCCCTCGGCAACCGCACAAGTCAGTGCTCTTGAGGATCTGTCGGCCGGCCGCAAGCTCGACGCCCTGGTCATTCTACCGTATTCTTCGGAAGAACTGACGACGCCCGTAAAGGCCGTCAAGGACGCCGGAACTTTCGTTACCGTTGTGGACCGCGGTCTCAGCGACGCCTCGATCCAGGACCTGTATCTTGCGGGCGATAACATCGCCGTTGGCCGCAATACCGCGAAGTACATGATCGAAAAACTGGGCGGCAAAGGCAATCTCGTCGTTCTGCGGGGTATTCCGACAGTCATCGACGACGAGCGCATCAAAGGCTTCAACGACGCCATTCAGGGCACCGAGCTAAAGGTTCTCGACATCCAGTACGCAAACTGGAACAGCGACGAAGCCTTCAAGCTGATGCAGGACTATCTCGCAAAATATCCGCAGATCGATGCTGTCTGGGCCAACGATGACGACATGCTGCTTGGCGTCCTTGAGGCCGTCAAGGAGTCCGGTCGCAAGGACATCAAGCTCGCGCTCGGCGGCAATGGCATGAAAGACATCATCAAGAAGGTCATTGATGGAGACGCGATGACGCCCGTCGAAACCCCATACCCGCCCGCGATGATCAAAACCGCGATCTACCTGACCGTCGCCAATCTTATTGGCCAGGCGCCGGTGCGAGGCACCGTCAAGCTCGACGCTCCGCTGATCACCCAGGAAAATGCGCAGGAATACTATTTCCCGGATTCTCCGTTCTAATCCAACCCCTAAACATGGGGCGGCGCGTGCCGCCCCACTGCATGAGCAAGAGGAGCATAATCATGGCAGGCAAAAAGATACTGATGCTGACCGGTGAGTTTACCGAAGAATACGAAATTTTCGTCTTCCAGCAGGCGATGGAAGCGATCGGACATACCGTACACGTCATTTGCCCGGACAAGAATGCCGGCGATCTCATCAAGACCTCGCTTCACGACTTCGAGGGCGATCAGACATATACCGAGAAGCTCGGGCATTTCTTCACCATCAACAAGACGTTCTCAGAGGCCGAGAAACAGCTCGATCAGTATCATGCGGTCTACGCTGCAGGTGGTCGTGGACCGGAATACATTCGGACCGACAAGCGGGTGCAGGCAATCGTCCGGCATTTCCACGAGATGCAGAAGCCGATCTTCACAATCTGCCATGGCGTCCAGATCCTGATCGCCGTCGATGGCGTCGTGCGTGGCAAGAAGGTCGCGGCACTTGGAGCCTGCGAGCCTGAGGTTACGCTGGCTGGTGGTACGTATATCGATCTTTCGCCGACTGAAGCCTATGTCGATGGGACCATGGTATCGGCCAAGGGTTGGACTGCTTTGGCTGCGTTCATCAGGGAATGCCTCAAGGTCCTTGGCACGGAGATTCGCCACAGCGAGGACGTTGCAAAAGCAGCTTGATCAACCTTTTATCCGAATGGAGCGGCCGCCACGAAAAGGCGGCCGCTGATTGAAGAGCAGGACGCGATCCATGACCGATCCAGCGCATTGGTCGGGCGAGCACGATCAGACCAGTAATTTCCGCATTGCAGCGACCGAACGTCCCCTTCGCGTCAGATCACGCGCCCGCCAGGCTCAAGGTCTGCTTTCGAAAATAGGAGCCCGGAAGCCAACCGACGGCGCCCCCAAATCGGCCTTTCCATCGACCCCAAGTCATGGACGACTGGAAAATTCGATGCGGATCGAATTGTAAGAACAGGGGCAGCGGTTCGAGTTCCTTCAAGGCGATAACACTCAAAGTGTTACCGAATGACGGCGGGCCTTGCGATGCAAGGTCGCTGGTGTTCCACAATTCCTGTGGCGAGGTTTCTGGCGTCTGCTGTCCGCGCCGAGAGAATTGCGCGGCGGGCCGAGCCCGCCGCTGCGGAATCAGAAGAACTTGCGGCTCTTCAACACTTTGCCCAGAACGCTGACGCTTTCCTTGATGGTCATGGACTTGGGGACAGTCTTTCCGCTGGCATTTTCGGATTCAAGGTGGAAATAAAGTGTTGCTCCGTCTCCGCTTTCGGTGACGTACATGACCTTGGAAAAATCGATCAGTGCCGTTTTGCCGGTGCTCAGGGTTACAAAATGCCAGAACAAAGTGACCTCCTTCATATTTTGAAATTCTGTTTCAGTGAATTGTCGCGTACAAATTTTGTGATCATTGGTTGAAGCGGATTTTTATATTTGCATCCTTCACGCTACAACGCTGTACAAATTACCGCCGATAAGTCCAGACAAAAGGCCCGATACCCCAGTGACGGGCGGTCATCACGTTTTATTCATCGGAATCATCAGCAGAAACTCAATGCTGTTGTTGGTGCCGCAAGCCGGCACCTGGGTTCAACAGGGCTCGCAGTTGGATCAATACTGAAGATTTGTGTCAAAAAATTGCATGATTTTCGGCAGTTGGCACATATTGTCTATGTCGTTTCGGCAAAGATGCTTGTTGTTCCGCTCGAACTGATTAAAAGAAGCGCCGATTGCAATACAGCGCGAGTGCGCGCGTGGGTGAAGTCCGCGCGGAGATGCGGGCGCCGGTCTCCCGACCAGGCTCCGAAAAGGACCCAACAGACATGCGCGATCTTATCGGACGCTTCTTTGCCTATTATCGGCCACACCGCCGGCTGTTTCTCCTGGACTTTTCCTGCGCCGTGGCGTCGGGCCTGCTGGAGCTTGGCTTTCCCGTTGCGGTGAAGCTGTTTATCGACGTGCTTTTGCCGACCGGACAGTGGGGATATGTCGTGCTCGCCTCCGCCGGACTAATGGCGGTGTACGTCATCAACGGCGGACTGATGGCGGTCGTGACCTATTGGGGGCATATGCTCGGCATCAACATCGAGACCGAGATGCGGCGCAAGGCCTTCGATCATCTGCAGAAACTCTCCTTCGGTTACTTCGACAACCAGAAGACCGGACATCTTGTGGCGCGTCTGACGAAGGATCTCGAGGAAATCGGCGAGGTGGCGCACCATGGTCCGGAAGACGTGTTCATTGCCATCATGACACTGATTGGTGCTTTTCTGCTGATGGCGTCGGTCAATCCGAAGCTGGCGCTGATTACCGCCCTGGTGCTGCCGCTGACGGCCTGGCTGACGACACGCTACGGCGGCCGGATGACTCGCAACTGGCAGGCGCTCTATAACCGAGTCGGCGACTTCAATGCCCGCATCGAGGAGAATGTCGGCGGCATCCGCGTGGTCCAGGCCTTCGCCAACGAGGACCACGAGCGCGGATTGTTCGAGGCGGACAACCAACGCTATCGCCAGACCAAGCTCGACGCCTACCGGATCATGGCGATATCGACCACGCTCAGCTACCTTTCCATGCGGCTGGTGCAGATGGTGGTGCTCGTCGCCGGCAGCTATTTCGTTCTGCAGGGAGAACTGACGGCGGGTGGTTTTGTCGGTTTCCTGCTTTTGATCGGTGTCTTCTTCCGTCCGGTCGACAAGATCAACTCGGTGATCGAAACCTATCCGAAAGGCATTGCCGGCTTCCGGCGCTATATCGATTTCCTCGATACGCGCCCGGATATCGCTGACCGCCCGGGCGCCCGTGACGTCACTTCGCTGAAGGGAGATATCCGCTATGTGGGGGCGGGATTCGGCTATCAGCAATCGAAGGCGATCCTGGACGAACTGACGATCGATATTCGTGCCGGCGAAACCATTGCCTTTGTCGGCCCCTCGGGCGCCGGCAAGACGACGATCTGCGCGTTGCTGCCGCGCTTCTATGAAGTGACGACCGGATCGATCACCATCGATGACATCGATATCCGCGATATGAGCCTGCGGTCGCTTCGAAACCAGATCGGCATCGTCAGCCAGGATGTCTTTCTGTTTGCCGGTACGTTCCGCGAGAATATCGCCTACGGGCGGCTGGACGCCACCGAGGCCGAAATCATCGAGGCGGCGCGCAAGGCGCGGCTGGAGGGCGTCATCGCCGACCTGCCGCAGGGGCTGGATACCGTCGTCGGAGAGCGCGGGGTGAAACTGTCGGGCGGGCAGAAGCAGAGGCTCGCCATTGCTCGCATCTTCCTGAAGAATCCGCCGATCCTCATTCTTGACGAGGCGACCTCGGCGCTCGATACCGAAACCGAGCGTGCCATCCAGCAATCCCTGACAGACCTGTCCGAAGGCCGCACGACGCTGGTCATCGCCCATCGATTGGCGACGATCACCCAAGCCGACCGTATTCTCGTCGTCACGGACGGCAGGATCGTCGAGGATGGCAGCCATGCCGAGCTTTCGAAGCAGGACGGGCTCTATCGCCGGCTCAGCCAGTTGCAGGCGGGGTAGACGTCTCCCCGCGCAGGAGCGTCCAGAGGAACCTTGACGGCCACGCGGCGTTTCAATCGTTACCCATACCGGTGATGCTTCGAAGAAGGAGACAGGTCATGACCTCCCGCACGGTGATGATGGGTGTCTACGGTTTCGTGATCGGTGCTATCCTGAGCATACTCGTCGTTCAATATTTCGCACCCGACGACAGCAACAAGAGTACCACGCCGCCGGACCCTCTGGTGGTGAGGCCGGAAAACGCGGCGCAGGAGACGCAGTGACTACAGCGCCGCGCGTCAAATATGACGCGCAAAGGTCGCAGTAATACTTTAAATATGCTGCATGATCTTATCCTTGAATCGATTCCGATTTAAGGAATTATGCAGTAGCGCGCCTTGTGCGATGTCAGGCGCTGATGGCAAGGTCCGGCTGAAGGGCAGCCTCGCAGGCGCGCATCAGGGCTTCCGGATCGCGCTGGCCGCCCTGATAAAGCCGAACGATGAGGTTGGCGCAGATTTCCATGTCGGCATCCGACCGGCACTTTTGATGGTTCTCGCAAAACTGATCGAATACCATCCGAAGCGCATCGATGTCCTCGGCGCACAGAGCGTCCATATAGGGACTGAGAGTCATGGTCATCCATCCTCCAGTTGGTGGAAGCAATCGGCTTCCTGGGGCGGCGTCGTTGACGCCAGCCACGATGATCGCAGTGTATCCCCTTTCGAAATTGCCGCCATTCACTAAGACATGATCGGGTCTTGGCGGATACGTTTTTTCTGAGGCAACCTTTGCCTTCTGGCCCTTCCGGGAGAGGCAGGAAACACCCGCTACGCGACTTCAACTCACGATAGCCCACAACGGCGGCAGAAATCCGGCAGACGAGACTTTTGATCGGTTGGTCCAGGAAACGTGATCGGGCACGTCAGGACAGGACTGGCGGACATTGCGCCAAATGGCCTGCCTGTTCCGCTTGGATGGAAAGACCGTCGATGCCGTGGCAGTGGCAGCGGCTTGCGGTGCCAGATCAAGCCGACAGGTCGAAAGACACCGTTGAACCGGGTCTGTATTGCAGTCGAGGAAGGACAACCCGGCATCGGTTCAAGAGAGGGCCGGCCGCACAAGGTGCGACCGGATCATCTTCAGGCCGTTTCCCGAAACAGCTTCCAGCGCGTCGGCCGGAAGGAGAGGCGCGAATGGTCTGTGGTCACCCGTTCCGGCGGCAATTCGATTTCCACCTTGTTCTTTGCCGCGCTGACGTCGAGTTCGACGTGGCGGGTGCCGGCGACACGGCGCGTCACCGTAACGGAGCCGGAAATGCAGCCGCTGGCGCCATCCAGCAACTCGATATCATGCGGACGGAAATAGAGCTGGGCGGGGCCGTCCTTTTCACCCTGGGCGCTGACGCCGATCGGCTGGCCATCGAGCCAGAGCTGCCCGTTTTCGACCTTGACCGGGAGGATGTTCGACTGGCCGATGAAGCCGAAGACGAAGGGCGAATTCGGCGTGTCGTAGATTTCGTCGGGCGTGCCGATCTGTTCGATCTTGCCCTGACTCATGACGACCACGCGGTCGGCAAGTTCAAGCGCTTCGTCCTGGTCATGCGTGACGAAAACGGTGGTGTGGCCGGTGCGGTCATGGATTTCGCGCAGCCAGCGGCGCAGTTCCTTGCGCACCTGCGCATCGAGCGCGCCAAAGGGCTCGTCGAGCAGCAGGACGTTGGGTTCGACCGCCATGGCGCGGGCGAGCGCGACACGCTGGCGCTGGCCGCCGGACAGTTGCGCCGGATAACGCCTTTCCAGTCCGCTCAACTGGACGAGATCCAGCAGTTCCAGCGCGCGCTTGCGGATTTCGGCCTTGGCGGGCCGGCGACTGGCGGGTCGGATCGTCAGGCCGAAGGAGACATTGTCCAGCACGGTCATGTGGCGAAACAGGGCATAGTGCTGGAACACGAAGCCGATATTGCGCTGTTGCACGGTCTTGCGCGAGGCATCCTCGTTGCCGAAATAGACCGTCCCGTCGGTTGGGCTTTCCAAACCTGCGATCAGCCGTAAAAGCGTTGTCTTGCCCGAGCCGGACGGGCCGAGAAGGGCAATCAGTTCGCCCGAGCGGATGTCGAGCGAGACGTCATTCAGCGCCGGAAAGCGGCTGAATTCCTTGCGGATGTTTTGAACGCGAACTTCCATATGGACTTGACCTTTCAGTGCCTGCGGCTGGCGGCGATCTGTTCGCTGTACTTCATTTCAAGCAGCGACTTCAGAACGAGGGTGACGAGGGCCAGCAGGGCGAGAAGCGTTGCGACCGCGAAAGCGGCAACGAAATTGTATTCGTTGTAGAGGATTTCCACCTGCAGCGGCATGGTGTTGGTCAGGCCGCGGATATGGCCGGAGACGACCGACACGGCGCCGAACTCTCCCATGGCGCGGGCATTGCAGAGCAGCACGCCGTAGAGCAGGCCCCATTTGATGTTGGGGAGCGTAACGTACCAGAAAGTCTGCCAGCCGCTTGCACCCAATGACAGTGCCGCTTCCTCGTCGCTGGTTCCCTGTTCCTGCATCAGCGGGATCAGTTCGCGGGCAACGAAGGGGAAGGTGACGAACACGGTTGCCAGCACGATTCCCGGGACGGCAAACAGGATCTGGATGCCGTGGCTCTGCAGCCAGGGACCAAGAAGGCTGTGGGAACCGAACAGCAGGATGAAGACCAGACCGGAAATGACCGGGGAAACCGAGAAGGGCAGGTCGATCAGCGTGGTGAGGAACGCCTTGCCCTTGAACTCGAACTTGGCGATCGCCCAGGCGGCGGCAACGCCGAAGACCAGGTTGAGCGGCACGGCGATGGCCGCCACCAGCAGGGTCAGCCGGATCGCTGCAAAGGTTTCCGGGTCCGACAGCACGGTCAGGAACTCGCCCGGACCGTTGCGCATCGCCTCGGTGAACACCGCCGCCAGCGGAAGGACCAGAAAGAGCGCGACGAAACAGAGCGCAACGCCGATCAGGCCGTAGCGCGCCAACCGGCTTTCGGACGTGGCGACGCGGACGAGTTCGGTGTTTCCGGTCCGCGATGAAGTGGCATCATGCGCCATAACCGTACCTCCGTCTGCTCCAGGCCTGGATCGTGTTGATGATCAACAGCATGGCAAAGGAAATCACAAGCATGACGGCCGCGATCGCGGTCGCCGCCGGATAATTGAATTCCTCCAGCCGGATGACGATCAGCAGGGGGGCGATTTCCGAGACGTAGGGCAGGTTGCCGGCGATGAAGATGACCGAGCCGTATTCACCGACGCCACGGGCAAAGGCGAGCGCGAAGCCCGTCAGGACCGCGGGTGCAAGCCCCGGCAGCAGGACGCGCCTGATCGTCTGGAACCGGTTGGCGCCGAGTGTCGCGGCTGCCTCTTCCACTTCCTTGTCAATCTCTTCCATGATCGGTTGCACCGTCCGGACGACGAAGGGCAGGCCGACGAAGACCAGCGCGAAGATGATGCCGATCGGCGTGAAGGCGATCTTGATGCCGAGCGGTGCCAGCAGGCTGCCGATCCAGCCGTTCGGTGCATAGAGCGTGGTCAGTGCGATGCCGGCGACGGCGGTCGGCAATGCGAAGGGCAGGTCGATCATGGCATCAATGATCCGCTTGCCGGGAAAGCGATAGCGGACGAGCACCCAAGCCAGGATGACGCCGAAGATCACGTTGACGAAGGCGGCGGCAAAGGCCGTGCCGAAGCTGATGCGCAACGCGTTCAGGGTTCGCTGGTCGGTGGCCAGCGTCCAGAATGTGCTCCAGCCCAAGGCACTGGAGCGCCAGGCGAGGCCGGAGAGAGGGATGAGGATGATGAGGATGAGCCATGACAAAGTAACGCCGAGCGCCAATCCGAATCCCGGAATGACGCTCGGCTGTCTGAATTGCCACAGCGAAGCTGTGCGTGTGGTCATTAAGTCTTATTGCCCCGGCTTGTAGATCTGGTCAAAGAGCCCACCATCTCCGAAAAATTTCGGCTGAGCTTCCTTCCATCCGCCGAATTCGTCAATAGTCGCCAGCTTCACATCGGCAAAACGCTTGATGTCTTCCGGGTCGGCCGCTTCCGGCTTGAAGGGACGATAGTAGTGCTTGGCCGCGATCTTCTGGCCGACATCCGAGTACAGGTACTGGAGATAGGCTTCGGCGACCTTGCGGGTGCCCTTGGCATCGACATTACCGTCAACAAGCGCGACCGGCGGTTCAGCCTTGATCGAGATTGTCGGCGTGACGATCTCGAACTGGTCGGGCCCGAGTTCTTCCAGCGACAGATAGGCTTCATTTTCCCAGGCAAGAAGGACGTCGCCAAGGCCGCGCTGGACGAAGGTTGTCGTCGAACCGCGTGCGCCGGTATCGAGAACCGGAACATGCTTGAAGAGCTGCGTCACATATTCCTGCGCCTTGGCATCGTCGCCGCCATTGGCCGCGCGGGCCCAGGCCCAGGCTGCCAGGAAGTTCCAGCGCGCGCCGCCCGAAGTCTTGGGGTTGGGCGTGATCACCTGGATGTCGTCCTTGACCAGATCGCCCCAGTCCTTGACGCCCTTCGGATTGCCCTTGCGCACCAGGAAGACGATCGTCGATGTGTAGGGTGCGCTGTTGTTGTCGAATTTCGCCTTCCAGTCAGCCGGAATCTTTCCGGTTTCCCTGGCGATGGCATCGATATCGGCTTCGAGCGCCAGCGTGACCACATCGGCTTCGAGCCCGTCGATGACGGCGCGCGCCTGCTTGCCGGATCCCCCATGCGACGCCTGGATCGTCACGGTCTCGCCCGTGTCCGCTTTCCACTTTTCAGCGAAAGCCACGTTGAAATCCTTGTAGAGTTCACGCGTCGGGTCATAGGAGACATTGAGAAGCGTCGTGTCTGCAAACGCGAAACCCAAACCACCCATCTGTATGCTCGTGGCGAGAAGCCCCACCGTGAAAAGTTTTGTGAGTTGTTTCGCTCGCATGTCTACCTCCGTTGTTAGCAGGCATACTCTATCCATTAAGTAGGATATTATAACGCAGATCATTCCCTTTCACGGTGCAGCGGGAGAAAGTCCTGCCCCCGCACCGTGCCATTGCCGAAATCATTTGCCTCAGCCTGTTTTACCTAAGGTAGCAATCACTCATAAATGATCCGCGCAGTTGATCTGTTTTTCAATCATACAAGTCGATGCGCGAGCGGCGGCGGGCGACGAGTTTGAGCGACCGGTCGGGCATGATCATGTAGGTTTCCTCGATCCGTTCACCGAAGGGACCATAGAAATTGTTGTGCAACGTGCTGCCGATGGGCGCTTTCTTCAGCTTGGTACGGGGCTGGCCATTATAGGTGATGCTGCCGGGGATGGGCTCGAGGCTGTTATAAGGCGTCGGTGCGACACAGGATGTCAGGAACAGGGCGGCAAAGGCCGCAACGACTATGGTTTTCATCGTCGAACTCCTTCGGGATGTCGTCACCCCGTCCATCGACAAGATAGCGTTTTCGCGAATATTTTCCAGAGTGCCTTGATTCCTCATAGGTGATCGCGACTTTCCTTCGTTGTATGGAAATGTGCGCGCAGGTGCCTATGTCATCGGCAGATCGAGTGCAGATTATTTGAGGGGGGAGAAGGTAACGATGGCGAATGCAGGCAATCCATGCACACCGGAGGAGGTTCTCGCCTTCTGGTTCGATGAACTCAGCCCGGACGACTGGTTCAAGCCTCAGTTTGAGGTGGATCAGCGATGCGACCAGCTTTTTCGCGGGGCGCATCTGGCAATGGCGAGGGCGCTTCCTGCGGAATGGCATGCCACTCCCTCCGCGAGGCTCGCCGCCATCATCCTGTTGGACCAGATACCGCGCAATATCTATCGCGGCACGCCGCTCGCATTCGCAACGGACGGCTTGGCGCTTCGCGAGGCCCGTCTTGCCTTGGATACCGGCGCCGATCTGGAGGTGCCCGCAGATCGGCGGCCATTCTTCTATCTGCCATTCGAACACTCGGAAAATCTCGTGGACCAGACCTTTTCGGTCAAGCTCTTCACCGAGCTTGGAGATGCCTACAACCTCGATTTTGCCATAAGACATTGCGAGATCATCCGGCAGTTCGGTCGTTTTCCGCATCGGAACGCAGCTCTGGGGCGCTCTTCCACCGAGGCGGAGATCAATTTTCTGTCTCAACCGGGGTCCTCGTTCTGATCGGTTCGGGCTACAGCGCCGCGCGTCAAGCACGACGCGCAAATGTCGCTGTAACACTCTAAATATACTGCGTAATTCCTTAGATCGATTCCGATTTGAGGAATTATGCAGTAGGCTTTTGCATCTGGCGGCACTCCAGCCTAAGGAGCAGCCAACGTGCGGCATTTCGATTCCATCGAGGCGGCCGACGGCAAGATAAGGATATTTGAACACCAATGATGTCGAAGATCGCCGCCGCCTTTCTTTCGTTGTGGATGTTCGCCGCGCCGCTGCTGGTCATGGCGCAGCAACAGGACCCTGCGAAAGCCGCCGGGCAGCCGGTTGCGGAGGCCGCAAGCCCGCAGGCACAGGCGGCCCGGCAGCTTGAAGAAGCGCGCAAGAATGTGGTGCGGCTGACAGATATCGTCACGCGCGCAAAGAACGACGATAACCGTCTTGCGGAACTGAAGGCCGAGGTCGATGCGGCCGCCAAGCAGATCATCGCGACATCGCTGGCGACCCGGCCGCGTCTCGACGAGATCAAGGCCCGCCTAGCCGAACTCGGCGATCCGCCGGCGGAGGGTACGCCGCCGGAAACCGACGTCGTCGCGCAGGAGCGCAAGCGCCTGATGACGGAGCGGAGTGAAATCAACGCGCTGACCGGGACCGCGGAAGACCTCTCCATCCAGGCAACAAAGCTGTCGAACGGCATTACCGCGATCCGCCGTGCGTTGTTCAGCAATACGCTGCTCAAGCACACCGAGCTCAATCGAGCGACGGTGGTTGACGCGATTGCCGCCATCAATCTGGAGCGACAGGCTTTTACGCGGACGGTCGGTAGTTGGCTGAGCTTTGCCTGGAATTTCAAGCGTATCCAGTTGCTCTCGGCATTGTTCCTGTCGCTCTGCGCGGCCCTGATCCTGCTTGCCGGTACGCGAAAACTGCTGTTTCCGATGGTCCATCGCGAAATCTCAAACGAGGAGCCGGGCTACATTACCCGTCTGTCGGTGGCATTCTGGTCGACGATGGTCCCGACATTGGCAACCGGGGTCTTTGCGGCAACCAGCTATTTCTTCCTTCAGGCTTTCAAGGTCCTGAGACCCGACATCGCGCCGATCGTCTCCATATTATTGGTGATCACCGTCGCGCTGGTCTTCGTCTCCAAGTTGGCGAATGCCGTTCTGGCGCCAAAGCACCGCGCCTGGCGTCTCGTTCGCGTCTCCGATCAGGGCGCGCGGCTGCTGGTCATTGCGATTATCGCCATGGCGATCGTCAACGGCCTCGATTATCTCGCCGGCACGATCAGCGAGGTTATGGGGTCGCCGGTTGTTTTCACCGTTGTGAAAAGCCTGATCGCCACCGTCATCATCGGCCTGATCCTCATGGCGATGGCGCTGATCAAGCCGATCGTGCCGGCGAATGAAACGCTCGATGGCCGCGGCAAGCCCTGGCCGCGCGCGGTGTCGCTGCTCTTCGTGCTGACCGGCGCGATCATCATTCTTCTGACCCTGTCTGGCTATGTCGGTCTTGCCCGGTTCATTGCCACCCAGATCGTCATGACCGGTGCCATTCTTGTCACCATGTATATCGGCATCCTCACCGGCAAGGCCGTCGCCAAGCAGAATGCGCTGGCTGATACGGTCGTCGGCCGCCACCTCGAGAAGCGCTACGGGATGGAGCAGGTGGCGCTGGACCAGGCTGGGCTTGCCGCGGGACTGGGCATCTATGCGCTGGTCGGGGCGTTCTTCCTTCCCCTCATTCTGATGCAGTGGGGCTTCAAGATCGCCGATATCGAATCCTCGGCCTACCGGATCTTCACCGAGATCAAGATCGGCAGCATCACCATTTCCATCGTCGGCATTCTCGCCGGCATCCTGCTGTTTGCTGCCGGTTATGTGGTGACGCGCTGGTTCCAGCGCTGGCTCGACGGCAGCGTCATGGCGCGCAGCCGCATCGATGCGGGCGTGCGCAACTCGGTGAAAACCGGTGTCGGTTATCTCGGCGTCGGTCTGGCGGGCCTGATCGGCGTTTCGGCGGCGGGCTTCGACCTGTCGAACCTGGCGCTGGTCGCCGGCGCTCTCTCCCTTGGCGTCGGTTTCGGTCTCCAGAATATCGTCTCGAACTTCGTCTCCGGCCTCATCCTCCTTGTCGAGCGGCCGTTCAAGGTGGGCGACTGGGTGGTGACCGGAACGACGGAAGGCTTCGTCAAGCGCATCTCGGTGCGCGCGACCGAGATCGAGACCTTTCAGCGCCAGACGATCATGGTGCCGAACTCGCTGTTCATCAACGCATCGGTCGGCAACTGGACACACAAGAACAAGCTCGGACGGTCCGATATTCCGGTGACCGTCAGTTACAACAGTGCGCCGCGCCAGGTCATGGACACGCTGCTGCAGATCGCCGCCACCCATCCGCTCGTCCTGAAAAACCCGGAGCCGCAGGCCGTCTTTTCCGCCTTCGGCGATGCGACGATGACCTTCGAGCTGCGGGTCTATCTCGCCGATATCGTCAACGGCAATGGCGTGCGCAACGATCTGAGGCTGGCGATCTACGAGCGGTTCCGCGAGGAGGGGCTTGGCGCGCCGTTCCCGATCGCGGTGCTGGAGCCCGAGCCGGTTCCGCCCGGACCGGAGGCGGACGAGCTTGCCCGGCAGGCGGAACTGGCCGGCCCGCCTCAGCCGGTTCCAGCGGAGGAAGCAGTCAAGCGTAGCGGCACGCAGCGTCGCCCGCGCCGGGTGTCGGTCGAGGCGGTTGGCGAAAAAGGATAAGGATCGGGCCGGGGGGCGGTCAAAAAGCCCGCTTGCCCGCGCGCCAATCCGTGGACGGACCGGCTCTGGTCGTGCAGCATGATGAGAATGTCGTAGACAGGCTCTAGTCGCGACCGAGCAGCCTCTAAATTCGCTTCCAATAGTCAATCAGGGTTCCACGACATGGCAGAATTTCCTCAGAAGGCGAAGGTCGTAATCATTGGGCTCGGCGGCATCGTCGGTGCGTCGATCGCGCATCACCTGATCGAGCGCGGATGGGATGACATCGTCGGCATCGACAAGTCCGGCATTCCGACCGACATCGGTTCGACGGCGCATGCATCCGATTTCTGCTACACGACCAGCCACGATTATCTCTCGGTCTGGACTACCCAGTACTCCATCGATTTCTACGAGAAGATGGGCCACTACGCCCGCATCGGCGGTCTCGAAGTCGCCCGCACCGGCGACGACACCTGGATGGAAGAGATCAAACGCAAGCTCTCCTCCGCCAAGGCGTTCGGCACGCGCGCACACTATGTGTCGCCGTCCGAGATCAAGGCCATGTTCCCGCTGATCGAGGAAGATCAGGTCATGGGCGGCATGTTCGATCCGGATGCCGGCCTCGTCATTCCGCGTTCGCAGACGGTTGCGGGCAAGCTGGTCGATGCCGCCGAGAAATCCGGCAAGCTCCAGGTCTACGGTAACACGCCGGCGACCTCGCTGATCGTCGAAGGTGGCCGCATCAAGGGTGTCGTCACCCATCGCGGCACGATCTTGGCCGATCACGTCATCGTCTGCGCCGGTATCTGGGGGCGCCTGATCGCCGAAATGGTCGGCGAAGACCTGCCGGTCATGCCGGTAGACCACCCGCTGACCTTCTTCGGTCCATACAACGAGTTCGAAGGCACCGGCAAGGAGATCGGCTATCCGCTTTTGCGCGACCAGGGCAACTCCGCCTATATGCGCGACACCGGCGATCCGAAGACCACCGAGGGCGGCCAGATCGAGTGGGGCTATTACGAGCAGACCAATCCGCGCCTCTGCCACCCGCGCGATATCCTTGAAAAGAACGAGGCGCGCCTGTCGCCGTCGCAGCGCGACCTCGACATGGAGCAGATCCTCGAACCGCTCGAAAAGGCGATGGAACTGACGCCGATCCTCGGCGAACTCGGCTATAACGAAGGCCATTCCTTCAACGGCCTCTTGCAGGTTTCCGCCGCCGGCGGTCCATCCTGTGGCGAGAGCCAGAAGGTGCGTGGTCTCTGGTACTGCGTCGCCATCTGGGTCAAGGACGGTCCCGGCTACGGCAAGCTGATCGCCGACTGGATGACCGACGGCCGCACCGAGATCGACCACAATTCGATCGACTATTCGCGCTTCTATCCGCACCAACTGACGGAAGAGTTCATCGAGGGCCGCAGCTACGAGGCTGCCCAGAAGATCTACTTCCCCGCCGTTCACACCCGCGAGCCCTATGCGACGGGCCGCGGCGCCAAGCGCTCGCCCTTTCATGAGCGCGAAAAGGAACTCGGCGGCTATTTCATGGAACTCGGCGGCTGGGAGCGTGCACATGGCTACGCTGCCAACGAGCATCTGCTGGAAAAGTATGGCAACCGCGTTCCGGTACGGGAGAACGAGTGGGACAACCGCCATTTCTGGCGTGTCTCGAACGCCGAGCATCTCGCGATGAGCGAGGATTGCGGCATCGTCAATCTCTCGCATTTCCACATGGTCGATATCGAAGGCCCCGATCATGTCGAACTGCTCGAATGGCTGTGCGCGGCCAGGATCGGTGGCGACGCCAATATCGGCAAGGGAATCTACACCCATTTCCTCGACGACGAGGGCATGGTGCGCGCCGATTTCACGGTCTTCCGCATGGCCGACCGCTGCCGCCTGGTGAACGGTGCCGATGCCGGTCCTCGCGACTTCCATTACATGAAGCGTGTGGCTGAGGATCGTGGCCTCGATGTCACCATCACCGACACCTCGGAGAAATTTATCACCATCGGCATCTGGGGTCCGAACGCCCGCGACACGCTGAAGAAGGTGGTCAAGGATTCCGCCGGCCTGGATATCGAGAACTTCCCGTTTGCCGCGATCAAGCCGATCGAGATTGCCGGAAAGAATGTCTCGGCTTTCCGCATCTCCTATGTCGGCGAGCAGGGCTGGGAACTGCACATGAAATACGAGGACGGACTGGCCGTCTGGGACGCGCTGCGCGCCACCGGCGTCATGGCCTTCGGCGTCGAAACCTATGCCAACTCGCGCCGCATGGAAAAGAGCCTGCGCCTGCAGAACGGCGACCTGCTCACCCAGTACAACCTGATCGAGGCCGATCTTGCCCGTCCGAAGGTCAAGGAAGCCGATTTCCGCGGCAAGGCGAAGCATCTCGAATACAAGGCGCGCGATCATCAGCCCGCCATGCTTTGCACGCTGGTCATGACCGAGAATACCGATGCCAAGGGCGTGAGGCGTTATCCGGTCGGTTCCATGCCGGTCATGGATCCGGAAACCGGCGAGGTCCTGATCGACGAACTCGGCCGTCGCTCCTACACGACCTCGGTTGCCTTCGGCCCGACCATCGGCAAGAACATCGCGCTTGCTTACCTGCCGCACGCCTATGCCCAGGAAGGCCGCAAGCTGAATGTCGAGTATTTCGCCGAGACCTATCCGGTCGAGGTTGCGGGTGTCGGCTACAAGCCGCTCTACGACCCGGAAAACCTGAAGCCGCGCAGCTAAGGCCAGAGGCCATCCAGTCCGTGACGTTGTTTGGCGTGCTTGCCCTGACTGACAGGCGCGCCTTTCATGGTGACTGGATGATGCAAGACGTGTGAACACGTCATTCAGCCTCTATTCAGCCGACCCGTCATATTTTGCATGCAATTCTTCCGGCGTCGGATAATCTGATCTCGGGCAGAAGGGGGTCTCGTCTCGTTCAGGTATGTCGCCTCGAACCGCGAGCCGCCAAGAGGGGCGGCGCCTTGGCGCTGGTAGGCAATGAAAACATTCGTCAGTGCATGTGTTTTGACTGTCGTCTCGGCGTTCCCGGCGTGGTCCGCCAGCGTCACCAACAAGG
>NZ_DATJDJ010000122.1:0-2861 GCF_035497515.1 Pararhizobium sp. | reverse complement strand
TCCCGTGACTGGAACCGAGATAGGGGCTTGGTGCACGCTCCCGATCGGGAGCGCGCAGGCCGCACCATTTATCCTTGACTGCGTAGTAATGGTCTTTGGTTCGTATCTGAACGCTTGTTTCCACTGTTTTGAACTGATGATACTCCGCTTTGATCGTAAGCGGTCAGCCGATAACGTCAGGCTTGAAGTTCCATGGCATGAGGGCTTCGATTTCAGATGCCGGCCAGCCTTGAGCGATGCGGGTCAAGGTCTGGGAGAGCCAGTCGAGCGGATCGACGCTGTTCATTTTGCAGGTCTGCAGCAAGGTGGCCAGCGTGGCCCATGTCCGTCCACCACCTTCGCTTCCGGCGAATAGACTGTTCTTTCTCGTAATTGTTTGGGGCCTGATCGCGCGTTCGACGATGTTGGAGTCGATTTCGATACGGCCGTCCTTCAGGAAGCGCTCCAGCGCCTCGCGCCGGGTTAGCGCGTAGCGGATCGCCTCGGCGGTCTTGGATTTTCCGGAGACCTTGTGCAGTTCTTTTTCCCACTGCGCGAAGAGGTTAGTGATGATGGCCGCAGACTTTTCCTGACGCAGCGCGGCGCGGCTTCCGGCATCCTTGCCGCGAACCTCGTCCTCGACCTTCCACAATTCGGTCATGGCGATGATCGTTACCGTCGCAGCCTGCGAGACCCCGCTGATGTGCAGGTCGTAAAACTTGCGCCGTAGGTGCGCCCAGCACCCAGCGAGCTGGATCGCCTCATTACTGCCGGCCTTGGCCCGGGCCTTGGCCAAGCTGGTATAGGCCGTGTATCCATCGACCTGCAGGATGCCATTGAACCCGGCGAGATGGCGCGCCACGCACTCCGCACTACGGCTGTCTTCAAAGCGATAGGCAACCATCGGCGGGCTGGTTCCGCCATAAGGTCGGTCATCGCGTGCGTAGGCCCACAGCCATGCCTTCGTTGTTTTCCCTGAACCGGGGGCCAGAGTGGGCAAGGTCGTCTCGTCGGCAAAGACCCTGTCGCCTTCCTTGACCCGCTCGAGGATGTAATCTGCGCATATCTGAAGCTCGAAGCCCAGATGCCCCATCCACTGCGCCATCAGCGACCGGCTGATCTCGACACCGTCGCGCAGATAGATTGCCTCCTGCCGATAAAGCGGGAGGCCATCGGCGTATTTCGAGACGGCGATATAGGCGAGCAGCCGCTCCGTCGGCAGGCCGCTTTCGATGATGTGCGCCGGCGCCAGAGCCTGGATCACGCCATCACGGTCCCGGAAAGCGTATTTGGGGCGGCGCGTGACGATGACCCGGAATTTCGGCGGCACCACGTCCAGCCGCTCGGAACGATCCTCGCCGATCAGAACCTTTTCCAGCCCCTCGCACTCGGCAGGGATTTCCGGCTCGATCATCTCCTCGATGCGTTCGAGGTGAGCGGCAAAGCCCTTACGCGGACGTGGGGCACGCTTCGGCTTGTCTGCGGACGCACGATCGAGCTCGGTCTGAATCGCCGAGAGGCCGGTCTCGACCTCCTCGAAGGCAAAGGCGGCCTGCTCGTCGTTGACGGCCAGGCGCAGCCGCTCAGAACGGGTGCCATGTTGCGTGCGCTGCAAAACCTTCAGGATCGACGTGAGGTTGGCGATCCGCTCGTTGGCGCTCTTCTCGACGGCCTTCAGCCGGGTGACCTCCGCCTCGAAAGCTGCGATCTGGGCTTGGGCAACGACGATCCGGGTCTCGCTCGCAACCTGCTCGCGAGCCATGGAAAGGATCATCGCCTTCAGCGCATCGACGTCGTCGGGAAGGGCAAGACCCGGTAGAACCATGACAAGCAACAGAGCACAAAAACGGTCGTTTTCCCAACCGTTACGGCCCCGTGATTCATCTTGCCGCAGGCTGGTTTCAGCCCGTCAGCAACGGTCGTCGGACCCTGACCGGACGAATCCTTTTCCAGTCCATTCCGGCCAGAAGCGCCATCAGCTGCGAATGGTCGAGACGCATGCGCGCCGCCGATATGCCCGGCCAGCAGAAGCTGTTCTCTTCCAGGGTTTTCGAATAGAGGCAGACCCCGCTGCCGTCCCACCACACGATGCGAACCCGGTCCGCACGCTTCGAACGGAATACGTGAAGCGCTCCAGAGAACGGGTCGAGACCGCCATCCCTGACCAGCGCCATCAAGGACGCCGCGCCCTTGCGGAAGTCGACTGGCTGGCACGACACGTAAACCACCACACCGGAAGCGATCATGCCTTGCGCACCGCGCCGATAATCCCCGCCAACTGCTCCGGATCGACATCGCTGCTCACCCGCACAACGATATCCCCCAGCACGATCTCCACCGCCGCGCCGCCGCCTGCCTCAAAGCGCGTGAACTTCACCGGTTCGCTTTCCGACAGAGTTCGACCGCCCAAGGGCACCGATAATGGCGTCATCGTCCCCGAAGAAAGCGCCTTCTTGCGCCACGCATAGAGTTGCGACACGTCCAGTTCATAGGCGCGTGCAACCTCCGCCACTGTTCCACTCGGCGAAAACGCTTCCGCCACAAGCCGCGTCTTCTCGTCGTCAGACCAATGCCGCGGCGAACGCCGTGACGGCGTCGCCGTCAAAACTTCGAACGTCCGAACCTGATTCACCTTGTCGCTCATATGACTCTCCGCATGATTCATGCAGAAAATGAGCTTCGGCGCACAAACGCGCTACGTGGGATTGCCTACCCGCTTACGCTTGAATCACATCAAGCCGGACTCTTCAAGGCATTCTCAAACAGTCTCTTAGACCTTTTGCGGACATGCCGATCTGCTGACTCATTGAGGCGGGAGGATGCGCCACAAGTGCGCGGCACCGATCATTGAGCTTTCCCGAAAGCCGCTGTCCTGCTTGGTG
>NZ_DATJDJ010000121.1:0-3824 GCF_035497515.1 Pararhizobium sp. | reverse complement strand
CCGGCGTCACGATCTCGACATCAGCGTGCTTCGGGAGCTCCTGGTCGATCACCTTGGCCGCATCGAGGGCTTTCGCGGATGGCCGCTTGATCAGCGCATAGGCAACCGTCAGCAGGCCGACCAGCGCGGAGACGATGATGTCGATGTTCTGGGTCAGGATGGCGTTCTGATCGTCAGTGACCCAACCGTGGGTAAACATGGCGGCCATGAGCGACACGATCGCATAGCGGACGATGACGGGGACGTAGTTGGTGATGTTCATAGTCTTGTCCTTTCGGGATCAGGATGCGGATTTGGCTTCGCGCAGCGCGACAGTGATGGCGGCATAGGCTTCGGCGGCGCGAACCAGTACGGAGGCCGCAGTGGCAGTCTCGGGAGCGGTGCAGACGCTTTCCAGAGCCGCCCATGCCGCCGCCTCCTTGGCTGCGGTCTTTGGCTTGATGCTGCCGGCCGCAGCAACCACGACGAAAGCCGAATGTGCCGTGCCGGCGGCCGAGCAGATTTGCGGCAGGTTTTTCTGGATTGCTGCATCGATCGACGTCGTGGTGCAGGCAGACAGCGCAAGGCATGCCGCTGCCATGATGAGCAGAGAGCGCATGATGATTTCCTTCGATGTTGGGAGGTTAGGCGGCTTTCAGGGCGGTGTAGAATTTCTGGCCGTACCCGGCGACAACACCGGCGCTCTCGACGCCGTTGATGATCCGGCGGGCATTCGTCCAGTCTTCGAGTGAGGCGTTGAAATAGTCTTCGAGGCTCTTGCCGGTGAAGTCGCCCTTGGACGACGCACCCTTGGTCATGCCCTCGATCATGATCTCCACGGCGATGTCATCGTTGAGCGCGTAGGACGGCTGCCCGACCAGATCGACGCCGAGGATGTTCGACATGGTGAGGTAGTTTTTCCGGTGGGTGAGCTGCACCAGCCCCCGACCGAGCCAGCTTTTGCCGTCAGCATCCTTGCGCCAGTAGGGCGTTTTCACCCACGGCAGTTTCCCGGCGGCGAAAGCCTTTTCAAGGATGGTGATGGCCTGGTCGTCGGTCGGCGCCAGCGTCTCGCGCACCGCCCGCATCCGCCGCGCCGTCTCATGGTAGGCGGTGGCCAGCATATAGGCCAGCCAGCGGAGATCGGTCAGGCCGGATTTTTCCCAGCCGTCCAGAATGGCATCCATGCCGACAACCTGGGATGCATCGAGCACGCCGCCGAACAGGCCCTGCTTTTTCAAAGCCGCGTAGAATGCTGCCCGGTCGATCTTGCCCCCACTGACGACGGGCGTCCCGCGCAATGCTTCGAGGTCGGACAGCGCCGCATTGATCGCCGTCTGCGTCTCGCCCCCAAAATCACCGTCAGCCCCATACTTCGGAAGCGGATAGCCGAGCGCGATCAAGCGCCGCTGGATGTCAGCGGTCGTTTTCATGGTGATGTCCTTTGAGGTTGGATGGGCGGTTTAAGGCCAGACGAACGCCGGCAACTCGCCGACGAACTCTTCGATGCCCGGCTGCGTTCGCTGGCCGGTCGTGACCTTGTCGAGTTCGGCCGTGGCATAGGTCCAGACGGCCGAGCGCCAGACGAACAGTGCCTCGGCCTCGGCCGCGAACTGCCCGTTCGGATCGCCGCGATAGCTGACAGCCGACTGGATGCTGTCGTAGTCCCGCTCGGCTGCCTTGGCTTCGAGATGCGCCTGGATAGCGGCGGTATATTCCGCGAGCGCCTTGAGGGCCGCCTGCGCAGCCCTTTGCTCCATGGTCGAGAGCAGGTCGAGATTGATGTTCGCCATCCCTATTCCTCCGACGCCGCGCCGGGGAGCGGGATCACGCCATCGGCGGCGTCGAGGATCATTTCGGGGAAGCGGACAGCGTCTTCAGGATTCGGGCCGTGCGGCAGCAGCAGCGTCAACGTGAGCGCCCCGTCTTCACGCCTGACATCGCCGATGACGAAATCGCACTCGACGCCGGCCGCCGGCAGGATGCCGCCCTCGGGGATCACCGAAAAGTCGAACGCCACGCCATTGATGACGAGGGTGTCCCCGTCCTTGGTGACGGCCAACGTCGCGTCGGATCGTTGCGGAGAAAATGTGATCTGCATCAGTTATACCACCTTCCGATCGCCATAAGGTTTACGCCGCCGGAGACCTCGGCGCCGGTGCTCGATGTCCAAAGATTGCAAACAGCGGTACTGGCCCCCGGCAAACCGCCAAAGACGCGGGAGGCTGCGCTCGACGAGGATATGCCGATGAGCGATGTGGTCGTCGTCGCCGAAAATGCGGCGGGGTATGTCCACGTGAACGCCACGCCGGCGGTGATCCCGACATTCCGAAGCCAACAGATTTGCGTGCCATCCGAAAATCGGACGTATTCGCCATTGGCATTGCTGCCCTTTTCGACAAGCGACCCGGTCGGGACGCCACCCGACTGCGACACAGTGCCGAGAATGTCCGCCATCACTGCCGTCCCGCCGGCTGTCGATCGAATGAATTTGCCGTTGCCGCCGGACAGGCCGAGAATGGAACGGCCATGTGCTGTCAGGTCGGCAAGTGCGACAGCGCCAGGGCCGGTGTAATACATCAGCTTGCTGGCGGAGCTGCCGGCCGCCGCGATGGCTGCCAGCAGGCCGCTGCCAAGCATATCGATCAGCGCGCGGGCCGCCGCCAGGACACGGGTCGCGTCTGGGGTAAAGCGCACCTCGTAAGTTCCGCCGGAAAGCGTAGTTCCCGGCCACGGATAGGCCAGCGTGATCGACGTGTTGCTGTTGACCGACGCAATTCGGCAGGACATGCCGTTTGCCCAGAATATGTCACCCGCCTGCAGGCCGGATGTCAGCCAGGTCGTGCCAACGCCGGTCACCGCCGTATTGCCAGCAGCAACAGATGCCGTGCCGGTATTGTAGACGCTTGCAATCGCCATCAGGACTGATCCTCTTCTGTCTGGGGTTCCGGTGGTGTGACCTGGCTTTTGAGTTTCGCGTTCTCGCGTTTCAGGTCAGCCACGGCTTGGGCCAGCACGAGGTTGCGGTTGCGATAATGCTCCGTCAGCGCATGCTCTTCCTGCAGCGCGACGGATGTTTCGATTTCGACGGTTGCCATAGGGTGTCCTATTTCTTGAAAGCTTGAGCGAAAGCAACGACATCCGTGTATGAGCCACGATGCGAAAGGGTGATCTGGAATGTGGTCGATGTCTGCCCGGTTGGGGGGATGTAAGTTGCAAAAGTGCTGAGCGTGTGGGTCTCGTAAATCCTGCCGGTTACTATCGCCTGGGAGAGGATCTGATTGGTTCCAGTGGTCTTAATGATCGTCAGCGCTGACGATGCGGTATCGCCGGACACAATCGTCATCACACAAACTGCCTGTGCATCGATGCGAATGAGGAGACCGGGAATATTCGCGCGATCTCCGTGCGAGACGGTGATAGTGATGGTCCGGAAACCATCCATAGACCCGTCGGCCAAACTTCCGGTCTCGTAAGTTGTCACCGCACCCGGATCGATATTCGACGTGCCGACTTTCAGGTCGTCGATGAACACGCTGCCACCATCCACCCGGAACGGAACTTTCTTGGTGGACCCATCGATCAGGACAAACCGATCAGCCTCGATCACAAATTGGGTGTCCGCGCCCGGGTCGGAAGGCACGTCGAGATACCACCCTGCAGCCCAATAACTGCCACTCGTCCCGTAGCGGACACGGGCGCCGATGCGGGCGTATCCGGTTGGCCCCGTCACAACCTCCATCTTGAGGCGCGCGTCAGCGGTGATTTCGCCAACGGTTGCGGTCAAAGCGGTAACCGATGCGGCCGACGCCTTTGTCGCAATATCCCCTTCGGCCGTGGTAACG
>NZ_DATJDJ010000120.1:0-47389 GCF_035497515.1 Pararhizobium sp. | reverse complement strand
GAGCCCGAAGCGTTCCCGCCTGAAACCCAAATTCACCCTCAAGTCTCTTATGAAACTCCAGAGCGAGTTCGTTGGTCGCCAGCAGCGCCGCCGCCCTCGTTGGTGAGCGGTTTATAGTCCCACCCCTCAGCCATAGTCAACGGCTTTTTTTAAAAAAATGACAGTTTTTTGACAAGGCCTTGTGCCGCAAGGCTTTGCTGCATTGCGACAATCGCATTCGGCTGCCGATAAGCCCTTGTATGAAGAGGAAATCACGACTTCGCCCTCACTTCTTCACATTCGGCGCCCTAAACAGGCCGTCGCAGATGTGTTGCCGGTGCTTCGCTGGCGCTCTTGAGGTCTATATAGAGGGGCGCGGCCACAGCCGGTCCGTTCTGTTTGACTCAAGGGCATGAAAGATGCACATCTTCGCACAATATACCGAGGCCACAATAAGAAACGGCGCTTAACCTAGGGACTCCGCTCGAATTGGCATGATCACGGACAAGACCATGATACGGTCGCTCGGCAACGAGCCCCCGATCCTTGCGGATGGACGCAGGGCACCCGATCGGCGCGAGATTTCCTTGCGCTGGCTTTCGGGCACGTTCCTTACCGGCATCACCTCCAGCCTTCTGATGGGGGTGGCGCTGTTTGCGGCCCTCGACGGGCGCCAGCAGCTGGCCATTCCGGCGGAAGCCTATGCGGCGGTGATGGATCCGTCCGCCCGCGGAAGCCAGCCGACCGCCGCGGCCAAGCGCGGCAACCGTGTCCTGACGCCGAACATCGTCGCCAAGCCATCCGATCGCACCATTCTCGAGGTCTCGACGATGACCCGGGACGGCGACAAGGAAGTGGTGCGCCGCCAGCCCTTCGCCCATGTGAAGATGACGCTTGCCGCCAACCACCAGGCGGCCGAGAAATATCCCTCCTTCGATCCGCTGGCGATCTTTTCCAGCGACGAGGCGCAGGCCACACCGCCGGTCAGCCGCACCGGCACGATCTACGGTTCCGACGTCGAATCCGAGGTGGCCCTGAAGACGGTGGATTTCCCCCTGAAGGGATCGACGCTGAAGTTCGCCCCCTCCATGTCGATGGACGAAGTCGAGGAGAATGTCCGCACCAACGGTTCCGTTCTGACCGACGGCAATACCCAGCTCGCCTCGCTCTTCTATGTCGATCCGCGCCGCTTTGCCTCCGATGCCTCCGATCTTGATCTGATCCAGGGGCTGTCGGCCCGCGTCGTCGAAGAGAACATGACGGTCTCGGCCTTCGAGAACACCACCGGCCAGACGGCGGAATATGCCGACGATGTCATCCCCGTGCGCCGGGCGACGCCGATCGCCGCCGTGCTGATCAATGCCGGTTACGGCAAGGCCCAGGCCGAAAATCTCGCCGGTTACCTGCGGCCGGCGCTCGATGCGACGGAATTGGAAGAAGGCGACGTCCTGCGCATCGGCATCATCCAGAAGGGCGAGAACGAGAAAGCCAAGGTCGTGCGCGCCAGCGTCTATTCGCGCGGCGCCCATGTCTTCACCATGGCGCTCGACGACGGCGGCAATTTCGTCAAGGGCTACGAGCCGGCACCGCTTGCCGCCGTTGCCAGCGCCTTCGACGATACCGGCACGCCGGCGATCAATGCGGGTCGCGACCTGCCGCGTGTCTATGACGGCGTCTATCGGGCCGCCCTGTCCTACGGCATGAATTCCACCATGGTGGCGCAGATCATCAAGCTTCTGGCCAGCAATGTCGATTTCCAGGCGCAACTGAAGCCGACCGACAACCTGGAGGCCTTCTTCTCGGTCGCCGACGAGAGCGGCAACGCGACGGACGACAGCGAATTGCTCTATGTCAACGCCAAATTCGGCGATGCCCAGACGAAGTTCTATCGTTTTCAGGACCCGGAAGACAATTCGATCGATTATTACAACGAGCAGGGCAAGAGCATTCGTCAGTTCCTGCTGCGCAATCCCGTGCCGAACGGCACGTTCCGTTCCGGCTTCGGCATGCGTCGCCATCCGATCCTCGGCTTCTCGCGCATGCACACCGGCGTCGACTGGGCGGCTCCGCGCGGCACGCCGATCATTGCGGCCGGCAATGGAACCGTCGAAAAGGCCGGCTGGGATAGTGGCGGCTACGGCAACCAGACGCTGATCCGTCATGCCAACGGCTATGTCTCGTCCTACAATCACCAGAGCACCATTGCCAAAGGCGTCACCGTCGGCGCCAAGGTCGTCCAGGGCCAGGTGATCGGCTGGGTCGGCACCACCGGCCTGTCGACCGGGCCGCATCTGCATTACGAACTGATCGTCAACGGCAACCGCGTCGATCCGCTGCGCATCCGCCTGCCCGGCGGAAAATCCCTTGATGGCCCGGCTTTGGCGCAGTTCGAGGAAGAACGAACCCGCATCGACGAATTGCTGGCCAAGGACAACGGCACCGCGGAAGTGGCCGCGGCGCAGTAGCCGGCACGCACATCCACCTATGCACCCGGCTTTCCGCTCAATATCGGGCAGTCAACATTCCCCAATCGCATCGAGTTCGGTCATGCTCCCCGATTGGCAGGCTCATCGGACTTTCTCCGTGACCAATCCGGCAACCGCCCGGCACCGGGACGCCCAACGCATCAAGATGACTCTGCACCATGTCGGTGATCACCCGGCCGGGTGACGGCTCCACCATCACGAACTGCCTGACCGCAACGGCTGCAATTCCATCGAGGTGGCCGGCCTTACGCACCATGGGCAGCGCCCGATCGACACGCCCCGGGTAACAATCTGTCGCTTCCAGAAGAGAATTGCTCCAGTCATACCAGGCAGGACATAACAAAAGGCCGCCCCGAAGGACGGCCTCTCTGTGTGCCACTGATCAAGCGGCCACCTTCTCCGCCCCACCCCGCAGCTTGAAGTTCAGCCGGTCGGAACCGGAGAAAGCCTTGATGGTCGAGCCGTCGGGGAAATTGCCCTGAAGGATCTGCTCGGCCAGCGGGTCCTGGACGTATTTCTGCACGGCCCGCTTCAGCGGACGTGCGCCATAGGCCGGATCGTAGCCCTTGTCGGCGAGGAAGGCGCGGGCCTCGTCGTCGAGTTCGAGCGTGATCTTGCGGTCGGCAAGCAGTTGCTTCAGGCGTTCCAGCTGGATGTCGACGATCGCCCCCATCTCTGCGCGCTTCAGGCGGTGGAACAGGATGATCTCGTCGACGCGGTTGAGGAATTCGGGGCGGAAATGACCGCGCACGACATCCATCACCTGATCACGCACCTGGTCGCTGTCATCGTTTTCGCCAAGCTGGGACAGATATTCAGCCCCGAGATTGGAGGTCATGATGATCATCGTGTTGCGGAAATCGACGGTACGGCCCTGGCCATCGGTCAGGCGGCCATCGTCGAGAACCTGCAGGAGCACGTTGAACACGTCCGGATGCGCCTTCTCGATCTCGTCGAACAGCACGACCTGATAGGGCTTGCGCCGCACCGCTTCGGTCAGCGCGCCGCCTTCCTCGTAACCGACATAGCCGGGAGGTGCACCGATCAGTCGGGATACGGAGTGCTTCTCCATATATTCCGACATGTCCATGCGCACGAGTGCCGTGTCGTCGTCGAACAGGAAGCGTGCCAAGGCCTTGGTCAGTTCGGTCTTGCCCACGCCGGTCGGCCCGAGGAAGATGAACGAGCCGATCGGACGGTTCGGATCCTGCAGACCGGCACGCGAGCGGCGAACCGCGCGCGAAACGGCCTGAACCGCATCACCCTGGCCGACGACCCATTTGCCGAGTTCGTCTTCCATCCTGAGCAGCTTGTCACGCTGGCCTTCGAGCATCTTTTCCACCGGAATGCCGGTCCAGCGGGAAACGACGTGGGCGATGTTGTCGGGGGTCACGACCTCCTGCACCATCGGGTTCAGCGTGGAATTGTCCTGGCTTTCGGATGCTTCCAGCTCCTTTTCCAGCTTCGGGATCATCCCATAGGCAAGTTCCCCTGCCCGCTGGAACTCGCCCTTGCGCTGGGCAATGGCCAGTTCGTTGCGCGCTTCGTCAAGCTGCTTCTTTAGATCGGCTGCAAGGCCAAGCTTGGACTTTTCCGCCTGCCAGCGCGCCGTCAGCGCATCGGCCTGTTCTTCCAAGCCGGTCAGGTCGAGTTCGAGCTTTTCCAGCCGGTCCTTCGAAGCGCGGTCGGTTTCCTTCTTCAGGGCCTCGCGCTCGATCTTCAACTGCATGATGCGCCGGTCGAGTTCGTCCAATTCCTCGGGCTTGCTGTCCACCTGCATGCGCAGCCGCGAAGCGGCTTCGTCCATCAGGTCGATCGCCTTGTCCGGCAGGAACCGGTCGGTGATGTAGCGGTTGGACAGCGTCGCAGCCGCCACCAGCGCGGAATCGGAGATCCGCACCTTGTGGTGCTGCTCGTATTTTTCCTTCAGGCCGCGCAGGATCGAGATCGTGTCCTCGACATTCGGCTCGTTGACCATCACCGGCTGGAATCGGCGGGCAAGGGCCGCGTCCTTTTCGACGTGCTTGCGATACTCGTCGAGCGTGGTCGCGCCGACGCAATGCAGTTCGCCGCGTGCGAGCGCAGGCTTCAGCAGGTTGGACGCATCCATGGCGCCATCCGCCTTGCCGGCGCCAACCAGCGTGTGCATCTCGTCGATGAACAGGATAATTTCGCCCGATTCCGCTTGTACTTCGGACAGGATCGCCTTGAGCCGCTCCTCGAATTCGCCGCGAAACTTCGCGCCTGCAATCAGCGCGCCCATGTCGAGCGCCATCAGCTTCTTGTCCTTGAGGCTTTCGGGCACGTCGCCATTGACGATACGCGCAGCCAGGCCCTCGGCGATCGCCGTCTTGCCGACGCCGGGTTCACCGATCAGGACCGGATTGTTCTTGGTGCGGCGCGACAGGACCTGGATCGTGCGGCGGATTTCATCGTCGCGACCGATCACCGGATCAAGCTTGCCGTCGCGGGCATCCGCCGTCAGGTCGCGTGCATATTTCTTCAGCGCGTCAAACCCGGCTTCGGCGTTCGCCCCGTCGGCGGTGCGTCCCTTGCGGATGTCGTTGATGACCTGGTTGAGCTTGGCCGCGGTCACGCCCGCCTTCGACAGGATGCCGGACGTCGCGGCCGACGTTTCAATGATCAGCGCCTGCAGCAGCCGTTCGACCGTGACGAAACTGTCGCCCGCCTTCTTGGCAGCTTCCTCGGCCGTAGTGAACACCTTGGCCAGCGGTTGCGATAGCGAGATCGAGCCATTGCCGCCAGATACTTTCGGAAGCTTGGCAAGCGCGCCGTCATTGGCGAGCTTCGCATCCTTGGCGCTTCCGCCGGCACGTTCGATCAGCGATGCCGCCATGCCCTGGTCGTCGTCGAGCAGGACTTTCAGCAGATGTTCGGGAACGAACTGCGGGTGCCCTTGCGCCAGCGCAAAGGTCTGGGCGGATTGGAGAAAACCGCGCACGCGTTCGGAGTATTTTTCAATATTCATCAGTCTACCTCCGGAAATCGGTCAGCCCGTTCATGGCACTGCCGACGGTTGGATTGAGGCCCCCTGAAAAGGCGGGCCCGTGTCTCGTCGTTACGCTGTCAAAAGACAGCCACGACAACTTGAGAGGAATATGGGTGCAATTTTTTGCAAATTAAAGAGGCGTTTCACCGTCGCAGCGAAATAGAATTCCTCCGGCCCGACCCTTGAAAAATCCCGTGTTGCGTCGCCGCGAAAACCCGGTTTATAAACGACACACTCACCACGGACCCGGTGCAATTCCGGGTGGCTCTTCTGGCCGCCGATCCGCCAGACAACGCACACCGGCATGTCCCGATAAAATCGCGCCACCGAGCGCTTGGCCATGCGTTGCGAGATCTCACTTCATGTATTTTTCATCCATCCGTCGGGATTGGTCCGCCAATCCCATCCGCGAAATGCTCGCCGGCGCGGTTGCGACCTTCGCCCTGATCCCGGAAGTCATTGCCTTCTCCTTCGTCGCCGGCGTCGATCCCGAGGTCGGCCTGTTCGCCTCTTTCGTCATCGGCATCGTCATCGCGTTTACGGGCGGACGCCCCGCGATGATATCCGCCGCCGCCGGCTCGGTGGCGCTGGTCGCCGCCCCGCTCGTCCATGCCCATGGCCTGCAATATCTTCTCGCCGCCGGATTGCTCGCCGGTCTCTTCCAGATCATCTTCGGCCTGCTACGGCTCGGCGTGCTCATGCGGTTCGTGTCCAAATCCGTACGAACCGGCTTCGTCAACGCGCTGGCCATCCTGATCTTTGCGGCGCAATTGCCACATATCATCGGTGGCGACTGGATGTCCTACGCCATGCTGGCTGCCGGCCTCGCGGTCATCTATCTCGCGCCCCGGATCACGACGGCCATCCCCTCGCCGCTGATCTGCATCCTCCTTCTCACCATCGCCGCCGTGACACTGAATCTTCCGGTCTTGACCATTGCCGATCTCGGAAAGCTTCCGGATTCGCTGCCGGTCTTCGGTTGGCCGACCGTTCCCATGACCATCGAGACCCTGAAGATCATCGCCGGTCCGGCGCTTGCCATCGCCATGGTCGGCCTGCTCGAATCGATGATGACGGCCAGCGTCGTCGATGACCTGACGGATACGCCGAGCTCGAAGAACCGGGAATGCACGGGCCTCGGTATCGCCAATACCGCCGCCAGCCTGTTCGGCGGCATTGCCGGTTGCGGCATGATTGGCCAGACGGTCAGCAATGTGAAATATGGCGGGCGGGGACGGCTCTCGACCCTGTTTGCCGGCGCCCTGCTGCTGATCCTGATGGTCCTGCTCAAACCTTGGGTGTCGCAGGTGCCGGTGGCCGCCCTCGTCGCCATCATGGTCATGGTCTCGATCGACACATTCGACTGGTCGTCGCTGCGCGCTCTGGTCGTTCATCCGAGGATGTCGAGCGCCGTCATGCTGGTCACGGTCGTCGTCACGGTGTTCAGCGCCAACCTCGCACTGGGCGTCGCCGTCGGCGTCCTCCTGAGCGGCGTGTTCTTCGCTTTCAAGGTCGCCCGCCTGATGCGGGTGGAGACCCTGCCGGACGCGGCGGCGGCAATGCTGACCTATCGCGTTACCGGCCAGATATTCTTCGCGTCCGCCGACGCGTTCATCGAATCCTTCACCCTCGACGAGGCCGAAGGGATGCGCGTTCTTATCGATGTCTCGCAAGCCCACTTCTGGGATATCACCGCCGTAGCGGCGCTGGAAAAGGTCGTCCACCGCTTCAAGGCCAACAGCATCACCGTCGATGTCGCCGGCCTCAACGAGGCAAGCTCGACCCTGATCGGCAGCCTCGACAATGCGCTGCCATTGAAGGAAGCCTGACCCGCCATCCCCCGGACGCAAAGCTGCTTCCGGGGTCAGACTGCTTACAAGCCCACAAGTCGGTTATTTGACGAAGCGGAATTCCACCCTCCGTCATCCTCGCCCGCGTGGCGGGGATCCAGCGACCCGACGTCCGTCGGGTCAAAAGACTCTTTTTGCCCAAAGGCTTCGGCGGCTGCATTCCTGTGATAAGCACAGGATGAAGAGGATGGCAGTTCCGGGGTTTTCCATCTTTCATCCAACTGGCTCTGACGCCGGTGTACTCCGCCGGCTCCATCCGCCCCGCCCTTTCCACAGGACGATACCCGTCATACCGAGAAGCAGGATTTCCGCCGCCGGCGTGGCGAACCAGATGCCGCTTTCGCCAAATGTCCGGGAGAGGACGATAACCAGCGGCATGGTGAAGAGATAGGGCTTCGACAGTCCGAGAACTGCCGCCCTCCCCGCATCGCCGATCGCCTGGAAATAAGCCCCGACCATCATCAAGGGGCCCGACAGGAGATAGAGCGCCACCATCACCGGCATGATCCGTGCGACCTCGCCGATGACGCTCACATCCCCAACGAAGACGGAGCCGATCGGCCCTGCAAGGCTGATCAGCAGGGTTTCGACAGCGATGCAGTAAACCAGTGCGACAACAACGCCGAGGCGTAATCCCCGACCGGCCCGGCCCCAGTCAGCCGCTCCGGCATTGTTTCCGACAATGGCCTGCATCGCCTGGCTCATGCCGAGCAGCGGTAAATAGGCGAAGGTCATGACGCGGGTGATGATGCCATAGGCCGAAACGATTGAATCGTAGCGGCCGCCTGCCACCAGTTGCAGCGATCCGATGACCGTCGCCGAGACCAGAGCAAGACCGATAAACCCGAGGCTTTGCGGCGCCCCGAGCGCCAGCATCCGGCCCCCCTGGTTGATCAACACGGAAAGCTTCATCACGCCGAACTGCAACGGCGTGCGTCCGAACAGACGGAAAACGCAGATCAAGACGAGCGCCAGAACCTGGGCCAGCGCCGTTCCGCTGGCGGAACCAGCAACGCCCCATTCGAGACCAACGATCAGCAGATAGTTGAACGCCATGTTTGCCAGCGAAACCGCAAGGCTCAGGATCGCCATCAGTCCCGTCTTGCCCTCGCAGCGCAAGGCATCCGCGTTGACGGCCAGAAGGAACTGCATCGGGCAACAAAACACGATGATCGCAATGTAGACATAGGCCATATGCGCAAGGTGTTCGTCGCCATTGGCCACGAGCAAAACCAACGCCTTCCCGAAGGCGGCAAACAGGATCACCGCAACAAGGCTGATCGCCAACGCCAATCCATGCGCCGCCATGAAGGTCTGCTGTGCGTCAGCGAAACGCCCCGCTCCCAGATGGCGGGCCAGCACGCTGGCCATGCCGCTGGCGACCAGTGTCGAGAGCGCCACCAGCAGCATGAACACGGGAAAGACGATCGTCACGGCGCCGACGGCATCCGGGCCGACGTAGATTCCGAGAAAGACAGCATCGACGACGGTCAAAAGACCGTTCATGCTCATCACGAAAATGATCGGCAGCGCCGTGCGGGCAAAAATCGCGCCCAGCGGCGCGGTCAGGTAGGCGTTCTGGCTGAAAACGTCTTTCGACATCCAACTCTCCTCAACATCGCATTTCGCACTGAAGGAGGGGGCTCGCATTGCCCACCACACGAAATGCATTCGAGGGCGAGAGATCGTCAAGGCCGGACTTCACCAGGACTGACGTCCGCGAGCGGCAGGTATCCGGAAACCTGGGGAAGCACCTACAGGCAAGCCCAGGGCGGGTCAAGCCTGATGCAAAAGCAAAAACCCGGCCGCAAGAGCGCGCCGGGTTCGCATAGGATATTCTGGGTCACCACTATCCGGAAACCCGGCTTGGCTTATTCGCCAGCAGCCTCGGCCAGAGCCGACTTGTCGCCGCCCTGATCACCACCTTCTTCACCAGACGCGGCGGCTTCGTCACCACCGTCTTCGCCACGGCGTGGCTGGCGGCGGGGACGCGGTGCGGTACGACGGCGCGTCGGGGCGCGGCCGGTCGGTGCTTCCTCTTCCAGCGAAACCTCGGCGGGCGTGCCTTCGATCACCGGCTGTGGACCGGAACCGTCGATGACGGGCTGCGGTGCCATTTCGGGACGTGGCTGGGCCTGCGCGGGGCGCGGCTGGCGCGGACGGTCCTGTTGGCGCTGGCGCTCCGGGCGCGGCTGGCGTTCCTGATCCGGCTGGCGTTCCTCATCCGGCTGTGTCTGCCGGTCCTGGTCCTGCTGGCGCTCACCCTCCGGCTGGCGGTGCTGCCGCTGCTGGCGCTCTGCCTGTTGATTGTGACGTGGCTGCTGCTCGACCTGCTGGTCCTGGCCGCCCGCGTTTTCCTCGGTGTCGCCCTGATCCATATCGTCGCCGCGCTCGTTGCCGTCGCGATCCTGATAGTCGTTGCGATCGTTATACTCGCCGCCGCGGTCGTCGCGCTGGAAGCGTTCCTGCATCTGCGCCTGGGCGCTCGCAATGATGCGGTTGTAATGCTCGGCGTGCTGGAGATAGTTCTCCGCCACGACCCGGTCACCGGAACTCTGGGCGTCACGGGCAAGGTTGCCATATTTTTCGGCGATGTGCTGTGCGGTACCGCGGATCTTCACGTCCGGACCGGAGCTATCATAGGTCCGGGTCAGCGGGTTCGAGCCCTTCCGGTTATGATTGTTGTTATTGCCACCGCCATTGTTGCTACTGGTGTTGGTATTGTTATTACGCCCACGGCCGCGCTTGTTCTGCTGTCCTGGCCTCATCGTTCACTCACCTGGATTCTCTTGATATTGATGATCTTGTGGCTTCGTGGCCCACCAGAAATTCCTCAAAAGGATTCCGGATCAGGCAGACACGCGCCGCGACCCAACCGCCTCATGGCGGTACCGTCGCTGGTTAAAGTCAAACTAACAGGTACCCGCACCAGGCACTGTCGAACCTTAGCAACTCTTTTGTGAGAGCAATCCCTGCGGCTAGGTCTGACCGGAACGAATCTCTGATCTTAGACCTTTTACCCGGTGCGTGAGGGTGAACCTAGCCCGCTTCCTCTTTGATTCCAAGCCTTTTCTTCATGGTCTCTAAAAAGAACCCGCCATTTTCACCCGGTTTTGCTGGGTTAAAGCAACAGTTCGAACAGGATCGCCCTGTCATTTCCGCCAAGGTCGCGCACACGGTCGATGGCCCGAAAGCCCTTGTCGGCAAAAAGCTGGCCGACGACCTGCATCTGGTCGTAGCCAATCTCGACCCCGACGACACCGCCAGGCGCCAGATGCGCGGCTGCACCGGCTGCGAGCGTGCGATAGGCATCCAGCCCATCGACGCCACCGTCCAGCGCCAAAGCCGGATCGTGATCCTTCACTTCCGGCGCGAGCGACGCGACGACCTCGGTTCTTATATAGGGTGGATTCGACACAATGATGTCGAACGTGCCGTTAATTTGTTCGAACCAGTCGCTTTCGATCCCCGTGAACCGCCCGTCGAGGCCGTTCCGCTCCGCGTTCGCCCGCGCCATCTCCACCGCGCCCACGGCAAGATCGGAGCCGACGCCGGTCGCTTCCGGCACAGCGCTGAGCAGCGCCAGGCAGATCGCCCCCGTCCCTGTGCCGAGATCGATGATCCGGCAGGAACCCTTTTCAGCCAGAATCCCGCGGGCAATCGGGATCAGCCCCTCGACGATCATTTCCGAATCCGGGCGAGGCTCCAGCGTGTCCTTCGACATGCCGAGCGTCAGTCCGTAGAATTCGCGCCAACCGAGGATGCGATAGACCGGCTCATGCGCCGCGCGGCGGGCAATGGCGTCACGGACACGCTGCGCATCCGCGGCAGATACCGGTTCGCTGCCACGCGCCATCAAGGCCACGGCCGGCAGGTCGAGCAGACCGCCGATCAGCACGCGCGCATCGAGCGCCGCCTCGCCGATATGCGCCTGCAGGAACCGGGTTTTCGCCTCGGCAAACAGGCTGTCGAGTGTATCGCTCATCCCTGGATCTCGCCCAACTGCGCCAGCTGGTCCGCCTGGTAGTCCGCGAGCAGCGCGTCCACCACCTCGTCGATCTCACCCATCATCATCCGGTCGATCTTGTAGAGCGTCAGGTTGATGCGGTGATCGGTGACGCGGCCCTGCGGAAAATTATAGGTGCGGATGCGCTCGGACCGGTCGCCGGAGCCGACCTGGCTCTTGCGCGAGGCGGAGCGTTCGCTGTCCGCCTTCTGCCGCTCCATGTCGTAGAGCCGCGAGCGCAAAACCTGCATCGCCTTGGCACGGTTCTGGTGCTGCGATTTTTCCGATGAGGTGACTACGATGCCGGTCGGCAGATGGGTGATGCGCACCGCCGAGTCCGTCGTGTTGACGTGCTGGCCACCAGCACCGGAGGAGCGCATCGTATCGATGCGGATATCCTCGTTGCGGATCTCGATATCGATATCTTCCGCTTCCGGCAAAACCGCGACGGTCGCCGCCGACGTGTGAATACGCCCTTGCGTCTCCGTATCGGGTACGCGCTGCACCCGGTGGACGCCGGATTCGAATTTCAGCTTGGAGAACACGCCGCGCCCGGTCACGGTCGCGATGATTTCCTTGTAGCCGCCGGCATCGCCATCGCTTGCCGACAGCACCTCGACCTTCCAGCCCCTGTCGGAGGCATAGCGCTCGTACATGCGAAACAGGTCGCCGGCAAACAGCGCCGCCTCGGACCCGCCCGTACCCGCCCGGATTTCCAGGATGGCACTCTTCTCGTCGGCCGCGTCCTTCGGCAGGAGCAGTATCTGCATGTCTTTTTCGAGCGTTTCGATGCGCTCCTCGATTTCGGGCTTTTCCATCTCGGCGAGGTCGCGCATCTCGCGATCAGTGGTGCGATCGTTCATCAGCGTGTTGACATCGGCAAGCTCGGCCAGCGCCTTTTCATACAGCCGGATCTTCGTCACCACCGGCTGCAGCTCGGAATATTCCGACGCCAGCTTCACATAGACATCCGCCGCCGGCCCCTCCGACATCCGCGCCTCGATCTCGCCAAACCGGCGCTCCAGCTCGCGCATTTTTTCAACAGGAAGTGTGGCCAATGTCTGCTCCGTCGGGACTTCGGCAGAACAAGCGCCAGTCCGATTCAATTGAGTTTGAGGAAAGTTTATCCCCTCTGTCACTTCGTGACATCTCCCCCACAAGGAGGGAGATCATTCATTTCCCTTATCTCGTCAGGGGCGCAAAGCGGTAGCGGCTTATCTTCCCTCTTGTGGGGGAGATATCACGAAGTGACAGAGGGGGTGAGCCAGCCGCACGCTCCAATGCCTATCCCTAAACCGGCACCCCGTGTTCCGTCGCGAACGCCAGCAGCTTCTCCCGCAGCGGCGTCAGGTCCTTGTGGTCGTCCAGCGCCGCATCCAGCATGGCCGAGAGCTTATCGAGATCGACGGCGAGCAGCATCGCCTTGACCGGGCCGACCGCCGTCGGCGACATCGAGACGGAGCGGTAGCCGAGGCCGAGCAGCGCCATGGCGGACAGCGGCTTGCTCGCCATCTCGCCACAGAGCGTGACGGATGTTTCGTTGCGATCGCCGGCACGGATGATGTCGCGCAGGATGCGCAGGAACGGGCGGCCAAGCACGTCGAAGCGATCCGACACCCGCGCATTGCCGCGATCGACCGCCATCGAGAACTGGAACAGGTCGTTGGAACCGACCGAGACGAAATCGACTTCCTGCATCAGTTCGTCGAGCTGCCAGAGAAGCGCCGGCACTTCCAGCATGGCGCCGAACTGCAGCTTGCGCGGCAATTGCTCGCCAACCTTCGACTGGCGCTGGATTTCCTTCTGCAGCAGTTCGCGCACGGTGCGCAACTCGGCCACTTCCGTCACCATCGGCAGCATGATGCGCAGTTCCTGGCCGGCGGAGGCCCGCAGCATCGCCCGCAACTGGGTGCGCAACAGGCCGGGGCGGTCGAGCGACAGGCGGATCGCCCGCCAGCCGAGCGCCGGATTTTCCTCTTCCGCCGCACGGAAATAGGGCACGACCTTGTCGCCGCCGATATCGAGTGTGCGGAAGGTCACCGGCTTGCCGGCCGCCTGCTTGATGACATTGCGATAGAAGGCTTCCTGCTCCTCCATCTTCGGCATGGTCGAGGCGATCATGAACTGCAGCTCGGTGCGGAACAGACCGATACCCTCCGCGCCGGATTCGGCGAGCTGCGGCAGATCGACCAGCAGGCCGGCATTCATCTGCAGCTTGATCCGCTTGCCGTCCTTGGTCACCGGCTCGATGCCACGCAGCGCCCGGAACTGCGCCTGCCGACGGGCGCGCAGCCTGACCTTTTCCTCGTATGCCCGCTGCAGGTCCGCCATCGGCCGCAGATGCACCTGGGCGCCATCGCCATCAACAATGATCGCATCGCCGTTCTCGGCCAAGGCCACGACACCCGCCGCCTGCCCCACCACGGAAATGCCCATCGCGCGGGCGACGATCACCACATGGCTGGTCACGGCGCCGTCTTCCAGCACCAGGCCGCGAACATTCTCGCGCGGATAGTCCAGCAGTTCGGCCGCACCCATGGCGCGGGCGACGACGATGGCGTCGGGCGGGAAATCGCTTGCCGACAGCCGGGCACCATAGCCGGTCAGCTGGCGCAGCAGCCGGTTGGCGAGGTCGTCGAAATCGTGCATGCGCTCGCGCAGGTAAGGATCCGTCAGCCGGATCATCCGCGCCTTGGTCTCGCTCTGCACCCGCTCGACAGCGGCTTCGGCGGTCAGCCCGTTGCGGATCGCCTCTTCGAGCTTGCGCACCCAGCCACGGTCATGGGCAAACATCCGGTAGGCCTCAAGCACGGCCCGGTGCTCACCCTCCATCGACACGTCGCGGCGCGACAGCATGTCGTCGATGGAAATGCGCAGGGATCCCAGCGCCTCCGCCAGCCGGCCGAGCTCGTGATCGGTATCGTCGTTCAACAGATTGGTGACGACGATGCGCGGCTCGTGCAGCACGACATAGCCGAGGCCGATGCCTTCGCCGAAACTGTTGCCCTCGATCGTCACCGGACGCGACAGGTCGAGTTCCAGTCCCGGACGGGTGAGCTTCTTCAGTTCCCCGGTCGCCACCATCTCGGCGAGCACCATCGCCGTCGTTTCCATCGCCTCGACCTCGTCGTCGCGATAGGTGCGGCTCGCCTTGTTCTGCACGACGAGAACGCCGAGCGAGCGGCCGGTGCGCAGGATCGGTACGCCGAGGAAGGAATGGTAGACTTCCTCGCCGGTCTCCGGCAGGTAGGTGAAGGCCGGATGCGCCTGGGCGTCCGAGAGATTGAGCGGCCGGGCGGAAGCGGCGATCGTGCCGACAAGGCCCTGCCCCATCTGCAGTTGCGCGAGATGGACGGCATCCTTGTTCAGGCCTTCGGTGGCATAGAGTTCGAGCACGCCGTCGGAGCGCAGCACGTAAACCGAACACACTTCCGCGACCATGTTCTGCGCGATCTGGCGGACAATCTGGTCAAGTCGCTCCTGCGGCTCGAGCGGTTCCGCCATCAGTTCGCGCAACCGCTTGAGAAGGACGCGTGGACCCGCAGAGAGGTCTCTCATCGCGCAACGCCTCCGTATCTGAAATCATCAAGGGCAGATAGCAATCGCCCCGGCATTATCAAGCGCCGGAAGCGACCGCAACTGCGTCGCTTAACTCTTATCCAGACCGTAGACGGAATGCAAAGTACGAACCGCCAATTCGGCGTAAGCACCGTCGATCAGGATAGAAATCTTGATTTCCGAGGTGGTGATCGCCTTGATGTTGATGCCTTTTTCAGCAAGTGCGCGGAAAGCGGACGCGGCCACGCCCGCATGGCTGCGCATACCGATGCCGATGACCGAGACCTTCACCAGGCCCGATTCGTTCTGGATGACGTCGAAGCCGATCTTTTCCTTGGATTCGTTCAGAACCTTCAGGGCCTTGTCGACATCGCTGGAGGGGACAGTGAAGGTCATGTCGGTCTTCGAGCCGTCTTCAGAAATGTTCTGGACGATCATGTCGACATTGATGTGGCTTTCGGCGAGCGGCCCGAAGATCGCGGCCGAGACGCCGGGCCGGTCGGCCAGGCGCCTGAGCGAAATCTGTGCTTCATCCTTGGCATAGGCGATGCCGGTGACGACTTCCTGTTCCACGATCTCTTCCTCATCACAAATCAGCGTACCGGGCGGATTGTCGAAATCGCCCATGCCCGGCGCGTCGGGGTCTACGAAACTGGAGCGCACGAAGGTGCGGACCTTGAATACCATGGCAAGCTCGACCGAGCGCACCTGCAGGACCTTGGCCCCCAGCGAGGCCATTTCCAGCATTTCCTCGAACGCGATCTTCTTCAGCCGCTTGGCCTTCGGCTCGATACGCGGGTCGGTGGTGTAGACCCCATCGACATCGGTATAGATATCGCAGCGATCGGCCTTGATCGCGGCCGCGATTGCAACCGCCGACGTATCCGAGCCGCCGCGACCGAGCGTCGCGATCCGGTTGTCGGGGCCAAGCCCCTGGAAACCGGCGACGACAGCCACCTGACCCTCGCCAAAACGGCGGATCAGTTCGGAACCATCAATCTCGAGGATGCGCGCCGCGCCATGGGCATTGTCGGTCCTGATCGGGATCTGCCAGCCCTGCCAGGAGCGCGCATTGATACCGATATTCTGCAGCGCCAGCGCCAGAAGACCGGACGTCACCTGCTCGCCGGAGGCAACGACGGCGTCATATTCTCGGGCATCATGCATCGGCGAGGCATCGCGCGTCCAGGCCACCAGTTCGTTGGTCTTGCCCGACATGGCCGAGACCACGACAGCAACCTCGTGACCGGCATCGACTTCCCGTTTCACATGGCGGGCCACATTCCTGATGCGATCCATATCCGCGACGGACGTGCCGCCGAATTTCATCACGATGCGTGCCATATGCCTCTACCGGTATTGCCTGCTGCGCCAAGGGGTTCGCGCCAGTGAAAGAAGTTGGCGGTCTCTTAGCGAAATTGGGGGCGGGGTGCAATGGCGGAGGAACACGCACCGTTCACCTTGCCGCACGCGCCTGTAGCGATCAGGCGCGTGCGGCGCTGTGCCACTTCAAATGTGCTGCACAATCTTTAAATCGATTCCGATTGAAGGATTATGCAGTAGTTTCGTCGTGGCCTTTGACCTTGCTGAAAACGACATGCAATTTTTGAACCGTCGCAGTCAAAGTGCGGCTCAAATTGCTGTTTGGCTTTAACGCAATTCACAAATGTTCACGCCTGTCACACCCCCGTCATCAAACCCTGCTCCTGTCCCTGCGACCAACAGGAACGCGACCCGATGATCGACCAACTCGACCGCATCAAGGCGGAAATTGCTGACAGCTTTGACGAAGAGCTGGAAATGCAGATGGAAGAGGACCGTCTTGACGAGATGGTCGCCGAGGGCATGTCCGGTCCGGCCGAGCCGACGCTGGAGCGCAAGACCTATTTCCGCGAACTGTTCCGCCTCCAGCATGAACTGGTGCGCCTGCAGGATTGGGTCCAGCACAAGAAGCTCAAGGTCGTCGTCCTGTTCGAAGGCCGCGATAGTGCCGGCAAGGGCGGCGCCATCAAGCGCGTCACCCAGCGCCTCAATCCGCGCGTCTGCCGCGTCGTCGCGCTGCCCGCTCCGACCGAGCGCGAGCGCAATCAGTGGTATTTCCAGCGTTACGTACCGCATCTGCCGTCATCAGGCGAAATGGTGCTGTTCGATCGTTCCTGGTACAACCGCGCCGGCGTCGAGCGCGTCATGGGCTTCTGCACGCCCGAGCAGGTCGAGGAATTCTTCCGCGACGTGCCGGAATTCGAACGCATGCTGGTCCGCTCCGGCATCATCCTCATCAAATACTGGTTCTCGATCACCGACGAGGAACAGGAATTCCGCTTCCAGATGCGCATCCACGATCCGCTGAAACAGTGGAAGCTCTCGCCGATGGACCTGGAAAGCCGCATCCACTGGGAAAACTATACCAAGGCCAAGGAAGAGATGCTGGCCCGCACCCATATCGAGGAAGCCCCCTGGTGGGTCGTCCAGGCCGTCGACAAGAAGAAGGCCCGCCTCAACTGCATCGCCCATCTCCTGGCCCAGATCCCCTACGAGGATGTGCCCAAGCCCGAACTCGTCCTGCCCGACCGCATCCGCCACGACGACTACACCCGCCACCCCGTGCCCGCGGACATGTACGTGCCGGACGTATATTGATCGCAGCGGGTTCTGGCTGATCTCCCCCTTGCGGGGGAGATGTCAGCGAAGCTGACAGAGGGGGTGATGGCGGCAGATTCCGGTTATCGTTCGCCCCTTATCCTACCCCCGCGCCCGCAAACGAGGAGAGGGGCAGGATAAGGGGCTGTCACAACGATGCAACCTTTGGCATCCGAACACCGTCTTACCCCGTCGCGCGCCCCGCATTCCGCGCCACCATCGCCAGATACGCCGCCTGCAGTTCCGCAAACACCGAGCGCTCCGGCATTGGCGCACCGAGATGCAGCGCTCGCAACTCCTCCATGAACGCCTGCCACATCTGCGGCCCGCCGTTTTCCAGAAGCTCGGCCCGGATCGAGAGTTCTTCCGAGGCCGGGGTGTGCCGCCGTCCCCAGGCGCCCATCTGTGCCAGCAGTGGCACGAGCTGGATCGATGGCTCCGTCAGGCTGTAGATGCCCTTCTGCTTGTGGCTCGGATCGTCGGTGCGCGACAGCAATCCACCCTCCGTCAGCCGCTTCAGCCGGTCGGCCAGCACGTTCGAGGCTATGCCTTCTTCCGATTGCGTGAGAAGCTCGCGAAAATGCCGACGATTGCCGAACATCAGGTCGCGGATGACGATCAGGCTCCAGCGGTCGCCGAGCATTTCGAGAGTGAGATTGATCGGGCATCCCGACCGGTGTGCAGCGTCCATCGTCAACCTTTCGTCAAACTGCTTGCAACATAAGAGCGGTTAGACTACAAAACAACCAGTTGCATATTGAAATCAGTTTGGGAGGATACAATGACGTTGCAGCTCTTCGCCCACCCCTTCTCGTCCTACTGCCAGAAAGTGCTGACCGCGCTTTACGAAAACGATACACGCTTCGAAATGCGCGTGCTCGGACCGGACACGCCCGATGTCGCCGCCGAATGGTGCGCGCTCTGGCCGATGAAACGCATGCCGTTGCTGAAGGACGGCGATGAAACCGTGATGGAGGCAACGGTGATCATCGAATATCTCGGGCTCCACCATCCCGGCCAAACCCGCTTCCTGCCCTCTGATCCCAAGGCGGCGCTCAAGGCCCGGATGATGGACCGCTTCTTCGACAATTACATCATGACCCCGATGCAGAAGGTCGTGTTCAACCAGCTCCGCCCGGAAGCGGATCGCGATGCCTACGGTGTCACCGAAGCGAAGTCCATGCTCGACGATGCCTATGGCTGGCTGGACGGCGCAATGTCCGGTTCCGAATGGGCGGCCGGAGACACGTTCGGCCTTGCCGACTGCGCCGCCTGTCCCTCGCTCTTCTATGCCGACTGGGTGCACCCGATCCCGGACACGCTTGTCCATGTCCGCGCCTATCGTGCCCGCCTGCTCGCCCGGCCGTCCTTTGCCCGTGCCGTCGACGAGGCTCGCCCCTATCGCGACTTCTTCCCGCTCGGCGCCCCGGATCGGGATTGACACGTTCCTGATCGATGGGCGGGCCGAACATTTCGTCTTCAGACGGCGAATATACCCCAAACGGGTGAATCCAGCATCGTCGAATCACGCTAGTGTCGCCTCCGTGAATGCGGCGCGACCTGAACCACCCCGTCCTTCGCGGCGGGGTGGAGTCTGGCTGAAAACAACCATTTGGGCCAGTACAATCCCATAACACGCTGAAAATATGCGATAAGTTACTTCTCCCACTGATGGTCGCGTTCCTCGCGAGCCTACCGTAGCGCCCGTTTCCGCCCCTCCGCCGGCCGGCATTGGCCCTAGGTCCAACTATCTCTGGCCGCGAATTTGGTGGAACCTTCACGTGGAAAAACGTGCCGGTATTTGTAATCCGATTGACCTCGGAGACAAGGATGCCGCGATCGCTTGGCCCCAAAGAATTGCGTGATCGATTGGAACAGTGGAGAGTATCATGGCCATCAGGAACGTATTCCCAGATGATGTCTGGAACGCAGCGGTAAAGGCGCGGACAAGCGTTTCGGAAGAATATTTCGAGGATCATTCGGCGATCGTCATCGCCCGCGCCATCCTCGCGGAACGCAACCGGTGCGCGGACCTGATGGCCCGCAAGGATGCCGACCGGCAGATGTTCGTCAGCTCGGAAATCGCCCTGCGATAGGCCTGCGGCAGACGCCGGAGATAGACAGGGTGGCTTGGCCGCGCATACAGCGCCGCGCGTCAAATATGACGCGCAAAGGTCGCTGTAGCACTTTAAACATGCTGCATGATTTTCTCCTCAAATCGATTCCGATTTGAGGAATTATGCAGCAATGGCAGGGCGGCCACAGCGCTCCCGTCGCATGGTCAGGCTGCGGCCTCGGTAAAGCGCAGCACCACCTCGAAGCCATCCCCCCGGCCCGTCGCCGGAGACAGGACCTCGAAACCGACATTCATCTGCTGCAACAGCCGTTCCGCGATCGAAAGGCCGAGCCCGGAGCCGGGCGCAACCGTGCTGCCGCGGCCGAAGCGTTGGCGGATCGTCGCCATTTCGTCCGCCGACAGCAGCGTCGCGCCATTGACGATGCGCACGACGCCCCCCTGCTGCAAGTGAATATCCACCGGCTCCTCGCCGCGGCCATGCAGTACCGCGTTCTCGATCAGGTTGCGCAGCACGATGGCAAAGGCATCCTCGCTGTAATTGCCCTTCAGCGATGCACCGGCCTCGCGATGAAGCCGCAGGCGCTCCGGCCGGGTCACGGCGCGCTTGAAATCGGTGACCACCAGTTCCAGCACCCGCGCCAGATCGACGCTCTGCGTGCCGCCGCCAATGCCGGCTTCCGCGCGGGCCAGCTGAAGCAGTTTTTCCGTCGTGTGGCGCAGGCTGATCAGCGAGACCTCGATCTGCTGGGCGCGCCGTTTGCCGGGGCCATCCAGTTCGGCGATCAGCATCTGGGTCTGCGCCAGCGCGCCGGCGATCGGCGTGCGCAGTTCATGGGCGCTGTTGGCCGTGAATTCGCGTTCGGCATCGAAGGCCGATTGCAGCCGGGACAGCAGGCGGTTGACCGAGCGAGCGATCGGGCGGAGTTCTCGCGGCAGCGTGGTGGAAGGCACCGGCGCCATGTTGCCGCCGTCTTTTTCCTCGATTGCCTGTCGCAGGTCGTCGACGGGGGCCAGCGTCTTGCGCACGATCCGCCAGATCAGGAGAACACTAACCGGAATGAGCAGCAAGACCGGCAGGAACAGGGCAAGACTGCCCTCCACCAAGGCCTCTGAACGGTTTTCCAGCGCATCGGCCACCTGCACGAAGATTTTGTCGCCGGGAGCTGGCGCGGTGAAGAAGCGGTAGGCATCATTGGTGAAGAAGCCGCGCTTCAGCGGCACCTCGAAATGCTCGGCCGGCGCGTCATGCGATCGGAAGAGAACATCGCCGGCATCGTTGCGCACCTGGTAGACCAGATATTCCTCGCCCGCATCGTCAGTCCCGTCGCGCTGGGGATAGGCCTGCCCCTGGCGCCGGTCCAGGTCGTCGACGATCAGCGGCACCAGCCGCTCGGCCGTCTCCTGCAGCGAACCATCGAAGATTTCCCCGAATTCGTCGTGCATGACGGAAGCGCCAAGGCCGGCGGCAATCAGCCAGAAGGCGGTGGCAGCCCCCGTCAGCCAGAGGATCAGGCGCCGTGTCATGCTCTGCCCGCCGGGCTTCTCTTCCTTCACGCCGGCGCCCCGATCTTGTAGCCGACGCCGCGCACGGTGGCGACATGGTCGCGCCCGAGCTTCTTGCGCAGGCGGCTGACATAGACTTCCACCGTATTGCTTTCGATCTCGGATCCGAAGGCATAAAGCGCCTCCTCGATCTGGGACTTGGAAATGATCGCGCCGGGCCGGGCGAGCAGCGTATCCAGAACCGCCCATTCGCGGCCGGACAGGCTGATTTCCTCCTCGCCTGAAAACACCCGCCGGTCGGCCTGGCTGATCCTCAAGTCACCGAAACGGATGACCGGCGAAATATTGCCGCCATACCGCCGGATCACCGCCAGCATGCGGGCCGAAAGCTCGCCGAGATCGAAGGGCTTGACGAGATAATCGTCGGCACCACTGTTCAAGCCCTCGATCCGGTCGGAAATCTGGTCGTGGGCGGTCAGGATGATGACCGGGGTCGCGTTGTCGGAAGCCCGCATCTCCTTCAGGAGCGCAATGCCGCTGCCGTCCGGCAGGCGCAGATCGAGCAGGACGAGACCGTAGCTGACGGCCCGCAGCGATGCGCGGGCATCCTCGATCGTGAGCATCCAGTCGACGGCATGCCCGGCTGCCGCGACATGGTCGCGAACCGCCTCCCCCAGAATTTCGTTGTCCTCGACAAGCAGAACGCGCAAATCGACGATCCCTCCACCGGCCAGCATTGCTGGCACTCTTATTTCCTCTTTGACCGGCGCCGTCAAACAGGTTGACCCGGCAGCCAACCGCATTGCCTGCAGCAGCCCGCACACACCCCGGCCAAACCACTACGAAGCAGCATTCCCCCGACAGGACGCCAGGACATCCAGCGCCGGATCGTAGGCCTTGGTGGCGATGTTCATCATGCCGAGGACCGTATGGAACAGATTGTCGTGCGATTGCGGCTCGCTGGTCTTGGCGTTCAGGCAAGCGGCATCGATCCCGGTCCTGGCTTCCGGGCTTTGCCAGAGAACGAAGGGAACATGCGTCTGCTGCGAGGGCGCGATGAAATAGGGCGCACCGTGCAGATAGAGCCCGTGCTCGCCGAGTGACTCGCCGTGGTCGGACATGTAAAGCATCGCACCCGCCATCTTGCCTTGTCGTGCCTTCAGCATGTCGATGATCTCGGAGAGGACATGGTCGGTGTAGAGGATCGTGTTGTCATAGGCGTTGACGATCTCGTCATGCGAGCAATTGCCGAGCTCCGGCGTCCGGCAATCCGGCGTGAAGCGGCGGAAGGCATCCGGGTAGCGCTGGTAATAGCCCGGCCCATGGCTACCGATCTGATGAACCACCAGCACGCTGTCGCCTTTCACATTGTCGAGCCAGGAACCGAGCCGATCGAGATGCACGGCATCGATGCATTCGTGATTGGTGCAGAAGCGCGGGTCGTTGATATCGGAAAAGGACGTGTAGGCCGTGCGGCTGGCAATGCCCTTGCTGCCGGTATTGTTGTCCCACCATTCGGTCCTGACGCCGGCATGACCAAGCACGTCGAGAAGGTTCTCCGTCTCCATCGCCTTTTGATGTGTGTAGCCGGCACGGGTGTAGACAGAGAACATGCAAGGTAGCGAGACGGCCGTCGCCGTGCCGCAACTCGACGTATCGGAGAAGTAGCGCACGCCGCGTGCGGCAAGCTTCGGATTGGTCATGCGGCCATAGCCATTGAGCGAAAAATTCTCGGCCCGCGCGGTTTCGCCGGCGACGATGATGGTCACGCGCGGCTTGCCGGATGCAGTAGGCCCAACCACATGGGCGTCCGTGCCAAGCGGCTGGACGACGAGATTTTCCTCCGCCCCGCTCGCCATGACATACCGCACCGCACTGACGATCGGCGCGACCGGATTGAGCGTCTCCATCAGGTCGCGGTGCTCGCGGGTGGTGGCCGCCAGCGTGCGGACATTGGCGAGGCCGACAGCGATGAAAACCGCCAGGCAGGACAGGACAAGCGCGAGGTTCCAGCGGAATTTCTGTCCGAAAGGCCGATGCTGGATGCGCACCACCGCAATCAGCAGCGAAGGCACGATGCCGAAGATCGCCACATCCGTGACGAAACCCACCGTCAGCAGATGGCCGGCCTCCGATCCCGTCGTCTCCGCGGCGTTGCGGATCATGTCGACATCGATGATCGTGCCGAAGTGATCCATGAAGCGGGAGGACACGGCTGCGGCCATCACCATGAGGATGAACAGCGGCTTGGTCAGATATTTCACCGACACCGCGATGCAGACGGCCGAAAACAGCGCGAGCAGGCCGATCCCCATCGACACCATAGCGAAGCTCGGAATGCCGAGATAATCGATGGCCTTCGCCCAGAAGGTCCGGTTTGTCAGGAAAACGAGATAGACGGCCACGATCACGCTGAGCGTGACGCTGCCAATTGCGGGACGCACCAGGCGCGGCGCGGCGCTTGATAAAGTTTGGAATGCCACCTGTCATCTCCTGCGAAACATCGGACGGGCGGAGCGGCGCAAAGGGCGCGGCACCGATCCGGCGCCATCAGGCGCACGGGCTTCCCGTCTCCACGCCTGACATCTGTGACTGTTTTCTGACAGGAACCTGAATGGGGTTGGGAGATGGAAAGGATCGAAGAAAACGATCATCGCTCGTCCGACGGGCGTTCAGCCGGTTGTCAGGTTCAGCGGGCAAAGTGCGGCGACACTGGAGATTCTTGCTTGAAGGCGCGTCGCATTCCCCTTGGCCTGCTTTATGTCGGTGCCCTCGTCGTGGTCATCATCCTGATCCCGCTGTGCCGTCTTGCGGGCTCTGACGCCTCGACGCTGACGCACCGGAAATCGTCGGCCATGACCCTGCGTCTCGATAATCTGAAGCTCTGAAATAGAGTAAGCGACAGCTTACCTATCCCTCGCCACCACGGTCTGCCTGCGCAGGAATCGGGTGGCGGCTCCTCCTCCTTGCTGCGATTGAAGCTCCCGCACAATCCAAGAGGAGTTTCAGCCATGACCACATTGTCCACGAAGGTCGCCATCATCACCGGCGCCAGTTCCGGCATCGGCCGGGCGACGGCAAAACTGTTTGCCCGCGAAGGCGCCCGTCTCGTCCTGTCGGGCCGGCGTCGCCCGGCCCTCGACGACCTCGTCGCCGAAATCGAGGCCGAGGGCGGCGAGGCTCTTGCCGTCGATGGCGACGTCCGCGACGAGGGCCACGCCCGCGCGCTGGTCGATGCGGCGGTGGAGAAGTTCGGCGGCCTCGACATCGCCTTCAACAATGCCGGCACGACCGGGGAAATGGCGCCGATCGCCGATCTCTCGACCGCCGGCTGGCAGGAAACGATCGAGGCCAACCTGACCAGCGCCTATTTCGGCGCCAAATATCAAGTCCCGGCCATGGCGAAGCGCGGCGGCGGTTCACTGATCTTCACCTCCAGCTTCGTCGGCCATACCGCCGGCATGCCGAACACCAGCGCCTATGCAGCCGCCAAGGCGGGGTTGATTGGCCTGACGCAAAGCCTGGCGGCGGAACTGGGAACCAAGGGCATCCGCGTCAACGCCATCCTGCCGGGCGGCACCGATACCCCGATGAGCTTCACCAATGCGCCCGGCGCCGGGCCGGAAGTTCTCGCCTTCGTCGAGGGCCTGCACGCCCTGAAGCGCATGGCCAAGCCGGAGGAAATCGCCCGCTCAGTGCTCCACCTCGCCTCGGACGCCGCCAGTTTCACCACCGGCACCGCCATGCTCGTCGACGGCGGCGTCTCGATCAACCGCACCTGATCATTTCCGTTCAAAAACGGGGACGTGATTGTATCCGGAAGGTACGGCACCTTTACCTCTCCCCCCGTGGGAGAGGACACAAAATCAACATCTTAGCCAAAGGCTGCCGCGTGAACTCTCACGTTGCGCGCAAGCCAGCCGCCCCGCGACATCGCCAACCCTTGACTTTCGCGCCCGATCGTCCGACTTCAAATGCGACAATCCCGAGGAGTTCCCGCCATGAGCGAACAAGCCCGCAGCACCATCGATCAGGCCGAGGTCGACCGCTTTTCCGCGATGGCCGCCGAATGGTGGGATCCCAAGGGCAAATTCCGGCCGCTGCACAAGTTCAATCCCGTTCGCCTCACCTATATCCGCGATCGCGTCTCGGATAATTTCGGCCGAGACGCCAAGGCGCCACAACCGTTGAAGGGCCTGCGCATCCTCGATATCGGCTGCGGCGGCGGGCTCCTGTCCGAGCCGATGGCCCGCATGGGTGCCGATGTCGTCGGCGCCGATGCATCGGAAAAAAACATCATGATCGCCAGGACCCATGCCAGCGGCAGCGGCGTGCCAGTCGATTACCGCGCGGTCACGGCGGAATCGCTGGCGGAATCCGGTGAATCCTTCGATGTCGTGCTCAACATGGAAGTGGTCGAACATGTCGCCGACGTCGAGTTCTTCATCTCGACCTGCGCCTCCATGGTGCGCCCCGGCGGTTTGATGTTCGTCGCCACCATCAACCGCACGATGAAAGCCGCCGCCCTTGCCATCTTCGCCGCCGAAAACGTCCTGCGCTGGCTGCCGCGCGGTACCCACCAATATGAAAAGCTGGTGCGGCCGGAAGAACTTGAAAAGCCGATTACGGCCAGCGGCATGACGGTGACCGACCGCACCGGCGTCTTCTTCAATCCCCTCGCCAACCAGTGGAACCTGTCGAAGGACATGGACGTCAACTACATGATCGTCGCCAAACGACCGGCCTGATCGACGGCCAGGGAGAGTGCCGCGGAAGTACGGCAAATCCTATGTCCTGCGCATGAAGAACCGGATCAGCGTCACCGAGCTTGGCCGGCAACCGGTCTTCGGCGACCTGCACCTGCTCGTCCACGTCTTGGGCTGGCATCGGCACGAGCCTGCCCCGTGTGCGCCGCATCTTCCTGACACCCTATCCTTATTTGATTGATTACCACCTCGGCGAGAACGAAATCGTCGTCCAGACGTGCTCCTGACAGACGCGATCTGCCGGCCGCCATCTCAGTTGACGTCGTCGGGCAGCACCGGCAGCGGCGCGATCTCGATGCCTTCATCCAGCAGTTCGCGCGCCTCCTCGACCGTCGCCTTGCCGATCAGACCGCGCTGTTCAGCTTCACCATAGTGAATCTTGCGCGCCTCCTCGGGAAACTTGGCGCCGACATCCTCGGCATTCTCGCGGATCGACGTCACCAGTTCGCGGATCTTGGAAACCGCTTCCTTGCGCGCCTGGTCCATCATCAGGACCTTGGCCGCATCCTTGTTGCGCGCCGTCGAGACCGAGGGCGCCATCAGTTCCTTGCCGACGGAGACGGAGCCGCAGGCCGGACAGGAGACAAGCCCGAGATCCGCCTGACGATCGAAATCGGCACTCGAGGAAAACCAACCTTCGAAGGAATGGCCGTTGTCACAGGCAAGAGTGTATTTGATCAAGCGGCCACGTCCCCGGAGGCATCCGGCGACACCTCCTCCAACGAAAAGGACCGGCCATTCCTCAGGTTCGGAATTTTCGCCCGTGCCGCGGCAACAGCCGTCACGTCGATATCGGCCAGCACCACACCTTCGCCAGTGCCGCCGGCGGAAGCCAGCACCGCGCCCCAAGGATCGACGATCATCGAATGGCCGAATGTTTCGCGCCCGTCCTCATGCAGGCCGGCCTGTGCGGCGGCGATGACGAACATGCCGTTCTCGATGGCGCGAGCCCGCAAGAGGATTTCCCAATGGGCCTCGCCTGTCTGGCGGGTAAAGGCCGCCGGGATCGACATGACTTGTGCCCCGGCCACGGCCTGGGCGCGGAAGAGTTCCGGGAAGCGGACGTCGTAGCAGATGGCGCAGCCGAGCTTGGCGAACGGCAGGTTGACGAGCCGCGCGGTGCCGCCCGGCGTGTAGGCCGCACTTTCCCGCCAGCTCTCGCCATTGTCGAGATCGACGTCGAACATGTGGATCTTGTCGTAATGGGCAATCTTCCGGCCATCCGGGCCGAACAGGAAACCGCGATTGGCAATCTTGCCGTCGGCAAGACCGATCGCCGTCGAACCGACATGCAGATGGATGCCGAGTTCCGCCGCAAGTCCGGAAGCGGCGGCGACGATCAGATCCGTGCTTTCGTCGCGCAAGGCCGCCCGCATCGCCGCACGATCGCGCTGCAGGGCACCGGTCATTTCTGGCGTCTGCACATAGGTGGCGCCCTTCGCCGCAGCCTCGCGCACCAACCGGGCCATGGCGTCGGCATTGCGGGCGACATCGACGCCCGAGCACATCTGGATCGCGGCGGCCTTGAACGTCATGGGGCGTCTCCTTATGCGGCGAGCATGTCGTCCAGCTTGCCGGCACGCTCGAGAGCATGCAGGTCGTCGCAGCCGCCGACGTGAATATTGTTGATGAAAATCTGCGGGAAGGTGGTGCCACCATTCGACCGCTCGATCATCTTCTGGCGAACGTCCGGCGCGGAGGTCGCGTCATGCTCCTCGAAGGTCACGCCCTTCGTTTCCAGAAGTTTCTTTGCCGCGGAACAATATCCGCAGAACTGACGGGTATAAATAACGACCGAAGCCATAGTCTTGACCTGCTCCCTGGCCGGCCCTGTGCCGGCACATATTGAAAGTCATATAAGACCGGACATGGCTCTTGCAAAGGTTAAAACCGTCACATCCGCGGCACCGGCCTTCTTCAAGGCCCGCGTCGCGGCCGAAACCGTCGCCCCCGTCGTATAGACGTCATCGACAAGCACGATGCGCTTGCCGAACACGGCCGCCTTGCCGGCTTCTGTGACGGTGAAGGCGCCGCGCACATTGTCCTGGCGCTGCGCCGCGCCGAGCCCAACTTGCTGGACGGTGCGCTTGGTGCGGGTCAGGGCCGTTGCGAGATAGGGCTTTTCCGCACGCCGGGCGATCGACCGGGCGAGTTCGGCGGATTGGTTGAATTTGCGCCCCCAAAGCCGGAAGGCATGCAGCGGAACCGGCAGGATGGCGTCGCAGCTGTCTACATTCCCGTCGCTGGCGCGGATCATCCAGTCGGCCATCATCACCGCCAGATCGGTGCGGTCCCGGTATTTCAGGCCATGGACAAGCGAACGGGCAATGCCGTCATGGATGGCAACGGAGCGCAGCCGATCGAATACCGGCGGATTGGCGATGGCGTCGGCAGAGAGGATGCCGGCGTCCAGATCGTGGGAGAACGGAACGCCAAGGACCTCGCAATAGGGACGCTCGATCAACCGCAACGTCGCCCAGCAGGCGGGGCAGGCACCGCGATGCTGGCCGACCATCCGGCCACAGCCGCTGCAGACCGGCGGATAGACCGCATCGACCGCCACAGCCACCAGGCCGCGCAGGCTTCCGGTCAGGTCATCGACCAGTCGCCGCACCGGATTTTCCGTCCCTTCCACGCTCATGAGGTTGACTTTACGGCCAGCCGGGTTTCATTGCGATCAGATTTTTAAGCGATCAGATTTTTGGAAGCACTGCCGTGGATTTCGTTTTCGACCAGACGCTCATCGAAACCCGCCGCAAGCGGGCACTGCGCAACGGCGATCCGAAGGCCGCGTTCCTGCTCGAGATCGCCGCCCGGGAACTGGCCGAACGGTTGAGCGTCGTCGAGCGCCATTTTGACAAGGCCGTCGAACTGCATGGCTATACCGGTCTGGCGGCGCGCTTCATGGCCGAGAGCGGCAAGACCGGCGAAATCCGCCGCGTCGAGACGGACGCAGCGTTTGCTTCCGGTGACGAATCCATCTCCGTCTCCCCGCTCGAAACCGTTCCGCTTGCGCCGGAATCGGTAAACCTGATCGTCTCGCCGCTGTCGCTGCACCTGACCAACGATACGCCGGGCGTGTTCATCCAGGCGCGCCGGGCATTGAAGCCGGACGGCCTCTTCCTGGCCGCGATCCCCGGCAGCGGCACGCTGCAGGAACTGCGCGAGGTGCTGCTGGCCACCGAGAGCGAGTTGACCGGCGGTGCCAGCCCGCGCGTCATTCCCTTCGCCGATGTCCGCGATATCGGCGCCCTGCTCCAGCGTGCCGGCTTCACCCTGCCGGTCGCCGACACGGAAAGCTACACGGTGCGCTATGCTTCGCTGTTCTCGCTCCTGAAAGACCTGCGGTCGATGGGCATGACCAATCCGCTCGCGGCCCGAAGTCGCAAGCCGTTGACGCGGAAATTCTTCCTGAGGGCGGCTGAACTCTACGCAGAACGCTTCGGCGATCCCGATGGCCGCATCCGGGCGACCTTCTCGATCATCTATATTTCCGGCTGGGCGCCGCACGAAAGCCAGCAGAAACCATTGAAACCGGGATCGGCGAAACAGCGCCTATCCGACGCGCTCAGCACGCGGGAACTGCCGCTGAAGGACAAGGATTAAAAGATCAGTTCGGCGCGGTGGTGATCGCCGTGGTGATCTTGTCGAGCACCACCAGAAGCGAATCCGAGAAGCCGCCAAGCCCGACGATCATGCCCACGGAGATAAGGCTGGCCAAAAGGCCGTATTCGACGGCCGTGGCGCCTGACTTGACGTTGAGAAAACGGACGAATGTCTTCATGTGCTCCCAGCCTGTGCGGCGCAGGCCGTCTCGGCTTGCGCATAAAGTCGTTCGGGCCGAGGAGTCGATGCACGGGCCGCCGGGAAGGCGCCCCGCCCAGCCGAGGGATCAGCAGCCGCTCTTGCTTCCATTTCCGTCGATGATGCAGACGGCACCGGGCATTTCCTGCAGCACGCTGCGGCGCACCGTATAGCGCTTGGTCGTCGTGCTGCCCGGGATCGATCCCGTCGAGATATTGTCGTAGTCGATCGGCGCGTCGGCCAGCACCTTGTTCTCGCTCTTGGAGGTGAGCATCGGCGTCAGGATCAACGTCAGCGCAATGACGGCGGTACCGAACAACAGCGACAGATTGAGCGCACCGGTGCGCCGGCTCTGGCTCGTCACCAGATCCTTGTCCTGTACCGTTCTCCAGAAATCGTCGTCGACCATCACATGCCTCTTAAAAATGCAGGCGCTTCCTTGATGGCGGTTCACTCCCACCGCCTCAAACCATGCCGCGCCAATACACGATCGGCGCCCGTTACGGGAAACGTCCCGAAACACATAGACGCCGACACTGAACTGAGGCTGATCTTGAGCGAGGGTGATAAATGTTTGATTAATGAAATCGAAATTTCCGGCCGTTTGGTCAGAGCAGATCCATCAAATAGGGGATAAGCGGCTCGTCCGCCGGGGGCATGGGATAATCGCGCAAGGCTTTGGGCCGAACCCACTTGATCGCCTGTCCCTCCCGCCCATGGGCAGTGCCTTCATAACGCCGGCAGACATAGAGCGGCATCAGCAGATGAAAATCGTCATAGGTGTGGCTGGCGAAGGTCAGAGGCGCGAGGCAAGCGACCTTGGTCTGGATACCCAGCTCCTCGTCGAGTTCGCGGATCAGCGTCTCCTCCGGCGTTTCGCCGGGCTCCACCTTGCCGCCGGGAAACTCCCAGAGGCCGGCCAGCGACTTGCCCTCGGGACGCTGCGCCAACAGGATGCGGCCATCGCTATCGACCAGCGCGCAGGCTGCGACCAGCAGGATTCTCCGGCCCTGGCCGTCCATCGTCATGCCTCCGCCCGCCGATAACAATAGCGGTAGACATCCTTGAAACCGAACTTGCGGTAGAGCTGGATCGCCGGCCCATTGTCGGCCTCGACTGCAAGCCATGCGGTGCGGGCGCCGCGAAGACGGGCCCAGCGCAACGAGGCGTTGACGATCGACGAACCGACGCCCTGGCGGCGGACGTTGTCGGCCACGGCGACCTGCAGGATACCGGCCAGATCATTGTCATGCACGGCCAGCGATACGGCAATCGGCCCCTCTTCCGGAGATTCGAACAGGAACAGCCCGCATTCCGGCTTGATCGCGTTGATGACCTCACTGAGGCCAGCCTTCACCTGGCTGCTCTCGCCACAGATCTGCAGCCGGGCATCGACGAAACGGCCGACATCGCGCAGCGGCAGGTGCTCGATCGCTTCCGTCGTGTCGTTCGGCGGAATGTCGGCCATCATCACGACGGTCTCGGCAAGCATCGGCCAGCGGCGCTCATCCATGTAGGTTATCAGTTCCGGCGGCGTCAGCGGCGTCTGCCGCACGGTGAGCGGCCGGCCATAATCGCAAAAGCGCTTGGCCGCCCTCTCGAGCCGGATCGCGATATCGCGGCTGTCGGAGGGATCGAGCGGGTTGACGGAGTTGAGCCGCCTGGAATCATGTCCCGCCGTCAGTCGGATCAGCCAGCTTCCGTCATACTGCACCGATGCCGCCGGCCAGGCACGGAAGCCGACAGCTTCGAGACGCCGGACATTCGGCAGGTCAGCCTTCAAGATCGTGTCCTGCACCATATCAGCTCCGATAGTCGCCGTTGATCTCGACATATTCCTTCGTCAGGTCGCAGGTGTAAACCGTCGCCTTGCCGGAACCGAGGCCAATCTCGACACGGATGGCGATGTCTTCTTCCTTCATCACCGCTGTCGCCGCCGCTTCCGAATAGGTCGGGTCGCGCTCACCTTCGACGGCGACGCGCACATCGCCGAACCAGATCGCCAACCGGTCGCGATCGGCCATCTCGCCGGACTTGCCGACGGCCATGACGACACGGCCCCAATTGGCATCCTCGCCGGCAACCGCCGTCTTGACCAGCGGCGAATTGGCGATCGACAGACCGATGCGCTTGGCGGCAGCATCGCTTTCGGCGCCTTCGACCGTAACGGCAACCATCTTGCGGGCGCCTTCGCCGTCGCGCACCACCTGCAGCGCCAGATCGAGCAGGAGATCGTTCAGCGCCGAACGAAATCCCTCAAGCGCCGGATCCCCGGCATCGACAATCCTCGACTGTCCATCCTTTGCGGCCGCACCCGTAGCAAACAGCATCAGCGTGTCGGATGTGGACGTATCGCTGTCGACGGTGACGGAATTGAAGGTTGGGCCGGCGCCTTCCGAGAGAAGTGCCTGCAAGGTCTGCGGCGCGATATCGGCGTCGGTGACGACAAAGGACAGCATCGTCGCCATATCGGGAGCGATCATGCCGGCTCCCTTGGCGATGCCGTTGATGACGACGGGAACGCCGCCGATCTCGGCGGTTCGGGTCGATACCTTCGGATAGGTGTCGGTTGTCATGATCGCCTTGGCGGCCTCGAACCAGAAATCGCCCGTCGCATCCGTGGTCATATCCTTGAGAACGCCGGCAAACTTCGTCGCGTCCAGCGGCTCGCCGATGACCCCGGTCGAGGCGAGAAAGACTTCACCCGTCGAGCAGCCGACTGCTTCGGACGCGGATTGCGCCGTCAGCTCGGTCGCCGCGCGGCCCTTCTTGCCGGTGAAGGCGTTGGCATTGCCGGAATTGACGACGACAGCGCGGGCAACGCCACCGGAAAGGTTCTGGCGGCAGAAATCGACCGGCGCGGAGGGGCAGCGCGACCGGGTGAAGACACCGGCGACGGCGGCCGGCTCATCGAATACCATCAACAGCACGTCCGTGCGGTTCTTGTACTTGATACCGGCGGCGGCGGTCGCCATGCGCACGCCACGCACCGGCGGCATGTCGGCAAAGGATTTCGGGGCAAGCGGAGAAACGGAACCGGACATGATCAAACCTCAGATAAGAAAAACCACCTGGAACTGATTTGGATAAAGCAGGGGGTCCCATCCTCCGTCATCCTCGCCCTTGTGACGGGGATCCAGCGACCCGACGTCTGTCGGGTCAAAAGACTCTTCGCCCAAGGACTTGGGCGGCTGGATTCCTGTGACGAGCACAGGAATGACGGGGTTTTGGGTATCAGAAACCCCTCACCCCAGCCCTTCTTACCGCCTGCGGGGAGAAGGTGGCCAGCAGGCCGGATGAGGAGCCGAAAGCACGCCGCTTAGTTGGCGGTAGCAGCTTCCGCCTTGTTGGCTTCGTCATAGGCCTTCTTCAGGGCCGGGTCGGTGATATCGACCCCGGCTTCCGTCTTGGCCTTGGTCAGAAGCGCGATGTACTTGTCGCGCATGACAAGCTGCTTGACCTGCGGCTCGACCTGGTCGAGCGGCGGTGCGAGCTGCATGCGCTTGTCTTCGAGCAGGATGACGTGGAAACCGAACTGCGTCTTTACCGGAGCAGTCGTGTACTTGCCCTTCTCCAGCTTGAAGGCGGCTTCGGAGAATTCCGGAACCATGCGATCCTTGGTGAAGTAACCGAGGTCGCCGCCTTCGCTCTTGTTCGGGTCGGTGGACTTTTCCTTGGCCAGTTCGGCGAAATCCTTGCCGCCATCGAGATCCTTGATGACCGCCTTGGCTTCGTCCTCGGTCTTGACGAGGATATGGCGGGCCTTGACCTCTTCCTGCGCCGGGATCTTGGCGATTTCAGCGTCGTAACGGGCCTTGACCTCGTCGGCCGTCACGCCGTCGACAACGTGCTTCTTGAAGTAGGCATTGTGCAATTCGCGATCGGTCAGATAGGCGAGGCGCTTCTTGAAGTCTTCGTCGTTCTGCAGGCCTTCCTTGCCGGCATCGGCGGCGAGCAGCTTGACGTCGATCAGGCCGGAAAGAGCGGCCGCGCGCTTCTGCTCATCGGGAAGCTGGGCGAGTTGCGGATCGAGGCCGGTCAGGGCGAAGTCGAGTTCCGACTGGTGGATTTCCGCGTCGCCAACCTTGGCGATGACCGGATCCGCACCGTCAGCCGCAACCGCCGAACCCTGGGCGGCCATGACGGCGATCACGGCAACCGCCGCCAGCATTTTGTATTTCAACATCCTGGTACCTTCCACGCTGGATATCCGGAACCGTGGTCACGACCGGCCTGAAACGTTCCCAATCATCAGATTGTGGCCGTTCTGTAGCCTTTGCGCGCCTCAACTCCCGTTGACATAATTCGACCCCCCTCTTATCTGTCACGCAACCTCGCGTCCAGAACAGTTCCGGGCGTTTCATAGTATTTCGCGGATAATCGTCCGCATTGGCGACATAGAAGAAAGGACCATTCTTATGGTCAGTCTCGGCGGCCTCGCCCGCAAAATCTTTGGCTCCTCGAATGACCGCCGCGTGAAGGGCTACAAGGCCAAGGTCGATGCCATCAATGCGCTTGAGGCAGAAACGAAGGCGCTCTCGGATGAAGCGCTGGCAGCAAAGACCGTCGAATTCCGCAGGCAATTCGCCGATGGCAAGACGCTGGACGACCTTCTCGTCCCGGCCTTCGCAGTTGCGCGTGAAGCCGCGCGCCGTACCCTTGGCCTGCGCCCCTTCGACGTCCAGCTGATCGGCGGCATGATCCTGCATGAGAAGTCTATCGCGGAAATGAAGACCGGTGAGGGCAAGACGCTGGTGGCGACGCTGCCGGTCTACCTCAACGCGCTCGCCGGCAAGGGCGTGCATGTCGTGACGGTCAATGACTACCTCGCGACGCGCGACTCGGCGACGATGAACCGGATTTATCAGTTCCTCGGCATGACCACGGGCGTCATCGTCCACGGCCTCACCGACGATCAGCGCCGCGCGGCCTATGCCTGCGACGTCACCTATGCAACCAACAACGAACTGGGCTTCGATTATCTGCGCGACAACATGAAGTACGAGCGCAACCAGATGGTTCAGCGCGGCCACTTCTTTGCGATCGTCGACGAGGTCGATTCGATCCTGGTCGATGAAGCCCGCACGCCGCTGATCATTTCCGGCCCGCTCGACGACCGCTCGGATCTCTACAATACAATCGACAAGTTCATTCCGCTGCTGTCGGCCGAGGACTACGAGATTGACGAGAAGCAGCGCTCGGCCAATTTCTCGGAGGACGGTACCGAGAAGCTCGAGAACCTGCTGCGCGAAGCAGGCCTCCTGAAGGGCGAAACGCTGTATGACGTCGAGAACGTCGCGATCGTCCATCATGTCAACAACGCGCTGAAAGCCCACAAGCTTTTCCAGAAGGACAAGGACTACATCGTCCGCAACGACGAGATCGTCATCATCGATGAATTCACCGGCCGCATGATGCCGGGCCGCCGTTATTCGGAAGGCCAGCACCAGGCGCTGGAAGCGAAGGAAAAGGTGACCATCCAGCCGGAAAACCAGACTTTGGCTTCCGTCACCTTCCAGAACTATTTCCGCATGTACAAGAAGCTCGGCGGGATGACCGGCACGGCATCGACGGAAGCCGAGGAATTCGGCAACATCTATGGTCTCGAAGTCGTCGAAGTGCCGACCAACCTGCCGATCAAGCGTATCGACGAGGACGACGAGGTCTACCGGACGGCGGAAGAGAAATACAAGGCGATCATCGCCGAGATCAAGGATTCGCAGGACCGCCAGCAGCCGGTCCTGGTCGGTACGACCTCGATCGAAAAGTCCGAACTTCTGGCAAAGATGCTCGCAGACGCCGGGTTCCAGAACTTCCAGGTCCTGAACGCCCGCTACCATGAGCAGGAAGCCTATATTGTCAGCCAGGCCGGCGTGCCCGGTGCGGTGACCATTGCCACCAACATGGCCGGCCGCGGTACCGACATCCAGCTCGGCGGCAACCTTGAAATGCGCATCGAGCGCGAACTCGGCGAGATGGAACACGGCCCCGAGCGCGACGAAAAGGAAGCCGCGATCAAGGCCGAGGTGCAGCGGTTGAAGGACGTCGCGCTGGCCGCCGGTGGTCTCTACGTTCTCGCCACCGAACGTCATGAAAGCCGCCGTATCGACAACCAGCTGCGCGGTCGTTCCGGCCGTCAGGGCGACCCGGGCCGCTCGAAATTCTTCCTGTCGCTGCAGGACGACCTGATGCGCATCTTCGGCTCCGACCGCATGGATTCGATGCTGCAGAAGCTCGGCCTCAAGGAAGGCGAAGCGATCGTCCACCCCTGGATCAACAAGGCGCTGGAACGCGCCCAGAAGAAGGTCGAAGCCCGCAACTTCGACACGCGTAAAAACCTTCTGAAATACGATGACGTTCTGAATGACCAGCGCAAGGTGATCTTCGAACAGCGCATCGAGATGATGGATGCGACCGATATTTCCGAAACGGTTGCCGACATGCGCCACGAAGTCGTCGAGGACATCGTCGCCAAGCGCATCCCTGAAAAGGCCTATGCTGAACAGTGGGATGCGGCCGGCCTGAAGACCGACGTCCTGAACTCGCTCAACCTCGACCTGCCGATCGTCGAATGGGCGGCCGAGGAAGGGATCGACGAAAGCGATATCCGCGAACGCATCACCGCCGAGGCCGACAAGGCGGCAGCTGACCGTGCCGAGCGTTTCGGCCCGGACATCATGCTCTACGTCGAACGCTCCGTCGTCCTGCAGACGCTGGATCACCTGTGGCGCGAGCATATCGTCAACCTCGACCACCTTCGCTCCGTCATCGGCTTCCGTGGCTATGCCCAGCGCGACCCGCTGCAGGAATACAAGTCTGAAGCCTTCGAGCTGTTCCAGGCGCTCCTGGCAAACCTTCGCCAGGCCGTGACGGCACAACTGATGCGCGTCGAACTCGTGCGCGAAGCGGCCGAAGCGCCGCAGCCCGCACCGCCGCAGATGGTCGGCCACCACATCGATCCAGACACCGGCGAGGACGACTTTGCGGACAGCGTCAACCTCAATTTCGTCGAGCCGGAGAACCGCGATCCGCAGGATCCGTCGAGCTGGGGCAAGGTCGCCCGCAACGAAGCCTGCCCCTGCGGCTCGGGCAAGAAGTACAAGCACTGCCACGGCGCATTTGAGGTTTGATGCATCAAAATTGATTTCATAGGCGGTATCGCTTATTTCTGAAGTGGCAGACGGGATTGCAGTCCCGTCTGCCTTTGGCTTGTTTTACGAAGTGAACCTGGACAGCTATTGACCAGCCCGCCCGGGTTTTCCGCATCATGAGCGTAATGCGAGATGGTTTTTGCCACCACCTCCAGATTCGACAGCAAGGCCGTTGCCACAGCCAGGGAGCCCGTCTTCCCGGTTGCGCGGGCTGGCGTCACGCACGCTGCTTCTGCCATCGAATGCAACCGACAATAGCAGATCGCAATTCGTTGTCAGCGGTCTTGGAAACGTGAACTTATTGCCGGCGAAGCTGGGCAAAGCCTCATGACTTCGCATCCTGCACCCTTTGTTAACGCTGTTCTGGCAAGAGTTGCATTCTGTTTTGCGTAGCTTCGGGTATTTCCATTGTTCATGGCAGCGTGTCACACGGCTGGACGCATCTTGCCGCCCGCATTGAGGGACCGGCTGTCGCCGCTGCTTGAAAAGCTCGGACCGATCCTCACCGGCAACGACCCGAAACATCTGGCGCAGCGCATGGCGCTCGTCGCCTTTGCCATCCGCGTCGTCAGCGCCGCCATCGCCTTCGTTTCGCAGATCATCCTCGCCCGCGTCATGGGCGAGTTCGAATATGGCATCTACGTCTTCGTCTGGGTGCTGGTCGTTCTGTTCGGCAACCTCTCCTGCCTCGGCTTCCACACCGCCATCATCCGCTTCCTGCCGCAATACCATGCCCGCGACGCGGTGCCGGAAATCCGGGGGCTGACCACGACCGTCCGTGTTTTCGCGCTTGTCTCCGCCACCGGACTGGCGCTGACCGGCATTGGCGGCCTCTGGCTGTTCGGCGATTTCATCGACAGCTATTACCTCGTACCGCTGTATCTGGGCATATTCGCACTGCCGATGATTGCGTTGGGCGATGTCATGGACGGCACCTCGCGCGCCCATAGCTGGGCGGTGTCGGCGCTGAGCCCGACCTATATCATCCGGCCCGTCCTGATCCTCGGGCTGATGATGCTGGCAGTGGCGATCGGCGAACCGCATACGGCGAGAACGGCGATGGTCGCGGCAATGGCTGCGACCTATCTCACCAGCGTCACCCAGTTCTTCATCCTGACCTGGCGCCTGCGCCGGCGTTACATCAAGGGTCCAAGCCGCATCGAATTCGGCACATGGATCCGCGTCGCCTTGCCGATCTTCCTGATCGAAGGCTTCGGCTTCATGCTGACCAATTCCGATGTGGTGATCGTCGGGCTCTATCTCGATCCGGGAAGCGTAGCGATCTATTTTGCCGCCGCCAAGACGATGGCGCTTGTGCATTTCGTGATGTTCTCGGTCAAGGCGGCGGCAGCACCGCGCTTCTCCGCTGCGATGGCCGATCCTGATCGCCAGCAACTCGCGGTCATTGCGGTCGAGAGCGCCAAATGGTCGTTCTGGCCTTCGCTCGTGGTCGGCGTCATGGTTCTTGCCTGCGGCAATTTCCTGCTGTCGCTCTTCGGCCCGGCCTTTACCTCGGGTTACACGCTGATGGTGATCCTGTTTGCCGGTATCATGGCCAAGGCGCTGGTCGGCCCGGCGGAAGCCTTCCTCACCATGGCCGGCCGGCAGAAGCTCTGCGTCGCGCTCTACGCCACCGCGCTCTTCGCCAACCTGGTGCTGAACGCCACGCTGATCCCGATGTTCGGGCTGCCCGGGGCGGCCTTCGCAACAGCCGGCGCCATGGTCGTCGAGGCCATTCTCCTTCATGTCGCGGTTCGCCGCACCTTCGGCATCGTTCTCTTCGCCTTCGCGGATCCACATGCCCGAACCATCAAAGCAGAGGCTACCCGCTCATGACCGGCAACCCGCATTTTCCCGACGACGCCAACAGCCGGTCGGCCCGCATCCTCGGCGGCCTTGCGCCGCCGCCGCCAGAGCACCCCGTGGCCGACAATACCGTCGCGATCGGCCGGCCCGGCCGCCAGCTCTGCCTCTATCCGGCGCGTCAAGGCTATGACCTGCAGTCCGAACTCGACTTTCTATCCAACCGGGCGATGGAGCCGAATGTCTTCTTCACCGGCCGCTTCCTCGCGCCGGCGATGCCGCGTCTCGAGGATCGCGTCATCCGCCTCGCGCTGATCCGCGACAATGACGAACGTCGTAGCCGCATCCGTTTCCTGATGCCGTTCTCGATCGAGAAGCCGGGCTTTTCCATCGGCGCGCCGATCATCCGCGCCTGGTCCAATCCGTTCGGACCACTGGGTGTGCCGCTGCTGGATGCGGAGGATGCGGCAGAAACCATCGACAACTTCTACGAAGCCTTGACCAATCCCTCCGTCGGCCTGCCCGGCGTGCTGGTCCTTCCCGACATTCGGCTGAAGGGCAAGTTCGCCCAGCTCGCCCGCGCCGTTGCCATCGGCCGCAACCTGCCGTTGACCGTGACCGACACCTTTACCCGGCCAATGCTGGAAAGCCTGCTCGACGGGCAGACTTATCTGCGCCATGCGATCAGCCCGGCACATTTTCGCGAACTGCGCCGTCAATGGAACCTGCTGGAGACGCAAGGCCCCCTGTCCTACAATGTCGCCCGTCAGCCGGCTGACATCCGCACCCGCATGGAAGAGTTCCTGGCGTTGGAAGCCAGCGGATGGAAAGGACGCCAGCGCACCGCGATGGTTCTCGACCGTTACCGCGCCGCTTTTGCGCGCGAGGCGATCACCAATCTCGCCGAAGCCGACAGCGTCCGCATCCATACGCTCGATCTCGATGGCAAGGCGATCGCCTCGATGATCGTCTTCATGATGGCTGGTGAGGCCTATACCTGGAAGACAGCCTATGACGAGGGCTATGCCAAATATTCGCCGGGCAAGCTGCTTCTGGCGGAATTGACCGAATGGCATCTCGACGACGCCAATATCGTGCGCTCGGACAGTTGCGCCGTGTCCGATCATCCGATCATGAGCCGCTTCTGGGAGCAGCGCGAGGACATGGGCACGCTGGTCATCGGCCTGCACCAGAACCGCGACCGCGACGTTCGCCAGGTGGCTGCCCAACTCCACCTCTATCGCAACACCCGCAACATGGCGCGGATGCTGCGCGAAAAGATCAGGTCGCTGACCCCGCGCCTGTCGCGCTAGGAACCGTGTCTGCCGTAGCCCTGTCGCGCAGGATACGGCGGATGACCTTGCCTGAAGTCGTCAACGGCAAGCTCTCGAGGAACTCGATCTCGCGCGGATATTCATGCATGGACAGACGGGTCTTCACCCAGTTGCGGATATCGGCCTCGAGCGTCGGACTGGCCTCATGGCCGGTCTTCAGCACGATATAGGCCTTGACGATCTCGGTGCGCACCGGATCGGGCTTGCCGATCGCCGCCGCCAGTTGGACCGCCGGATGGCCCGACAGACAATCCTCTATCTCGCCGGGGCCGATGCGATAGCCCGACGACGTAATGACGTCGTCATCGCGCCCGAAGAAGGTGACGTAGCCCTCCTCGTCCTGAACGCCCTGATCGCCGGTCATCATCCAGTCGCCGATGAACTTGGCCGCCGTCGCCGCCTCGTTCTTCCAGTATCCGAGGAACATCACCGGGTCGGGCCGACGCACCGCCACCTGGCCCACGGTGCCGGCGGGAAGCACCCTGCCCTCGCTATTGATGATCGCGACCTCATGACCCGGCGCCGCCTTGCCCATCGAACCCGGTTTCAAGACTCCGAGATTGGCGGCGGAGGAGAGCACGATATTGCACTCCGTCTGGCCGTAGAATTCGTTGACCGGAATGCCGAAGGCCTCGCTTGCCTGCTCCCAGGTCTCGCGGCCCAGCGCCTCGCCCGCCGAGCCGATGGTGCGCAGGTTGAGCCGGTAGAGGGAACGCGGATTTTCGACCGATTTCATCAACCGCAGCGCCGTCGGCGGGATGAAGGCGTTGCGGACATCCATCTCATCGAGGATACGGAACGCCATGTGCGGGTCGAATTTCTGTCCCGGCGACGAGACGACGGGAACGCCAAGCAGCAGCGACGGCAACAACGCGTTGAGCAGCCCGCCCGCCCAGGCCCAGTCGGCCGGCGTCCACATCCTGTCACCCGGTTGCGGCAGGAAGGCGTGATGGAACTGGAAGCCGGGGATATGGCCAAGGAGCACCCGATGACCATGCAATGCGCCCTTGGGCGGACCGGTGGTACCGGATGTATAGATCATCATGGCCGGATCGTCCGGCGTCGTGTCTGCCGCGACAAATCCTGATGCGGGCGTATTGGCCAGCCTCTCGAACGCAACGGTAGCAGGTGCTTCCGCGTCGGTCAGAACGATGCATTTCAGCTCAGGCAGACGACCGCGAATCTCCGCGATCTTCTCGTAACCGTAGCGATTGGTGACGATGGCGGCGGCACCTGCATCACGCAGCCGATATTCCAGCGCCTCGATTCCGAACAGCAGCGCCAGCGGCAGGGCGATGCCGCCGAGCTTGTAGATGCCGGCATGGGCGATCGCCGTCTCGAAACTCTGCGGCAGCAGGATCGCCACCCGGTCTCCCGCGGCCACGCCCTGATCCAGCAATCCCTGCGCGAAGGAGGAGGAACGCGCGGCAAAGGCGCCATAGGTCAGCGACTGATGTCGGCCCGCCGGGCTGAAATGCTGCAGGCAGACCCTGTCCGGATCGCGGCGCGCCCACTCGTCACTGACAGCGACCCCGATGTTGAATTTTTCCGGCACGACCCAGCGAAAATCGCGGCGGAGGTGTTCATATGTATCGCTGATCGGAAGCATTGCCCGCTCGCAAAAATTACGCTGCAACGCAATAACACTTCCGTCATGGAAACTTCAACACTGGGCTTGTGAGGCCTGCCCTCGATCAGGGGAATCCGCAGTTACGAGGCAAAAGCCATTTCGCGGCAATTGCGGTCATTGAGCGCGCCGAGAAGCTCGTCCTGTGTTTTGTAGCCTGCAAAAAAGAGATCGATCACGGCACCGGCGGCGCTGATGCCTTCCTGGCTGCGCAGCCGGATGCTTCTTTCCGCACACCAGGAAAACAAGGCACCCGACAGAGCTTCGACATCATCGAATGCAGTGCAGGACGTAGCAGACTGGGACATGCTCCAAGCTCCTTGTGTGCCGTTTGGGGATGACTTTGTTCCAGACTGATCACTGCGGCGATGATTTGCAATCGCGATGCGGACTGGCGGTTAATATCCCGCTGGAGCCGTCCTGAATTGACGCAATTTGGTTTTCGCTACACACGGAATTCCCCGAATAGTTGCGATCACTTGAAAATATTCCCGAGCACGCAGTTCTCGACCTCACCTGCCCGGCGATTGTGGATCGAAAACACGGGCGAGACTGCGACTCAACGATCGGACTCCAACCGCAAGGTCTCGATCAGAGACCGGACTTTTCCAGTTGCATAGACAACGTCTTCACGCGGCATATGCACGGTGATCTCGACATCTTTCCATCCGGCGCCGTTTTCCCTGGCATGGATCACGGCAGCCCTCAGCGAGCGCAGGACGGCCGCCGGGCTATCTGCAACCCAAAACTGGACGGAGCATTCGGCATCCGCATAGCTGGTCAGCGCTTTGAGGGGATCGAAGGCCATATAGCTTTTCTCCTGTGAGTTCGTCGGCGAACAGGGTTGCGGGCGAGAACCCATACTTTTCTCGGGTCAATATACGATAATTGTGGCAATCGGGAAATTTCGCCGAATGTCTGTATAGTCAAGACGAACTGATTGTAACAAACAACAATCGGCATCCGCCTGTTATTTCAGGTATTACGCCGATCAGGCTCCCCCGCCCACCTGCGCCGATCAGAAGCCCCGCGGGCTTTTCGCGAGAATACGGTTGAGCAGGGAGGCAAGGCGGTAGCCGGCCTGTTTAACCGGCCTTCGACGATGGGCCAGTTATTCCTAGTATAGCTTTCCGGCAAGATGATCGCAAATGTTTGAAAATTACTTTTGTCCAAATTGGGGTGAATGACCCCGTTCCGAGTACTATTCTCTCGGCTCACAAGTAGTGATGCGAATTGCTTGTTCTTGCAAATAAAGCGGGTGATAAAAATTTGAACACCCCCGCAGATTGACACCTGCCGTTCGCCGGACGAAGGTACAGTTGGTAGTGCCGGGACGGTTGAGGGAGAGATCGATGTCAGGTTACGCATTTTTCAAAACCATCTTGATCGTTTCAGCCATTGCATTGCCCCGCACCGCAGCCGCCCAGAGCGGCGAAAAGCCGGCAGCAGCGCCCTCCGTCACCGTAACCACCGTCATCGAAAAGGACATCCGGCCGACGATTTCCTTCACCGGCCGCATCGAGGCCGTGGACAAGGTCGAACTGCGCGCCCGTGTCGACGGGTTCCTGGAAAAGCGGCAGTTTACCGAGGGTCAGGACGTCAAGGCAGGCGACCTGCTCTTCGTCATGGAAAAGGGGCAGTACGAAGCGGCCGTCGTTCAGGCCGAAGGTACGATCACGTCGGCACAGGCCGGACTGGCGCTGGCCAATATCGAAGTCGAGCGGCAGACGGCGCTCGTCGCCAAGAACGCCTCCCCCCAGAACCAGCTGGATCTTGCCACCGCCAAGCAGAGCGAGGCCAAGGGCAGCCTGACGCAGCTGAACGCGGCACTCGACAAGGCCAAGCTCGACCTCAGCTACACCGAAATCCACGCGCCGATTGCCGGTCGCATCGGCCGCGCGGCCTATTCCGTCGGTAATTTCATCGGCCCCTCGAGCAACGTGCTTGCGACCATCGTCAGCCAGGATCCGATCTATGTGACCTTCTCGGTGTCGCAACGTGAAATCCTGGCGATCCGCGACAAGCTCGGCAGCAAGGGCTCGATGGGCGACAATGTCAATGCGGCACTCGTCCATGTCGAGCTTGCCGATGGCAAGCGCTATGGCGAGACCGGCAAGGTCGACTTCGTGGATGTGACCGTTGATCAGGGCACCGACACCGTGCCAATCCGTGCCAGCTTCCCCAATCCGCACCGGCTGCTGATCGACGGCCAGCTCGTCAACGTCATCGTCGAAGGCGGCACGGCTGAAAAATCCCTGGTCGTGCCGCAAGCGGCGATCCAGATCGACCAGTCCGGGCCGTTCGCGCTTGTCGTGACCGGCGACAACAAGATCGAGGTCCGCCGGATCGAACCGGGACAGGCCGAGGGAAGCGACCTATCGGTGATCAAGGGGCTTTCCGCCGGCGACAGGATCGTGACCGAAGGCATCCAGCGGGTTCGACCCGGGCAGGTCGTCGATCCCGTCGAAGCCAAGTCGGGGTCCTGAGCCATGCTGTCCGGTATCTTCATCGATCGGCCGCGGCTTGCGGTCGTCATCTCGCTCGTCATCAGCATTGCCGGCTTTGTCGCGCTGAGCGTCATCCCGATCGCCCAGTTTCCCGACATCGTGCCGCCGCAGGTTTCGGTAACGGTCAGCTATCCCGGTGCCAGCGCCGAAACCGTCCAGCAATCGGTTGCGCAACCGATCGAATCCCGCGTCGTCGGCGTCGACAACATGATCTACATGAAATCGACCAGCGGCAATGACGGCAGCTACACGCTGACCGTCAGCTTCGCCGTCGGCACGGATCCCGACATCAACGCCGTCAACGTACAAAACCGCGTCAATCTGGCCGAGGCGCAGCTGCCGCAGGAGGCGCGGGCGCAGGGGATCAGCGTCAAGAAGAAATCCTCGGCGTTGATGCAACTGATCGCAATCACCTCCAGGGACGGAAAGCAGGACCAGCTCTTCCTGTCGAACTACGCGACGATCAATATCATCGACGGCCTGAAGCGCATCACCGGCGTCGGCGACGTGACGCTGCTCACGCCCTCCGACTACAGCATGCGCATCTGGGTGACTCCGGAGAAGCTGACCAGTTTCGGCCTGACGCCGAGCGATATCGTCAACGCGCTGCAGAAGCAGAACGTCCAGGCCGCGATCGGCCGGATCGGCGCCCAGCCGGCACTGCCCGACCAGCAATTCCAGCTGACCATCCAGACGAAAGGGCGTCTCACCACCGTCGAGGAATTTGGAAGCATCGTGCTGCGGGCGCAACCGGACGGCTCTTTCGTGCGTATCCGCGATGTGGCGCGCGTCGAGCTGACTTCGAAATCCGCCGAGCAGATCGGCCGGCAGGACGGCACGCCGGCCGCCGTCATCGGCATCTACCAGTCGCCCGGCGGCAATGCGATCGCCACCGCCGAGGCGATCGACCAGCTGCTCGAGAAACTGAAACCATCCTTCCCGGATGGAGTCGAATACAAGGTGACCTACGATACGACGAAGTTCGTCGATGAAAGCATCCACGAGGTCATCAAGACGCTGATCGAGGCCTTCGTCCTCGTCATCATCGTCGTCTATCTCTTCCTCGGAAGTGTGCGTGCCACGCTCATTCCGCTGATCGCCGTGCCGGTCTCGCTGATCGGCACCTTCGCGGTGATGATGGCACTCGGCTTCTCGGCCAACACCGTGTCGCTGCTCGCATTGGTGCTGGCGATCGGTATCGTCGTCGACGATGCCATCGTCGTCGTCGAGGCGGTCGAGGCACAGCTGGAAAAGGACCCGAGCATGCCGCCGGCCGAGGCCGCGCGGCGCGCCATGGGCGAGATCACCGCGCCGATCATCGCGATTACGCTGGTTCTTCTGTCCGTGTTCATTCCGGTGGCCTTCATTCCCGGCATTTCAGGCGAGCTCTTCCGGCAGTTCGCGGTCGCCGTTTCCGTCTCCATGGTGATTTCCGCCATCAACGCCCTGTCGCTCTCGCCCGCGCTCTGCTCGGTGCTGCTGAAAGCGCACCATGGCCCGAGGCGCGGCCCTATCCGCTATGTCCTGCAGGGGATCGACTATGCCCGCGATGGTTATGCGTCGCTGGTCAGGCGTTTCGTGCGCTTCGCATTTCTCGGGCTCGTCCTGCTGGTCGGGCTTGGAGCCGCCACAGGCTGGCTGATGAAGGTGACGCCGACCGGCTTCCTGCCGTCGGAGGACCAGGGCGCCATCTTCGGCGAGATCGTGCTGCCGGACGGCGCGTCGGTGAACCGGACGAATGACGTCGCCAAGCGGGTCGAGGACATGGTTCGCAAGACCGAGGGTGTCGCCGGCGTCATGTCGGTTGTCGGCTACAGCCTGCTCGACGGCCAGGTGAAATCGAATTCGGGCCTCCTGGTCATCACCCTGAAACCCTTCGCCGACCGCCCGACGGTTGAACTGTCGGTCAACAGCCTGATCGCCAAGCTCACCAGCGAACTGCAGGCGCAGGTTCGCGATGCCAATATCATCGTCTACAACCTGCCGCCGATCATCGGGCTCGGCACCGGCAGCGGCTTCGAATATCAGCTTTTGAACCTGACCGGCGGCGGCGCGGCCGACATTGCCCAGGCGGCCCGCGGCCTTGTCTTCGCGGCCAATCAGGACCCGGCGCTTGCCCGTGTCTTTACCACCTACGCCGCCAACACGCCGCAGCTCTATCTCGACATCGATCGCGAGAAGGTGCAGACGCTCGGCATCGAGGTTTCCGATGTGTTCAACGTGCTGCAATCGGTTCTCGGCAGCGCCTATGCCAACGATTTCAACCTGTTTGGCCGCACCTGGCAGGTGACCGTGCAGGGCGAGGCCTCCGAGCGCTCGAAAATCGAGGATATCTACCGGATCAATGTCCGCAACAACAACGGGCAGATGGTGCCGATCCGGGCCTTTGCCCAGGCGCGGCTGATCCTCGGGCCGCAGATGATCGTGCGCTACAACAACTATGCCAGCGCCACGATCAACGGCGGCCCCGCGCCGGGCCGCAGTTCCGGCGAGGCCATCGCGGCGATGGAGGGCGTGTCCGCCAAGACCCTCCCGCCCGGTTATAGCTATGAATGGACGGGCACCGCGCTGCAGGAAATCGAGGCGAGCGGCAAGACCACGATGATCCTGGGTCTCGCCGTCCTGTTCGCCTATCTCTTCCTGGTTGGTCTCTATGAAAGCTGGACCATCCCGGTCGCTGTCCTGCTCTCGGTCACCGCCGCGGTTACCGGCTCGATATTGGCGCTGAAGCTCGCGGGGCTCGACAACAATATCTATGCACAGGTCGGCCTTGTCGTGCTGATCGCGCTTGCGGCGAAAAATGGCATCCTGATTGTCGAATTCGCGATGGAACGCCGCAAGCAGGGGCTGAGCATCCCGGAAGCGGCGGTGGAAGGCGCACGCGAGCGCTTCCGCGCCGTCATGATGACCAGCTTTGCCTTCATCGCCGGCCTCATACCGCTGGTGATCGCCGAAGGTGCGGGCATGCTCAGCCGCCGCGGCGTCGGCACCGCCGTCTTCGGCGGCATGCTCGGCTCGGCGCTGGTCGGCATCTTCCTGATCCCGATGCTCTACGTGAATTTCCAGTGGCTGCGGGAAAAGGTGAAGTCGATCGGCAGCAAAAAGGAAGAGCCAGCGGCGGAATAACGGGGCGCCGAGGTTCGGCTGTAAAAAGGAAACTGTGGTGCCCCGTGCCGGAATCGAACCAGCACTCCTCTCGGAACCTGATTTTGAGTCAGGCGCGTCTACCAATTCCGCCAACGGGGCACGGATACCTTTGAGGTAGTGAAATGCGTGTACAAGATGCGT
>NZ_DATJDJ010000119.1:0-3865 GCF_035497515.1 Pararhizobium sp. | reverse complement strand
CGGGATCATTGATCAACTTCTTCATCTGCAGTCGTCCTTCAGTCGAGATTCGCGTAGAATTTCATCGCATTGTCGCGGAACAGCATCCGCCGTTCGTCCTTGCTCATGGGCATGACGAGCGCGCGCTCGGGATCGTCGAAGTCCCAGTGGGGATAGTCCGTTGCAAACATCATCCGGTCGAAACCGATCTGCTCGAACAGGAAGCGCAGGTCTTCGCGCCGCTCGGGCTCGTCGGCTGGCTGTGTCGTGAACCACACGTTCTGACGCAGATATTCGGATGGTGGCCGCTTGCAGAGCGGCGTTTCGGTCCGCAGCTTGCGCCAGTGGTTGTCAAGCCGCCAGCCAAGCGACGGCACCCAGGCAAACCCTGCCTCGATCATCACCACACGAAGGCGCGGAAACAGTTCGAACACCCCCTCCAGGATCATGCTGGAGACCTGCGCATGGGCGCTATGGGTCAGGACGTGGTGGTCCTCCAGGTAATAATCGGGCCAGCCGCTCGGCGATGGCGCATAAGGCGACGGCCCGCCGACATGGAAGCCTATCGGCATGTCGTTGCGCACCGCCGCTTCGAAGATCGGCCAGTAGCGCTTTCGTCCGATCGGCTCCACCGAGCGGGAGCCCAACTGGATCTGCGCGAAATTGCGATCACCCGCCCAGCGCTCGATCTCGGCCACAGCCAGTTCGGCGTCTTCAGCGCCGATATGGATGGAAGCCTTCAGCCTGGGGTCTCTGGAAGTGAACTCATCCACCTGCCATCGGTTCGTCGCCGTGCAGAGCGCGGCCGACAGGTCGGTGTTGCGTGTATTGTTTGCACCGACGATCGGCTGCAGGATGCCGTATTCGATGCCATGGGCATCGAGATGCTGGGTCTGCATGAATTCGAGATCGGACCCCGGAGGATTGCCATTGGGCGGCCAGGCATCCCGGCGTGCCGTTTCCGGGGTGAAACGCGGATAGGGACCGCCGCGGGTCGCATATACGCAATGGGCAAGCGCACCGAACTCGTCGAGATGCTGGCGCCAACGCCGTTCGAGATAGGGATGAAGCGCCTTCTTGTGTTTCAGCGCGGGATGAATGTCGCAATCCACCATCCTGAACCTGGTCGCCTTTTCGGAAGGCTCCACCGCGATATCGTCCGTCATGCTCATTGAATCGTCTCCCTCAGTCGGGGATAGGTCGCCAGCGGATTGTCGCGGGCCATCTTCTCGATGAGACGCGCCGGCACGCCGTCCGGGACAACCCGGTCCCCGTCGAACTGCCAGTGCGGATAATCCGAGGCATAGAGGAGCATGTCGTCCGAACCGATCTGGTTGAGGACCCGCTCCAGGACCGCAGGATCGGCAGGACCGTCGAGCGGCTGCGCCGTGAGCCGGACATGGCGCCGGACGATGTCGATCGGCGACTCGTTGATCCACGGCACCTCGGGCCGCACCGCGCGCCAGGTCTTGCGGGCACGCCAGAGAAAGCCCGGAAGCCAGGTCACGCCGCTCTCGAGAAGCACGACTTTCAGATCCGGAAAGCGCAGGAAGACCCCCTGGGCAATCAGGCTCAGCAACTGGCTCTCGAAGGCGTGGTTGTTTCCGACATAATCCTGCAGGAAATGCGTGGGCCAGCCGTTCGTCGTCGGCGCATAGCGGTAGAGGCTTCCGGCATGAAGGCCGATCGGCAGAGCATGGCGCTGCGCCGCCTCGAAAATCGGCCAGTAGTGTTCCTTGCCGAGCATCATGTCCAGCGCCACCGGCATCAGGATCTGGACGAAGCGTCGGTCACCAGCGAGACGTTCGATCTCTTCCACGGCAAGGCGCGGATTCTGGGTCGGCACGACGATGGAGGCGCGAAGCCGCGGGTCGCGATCCAGCCACTCCGCGCGCAGCCAATCATTGACCGCAGAGCAGATCGCCGCCGCCATGGTTTCGCTGATCGCGAAAGAACCGCCGTAGAGGACATTGCAGATGGCCAGACCGGTACCGAGCCCATCAAGGGCATGCCGTTGCAGCAATTCAAGCCGGCTGGCGCCGACGGCATCACCCTCACGCCAGTCCGGACGACAGGCCAGGGGCGAATTCGGCAGGTAGCTGGCGGGCTGGAACCCATCCTGTCCGCGGGCGATGAATGCCTCGCGCCAATAGTCGCTCATGTATGGCAAAAGCGCCTTGATAGTCGGAACGCCGGGATGGATATCGCAATCGATGGCATTGGCAACGGACACCTGTAACACTCCCGCTTCATTATTTTGGTCCAGCAACCGCTCGCCTTCGGGGCGTGCCTAGAACTCGACCACCACATATTGGTCCTCGACCGACACGCCGAATGTTTCCGCGACATAGGGGCCTGCAACCAGCGTCTCGCCCGGCTCGACGCTCAGATCGTAGGCTTTCGTGCGAAATCGCCGGGGATCGCACCACGACTGACCGGTCCGCAGATCGAATTCCCAGCTGTGCCAGGGGCAGCGTACAAACTCACCGGGCCGGGAATGGCAGAACGTTCCCGGCTCCGAGGACGTCGTCAAACCAACCGTTGTGCCCGTGGACAGACTGCCGCCCTGATGCGGGCAGGCATCCGAAATCCCGAACAGCTCGCCGCCAACGTTGAAGACGGCAATGTCGCGACCCGCCACGCGGACGCGTTTCTGCGTGCCCGGCGGAATATCAGCCAGAGGCGCAACTACAAATTTTCCCACGATATCCATCCCACCACGGATGCCGGAATCTCCTCCCCAGCACCTCGCGGTCATGTTTGGTTTTGTTAGGAAAAAGCTAACAGAAAAGTTTTAGTGGCGCAACTTTATTTGGGCATTTTTCGCTCGACTTGACGTTAAACGTTTCATACGCCACAACAAAAGCCTATCATTAGAAAGAACGCCGATGGCCTCCAACCGGGTAACAATCCAAGATCTTGCAGACCAGCTGGGGCTTTCAAAATTCTCTGTTTCGCGCGCGCTCTCGGGGAAAGCGGGGGTGGGCGAAAGCACGAGAAGCCGGGTCATCCGCGCCGCGCACGCCATGGGTTATCGGGTCCAGCAGGATGTAAGCTACACGGCCGGCCATATTCTTTTCATCCGCCAGGAAATCGACCCCGTCAGCAGTGAGCTTTGGCTGAACATCATGCACGGCGCCGAACGCGAGGGCGAGAAGCTGGGCTTCGTGATCGTGCCGCGGCAGGCGCGTTATCTGAGCGACGTCACACAGCTGGAATCGTCCGTTGTCGGCATGATACTGGCCGTACCCAAGCCGTCCGACTGGACTGCTGTCGCAACAAAAACCGGCCTTCCGGTCGTCTGCGCCAGCTATGCCGGCCCCATGGAACAGGTCGATCAGGTGGTCGGGGCAGACTGGGAATCGGGTTATGGCGTGGCGCAAATGCTGCTGCGACTCGGACACCGTCAGATGGCCTTCGTTCATGGGAACGAAACCCCCATGGGCCGGGCGGAACGCTTCCGCGGCTTCCGCGACGGCGCTTTGAGCGCAGCCGACGCCCATGTCGATGACATCGTGTTTGACGAATCGGCAGGCTTCCGTGGTGCCTTGCTGACCTATCTGCGATCGGGAAAATCTCCCACTGCGCTGTTCTGCGCCCATGACGGCATCGCAATCACCGAGATTTCTTCCGGCACACGAACGCCGAGGCGAAGCAGTTCGGAAACGACGGTGATTGCGGTGCCGTCATGGGCGCAGAACAGCGCGGTCGGAGATTTTCCCGATCGTAGATAGGTCAGAAAGGTGCCACGGAAGCCTGCCGATTCGTCAAACACGATGTCGTCGACATGGGCGTCGGTTGCGCTCAAAGCGCCGTCGCGGAAGCCGCGGAAGCGTTCCGCCCGGCCCATGGGGGTTTCGTTCCCGTGAACGAAGGCCATCTGACG
>NZ_DATJDJ010000118.1:0-8625 GCF_035497515.1 Pararhizobium sp. | reverse complement strand
ATGCGTTTCGGCATCGGCATGAACACCGACCATACGCTCGAAGAAGTCGGCCAACAGTTCTCGGTCACCCGCGAGCGTATCCGCCAGATCGAGGCCAAGGCGCTGCGCAAGCTGAAGCACCCGAGCCGCTCCAGGAAGCTGCGCTCGTTCCTCGACAGCTGATCCGCATCATCAGCCGATTGAGCCATCAAGAGCCCGGTCAGTGAAAGCTGGCCGGGTTTTTTCGTTTACAAGGGCGTGAAATCGACCTTCTGGGGGCAAGCATCTTGGGGAAATGCGCTTTGCACCCCATGTCATTCCTGTTGTTTCAGAACGAGGACATCCGATGCCCGAGAAGCCCATCAAAATCCCTGGCCCCGATCATCCGATTACCATCACCGCATATGGCGGACGTATCGTTATCCGGTTGAACGGCCAAACGATTGCCGACAGCCGTAATATCCTGACTCTGCGTGAGGCGTCTTATCCGGCGGTGCATTACATTCCGCGCGCGGATGTCGACATGGCGGCGCTGGCGCGCAGCGACCACACGACCTATTGCCCCTACAAGGGTGACGCCTCGTATTTCGGCGTGCCGACCGGCGGCGCGCAGCTTGCCAATGCGATCTGGTCCTATGAGGCGCCATACAGCGCGGTGGTGGAGATCAGGGATCATCTGGCCTTTTATCCCGACCGTTTCGAGATCGTGGAGCATTCGGCCTGAACCTTGCCCGGCGCTAGGAACGGCATTGTTCGCATGCTAGGAGAGGGGCGTCTGCCCGGAGGGGCCGGGCCTTCTCCTTCGTCTCGCCGCCGGTCACGATCCGGTCAGTATCCGGCTTTATTCACCTGACATGCAGCAGAATTCCGAAAAGAAGCAGGGATCATTCGGAGCGGGGCTTTTCGCCTCCGTGATCCTGCATGTCGGTTTTGCCGCCGCACTCCTGCTTCAATGGCCGATGACCCAGCCGGAACCTGAAAAGGAAGAAACGGTGAAGGTCGAGATGGTTCAGGAGCCGGAAAAACAACCGGAACCCGAGAAGAAGCCCGAGCCTGAGAAAAAGCCGGAACCTGAAAAGAAGCCGGAGCCCGAGAAAAAGACGGAACCGGTTGTGAAGCCGGAGCCGGAAGCGAAGTTGGAAGAAAAGCCTGAGCCGAAGGCAGACGAAGAGGCAAAGCCGGTTGAAAAGGCCGAGCAAAAGCCGGAGGCCAAGCCCGAAGAACAACCACTGAAAGAGCCCGCCAAGCGGCCGCCGGACGCGAAGAAGGTCGAGGAGCGGAAGGCGGAGGCTGCTCCCTCCCTGCCGCAGGCCTTCGAATCCGCTTCAAAGGACGGCGGCAAGGAGGCGGGCGGCGATCGCCCGTCGGAGCCGGAGAAAAAGCCGGATACCGAGCCCCGCGCCGATCCCGTCATCCCGCAAGCCGGGCAGCCGCCGCTGAAGGATGAACCGGACCTCAGCAAGCCGCAGGACAAGCCCGTGGATACGCCGGCTGTCGCGAAGCTGCCGGAACTCGATCTGCCCGAATCGGTCAATCCGAGCGATGTGCTTAACGAAGGCGAGGCGCTGATCGAAAACGTGCCGACCCCACAGGCGCGGCCGAAGAATATCCCCGTGGACAACAGGGCCGCGAGCCAGGAGCTTGCCTCGGCGGATTCGTTGACAGCGGAGACACGACCCCAGCGACCGCCCTCGGAACTGAAGAAGGCAAGCGAACTCTATTCCGCCAAGACGCTCTCGGATCCGCGCGTCCAGCAGGCGCTCGGCAAGTTGCCGAGGGAGCGGCGGATCGTGCAGATGTGCATGATCGAGACGCTGGAACAGGTTCGTCGCGCCCGGCCGGATACCGTGCCGCAAGGGCTGTTTTTCGATCCGCGCAACGGTTCGCCGATCTCGGGTGAGGTGATGACGGCCAAAGGCGCCGCCTACAAGACCGCCGGGGGCTGGATCGACGTCGATTTCAAATGCACCGTCAATGCCGAGGCCGACGGTATCGCCGCCTTCAGTTATGCGGTTGGCGATGCGGTGCCGAAAAGCCAGTGGCAGGCGCGGCGGTTTCCGAAAAACTGAGCCGCCACGCCCGTCGGGTTTCTATTTGTAGAAGCCTTCGCGCAGGTTAAGCCCGTGCTCCAGCCAGGCCTTCATGGCGCAGAGTGCCCCCGTCCAACCCTCGCAATTGCCGAACGATCCCTTGAGCCCGCCCGGTGTCGTCGGCCAGCCTTCCTCGCTGATCGAAACGAGCGTGCGGTTGTCTTCGAGCGGTTCGAAGGTCATCGTCACCGTCGTGTCGTAGCCGACAGGCTCCGGACTGCCCTCGTTGCCGGCCCATAGGAACACGATCTTTTTGTCCTTCACCACCTCGACCACATGGACGGGAAAGGCGCCCGGAAAATCGTGAAAATCCCAGGTCACGGTGGCGCCGGTCTCCAGTCTTCCCTTGGCGCCGCCTGTGGTGAAATAGCGCGACAGCTGGTCGGGGTTCACCACCGCCTCGAACACCTGTGAAACCGGCTTGGCGATCCGGCCGGCAACTCTGAACTTCAGATCCATGATCATTCCTCCTGTTTTCCCGCTTGTCGATGGCGCCATTATGTTATAAAAATATAACATGTCAATCGATGAGAAAAACGACAGGATCTTCAAGGCCTTGGCCGCCGCCAGTCGCCGCGCCATGCTGGACAGGCTGAAGGATCGGCCGCAGACGACGGGGGAAATGTGCCAGCACTTTCTCGCGCTCGACCGCTGCACGGTGATGCAGCATCTGAAAGTTCTGGAGGAGGCGGACCTGATCATCGTCCGGCGCGAGGGACGCGAGCGTTGGAACCATCTCAATCCGCTGCCGATCAAGGATATCCATGATCGCTGGATCGGTCCCTATGCGGCGCAGGCGGTCGAGATGCTCACCCGCCTGAAGGAGGATATGGAAGGGGTTTGAGGCTCTGTCAGCCCCCGGTTGCGGCTTTTTCCAAGCCCGCGACGCCAAGCTTCACCATCGTCATCATGGCGGCCTGGACGCGGCCGGTCATTTGCGAAAGCGGTCATCCGCGCGCCGGCGCCAGTTCCGGCTGTGCCTGCGGGAAGGGCTTGAAGGTCATGGCGATCAGGAACGCGCCGATGCCGATTGCCCAGGCGCTGATATAGAGCCAGCCATAGCTTGCAAACGTGTCGTAGATCAGCCCGCCGGTTACCGGTCCGGTCGCCATGCCCAGGCTGCCGGCCATGGCCGTGCCGCCGATCACCGTCCCCATCATTCTCAACGGAAAGTTTTCGCGCGCCAGCACAGCGTAGAGCGGCATGACGCCGGCATAGATGAAGCCGAACAGTGCGGCCACCGCATAAAAGGCGCTAAGTTCGCGGACGAAGAAATAGGCGAGGGCCCCGAAAGCCTGCGCCAGCAGCCCCAGAACGAGAACGCGCTTGGCGCCGAACCTGTCGCCGAGCAGGCCGAAGGCGATGCGCCCACCCATGCCGGCCAATCCCTCGACGCTGTAGATCGTCACTGCGGCGATCATCGGAATGCCGCAGCTGATGGCATAGCTCACCGTGTGGAAGATCGGCCCGGAATGGGTGGCGCAGCAGAAGAAATTGGTGAGCAGCAGGATGATGAATTGCGGCGATCGGACCACCTGTCCGACCGTCATCGAGGATTGCGGCCCGCCATTGTCCGCAACGGTCACGGTCGCGCCCTGCAGTGCCGGCGCTGGACGGATGAGCAGCGATACGGGGATCATCACGGCGGCGACGAGAACGGCGATGATCTGCAGCGATGTCCGCCAGTCATGGATGGTGACGAGCCAGGCGGCAAGCGGCGACATGGTGATCGGCGCCATGCCCATACCGGCGGAGACCAGCGACACGGCAAGGCTGCGATGCGTGTCGAACCAGCCGGTTACGCAGGCCATCAGCGGCGCGAAGATCGCCGCGGTGGCGCCACCGACCACAAGGCCGAAAATCAGCTGGAACTCCAGAAGCGATGTCGCGCGGCTGGTCAGGAAAAGACCGCCGGCGAGGATCGTCGAGCCGACGACCGCGATCGGTCGCGCGCCCCAGCGGTCCGACAGGCTGCCCCAGACCATGCTGCCCGCCGCCATCGCCAGGAAGCCGATCGTCATGGCGCTGGAGACGCCGGTCACCGACCAGCCGGTATCGCGCGAGATCGGCAGCAGAAACACGGGCAGCGAAAACATCGCGCCGATGGCAAGACAGCCGAGCAGGCCGCCGGCGGCGACGATCACCCAGCGATAGGAGGAATTGGCCATGCCGAAACTCCGTTGTGAAGGCGGTATACGCGCCGTTGATGACCATGCTTGAAGAAAAGGGTGTCTGCGTTTCCGGGCCGGCGTTCCGCTTCCAGCCTGTAAGTTTTCACGAACAATCGACGTTTTCAACTGCCCCGAAACAAGAGGACGTCGTTTTTGTTTGGCCGATGGGAGAGGTCTGCGTCCTCGCCCGGTCGATCGACCGGGCGTCGGGCTTCGTTGATGAAGCGACCTACGAGGCGAGCGCCCGCTCGGTGTCGTTCATCGGCTGGCCAACATTCGGCTGTCCCGTGCCCGTGACGATCAGGTCCCGCAGGCTGCCGTTGACATAGGTGGTCCAGCCGTTGGAGCAGGCGTCGTAGCATTCATATTCGGGGACGAGGCCCCGGTGCGTCAGGCGTACCTCGGTCAGATTGTCCTTTCTGGAGATGTCGAAGATCATCTCGGTGCCTTTCCACTCGCTCTTGTCCTGCGTGAAGTTGAAGTCGTTGTCGAGAACGAGCCAGGCGACCTTCCTGCCCGGCACCAGTTCCGTCACCTGGATCTCGCAGCGATGAATATCGTGGAACCGGTATTTGAAGGCCTTCCCGGCCTGGTCGGTCGGGCCGTCGATATCCTGCGACCACCAGCCCCGGACATCGGTGATGGCGGCAAAGGCGGCTTCCGGCGTTTGCTCGATGGTGAAGGCGGTGGTGAAGTTGCGATCGGTCATGGGGCTCTCCTGCTGTCTGGTTCGAGTTGCGCCCGCCGTCGGGCGAGGGTTTCGTCTGGCCGGCATGCGGCGACAGTCCGGGTCCACAATACGGGGGCCGGCGATATCTCCATAATTCAACCATATGGATGAATATACGGACGAATCTTCATTAGTCAACCATTTGGATGAATGTTTTGTTGCGGATGCACGCGGGGTTGCGTCCGCAGCTGGACGAGGAATGGCCGCATGCCGGTCGGCGCTCGCCCGAAACGCTGCCACCTTTTCTTAAAGCCGCGGCTTGACGCATCCGATGGCCGCGCCATGTTTCCGGCCATCGGTTATCGTGGAGGAGATCCGAAATGCCCTATGTCGATGGTTTCATCGTTGCCGTTCCGAAGGACAATATCGAAGCCTATAAGGACCTCGCCCGAACTGCGGGCGCGGTCTGGAAGGAATATGGTGCGCTCTCCTATGTCGAATGCATCGGCGACGACGTGCCCTATGGCGAGATCACCTCATTCCCGCGCGCGGTGAAGGCGACGGACGACGAATTGGTGATCTTCTCCTGGATCACCTATCCCTCGCGCGAGGCGCGGGACGCAATCAATGCCAAGGTCATGGCCGATCCCCGTCTCAAGACGGACAACTGGACCATGCCCTTCGATGGCAAGCGGATGATCTATGGAGGCTTCAAAAGCTTCCTCGAATTGTGACATGGTCCGTTTGGTCTTTACTGCTGAAGGAACACCATGCCCCAGACGATCATCAGCCTCTCCACCCGCGGCGCCGGCCTTTACGAATTTACCGATGAGGCCGAGCGCTTCGTCGTCAGGGCCGGGGTGGAGGAGGGGCTCTTGACGGTCTTCGCTCGCCACACATCCTGTTCGCTGCTCATTCAGGAAAATGCCGATCCGGATGTAAAGCGCGATCTCGACCAATTCTTCAAGCGACTGGTGCCACGCTCGGACGATCCGTCGATGCGCTGGATTACCCACACGGCCGAGGGGCCGGACGACATGCCCGCCCATATCAAGGCGGCACTGACGCAGGTCTCGATCGGCATCCCCGTCGGTGACGGCCGGCTGATGCTCGGCACCTGGCAGGGGATCTATCTGTTCGAACACCGCGACCGTCCGCATCGCCGCGAGATCGTCCTGCATCTCGCAGGCTGATCCACCGGCAAAACGTTTGTTCTGGACAATCAGGCATTGCTCGGTGCAGTCTCGGCGATGTTGAACTGCGCCAGCACTTCGATCGTCATTCGGGGAACAAAATCAGGGCTTTGGCGTTATGGTTCGCCGGTGCGTTTGGTTGCCGGTTCGACAGCTAGGGGGAAGATCATTGACCGACGCGCAGACCATTGCCAGCCGCTTCATCGAAGCCCTGAACGAGCGGGATTTCGAGACGATCGGCTCCTTTCTCGACGAGGACGTGGCGCTCGACACGCTGACCGGCCAGCGGACCATCGGCGCCGGCCCGCTGCGCATGAATGTCATGAGCTATTTCCGCCATTTCGACGAACGCTTCAGCGACATGGTGCTGATGCACGACGCCTTCGGCCAGCGCGTCGCCGTCGATGTCACCGCGCGCGGCCATTACCGCGAGACCATGCCGGGTTTCCCGGAAGCCAGCGGCCAGTCCTATTCGATCCCCAGCGTCTTCGTCTTCGAGTTCGAAAATGGCTTCGTCACAAGGCTCAGCCATTACCGCAACATCCGCGTCTTTGAAAAGGCGCTCGCCCACTGAAGCGATTCGAGATCGCTTCTGCAACCTCCCTGTCGCGACCTGGATCTCCCGTGAACCTCGGATGAACGGTGGATTCCGTTTCCGTTCAGCCACTCGGATCTAGTGTGATCCCAATGCCCGGCAAGACTTGAACGGGCGGATGCTGAGAGACCAATACGGGAGAAACAGTCATGAAACAGATCCTTTCGAAACTGATGCTGGCCGGTTTCATCGGCCTCACGGGCTTTGGCGCCACGCTGGCACCGGCCGCTGCCGATACGCTGACCTTCGGCATCCATTCCGGTGGCCTGGTCGATGTCCAGTACCGCGATGGCAAGCGCTACGGCGACGAACGCGACTGGAACCGCGGACGCCATTACAATTCCGGACGCCGCCACGGCGGCTGGGGCCATGAACGTCGCGGCCGTTGCGATCCGTGGCTCGCCCAGGACAAGGCCCGCGCCCATGGTCTGCGCCGCGCCCGCGTCGTCGATGTCTCGCCGCGCCGTGTCGTCGTCGAAGGCCGCCGCTGGGGCGATTACCGCCGGGTCGTTTTCGCCAATGCACGCGGCTGCCCGTTTATCGGCGGCTGATCCACGTCGGCCAGTTCGAATACCTTCCGTCTTGTCTCCCCCGGCCGACGGAAAGTGTCGCCCCTCGTGATCCTGTCACGGGGGGCGTTTCGTTTGTCGTGGACGGATGAGCGCTGTGTTACCGTCTCCCGGCAAAAGAAAACCCGCCGAAGCGGGTTTCAATTTTTCATTCCGCAACATCCACGGTGATCCATGGTGCGCTATTATTGCTTGATCGCGAAGGTCATGTTGACGGTGACGTTATAACTGTTCTCTCCCGTCGCGATCGGTACGGCATCGGCGGCAAATTCCTTTGCCATGGTGCGCATCATCGGCATCGGTTCCGGCCGCGATGCGTTCTCTGAAATTTCGACGATCCGTCCGAGCGAGACGCCAGCCGCTTCCGACAGGACTTTTGCCTTGGCCACGGCATCGGTCACCGCCGATTTTCGGGCCTCGGTGATAACAGCCTCGGGCTTGTCGTTGGTAAACTGGATCGAGCCGCCCTGGTTGACACCGAGCGTCACCGACTGGTCGATGATGTCGCCAAGCTTGGCAAGGTCGCGAACGGTGATCGTCAGCGAATTGGCGACCTGGTAGCCGGTCAGCACGGCCTGGCGATTGCCGCCATCGCTGTTGTCCGGATACTGGTACTGCGGATTGACCGCAAAGCCGGAGGTCTGCAGGTCGCGATCGGCGATGCCGCCGCTCTTCAGCGCGTTCAGCACGTCCGCCATCGCCTTGTTGTTGGCGTCGAGCGCTTCCCTGGCGGTCTTGGCATCCTTGACGACGCTGAACGAAAGGATCGCCATATCCGGCGCGATGCTGGAACGGCCTTCGCCCGAGACGGTGATCACGGCTTCACGCGGCGCATTGTCCTGCGCCAGCGCCGAAGCCGCGGCCACACCCGCAAAAGCGGCCGCGAGAACGGCGGTCCTGAGGCTGCGGGAAAAGGAATAAGATGTCATGGATGGGTTCTCTCCGGTTGTGTTTTGTCCCTGGCTCCTTCTTGGGCATTGATTGTGTAGGGATTGCGGCGATGTCTTGTGGGAAAAACAGTTTTCCGCTAGAGCCAATCCACCCGCCGTCTGCCATTGGCCGGCGGGTACCGGACATGTTCCGTTGAGGGCCTGTAGCTCAATGGTTAGAGCCGGCGGCTCATAACCGCTTGGTTGGGGGTTCGAGTCCCTCCGGGCCCACCATTTCTGTCTATGTCCATACCGGAGACATAGGTAACACCTCGTACCTAAGACATGGGTGACAACCTCGTGCCGAACGGGTTGTCGATGGTTTGCAAAGTCCTCTGCTCCAGGTCGATATATCCCAGATCATAGTGCATGAAGCTGACGAGCCAAATGCCGTCGTCGACTTCTTTTATGCCGAGTTTCTGTCCGGCC
>NZ_DATJDJ010000117.1:0-1820 GCF_035497515.1 Pararhizobium sp. | reverse complement strand
TATGATGCAGCGAGCCGAAGAAGGCGCCCATGTCTTCGCGGTATTGCGCATCGCTCAGGCCGCTTGCGGCCTGGTAGAGCAGCCGATTGGCCCAGCGGTTATAGTCGGCAAACATCCGGTAGTGTTCGATCATGGTCTTCTCCTGCGCTCATTCCAGCCTATCGCAAATCATGATCAGCGGGCGCGATCCGATCCATGAATTTTTCTGATTTGATTGTTGCCGGTAGCCGGGTTCAATGGCGCGCCAGGAAGGGCAAAGCAGGAGAAGACATGACCCGCATACTCTACACGCTGAGCGGCACCGACAAGACCCGGCATTTTTCGCCGCATGCCTGGAAGACCGCCCTGTCGCTTGCTCATAAGGGGCTCGATTATCAGCTTGAGCCGGTGGGCTTCACGCAGATCCCGGTGATCGAGAACGCGGCAACGAAAACCGTGCCACTGCTGCGCGACGGCGACCGGCTGATCCCCGACAGCTTTGCCATCGCGCTTCATCTGGAGGAAACCTACCCCGATCGCCCGTCGCTGTTTGGCGGCGAGGGCGGCAAGGCGACGGCGCGCTTCATCGAAAGCTGGACGCAGACGGTGCTGCAAGCCGCCCTGATCCGCATCATCCTGATGGACATCCACGATTGCCTTGAACCCGTCGATCAGGCCTATTACCGGGCTTCCCGCGAGGCGCGCTTCGGCACGACGCTCGAGGCGGTGCTCGAAATGGGCGCGGCGGAACTCCAGGCCTTTCCGGCCAGGCTGGAGCCGTTGCGCACCATGCTCAAGAGACAGAACTTCATCGGCGGCGACAGCCCGCTCTTTGCCGATTACATCGTCTTCGGGGCACTGCAATGGGCGCGGATCACCTCTCCGAAGCCGATCCTTGTGGCCGGAGACCCGGTCATCGACTGGTTCGAACGCTGTCTTGATCTCCATGACGGGCTCGGACGGACCGTGACGGCGGCGTGAAACTTCGCGGCTCCCCCTTGTTTTGCTTGGCGTTGACGGTTATTGAACCGCCAAATTCACGGACCACGAACACCAAGGGATTGAGACAATGGCGATTGAACGCACCTTTTCGATGATCAAGCCGGACGCGACCAAGCGCAACCTGACGGGCGCCATCACCAAGATGCTTGAAGATGCTGGCCTGCGCGTCGTCGCTTCCAAGCGCGTCTGGATGAGCACCCGCCAGGCCGAAGGCTTCTACGCTGTTCACAAGGAACGCCCCTTCTTCGGCGAACTGGTCGAAGGCATGACTTCGGGCCCGACCATCGTCCAGGTTCTTGAAGGCGAAAACGCCATCCTGAAGAACCGCGAAATCATGGGCGCCACCAACCCGGCTAATGCCGACGAAGGCACGATCCGCAAGACGCATGCCCTGTCGATCGGCGAAAATTCGGTTCATGGTTCGGATGCGCCGGAAACCGCCGCCGAGGAAATCCGCTACTGGTTCTCCGATACCGAAATCGTCGGCTGAATCAGTCTCTCGGGTTCCTGCCCGAAGGCATTGAAAAGATATCTTGAAAGCCGGAGCGGAAACGCTCCGGCTTTTAACGTTCAGCCGTTCTCTGTCCCGCACTTCGCCGTTTCGAAATGTTCGGGCGTCTTGCCGTCCTTGAAGACCTCCGGGTTCTTGTCATAGGCGGGGCCGACGATGAGGGCCTTGGCCGGGAGTATGTCCTGGTCGAGATCGGAGGTGACCGATGTTTCCAGTGTTTGCAGGACCGAACCGTCCGGCCCCTTGACGTCGATCGTCACCCGATAGGGACGTTCCTTCCTGACGCAGGTGATATCAGGGCTTTCGAGCACCACCTTGTCGAGTTGCT
>NZ_DATJDJ010000116.1:0-34903 GCF_035497515.1 Pararhizobium sp. | reverse complement strand
GCGACGAGGCTCTCCTCGGCAACGAGCACGCTCTGTTGCGCGTCCAGTACGTCCAGCGTCGTGCGCTGGCCAACCTTGCGCTCCTCGATGACACCGGCCAGGGCCATGTTCGCGGCACTGACCTGTGCCTTGTTGGCGCTGGTCGTGGCCAGCGCGGCCTCGAACTGCGCATGCGCCGAAACAATGGTCTGCTGGACTTCGGCCCGCGCCGAATCGACGAGGATCTGCTGCTGTCCCATCCGCTCCTTGGCCTGCCTGATCTGGCCGTATTCGGCGCCACCCTGATAGAGCGGCACTTCAAGCCTGGCGGTAATGGAGGCATTGGAGGTATCAGCACTGCGGTTGAAGTTCTCCTCCCGATTTGTTGTATTGCGCGTCAACGCGCCCTGCACCACCACGCCTGGAAGCATGGTGCCCTCCGCCGATTTCACCCGGTAGCCGGCTGCATCGACACTATATTGGGCGGCGGCGATCGTCGGATGGTCGCGCAAGCCGGCGGCGACCGCCTGGTCCAGGCTTTTCGGCAACGCCTTCGAGGCCGGCGCCGGTTGCTTGACGCCCCTCGGCGCATCGCCGACGATCTGCACGTAAAGGGCTTCGCTCTGCTTCAGCTGGGAGACGGCATTGACCAGGATCGCCTGCGCGCCCGCCAGTTCCGCCTCGGCCTGGCTGACATCGGTACGCGTGCCCTCGCCCACGTCGAGACGCGACCGGGCGGCGTTCAACTGCTCCTTGAGGAAGGCAAGGTTACGCTTGCGAATGGAAACGACGCGCTGGTCGCGCGCGATATTGGCATAGGATTGCGCGGCCGCCAGCAGGATGGAAATCTCGTTGGCCTTCAAGGTCTCGCGGCTGGAAAAGACATTGGCTTCCGCCGCCTTCACATTGTTGAGGGTCTGGAAACCATCGAACACCTGCTGCGTGATGGTGATGCTGGCGGAGCCGGTATGGAAATCATTCTGTATCAGGGGAGTGGCAGGAAAAAACGGACTGAGTCTCTCGGTCCCCAGCCGCGTGAACGTTCCCTGGGCCGTCGCCCCTATTCTCGGCCGATAGCCGGACTTGGCGATCGGCACGCCCTCGTCGGTTGCCCTCAGCCCGGCACGCACAGCGTTCAGGTCCGGATTGTTCCGGTAGGCCTTGGCCATCGCATCGAAGATCGTTTCGGCGGAAACGCCGCAGGGCATCAGCCAAAGGGCCGCAGACAGTACAGCCGCCGCGGCCGATTTGCGCAAACTCGTCACGATCTCTACTCCGTATGGAAGCCTGCATGCTCAGTTCGCGGGACAGAGGCACGCCCCCCGGCGACGCCACGTCTTGCGGTCTCCAGCTGACCGACAGACGAAGCAAAGCCTCATCCGGTCGTCCGCAAGATGTCTCTTTGAAGCTTTAATTTGAAAGACCGGCAACCGATCGCAGTCACCGGGCCGGGCAGCGCCGGAGAGAAACGAAAGGCCCGTTGCCAAATCGCCACATCGCAACCGATGTGGCGCGCGGCTTTGGCGCCAATCCTTTAAAATACGAATTCGCGGCTAAGGCGAAAGCCTGGCAGCGGCTTGACGGCGGTATTGAAGGCAAGTCGTTCGGATGTCTTGCCGCTCTCCTTGAGGAAGAGCCGGGCACGCGACGCATTGCCCGCCCCGACGACCGCCACCAGCCGGCCACCCTCGGCAAGCTGTTCGCAAAGTGCGGACGGTACCGTTTCCACGGCGCCATGGACGAAAATCACGTCATAGGGCGCGGCTGCGGTATGGCCCTGCTCGAGATCGCCATTGACGACGACGACGGAAGAGTAACCAAGGCGGGCAAGGGTTTCTGACGCCTGTGCAGCAAGAGCGCCGTCACTCTCGAGCGCCACCACCGTATCGGCCAGCTGCGCAAGGATCGCCGCGCCATAACCGGTGCCTGAGCCGATTTCGAGAACCCTGTCGCTCTTTGCGATCGCCGCCAGTTGCAGGAGTTTCGCCATCGGCGAGGGTTCCATCAGGTAGCGCCGCTCAATGGCCGGTTCATCCGACAATTCGACATCCGTGTCGATATAGGCAAGCGCCTTCATCCGGTCGGGCACGAATTCTTCGCGCGGCACCGACAGGAAGGCCGAAAGAACGGCATGCGACGTGACATCCGTCGTGCGGATCTGGTTGTCGACCATTTTGATGCGTGCTGCTTCGAAATCCATATCAATGCCCTCATGATCCGGATCACCGTCCGGCATTGCGCTTCGCCGGCGCAACAACAACCGGCAACCATCGGCGGCCGGTCAACGCCATGCTCATAAATCCGCGAGGCACCCGTTTCAAGCTATGGAATGCAGTTCTGTCAAAAAAGCAAGCTTCACGAAAGCGCCGGGCGCTATTCCGGCTTGCAGTGGAAAAAATCTCGGGCAGATTATCCGAGAGACTTTGACGAATCGCGGAGCGATCCGGGAGATAGCATGAACGTTCAGCCATCACGCCTTCCCGCAACCGGGCTTGCCTTGCTTTCGGCGGCTCTGTTTCTTTGGCAGCCTGCAGGACAGGCGCACGCAGCCGACAGTGTTTTCGACGAACTCCGTTTCGGCGTGAGTGGATCGGTCAGCGATAATTCGGGCGAAACGGGCGTGTTTCCATCGGCGACGATTTTCTTCGATCCCCTGTCGAGCGGCGAGCCGGCCAGTTGGCAGCAGTCTCTGCTCGAGCCGCGCATCTATCTCGGCGCCTCGGTCGGCACCGGCAACGGGGTCGATCAGGTCTATGGCGGCTTCAGCTGGAGCGCCGATCTTACCGACCGCCTCTTCGTCGAACTCGGTCTTGGCGGCACCGTGCACAACGGCAATCTGGATAGCGGTCCGGCAGACGAACCGAAGCTCGGCTGCCGCTTTCTGTTTCGCGAACAGGTCGCACTCGGATATCGGGTGAGCGACAATTGGCAGCTGCTGGCGACCGCCGATCACGCATCGCATGCCAATCTCTGCGACGGACCGAATGACGGCCTGAGCCGCGCCGGCCTGTCGCTCGGCTACAAGTTCTAGCCGGCCGGCGCCGCTTCCAGGCCCACCAGACCGATTTTGGAATAGCCCGCCTTCTGGATGAGGTTCATCACCGTCATCAGTTCGCCATAGCCGACGGCCTTGTCGGCACGCAGCAGGATTCGCGCCTGGGTATCGCCCTCGGTCATCTGCCTGAGCGCGTCGATGAAGCCATCGCGGCCCACCATGTCATTGCCCAGAGCGAGGGTAAGATCGGCCTTCAAAGTGACGAAGACGGGCTTGTCCTCGCGCTTTTCCGGCCGCGCCGCCGATTGCGGCAGATCGACCTTCATATCGACCGTCGCAAGCGGCGCCGCCACCATGAAGATGATCAGCAGCACCAGCATCACGTCGATGAACGGCGTGACGTTGATTTCGCTGTTTTCCTCGAGATCGCCTTCGGCTTCCTTGATCCTGCCAGCCATGACTTATCCGATCCGTGCCATGCCGGCATCGGCACGCGCCTGGCCTTCACCTTTGCGGGATCCGAGCCGGTCGGCCTGGCGGAAATCAAGTTCGCGGCTGACCAGCCGCTCCACCGCCGCTGCGGCATCGGCGAGGATCAGCCGGTAACCGCTGATCGAGCGGGCAAAATAATTGTAGATGACGACGGCGGGAATGGCGGCAACGAGGCCGATGGCGGTTGCCAGCAAGGCTTCGGCAATGCCCGGCGCCACGATCGCCAGATTGGTCGTCTGGGCCTGGCTGATCCCGATGAAGGAATTCATGATGCCCCAGACGGTGCCGAACAGCCCGACGAAAGGCGAGATCGAACCGATCGTCGCCAGCACGCCGGTACCGCTGGCGATGCGCTTGCCGGCCCCTGCCTCGATGCGCGACAAATGCGATGTCACGCGCTCCTTGACGCCCTGTGTCGAGACGAGATCGAGCACCGCATCTGATTTTTCCAGTTCCTTTGCGGCGACGGCGATCATCTGCGTCGTCGGATCTTTTGCCTCCGTCGCCTTTTGCCTGACATCTCGCAGGAAAACCGCATCCGACAGGGTCCGTGCCGCCTTCCTTGCGCCGGCCTTGGCAGAGCCGATTTCAAGAAGCTTGACGAGGAGGATCGCCCAGCTTGCCACCGACGCCAGGGCCAAGGCGCCCATGACGCCCTTGACGACGATATCGGCGGCCATGAACATGCCGAGCGGCGAGAGATTGTGCGGCAGGGTCCGATCAGGCGCCTCACCTTGCGCCGCATCCGTCTCGATCGTCGGCACCTGATCTGCATCCGCGCCCATCGGCGCTATCTCGACCGGTTGCTGCGTGGCTGCCTCGGGAGCCGTCGCCGGCGTATCCTGTGCGTGGAGAGCGCCCGCGCCCGACAGCGCCAGCAGCATCGTCCCCATCACCACCCATTTCGCCATTGTCAGCTTTGCCATGACCTGTCCTCTTATAAGCACCCGCCGACCGGCAAGGCAGGGTGCAATCCGTCTTGCAGCCGAACGCATTGGCCGACCGCCGTCGCGGCTTCTTACGACAGACCGAGGCGCAGAGACAAGTATTTGTTGAGTATCACAATCAAGAAATAACAGGCAACCGCCGCCGTCCCTCGTCCGGCGCGTCGGCTACTCGGCCGCGGCGGTGCTGTCGAAGGTTCCGCTGTGCCAGTCATAGGTCCTGTGGCGTGCCCAAGGGCGCTGTAACTGTTCCTGCGCCTGAACCACCCGCATATCCGCCTTATCGGCCGGCCTGGCGCCACCATCGGCGGCGGCGGCGTAAATCTCGACGGCACCCGTCCGCCGCAAGCTTTGCCCGCTCAGAAGCAATGCGCCCGAGCGGCAGGCGAAAAACCGCAGCATCACCGGGGTCACGACAATATCGGCCTGGTCGCAGGCGGCACCGACAAGGCGCGCATCCTCCACGGTGACGATGAGCCATCCCTGCCGCGTCGTGGCCGCACACCATTGTTTCGCAACGCAAGCAAATCGCCCTCCTGGTGCCTCCGCGACCAGTTTCTTGAGGGCGGACCGCGCTTCCCTAGGGTCAAATGGCGGCCTGTGCCTTCGCGTCGCGCCGGTTGCGTCGGGAGCGGCAGCCACTTCGGCCGGCTCGTCGAGGCCCAGATCATCCCGGGTAACGGGTTTTTCGTGCGCCTCCAGCCGCAACGCTCTTTGCCATTGCGAAAACACGAAATCGCCCGGCCGCGCGCGGTTGCTCGCAACGGCCTTGTGATCGATGAGAGCGACGAGGCGCCCATCCTCGGCAACGGCCAGGACCGGGCGGACAGTCTCTCCCGACCAGCCGGCGAAAAGCCCGACGACGATCACGAGGATGCCGGAGAGCGCAAGCCAGGTGCGAAACAGGCAGGCGAGCACGCCACCGGCGGCAATCAGCAGGAAGGCGCCTTGCGGCACCCTTCCGGTCGCCACCTCGCCGCCCCATGAAGAAACGAGATCTGCGATGGCGATCATCCATTCCAGCCCCTGTCCCATCACCAGCAACGGATAGTAATCGAGACCGAAGGGCATGAGCAGCATGGCGAGAAGTCCGAACGGCATGACGAGCACGCTGATGACCGGCATGGCGAGGATATTGCCGATCAATCCATAGGCGGCAAGCCGGTGGAAATGACCGGCGGAATAGATCATCGTCGAGAGGCCGCCGATCAGGGAACTCAGGAGCAACCCGCCGAAAAAGCCGCCGACGAGTGTGAGCGACCGGGTCCGCATGGTGATCGGCAGCATGTCGCGGCTTGGCCGCTCGCGCCAATGTCCGTAGCCGGCCACCAATGCGAGCGTCGCCGCAAACGACATCTGGAAACCGGGGCCGGTGACGGCCGACGGCGTGACGACGAGGATGACGAGAGCCGACAGGGCGACATTGCGCAGGCTGATCGACGGCCTGTCGAACAACACGGCCACCAGCATGATCGAGATCATGATCCAGGACCGGATCGCCGACACCGCACCGCCCGAGATGAGGATATAGAAGAACACCATGACCAGGGCGCCGACCGCGGCCAGCTTCTTGATGGCGAACCGGTGCGCCAGGCCGGGCACGAGGCTCAGAAGCGTCCGTGCGCCGATGAGGAAGGTGCCGGCGACCAGCACCATGTTGAGACCCGAGATCGCCAGGACATGCGCCAGTCCCGCTTCGCGCAGCGCCTCGACCGTCGGTCGGCTGATGGCGCGCTCCTCGGCGGTGACCAGCGCCGCGGCGATCGCGCCGGCATCGCCACCGATCGTTGCGCGGATGCGCGCGCCGATCGCCTCGCGCCAGCCGGCGATCCGCTCCAGTGCCTTTCCTCGCCATGCCGCCATCGGGCCATGGGCGACGCTATCAGGGCTGGCGACCGACTTTGGCTTCCCATAGAAATAGCCAACAGCGCCGATTCCCTTGAAATAGCTGTCGAAGGCAAAATCGTTGAGGCCGGGAAGTGCTGCACCGGATGGGGGTGACAGGCGCACCCTGCCCTCGACGCCTCCGCCGATCGCGATCGGCGCTTCGCGGCTGCGCGATAGAAGCGTGACCCGCTCCGGAGGCCGCTTCAGGACCGGATCGGACGTTTCGGCCAGGACGACGGTATAACGCCAATGACCACGATCTGTCGTTTCCCGCGCAACGACCCTGCCCTGAATTCGGGTGGTCACCGGCGAGTCGAGCATCACGGTATCGGCGCGCCGGGTTTCCCAGGCGGCAAGCATCATGCCGGCGACGAACAGAAATGTGAAAATGGCAGCGCTTCGTCTCAATCCCGGCGAATGCCGCAACAGCACCGCCGCCATGCCAAATACGCATATCAGCAGTGCAAGTTCGGAAAAGCCGGGCGTCTGCGGCAGCGAAAACCAGAAAAGCGCACCGGCGCCGAGAAATACCGGCAGAAACAGGAAGCCATGACCAAAAGCCTGTTCCTCATCAAGCGCCATGACGATCGCCGTACGCCAGTTTCGAGCGCGAAGGCCGGCGATGATCGAGCGTCCGAGTTGGCCTGAACCTGGGCCGGGAGCTGTGCCGGAGCGGCGTTCGACAGGCATGTTTCGCGCATCGGCACGCTCGGCGGCCCTCTCCGGCCCATCGGGCGTGAGGCCCGGAAATTGCGAGGGCCACGCTGTTTCCTGCTCCCGCCCCTCTCTCATGGACGCCGTTCCACCACCACAATGGGCCAGTGTGCCGAGTGGATCGATAAAATGCAACCGACCAGAAACAGCCTAAAAATTGAGCACGAATTTGAATACACGCCGCGCTGACTGTTTTTTGCCCGGCTGCGGCATTGGCCTTGCGGCCGGAACGTGCGATTATTGCGGCGCCATATGCCTGTTTTTGCGTCGCACAATTTGCCTTTGGTTCAACTTGGCAGTCGGGATCAAATCGGATAGCACATGGTCAACGTTAATAACTGCGGCATAATTGTGTGCCAATTTGCTGCAAACGGAGGATCCCCATGACAGGAAAAAGCGCAGTTGTAACGGTCAATGACAAAACGGTGGAATTGCCGGTACGATCGGGGTCCATTGGTCCGGACGTTGTCGATATCGGCACGCTCTACAAACAGACCGGCCAATTTACGTACGATCCCGGCTTCACCTCGACAGCTTCGTGCGAATCCAAGATCACCTATATCGATGGCGACGAAGGCATTCTGCTGCACCGCGGCTATCCGATCGAACAATTGGCAGAACACGGCGATTTCCTGGAAGTCTGCTACCTGCTGCTCTATGGCGAACTGCCGACAGCGGCACAGAAGAAGGATTTCGATTACCGCGTCACCCACCATACGATGGTGCATGAACAGGTGTCGCGCTTCTTTACCGGCTTCCGCCGCGATGCCCATCCGATGGCCGTCATGTGCGGCTGCGTCGGCGCGCTCTCGGCCTTCTATCACGATTCCACCGACATCACCGATCCGCATCAGCGCATGGTCGCCAGCCTGCGCATGATCGCCAAGATGCCGACGCTTGCGGCCATGGCCTTCAAATACCATATCGGCCAGCCCTTCGTTTACCCGAAGAACGACCTCGACTATGCGTCGAACTTCCTGCGCATGTGCTTTGCCGTTCCTTGCGAGGAATATGTCGTCAATCCGGTGCTGTCGCGCGCCATGGACCGCATCTTCATCCTGCACGCGGATCACGAGCAGAACGCTTCGACATCCACCGTGCGTCTTGCCGGCTCGTCGGGCGCCAATCCCTTTGCCTGCATCGCGGCCGGCATCGCCTGCCTCTGGGGACCGGCCCATGGCGGCGCGAACGAGGCTGCCTTGAACATGCTCGCCGAAATCGGCACGGTCGACCGCATTCCGGAATTTGTCGCGAGAGCCAAGGACAAGAACGATCCGTTCCGCCTGATGGGCTTCGGCCACCGGGTCTACAAGAACTACGATCCGCGCGCCAAGATCATGCAGAAGACCACGCATGAAGTGCTGGCCGAGCTTGGCCACAAGGACGATCCGTTGCTCGAAGTGGCGATGGAGCTGGAACGCATCGCGCTGACGGACAGCTATTTCATCGAGAAGAAGCTCTATCCGAACATCGACTTCTATTCCGGCATCACGCTGAAGGCGCTGGGCTTCCCCACGACCATGTTCACCGTGCTGTTCGCGCTTGCCCGCACCGTCGGCTGGATCGCCCAGTGGAACGAGATGATCGAGGATCCGGAACAGCGCATCGGCCGGCCGCGCCAGCTCTATATCGGCGAGTCGGAACGCGACTACGTTCCCGTTTCCAAGCGCTAAGCTTGAAGATCGCCTCTTGAAAAAGCCCGGTCAGCCGGGCTTTTTTTCGTTGAGGACCTGAAGCACGACGCGCGCAGCGGATTCGCCCGGCGGCCTCTCCGTCGCCATGCGCTGCCAGACGGTACGGAAGCCGTCCAGCATTGCCATACGCTCCGGCGTCGGCGCCGTCAGCCGCTCCATCCAGCGCAACAGGGCGCCCGGCTTGATCGCCTCGTTGAGATATTCCGGCACGACCGGATAATCGGCCACCAGATTGGGGATCGCCGCCGTCCAGATCTTGATTCGCTTGTGCATCAACCGGATGATCCAGTCGGCTTTGTAGGTCGAGATGACGGGAATGCCGCACAGGCCGAGTTCCAGGATCACCGTCCCGGACGCGGCCAAGGCCGCATCGGCGGCGGCAAAAGCCTGCCATTTGGCGGCTGCCCCAACGCTGATCTCCGGCTTGACGGCCCAGGATACAATAATCTCCCGCACAAGGGCTTCCTGTTTCGGAACCGTCGGGAGCAGGAATCGCATGCCGGGATGCCGCGCCCGCAATTGCGCAGCCGTCTCGCCGAAATCCGGCAGAAGGCGTCTGATCTCGCTGCCACGCGAACCTGGAAGAAGCAGACAGGTGGCGGTATCCGTATTCAGAGCATCGTCCTGCTTTGCCGCCTGCCGGCCCCGGACCGAGAGCACATTGGCATCGCTTGCCAGCCGATGGCCGACATAGGTCGTCGGCGGGCCGCCGAGGCGCTTCATGACCTCCGGCTCGAACGGCAGGACAGCGAGGACATGATCGACATAGGGGCGCATCTTGACGGCGCGCTCCTGCTTCCACGCCCAGACGCTGGGGCAGACGTAGTTGACGATCGGCAGGTCCGGCAGGGACTTGCGCACGATGCGCGCGACGCGATGGGTGAAATCCGGGCTGTCGATGACGACGAGGATATCCGGCCTTGCCGCGACGATGGCGGCGGCGGTCTGGCGGATGCGCAGGATCAGCTTCGGCAGCCGTGCCAGAACCTGCGATATGCCCATGATCGACAGTTCGGAATAATCGAACAGGGAAACGAGGCCTTCCGCCTCAAGCCCCTCGCCGCCGACGCCTACCAGCGAGAGTTCGCCCGTAACGAGGGAGCGTAGTGACTTGACGAGGTCCGCGCCCAGAAGGTCACCGGAGACTTCACCGGCGATGACGGCAAGCTTCAGCGATCGTCCCGTCATCGCATGCCCCGCAGCAACGCCCGATCGATGCCGGCAATGAAAAGCCCAGCGTCGTCGGCCAGCTTGATCATTTCGGCTCGTTCCAGCACCAGCGCGCGACCCGCCTCGACAGCAATGCCGGCAAGACCTGCCGCCTGTGCGCCCTTGATGGTCGAGGGGCCGACCGACGGCAAGTCGGCGCGCAGGTCCTGTTGTGGCTTGCACAGCTTGACGAGAACGCCCCTGCGGCGGCTGGAGATGCGTCCGTCCGCTTTCAGCTTCGCCACGCGCTCCAGCATGGCGTCGGTACCCTCCGGTCCCTCCAGCGCGACGACACGGCCACCGACGGCGACGGCGCCCTGCCCGACATCGAGATGGCCAAGCGCTATGGCAGCAGCCTCTGCCGCCTCAATATCCGCCTGGTCTTCCGTGCCCGGCGAGCAACGGCCAAGCGTGCCGACATCCGCCAGGAGTTCCGGCACGATCTCCTGGACGCCGATGACACGCGCGCCGTTGGTTTCGATAAGTTCGATCGCCATCTTGAGAACAGCATCATCACCACCCGAAAGCAGCGTGCGCAGGACACTCGGGACTTTCGCAAGGCTCCTGAGCGTCGGCTTGATGTCACGCCAGTCCGGACGGCGGCGCACGGCGCCGGACATGACGACACGCCCGATCCCGGCATCGCGGAACACGCCACTGATTGCCTTGAAATTGCCGATACCGAGCGTCGTGTGATCGAAGGACGACCAGTCTCGATCGGATTCATTGGCAAGCGCGATGATGAACGGGTTTTCGCCATGGATGCGCGCGGCCTGCGCGACATGTAAGGGCAACAGACCGCTGCCAGCGATGATCGCCAGCCGGTCTTTGATCTGGTCCTTGACCTCTGGCCAGCTGTCCAAGCTCATCCGCTTCAGCCCTTGCTGCCCCTCGTGGGCGACGACAGCGCGCGGTCGCTTTCCGCAGCGATGAAGTCGAGGATCTCGAGTGCCGGCGGGCAATCGACATAATCGCCGCGGATCGCGGCGGCGTTGGCGCGGATCGATTCCGGACCTTCGAATATCTGCTTATAGGCCCGGCGAACCGCGTGGATGACCGGTTTTTCAATGCCGGACCTGCTCATGCCGACGACGTTGAGACCACCGAGCAGTCCCGGATTTCCATTCAACATGCCAAACGGAATGACGTCATAGGCCACGGCAGAAAGCCCCCCGATGAACGCCTGGCGACCGATGCGGGTGAACTGGTGCACGGCGGAACCGCCGCCCAGGATGGCCCTGTCGCCGACCGTGACATGACCGGCCAGCATCACATTGTTCGACAGGATGATGTTGTTGCCGAGCCGGCAGTCATGCGCCACGTGCGAATAGGCGAGGAACAGGTTGTTGTCGCCGACGATCGTCGTGCCGCCGTGCTCGACCGTGCCGGTGTTCATCGTCACACCTTCGCGGATGGTGCAGTTTTCACCGATCACCAACGTCGTATCGACGGCGCTGTGGTGCACGCTTTGCGAATCCCCGCCGATGACAGCCGAAGGAAAAATCTTCGAGCCCTTGCCGACCGTCGTACGCCCAAGCACGACGACATGGCTGATCAGTTCGACATTGTCTGCGAGCGTCACCCTCGGCCCGATATGGCAGAAGGGACCGACAACGACGTTGTCGCCGATCACCGCTCCGTCTTCGATGACCGAGAGCGGATGGATCTTCGCAGTGGAGGCAATCATGGTCAGGCGTCTTCCTTGCTGATAATCATCGCGCCGATATCAGCTTCCGCAACAAGTTGCCCGTCAACTTTTGCGTCACAGTGAAATTTCCAGATATTGCCGCGCTGCTTTTGCTTGACGACATGATACTCGACGCGGTCGCCAGGCACGACCGGCTTGCGAAAGCGGGCATTGTCGATGGTCATGAAATAAACGAGATTGCTGCCGTCGCCAGTCTTGCGGGCGCAGATCGCGCCGGCGGTCTGCGCCATGCCCTCGATCAGGAGCACGCCCGGCATGATCGGCTGTTCGGGAAAATGCCCGGTGAAATGCGGCTCGTTCGCCGTGACGTTCTTGATGCCGATCGCCGAATTGTCGCCGTCGATCTCGATGATCCGGTCCACCAGCAGGAACGGATAACGATGGGGGAGCAACTTCAAGATTTCCCGTATATCGGCCGTGCCGAGAACGGTGGTTCCTGCTTCACTCATCGTTGCCTCCCGATTTCTTCTGCCTGTTATGAGCCCGTGCCGTCATTTCCGCGATGTCGCGGAGGAACTCACGCATGGGCCGTGCCGGTATGCCGCCGTAACGCTCGCCGGGCGGAACATCCGCCGCGACGCCGCTCATCGCGGCGATCTGGGCTCTGTCGCCGATGGTGATATGTCCGTTGATGGCAGCCGCACCGCCGATCAGCACGCCATCGCCGATACGCGTACTTCCGGCAATACCGACTTGCGCTGCGATACCGCAATGCCGACCAATGCGGACATTGTGGCCAACCTGAACCTGATTATCGATCTTGGTGCCCTCGCCGACCACCGTGTCGTCCATGGCGCCACGGTCGATTGTCGTATTGGCACCAATCTCGACGCGATCCTGCAAGATGACGCGGCCGATCTGGACGATCTTGATCATGCCGCCGCGCGGTCCCGGCGCATTGCCGAAACCGTCCTGGCCGATGCGCGCGCCCGGATGAATGATGACCTCGTTGCCGACAAGCGAATACAGCACGCTGGCGCCGGTCGAAATCGTGCAGTCGCGCCCGATCCGCACACCCGGGCCGATCACGGCGCCGGCGGCAATGCGTGTTCCGGCCCCGATATGAACGCCTGCGCCGATAACGGCCGTCGCCTCGACATGAACATCATCCTCGAGTTGCGCGGCCGGATCGACAAAGGCGGCCGGAGAAACGCCGGACGAAGCTGACAGGTTCTGGACCGGGCGCATGGCGTCTGGATGCAGGATCGACCCCGCCAAGGCAAAGGCCGTGTGCGCCTGATGCGTATTCGCGGTCAACAGAACGGGGATATGGGATGGAACAAGCGATGCAATCGTCGTGTCGCAGATGATCGCCGTCGCCTGACAGGTCGCCAACTCATCACGGTTCTTTCGGGACAGCATATAGCATATGTCGCCCTCCCTCGCGCGGTAAACCGGCGAAACCGACCGAACAAGCCGGTCGGCCACTGCCTTGTCCTCCAGGGACGCACCGATCCGGTCCGCCAGATCACTCAGGCGAACCCCATCATGCGGTGGGAAGAACCAATTGTTTTCCATGGCCAACTCCAGAACAGTTTTGGCAGGCAGTTCTGGACTGCAAGGATCAGAAGGACGAAGAGATACCGAACTTGAGGTTCTGAACCCTGTCGTAGTCTTCCTTGGCGATCGGGATTGCATAGTCGACACGCAACGGACCGAACGGCGATGCCCAGATCAGGCCGACACCGACGGACGCACGCAGAGAAGCCCCCGTTCCGCCTTCGGTCTTATCAGTAGTCCCCTTGTAAGTGAGGTTCACTTCATTGCCGTAAAGCGTGCCGGCATCCGCAAAAATCGCTCCGCGGAAGCCAGCGTCACGCGAAACGAACGGCAGCGGGAACGTTGCTTCAGCAGAGGCCGTAAAATATGTCGTACCGCCGAGGGCGTCGCCATTTTGCATGCGCGGACCGACACCGTTACGTTCGAAACCGCGAATATCGTTGTTACCCAACTGGAACTGGTCGAACACTTCCATTTCGCCGCCGGTGCTGAACACATGGCCAGCCGTACCACCAAGCGACGCGATCAGATCGGCGTCGTCATTCAGCGTGTAGTACCACTTGGCCTTGCCGGTAATCTTGTAGAAATCGGATGTGCCGCCGAGACCTGCATATTCCTGCGTGAAGGACGCGAGAATGCCGTCATGCGGCAGGGTCGCATCGTCGAGCGAATTGTATGTGATCGTGTTCGATACCGAAGAACGCAGCCAGTCGGAGTCATCGACCACGCGGTCATACGGGTTCGACAGTTCATCCGTATCGCCGTTATAGTCCATCCGGGTGTAGTTGTACCGGAACGTCGTCGACAATTTTTCAGTGATCGGCGCCGTTACGCGCAGGCTGAAGCCTTCGTCTTCGTAGCTGTAATTGTCATCGTCATAGTCGTTTTCGTTCTTGAAGATATCGAAGCCGGCAGCCAGACGATATCCGAGGAAATAGGGCTCGGTGAACGAAACGTTGTAGGTCCGGCTATCTTCGCCACGACCTGCGGCAAGACGAATATACTGGCCACGGCCGAGGAAGTTCTTTTCCTCGATCGAGGCTTCGAGCAGGAAGCCGCCGCCGCTGCCGGCCGAATAGCCAGCGCCGATACCGAACGAACCGGTCGACTGGTCCTGCACATCAACAATCACCACGACGCGGTCGCCGGCGGAGCCAGGCTGCGTCGAGATATTGACGGTCGAAAAGTAACCAAGCGCTTCGAGACGGCGCTTTGCCGTTGCGATCATTTCCTGGTTGAACGCATCGCCTTCGCTCATGTCGAATTCGCGACGGATAACATAATCGCGCGTGCGCGTGTTGCCGCGGATTTCGATGCGCTCGATATAGGCGCGCTCACCCTGGTCAACGAGGTAATCGACCGCGATCGTACGATTGCCGAAATCACGGTTGCCGCGCGGCGTAACGCGCGCAAAGGGATAGCCCTGCGAGGCAACGCGCTTGGAGATCGCCGAAATGGTCGCCTGAACGTCCTTGGCCTTGTAGGTCGAGCCTTGCGAACTCTGAACCAGCCCCTTCAACTCTTCCGCATCGACACCATCGACGGTCGATTCGACATTGACGGCGCCGAAATCGTAACGCTCGCCTTCTTCGACGGTAATCGTCACGGTGTATTCGTTGGTGGCCTCATCGAGAACAGCATCCGACGAGACGACACGGAAATCCGCATAGCCGCGATTGTAATAGAACTGGCGCAGCAACTCCTCGTCGGCGCGCAGCTTGTCGGCGTTGTAGACGTCCTTGCGGCTCAGGAACGAGAATATCCCCGATTCCTTGGTCGCGATGACGGCCTCGAGACGCCCATTGCTATAAGCGTTGTTGCCGACGAAATTGATGGCGGTGATCTTGGTGCGGTCGCCTTCATTGATGACGAAGGCGAGGTTCACGCGGCCTTCGGCAATCGGAACGACCTGGGTCGTCACGGTCACGTCTTCGCGGCCAATGGCAGCGTAAGCGTCCTTGATGGCCTGGATATCGTATTCGGCCGTCGACTCGCTGTACGGGCCGAGCGACCGGGTGCGGACAACAGCCTGCAGCTTGTCGTCCTTGATCTTGCGGTTGCCGTTGAAGACGACCTGGTTGACGAGCTGATTCTCGGCCACGGTAACGACAAGCGTACCGCCGGAAACATTGATGCTGACGTCAGAGAAATAGCCGGTGGAATAGAGGCGCTTCACGGAAGCGTCGATTTCAGCATTGCTGAAGCTCTTGCCGGGAACGATGGTGATGTTGGCGCGGACAGTCTCGGGGCTGACGCGCGTGGCGCCCCGGACTTCGACGCGGCTAATCGTTGCTGCTTCCGCGACAGATGCACTTGCAAGCGTTACAATGCCAGTCCCCGATGCGACCACACTAGCAGACAGCGCAAACGCCGACACCGCGTTCAAAAATCTTGAACCAGCTTTCATAAATCTTACCTTCTTCCCAATGCCCCGCAGCGAACTCGTACCGACTCCGGTCACGGTTGCCGTTTTAACCGCTTTTCCTATACAAGCAAGGTCGGACGTTAATTTCTGTTTACTTCAATTGAAACCGTGTCCTAACGGCCACTACAGATTTGCATTATCGTAAACAATTCCTTTCGATCAACCCATTGAAATCCCAATAGGGCCGATCACCTCCACGAGGGCCGCACCACCGGTGCGAACCCAGAATTCCTAGCCCAGCAGCGAACTGATATCGTTCCACGTGGCAAACACCATCAGCATCAGGACCATGGCGAAGCCGATGCGGAAAGCAATGTCCTGCATGCGCGGTCCAACGGGTTTTCCACGCAGGGCTTCAACCGCATAAAACATCAGGTGGCCGCCATCAAGTACCGGAACAGGCATTAGATTGAGTAGTCCAATGGAAACCGACAGGACCGCCGCCAGTTGCAAAACGGCAGCGACACCGATCGTCGCCATCTGGCCTGATGCCTGCGCCACGCGGATCGGGCCCCCCAATTGGTCGGCCTTCATGCGGCCCGTCACGAGATTGGAGAGGTAATCGAACGTACCGGTGACGATATGCCAGCTTTCGACCGCACCCTGCCCCACGGCCTCGATCGGACCGAACGTCTCCAGACGGAAATTGCCGGTCTCCTGGTTGGTCAGGATACCGATAATCCCCAATTCCATCTTGTTGCCGAACTGGTCGGTGATCTCGGTGCGCTGCGGCACCATCGGCAGGTCGAGCAACTCGCCCTGCCGCTTGATCTGGATCGTGATCGGCATTTCCGGACGGACGCTGACATAGCGCCGGACATCGTCGAAGGTCGCCACCGGCGTGCCGTCGATCGAAACCAGCAAATCTCCCGGCAGCACGCCAGCCTTGGCGGCGGCGCTGCTTTCCTTCACTTCGGCAACGATCGGATCGGCGACCGGCTTGCCATAGATGGAAAACAGCACGGCGAAGATGGCGATGGCGAGGATGAAATTGGCGATCGGCCCGGCAGCGACGGTGGCCGCCCGCTTCCACAGTTTCGCCCCGAGGAATGTCCGGCTGCGATCGTCCGCCGAATATTGATCGAGGCGGCTGTAGTCCGGAACGCTTGCCGCGTCCTCGTCCCCGAAGAATTTCACATAGCCGCCCAGGGGAACGGCGCAGAACTTCCAGCGCGTCCCGTGCTTGTCGGTATAACCGAAAAGTTCCGGGCCGAAGCCGACGGAAAATGCCAGGATGCGAATGCCCGACCAGCGGCCGACCAGATAGTGCCCCATCTCGTGCACGAAGACGAGCAGCGTCAGAACCAGAAGGAACGGTACGATATAGCCGAGAATCAGGTGAAGCGTATCGGCCAGATGAGCCATGTCGTCCCTCGATCAGGTATGCCGGACCGTTACGGCCCGAGCAGGATTGCCCCTATGGGCGCAGTCTGTCCGCCAGCGGAGATGACTTGCACGAGAGCAATCAGAAGCGCGGCAAAACAGGCAAAAACAAGACCGTCGACCCGGTCCATGACGCCGCCGTGGCCGGGGATGAGCTTGCTCGAATCCTTCACGCCAAACCGGCGCTTGATATAGGATTCAAAGAGATCGCCGACCTGGCTGGAAACGGAAAGTACAAAAGCCAGCAGCGGAATGCTGACATCATCGAGCGAAAAATGGCTCATGAACACCAAGACGCCGGCGATCACACCGGAAACGGCGCCACCGATCGCGCCGGACCAGGTCTTGCCGGGCGATATTCGCGGCGCGAGCTTCGGCCCGCCGATCGCCCTGCCGGTGAAATAGGCGAGAATGTCCGTCGCCCAGACGACCGCAAAGACAAAGATCATCGCCAGCAGGCCGATATCGCTGTCGCCGCGGATCGCGGAGAGCGAAATTCCGGTTAGTCCGGCATAAACGATGCCTCCCGGCAGCCACCATGTCCCGCGCCGGATCAGCACCCAGATTGCGGCGGCAATGGTAAAACCAGCCAGGATCAGGAGCGTCAGGTTCGAATTGTCGAGGAGGATCAGTACGGCGATGACGGCCTGCGACAGCCAGCCGAATGCATTGCCTTGAAAATCCCGTTCCCCCAGCCGCGTGACCGTCGACCATTCATAGTAGACGAGCAGCGCGATCGCGACAGAGAGAATCTGGAACACGGTTCCGCCGGCCCAGGTCGCGCCAAGCGCGATGGCGGCAAGCACGATGCCGGAGATGATGCGCAGTCGTAGTTCGCTCTGCATCAGGAACCGACCGCCATTGTCGGCTGGGACAGCCCACCGAAGCGGCGCTCCCGTCCGGCATAGGTCTTCAATGCGGCCAGGAACACCTCGCGGGTGAAATCAGGCCAGAGTTCCGGAATGAACAGAAGTTCGGAATAGGCCGCCTGCCACAGGAGGAAATTCGACAGCCGTTCTTCGCCGCTGGTGCGCAGGACGAGATCCGGATCCGGAATGTCGGCCGTGTCGAGCTTGCTGGCGATGCGCTCAGGCGTGATCTGGTCCGCCGTCAGGCGACCCTGCGCGACGTCGATAGCCAGGGCGCGCATGGCGCGGGTCATCTCGTCACGGGAACCGTAATTGAAGGCGATCACCAGCGTGATGCCGGTATTGCCGCGCGTCGTATCCTCCGCCTCCAGAAGCAGGGGCAGGATATCGCTGCGCAGATTGGTCTTGTCGCCGATCACCCGAATGCGGACATTCTGGTGATGCAGGTCGGCAAGATCACGGCGGATGAAGGCCTTGAGCAGCCCCATCAGGTCGGACACTTCCGCTTCCGGCCGGCTCCAGTTCTCAGAGGAAAAGGCAAAGAGCGTCAGGTAGCGGATGCCAACCTCGCCTGCGGTGCGGACCGCCTCGCGGACAGCCTCCACGCCCTTGCGATGCCCCATCGTGCGCGGAAGCCCGCGCGAATTGGCCCAACGGCCGTTGCCATCCATGATGATGGCAACATGCGTGGGGACATTTCTGAGCAACGGGTTTGACATCGATGGTCCGGAAAAACAGAGACTCGAAAAATGCAGACTATACCTGCATGATTTCCTTTTCCTTATCGGCGAGCAAGCGGTCGATGTCGGAAATCATCTCATCCGTCATTTTCTGGACCTTTTCCGACTGGCTGCGGCTGATGTCCTGGCCGATGTCGCCGTCTTTTTCGGCTTTTTTCAGACTGTCCATGCCGTCGCGGCGAACGTTGCGCACGGCAATCTTCGCCTTTTCGGTATAGTCATGAGCAACCTTCACCAGCGACCGGCGACGCTCTTCGTTGAGTTCGGGCAGCGGAATGCGCAGATTCTGGCCGTCGACGATCGGATTGAGGCCGAGATTCGATTCGCGGATGGCGCGATCGACGGCATTGACCATCGATTTGTCCCAGATCGAAACGCCGAGCATGCGGGCTTCGGGAACGGTGATATTGGCAACCTGGTTCAGCGGAACGCGCGAACCATAGGCTTCCACCATGACCGGATCGAGCACGTTGGCCGATGCGCGCCCCGTCCGCAAGGAGGCGATATCGCTTTTGAAAGCGGCAATGGCGCCATCCATGCGGCGCTTCAGGTCGTTCAGGTCAATACCTTCACTCATGGATCAAACTCCCGTTTATCACGGCGGCAGTGACGCCGCCCTCAAGCTCAATTGTCGGTAACGATGGTCGCTCGGCCGCCGCCGGTCAAGATTTCAGCGAATCCGCCCTTCTCGTGGATCGAGAAAACGATGATCGGAATGCTGTTTTCACGCGCCAGCGCAACGGCGGCGACATCCATGACGGCAAGCCCCTGCTGCAGCACTTCGCTGTGCGTCAGGCGGTCGTAGCGGGTCGCGGTCGGGTCCTTCTTCGGATCCGCGCTATAGATGCCGTCAACCTGCGTGCCCTTGAAGATCGCCTCCGCGCCCATTTCGGCGGCGCGCAGCGCGGCGGCCGAATCCGTCGTGAAGAATGGATTGCCCGTGCCGCCGGCAAAGATCACCACCCGGCCGAGCGACAGATGATAGAGCGTGGCGCGCTGCGAAAAGCTTTCGCAGATTTCCGGCATGGCGATTGCCGAAAGAACCACGGTATCGATGTCGAGCTTGCGCAGCGAGGTCGCCAGCGCCAGCGCGTTGATGATCGTGGCCAGCATGCCCATGTGATCGCCGGTCACCCGGTCGCCGCCCTTGGATGCGACAGCGACGCCACGAAAAATGTTGCCGCCGCCGACCACGACACCGACTTCCACTCCCATTGCGCGTGCTTCTGCAATGTCGGAGGCGATTCGGTCGGCGACCGCGACATCGATGCCGAACCCCTGGTTTCCCATCAGCGCTTCGCCGGAAGCCTTCAGCAGCACACGTTTGTAGAGAGGTTTGGCCGGCATCGTCACTCCTGTCCAAGAAGGCACACATGCAAGATGGTGCACAAAACTGATCTTTGGTCCCCGCGCGGCCGATATCGCCCCGGATTATCTCCGGAGGAGCCTACGCCGATGGGATGATGATGCCGGATACACGAAGGGCACCGCGTTGTCACGCGATGCCCCGACTGTTTCCCAACAAGGACGATGGTTTTCCCAATCAGGATGAAGAAATCAACCCTTGGCGACGGCAGCCACTTCAGCGGCGAAGTCGGTCTCTTCCTTTTCGACGCCTTCGCCGAGCAGAAGGCGGGCCATGCCGACAACCTCGATCGGCGCGCCGACGGTCTTTTCAGCTTCCTTGACGGCAGCTTCGACGGTCAGGTCCGGGTTCATGACGAAAGCCTGCGACAGCAGGGCGACTTCCTCGAAGAACTTGCGCATGCGGCCATCGACCATCTTCTCGATGATGTTGTCCGGCTTGCCCGATGCGCGGGACTGCTCGATGAAGATGTTGCGCTCGCGCTCGGCAACGGCGGCATCGACTTCCGTCGAGTGGATGGCGAGCGGGTTGGTCGCGGCGATGTGCATGGCAACCTGGCGGCCGATAGCGTTCAGCGCGGTCTTGTCGCCGGTCGACTTCAGGGCGACGAGAACGCCGAGCTTGCCAAGGCCATCAGCAACCGAGTTGTGGACGTAGGTGGCGACGACACCGTCTTCGACCGACAGCAGGGCCGAACGGCGCAGCGTCATGTTTTCACCGATGGTGGCAATCGCGTCCGTGACGGTTTCAGCGACGGACTTGCCGGTTGCCGGATAGGTGGCAGCGGAGATCGCTTCGATGGTTCCGTTGGTTTCGAGAGCAACGGCAGCGATGCCGCGGACCAGATCCTGAAATGCATCGTTGCGGGCAACGAAGTCGGTTTCGGAGTTGAGTTCGACGACGACGGCCTTGGTGCCGCTCGAAGCGATACCGATCAGACCTTCGGCAGCCGCACGGCCGGCCTTCTTGTCAGCCTTGGCGATACCTTTGGCACGCAGCCAGTCGATCGCCGCTTCCATGTCGCCGTTGGTTTCGTTGAGTGCCTTCTTGCAATCCATCATGCCTGCGCCGGTCGCTTCGCGCAGTTCCTTCACCATTGCTGCAGTAATAGTGCTCATCTTTTTTGCCTCTTCGTTTGTTCGGCTGGCGCGCTGCCAGAATACCGGCGCGTTACCAGGAGGGTGTGGCAGGGCATGACCCCTGAATGTGACATCGTGATGAAAAGCTTCATCGCGACGATGCGCATCTTCCGCGGGCGGCGTCAAAAGGCTCACCCGATGCAAAAGAACAAGGCCGTTCACTTCTTCAGTCGTAAACGGCCTTATCCTGATTGTCTGAATGGAATAGCGGGCTTGCCCGCCATTCGGCCTTATCAGGCTTCGGCAGCTTCTTCGAGAGCCGGCTCGAGCGGCAGATCGGAAGAGGCGCCGAGATCACGGCCCGAGGAGCTCTGCTGACGGGCAATGCCATCGAGTGCCGCACGGGAGATCAGATCGCAGTAGAGCGAGATCGCGCGCGAAGCGTCGTCGTTGCCGGGGATCGGGAAGTCGATCTGGTCCGGGTCGCAGTTCGAATCGATGATGGCAACGACCGGGATGCCAAGACGCTTGGCTTCTTCGATCGCGATCGATTCCTTGTTGGTATCGATGATGAACATCAGGTCCGGAACGCCGCCCATGTCGCGGATACCGCCGAGGGCACGGTTGAGCTTTTCGCGTTCGCGCTCGAGGTTCAGGCGTTCCTTCTTCGAATAGCCGGAGCCTTCCGATGCGAGGATTTCGTCGAGCTTGCGCAGGCGCTGGATCGAGTTCGAAATCGTCTTCCAGTTGGTCATCATGCCGCCGAGCCAGCGGGCATTGACGTAATACTGGGCCGAACGCTTGGCAGCATCGGCGATGATTTCGGATGCCTGGCGCTTGGTACCGACGAACAGAACACGGCCGCCCTTGGCAACGGTGTCGCTGACGGTCTGCAGCGCGCGCGACAGAAGCGGAACGGTCTGCGCGAGATCGATGATGTGAACGTTAGAACGATCGCCGAAGATGTACGGCTTCATTTTCGGGTTCCAGCGGTGAGTCTGGTGGCCGAAGTGAACGCCAGCTTCCAAGAGCTGACGCATGCTGAAATCAGGCAATGCCATGCCTTTTTCTCCTTTTCCGGTTGAACCTCCGCAAGGCAAACAGCATCTTCGTTGAAGATGCCACCGGGTGGAACTGACCGGATTTCTCCCGGACGGCCCCAAACCTTACGTGTGGAATGCGGTGCCCTTACCCGCTGTCGCCCGATAAATCAAGGGCGCAGGTGCGAAATACCGCCGCGCAGGCTGCCAGAGCCTATTTACAGTCGCCTTCCTTGAACATTTCAAGGTCGGCCAGCTTGCCGGTCAGGACGAAATCGCCGTAGTCCATCGTCAGGTCACGGGTGATTCCGTTTTCATACAGCTTGAACTCCATGCGGTAGATCGGCAGGGCGTCGCCCGAAGCCTCGTCGTTGAAATAGGAAATGGTCACCGGCCAATAGGGTTTTGCCGCCATGGCGCCTGCCTTGTCGGCATCGCCGGTTTCGGTATCGCTTGCCACTGGCTGCTGCAGTTTGCCCACCATCGTTGTGGTGATCAGCGTCTTGTCGCCCGAATCGGAGCCATCGAAGATGCGGGATTCGAATAGCTTTTCGCCCTTCTTGGCATGATCGATCACCTCGAGCATATGCTCGGTCGGAAACAGGCTCTCTGCGAGATCGACCTCCCGCTTGTCCGGCGAGGTCAGATCGACCTTGACGCCTTCCTTGGCCTCGTGGGCGGAGCCGCGCACTTCCTTGTCGAGCTTCTCGTCGGTGAAGGATCGCGTCAGGAAGCGAAAGTTGCCGTTCTTCAGGTCTTCGTAGGTCGTCGTCTGCTGGTCGGTCAGCTTGACCTCCTCGCCGGTATCGACCTTGGTGACGAAGCGGAAGCTGACGGTATAGCCCTCGCAGGCCGAGCCGTTGAATTCATAGACCATGCGGCCGTACATTCCGGAAATGCCGGATCGTTCGGAGGCGTCTTTCAGCTCCAGGTCATAGACCGCGCGGTGCGGCACGAGGATATTGGCCGATGCGGCGGAAACGACGCCGACCGTCATGCCTGAAAAACAGACCCCTGTCAGAATGACAGAGGCAAAGCCTGAACGAAACATCCGTTTCCTCCTGTTGGACTCGCCGCCGATGCTATAAGAACAGATCCGGCGAAAGCGAGGCATGGATGATCGTGAAGGCGTATTTCACGACTTCATGAATCACGGCTTTGCATGCAGCATTTGATGGCAAAACACAACAATCACCGGAGTTATCCATGTCCGCAGAAATAGAAGCACGCATCAAGGAACTGGGAATCACCCTGCCCCAGGCCGCAGCTCCGGCCGCCAATTACGTTCCCTTCGTCATCAGCGGATCGCATCTCTACATTTCCGGCCAGTTGCCGATGGAAGGCGGCAAGATTGCCGTCACCGGCCATCTCGGCGACGGTGTCGATGTAGCCACCGGCCAACGCGCCGCCGAACTCTGCGCCATCAACATCCTTGCCCAGGCCAAGGCGGCCCTTGGCGGTGACCTCTCACGCATCCGCCGCGTCATCAAGCTCAACGGTTTCGTCGCCTCGAAGCCGACTTTCGTGGAGCAGCACCTGGTCATCAACGGCGCATCGAACCTGATCGCCAAGGTTCTGGGCGATGCCGGCATCCATGCCCGCGCCGCCGTCGGCATGGCGGCCCTCCCCTTCAACGCCGCCGTCGAGATCGACGCCGTCATCGAAATCGCCTGAGCGGAAAGCATATCATGAAAGACCTGTCCTGGCTGACAGCCCAGCCGATCGCGCATCGCGGCTATCATGACCTCAATCATACGATCTGGGAAAATACGTTGTCGGCCTTCTCCCGCGCCGCAGACAATGGTTTCGCGATCGAATGCGACCTGCAATACACTGCCGACAGCGTTCCGGTCGTCTTTCATGATGACGACATGCTGCGCCTGTGCGGCATCAAGGGTGACATCCGCGAAAAGACCGCCGGCGAGCTCGGCATGGTTGCAATCGGCGGCACCGCCGACAAGGTACCGACGCTCGGGCAGCTTCTTCGGCTGGTCAAGGGCCGCGTCCCGATCGTGCTGGAATTGAAAGGCCGGCGCGGCGATGACGAAGGCTTTGCGGATGCCGTCCTTGAAACGCTCGAAAGCTATGATGGACCGGTTGCGCTGATGAGCTTCGATCATTGGCTGCTCAAGGACCTGAAGGCGCTGAATGCACCCTACCCGGTCGGCCTGACGGCCGGTGGAATCAATCCGGAAGAGTTCGCCGTTCACGAAGAAGCGATGCAGCTTGGTCTTGATTTCATTTCCTATTTCTATCGCGATCTGCCAAATTCGTTCATCACGAAGCAGCAATCCGTCGGGCGCGCCATCATCACCTGGACAGTCCGGGATCAGGATGCCGTCGAACGTACATTCAAATATGCGGATCAGATGACATTCGAGGGTTTCGACCCCAATGAAAGGCCCATCGCTTAGAGTATGGCAGGCGAAGTCAAAATCCGCGTCGAGACCTCCTTTGAGGACATTTCGAAGGAAAGCTGGGATGGATTGTCGGGCACGTCCAGAGGGCAGCCCGGCGGTCTCTACAATCCGTTCATCTCGCACGCCTATCTGTCGGCACTGGAGGAATCCGGTTCGGCCACGGCCGAGACCGGGTGGCTCGGCCAGCATCTGCTGATCGAAGACGACAAGGGCGGCCTTGCCGGCGGATTGATCTCCTATCTCAAAAACCACAGCCAGGGCGAATATGTCTTCGACCACGGCTGGGCCGATGCCCTGGAACGGGCTGGCGGACGCTATTATCCGAAGCTGCAGTCCTCTGTCCCCTTTACCCCCGCAACCGGCCCGAGGCTGCTCACAGCCACCGGCGCTGACATATCCGTGGTCCGCGATTCACTGGCCGCCGGTCTGCAGGAACTCGCCCGGCGCCATCATGCATCCTCGGCGCACGTGACCTTTGTGCCGGACGAGGAAATTCCTACATTCGAGCGGGCCGGATTCCTGCACCGGACCGACCAGCAATTCCATTTCCTCAACGACGGCTATGCCTCGCACAACGATTTCCTGGAAACGCTGGCATCGCGCAAGCGCAAGACGCTGAAGAAGGAACGGCGGGCGGCGCTGGAAAACGATATCGGCATCGACTGGCTGACCGGCAAGGACCTGACGGAAAGCATCTGGGATCAGTTCTTCCGCTTCTACATGGATACCGGAAGCCGGAAATGGGGTCGTCCCTACCTCAACCGGAAATTCTATTCGCTGATCGGCGAACGCATGCCGGACGATATTCTCCTGGTCATGGCGAAACGCAACGGCAAGTATATTGCCGGCGCTATCAATTTCATTGGCAGCGATGCCCTCTACGGCCGCCATTGGGGCGCGATCGAGGATCACCCCTTCCTGCATTTCGAGGTCTGCTATCATCAGGCGATCGATTTTGCGATCTCGAAAGGATTGAAGCGTGTCGAGGCCGGAGCCCAGGGTGAGCACAAGCTCGCCCGCGGTTATCTGCCGATGACGACCCATTCCGCGCATTTCATAGCGCATCCGGGGCTGAAGCGCGCGGTGGCCGACTATCTGGAGCGCGAACGACAGGATGTCGAGCAGATGAGTGACATCCTGACGGAGCACAGCCCGTTTCGCAAAGGCGAGCGGCAAGAGATCGACGACTGATTCACATGACCATTGTGGAGGAGACACGGATGACCAGCAGCGCCTATGACGACAACAATATCTTCGCCAAGATCCTGCGCGGCGAAATTCCGGCCCACAAGGTCTTCGAGGATGACAACACGCTGGCCTTCATGGACGTGATGCCGCAAGCGGAAGGCCATGTTCTGGTCATTCCCAAGGCGCCATCGCGCAACATCCTCGACGCCGACCCGGCGACGCTTGGGCCTCTGATTGCGGTGGTGCAAAAGATAGCGATTGCCGCGCAGGAGGCTTTCGATGCCGATGGCGTGACCGTCATGCAGTTCAACGAGGCACCTGCCGGGCAATCGGTCTTCCATCTGCATTTCCACGTCATCCCCCGCTATGAGGGCGCCGCTCTCAAGCCGCATTCCGGCAAGATGGAGGACGGGGTCGTTCTGGCTGCCAATGCCGGGAAGATCAGGGACGCGCTCGCCGGCTAAGCTTGGCCCACGCGGATGAAGGCTTGCCGCATACGTGAAAACCCGCGGATTCCGGGGTCGAAATTGCAGCGCTTATGACAATGTTAAAATTGATCGGTTATCTGCTGTCCTGAGCAGGAGGCAACCATGGTCTTTCTTCCGGTCGAGCGTTTCATCCTTGCGCTCATTGCGACGCTTTTCGTTCTCGACGCCGGCTTGATTGCGCTCGGCGGCGCTGCTGTCGATATCGGAGGATATGCAGCTTTGGTGTCCTGCGGAATCTTTTGTCTTGCGATCGGACAAGTTTACCGGACGCTGCGGAACGAAGCCCGGATCGCGGCACCCGTGACGGCCGCAGGCCTGTTCATCCTGCTTTCGATCGCCGGCTCGGTCTTCAACTATCTGCTTCTGCCGGTTCGCTTCACACCGATCGATGATTTCCTGTTGCGGTCAGACGCGGCCTTGGGTTTCGATTGGCCTTCCTTCGCCGCCTGGATGTCACACTATCCGGCAATCGTCAGCGTGCTCGGCAGCGTCTATCAAACCTCGCTGATACAGATGATTGCGGTGATCCTCCTTCTCGGCTTTTCCGGAAAGCTGCTGCTGTTGCATCGTTTTCTGCTGACCGGCATTCTCGGTGCATTGCTTGCCATCGTCTTCTGGTTCTTTTTTCCCTCCTTCGGGACATCCTATATCTACGATGTCTCCACCATAACCGGGCCGGGAGCGGCGCTCATCGTGGATTCCGGATATGGCCAGGAACTGAAGCATCTGGCAGCGCACGGCGTCACCGCCCTGACGCCTGAAAAAGTACTGGGCCTGATCGCCTTCCCCTCCGTCCATACGCTGATGGCGTGCATGTCCGTATTCTTCCTAAGATGGAGCCGAGTTTACTTTCCGGTGGCAGCATGTCTCAACCTGATGATGTTGCCTGCCATCATCCTCCATGGCGGACATCATCTCAGCGACGTGGTCGGTGGTCTCGCCCTCTTCTGCGTGGCCTATAGTCTGGCAATCCGGCAGACGTCAGCAAATGTGAAGGAACCGGTCTATTCTCCGGCAGCCTGACCGGCGCTTTGCCCCGTAAGGCTGGCGACGGAAAAGTTTCAAAATCCCAGCACATACAATCCCATCGCCAGCACGGCGATGGCCGTGGCGATGCCGATTGCCGGTTTGCGTCCGCCGATGAAGAAGGCGAATGCCCCGGCGGCGACCGCACCCAGCCGCAGCCATAGAGGCGAGTGCTCGAGCACGCCTGTCGGATAGAGGATCAGCTTGGCGATGACGGCGGCAACCAGGGCCGTCGCAACCGCCCTCACCCAGTTCAGCACCTCGGAATCTTCGCGCAGCCGGCTTCTTGCCATCACTCCGAGCCAACGCCACAGATCGGTCGCGAGCCAGCCGGCAATAGCGATGAAGACATAGGCCCACCAGCCTTCGAGCACCATTATGGACGGGCCTCGCTGCGGTTACGCCACTGGCGCTCGGCGAGCCAGGCCAGCGTACCGCCGCCAAGGCCCGCAATCAGGATATCGAATTGCGGAACAAGCCAATAAAACACGGGACCGGCGACAAGACCGGCGGCCAGCGCCACATAGATCACCGGATGGCGCGCGGAATTCCAGATGGATGCCAGGAAATAGACGGGAGTGAGAAAGAACAGGCATCCGGAAACGATCGGCGGAAATTCGGCGACGAACTGGTAGACCACCGCCACCAACAGCATGTTGGTCAGGACCAACGTGATGCCGAACCCGGCGAAAAACGCGATCCGGTGCTCGCGCGGCACGGTCTGGATGCGCTCCATGGCGAAAACCCAGGCCGTGATGGCTACGAAATGCGACAGCAGCAGGAGCAGCCATGTCGGCGTCTTCTCGGTGCGGATTTCGGGAACGAGGGCAGCGACCATCGGCATCAGCCGGATGGATGACAGCGTCACGGCGATGAACGCCGCCAGCACGTTGGCGCCGCCGAGGATGGAACTGACCAGGATGACCTTGGCCGGCAGCGCCCAGACAATGCCGGTCATGAAGACCACCTGTTCGACCGGAATGCCGGATTGGGCGGTGAAGGCGCTGAAGCCGACAAAGGACAGCATCAGGATCATCGCCGGCAGGCTGAAAATACCCCGCATGCCGGCAAGGAACCAGTCCCTGTCGGAGCCAATCGTCGCACGTTCGTCCATCAACACATCCGCTGTTTCATGTCATAAAAAAACAGTGCCGGACCATTCCGCCCGGCACTGTCTCTGATCTGCAAGTCCACTACTTCTTGCGTGGCACCTTCGGCACCGTGCTGCCCTTGCGGGGTGGCTCGGCGGTCTTGGCTGCCGGCTCCTCGGTCACGGCTGCGGCCTTGGAAGCCTTTTTCGGCTTGGCCCGGCCTTCCGGCTCGGCACCGACCGTTTCCAGGTCCTTCGGCTTCGAAGCCCTCGATGATTTTCTCACCGGCGCCACGACTTCCGCCTTCGGCTTGATCCGCGCCGTCTCCGGAACGTAATCAAGAAACAGGCCCTTCGTGCCATCCGGCTTTTCGCCGACCGTCACCTTGACGACGCCACCCTTCTTCAGCCTGCCGAAGAGGATTTCGTCGGCCAGCGGCTTCTTGATGTGTTCCTGGATGACGCGTGACAGCGGCCGCGCACCCATCTTTTCGTCGTAACCCTTGTCGGCGAGCCAGGCGATGGCTTCCGGCTGCAGGTCGAAGGTAACGTTGCGCTCGGCAAGTTGCGTTTCCAGCTGCATGACGAACTTCTGCACAACCTGATGGATGACCGGCGTGGGCAGCGAGGCGAACGGAATGACCGCATCGAGACGGTTGCGGAATTCCGGTGTGAACAGGCGGTTCAACGCCTCGACATCCTCGCCTTCGCGCTTGGCCGATCCGAAGCCGAACGCCGCCTTGGCCATTTCCGATGCACCGGCATTGGTGGTCATGATCAGGATGACGTTGCGGAAGTCGATCTTCTTGCCGTTATGATCCGTCAGCGAGCCATGGTCCATGACCTGCAGCAGGATGTTGAACAGGTCCGGATGCGCCTTTTCGATTTCGTCGAGAAGCAGCACGGAATGCGGATGCTGGTCGATCCCATCGGTCAATAGCCCGCCCTGGTCGAAGCCGACATAACCGGGAGGTGCGCCAAGCAGTCGCGAGACCGTGTGGCGTTCCATGTATTCCGACATGTCGAAGCGCAGCAGTTCGACACCGAGCGAGGATGCGAGCTGCTTCGCCACTTCGGTCTTGCCGACGCCGGTCGGACCTGAGAAGACATAGGAGCCGATCGGCTTGTTCGGTTCGCGCAAGCCGGCACGGGCGAGCTTGATCGCCGAGGACAGAGCCTCGATTGCCAGATCCTGACCGTAGACGACCGAACGCAATTCCTTTTCCAGGTTGGCGAGAACAGTCTCGTCGTCCTTGGACACGGTCTTAGGCGGGATGCGGGCCATCGTCGCGATGGTCGCTTCGATTTCCTTCTCGGTGATCAGCTTGCGGCGCTTGCCGACGGGCAGCAGCATCTGGGCCGCACCGGTTTCGTCGATCACGTCGATCGCCTTGTCCGGCAGTTTGCGGTCGTTGATGTAGCGCGCCGAAAGCTCGACGGCCGACTTGATCGCCTCGTTCGAGTATTTCAGCTTGTGGTAATCCTCGAAGTAGGGCTTCAGCCCCTTCATGATCTCGATGGCGTCATCGATGGTCGGTTCGCTGACATCGATCTTCTGGAAACGACGAACGAGGGCACGGTCCTTCTCAAAGAACTGGCGGTATTCTTTGTAGGTCGTCGAACCGATGCAGCGGATCGCGCCGGAAGACAGCGCCGGCTTCAACAGGTTGGACGCGTCCATGGCGCCGCCGGATGTCGCGCCGGCACCGATCACGGTGTGGATTTCGTCGATGAACAGAACGGCGCCCGGATACTCTTCGAGTTCCTTGACCACCTGCTTCAAACGCTCTTCGAAGTCGCCGCGATAGCGGGTGCCGGCAAGCAGCGTGCCCATGTCGAGCGAGAAGATGGTCGCGTCCTGCAACGCTTCCGGAACCTTCTTTTCAACAATGCGCTTGGCGAGACCTTCGGCGATCGCCGTCTTGCCGACGCCAGGGTCCCCCACGTAAAGCGGGTTGTTCTTGGAGCGGCGGCAGAGGATCTGGATGGTGCGATTGACTTCGGCATGACGGCCGATCAACGGATCGATCTTGCCGACCTTGGCCTTCTCGTTAAGATTGACGCAATAGGCGGTCAGCGCGTCCTGCTGCTTCTTCGGACCGCCCTCCTCCTGTTCGCCGCGCGAGGCCTTCTGCTCGGATTCAGGTTCGTCGGAGCCGCGTGCCGGACGCGCTTCCGAAGCGCCCGGACGCTTGCCGATGCCATGCGAGATGAAGTTGACGGCGTCATAGCGGGTCATTTCCTGCTCCTGCAAGAAATACGCCGCATGGCTTTCGCGTTCGGCAAAGATGGCAACGAGCACGTTGGCGCCGGTCACCTCTTCCCGCCCGGAGGACTGGACGTGGATCACCGCGCGCTGGATGACGCGCTGGAATCCCGCCGTCGGCTTGGAATCCTCGTCATAACCTGTCACCAGATTGCCCAACTCGTTGTCGACATAGTCCGACACCGTCTTGCGCAGAGCGTCGAGGTTGACGTTGCACGCGCCCATGACGGCCGCCGCATCGGCATCGTCGATCAATGCCAGCAGCAGGTGCTCCAGGGTCGCATATTCGTGATGGCGCTCGTTGGCCAGCGTCAGAGCCTGGTGCAGTGCCTTCTCAAGGCTGGTTGAAAATGTTGGCACGTCAGTTCCTCATTTCTTTTCCATGACGCATTGCAGCGGGTGCTGATGTTCGCGGGCGAAATCCATCACCTGCGTCACTTTGGTTTCGGCAACTTCGTAGGTGAAGACGCCGCACTCACCCACGCCGTGATTGTGAACATGCAGCATGATCAGTGTTGCCGCTTCGCGGTCCTTCTGGAAAAAACGCTCCAGAATGTGGATCACGAATTCCATCGGCGTGTAGTCATCATTCAGAAGCAAGACGCGATAAAGGCTTGGCTTCTTCGTCTTCGGCTTTGTCCGCGTAATGACAGACGTGCCACGGTTGGCATTCGCCCCATCCCCGTCGCTGTCATTTTGCATCCGGACCGGCATGGCGATCATTCTACTTCATTCCCTTGTCGAGCCGCAAATGCCTCGGCGATAATCGCGGGCTGTTCGTGACACATAATCTAGTGGTTCTTTTTCGGATTTTAAGGCTGTTGATCCGCACTGCAATCATATTCGCATGAACTGGTGCGAGATTGACCAACTTTCTTGGGTCTTTTGCGGCAGCCAACAACGAAAAACCGGCCGCGGAAGGACGCGGCCGGTTTTCAGGAAATTCGAATTGTCCGGTGCGGGTTTTACGCGGCTGCAGCCTTGACGGCAGCGGTCGCCTTGGCAACCGGGGCTTCGTACGGCTTGTAGGCACCCTTGGCGAGGTCGGCATACATTTCGCCGATTTTCGTTGCTTCGGCGACATAGCCTTCGTAGGAGGACTTGACGTAGTTCGTCTGGAGTTCGAAAGCGGCTTCGACGCTCTTCACCGTGCTGATCTTTTCGATATGGGCAACGCTGTCTTCGAAAGCCTTCTTGGAATAGTCGGCGGCTTCGGTGGCGATCGCCTGGAACGCCTTCGTCAGCGACGCATAGCTCTTCAGCATCGTGTCCATGTTCTCTTTGCTTTTCTTGTTCGCATCTTCGAAATTGAACATCAGGGTGCTCCTTTTTTGATGGCCCGCGATGGCGCTAGTTTATGTGCACTGCACAATAAAGTCAATGCTTACGTGCAACGCAATAAAATCCTATGATTGCAACGCCTTGATGAAAGCCAAGAAAAATCGTGCAATTCTGGGAAAAAAAGAAACAAAAAGTATGATTTTACGAAAAAACCCGGCCTGATAGTCAGGACCGGGTTCAAATCACATTCAACTGAAGCGAGCGGTTACAGGTCGATATCGAGAATAGCCATCGAAAAGTTGTACGAAAGCTCGCCGTCTTCTTCATCGCGGAAAACGACTCCCAGAAACTCGTCGCCCAGGTAGACTTCGGCGGATTCGTCCTTCTTCGGCCGCGCCTTGATCACCATCGACTGGTTGAACGTGCGTTTGAAATAGGCTTCCAGCTTTTTGATTTCGTCGGGCTTCAAGACATTTCTCCATGGCGGTTTGATTTGCGCCGCTTCTCGCACAGAGCTTCAATCGGTGTAAACCCCGTCTGCCGCCGACCGGCAAACGTTGGATCAGATTTCGAAGGAAACGAGCAACTGGTCCATGGAGCGAGACGGTTCGGAACATCCGGCTTCGCCGACGACGCGCGCCGGAACGCCGGCCACCGTGGTCTTCGGCGGGACTTCCTTGAGCACGACCGAACCGGCCGCGACACGCGAGCAATGACCGATATGGATGTTGCCGAGGATCTTCGCGCCGGCGCCGATCAGAACGCCATTGCCGATCTTCGGATGGCGATCGCTGCCTTCCTTGCCGGTGCCGCCGAGCGTGACACCATGCAGGATGGACACATTGTCGCCGATCACGGCGGTTTCGCCGACGACGAGGCCGGTCGCGTGATCGAGGAAGATACCCTTGCCCACACGTGCCGCCGGATTGATGTCCGTCTGGAAGACGGAAGACGACCGGCTCTGCAGATAGAGCGCGAAATCCCGGCGGCCGCGATTGATCAGCCAATGGGCCAGACGATGGGTCTGGATGGCGTGAAAACCCTTGAAATAGAGGATCGCTTCGAGGAAGCGCGTGCAGGCGGGATCGCGATCGTAGACGGCCTGGATATCGACGCGCAGGATCGAACCCCATTCCGGCCAGTCTTCCAGCATTTCGGAGAAGGTCTGGCGCAGCAGGTTGGCCTGCAGGTCCGGGTGGTCAAGGCGTTCACAGATGCGGTAGATGACGCTGTCTTCCAGCGAACGCTGGTTGATGATGGTCGAATAGAGAAACGCCGCCAGCAGCGGATCCTGGAGGGCTGCGAGCCGGGCCTCTTCCTGCAGACTGTCCCAGATCGGATCCATGGTCTTCACGATCTCGGCCGGGCGTAAGTCAGTCCTGGCGACCATTGCCGCTCTCCTTCGTCTTCATCGTTCTGTCAGCTTATAGGCCAAATTGCGCCGGATATAAATGGTCCGCGCTCAAATGACGAAAATGTGCCTTGATCGTTTCAGGCCTGGCCAACCCCGGCTAGGAAATCCAGCACCGCCTTCTTGAACACCCTGTCGCCGACGGCAAGCATATGGTCGCGGCCGGGAATATCCAGCGCAATGGCATTGGGGATCAGTGCCGCAAGCTCCTGCCCCGAACCGGCGATATCGTCCTTCGTTCCGACGCCGATCAGCACGGGAACGTCGATCTTGCCCATGTCCTCGGCCGATATCAGGTCGCGGGATGTTCGGATGCAGGCAGCAAGCGCCAACCGATCGCTTTTCGTCTGATCGGCGAAGGCGCGGAACATGCGGCCGCGCGCATCCGTGACCACGTCCAGTGACGGCGCCAGAAGCGCGTCGGCAATCGGATCCCACTCGCCGACACCCGTGACGATGGCGATGCCAAGCCCGCCGAGGATGAGCGAACGAACCCGGTCGGGATATCTGAGCGTCAGGAAGGCCGAAATCCGCGCGCCCATCGAATAGCCCATGAGATGCGCATCGGGTATGCCGAGATGATCGAGCAGTGCCACGGCATCCGTCGCCATCCGGCGGATATAATAGAAGTCCGGGTCATGCGGCTTGCTGCTGGCGCCATGACCGAGATTGTCGAGCGCGATGACGCGGTAGCCGGCGTCGCCGAGCGTCTTCAGCCAGCCCGGATAGACCCAGTTGACATTGGCACTGGAGGCAAAGCCGTGGATCAGCAGAATGGGTTCACCGGACGGATCGCCTTCGTCGAAATAGGCTATTTCCAGTCCGTCATGGCGGAAGGTCGAAAAGGGCGGCGGATTCAGATTCATGCGAGAGGTCCTGTTTCGCATCGACCCTAAGACACAGCCTTGCCGGCGAAAACCCCGGTGCGGCAAAAAACGCGAGGGCGCGGCATCTTTGCCGCTACACTTTTGACGCAAAGCTTTCTATGGTGCCGCGAAATTCGACCTTCTTTCAGACGACGCAAGTGGAGCAGCACATGGCCGGTCACGGTATTCCTCATTTCCAGAACGACGGCGGTCACGCGGTGATCGAGATCGGCGTCAAGGAATTCATGTGCACAGGCGCTTCCGTGCCTTTCGACCACCCGCATATCTATATCGACATGGGCGACGACAACGAAAAGGTCTGCTCCTACTGTTCGACACTCTATCGCTACAACGCCAAGCTCCACGCTGACGAGACCGTGCCGGATGGCTGCACCTTCAACACCAAGGCTGCCTGAGCCCATCCAGCGACACGTGCAATCATGACGCAAACCGGGCCGGTCGCGGTCGTTGGAGCCGGGATCGCGGGGCTGGCGGCGGCCCTCAGCCTTGCCCGCAAGGGGATTGCCGTCGATATCGTTGAACAACGATCGGCGCTGATGGAAGTCGGCGCCGGCCTGCAGCTTTCCCCCAATGCGACCCGCATCCTTGACAGGCTCGGGCTAACATCCCGGCTTGAGCAGGTCTGGAGCGAACCGGCATCGATCAACCTCATCGACGGCAGTTCCCTGCGCACGATCGCCTCCGTACCTTCAGGCAGGTTTGCCCGCGACCGCTGGAAAGCACCGTATGGCGTGCTGCATCGTGCCGATCTCCAGAAAATCCTGCTGGAGGCAGTCGAGGCCAATCCACTCTGCCGGCTGCATCTGGGCGTCCGGATCGAAG
>NZ_DATJDJ010000115.1:0-2840 GCF_035497515.1 Pararhizobium sp. | reverse complement strand
CCGGGCTTTTTGCATTGGCGTCTGCAAATTCTCGTGAAGCGCTACCGAACGCCTCCTTGTAGGCGGGGGCGTTGAGAGATGCTTGCGAAAATGATCGCGAAGGGTCGCGGTCTCGATGGAGGCGGGCGAGATTTCCAGAAGATTGCGGGCGCGAGACAGCCGCTCTGCCAGCAGCCAGCCTCAGGCCCTGCCGCTTCGAAGCGCCGAAGGAAGGCGTGCTGATGCCCGCTCGCCCGCGCTTCGACGCCTTTACAGGCAGCACGCGGTTACCCATCGAATAGGCGGTCACGCCTGGGACCAGATCGATCCGGCCTCGCCTTCATTCGAGAAGAGGCCATCGGCATAAAAAAACCGGCCATAGGCCGGTTTTCGCATCAGTCTGTATTCGCAGCGATCAGTTGGTGCCGAACGCCGTCTGCAGCAGGTTGAGCTGCGCCTTGACGCCGTTCTGGTTGTCCGGCGCGAAATTCTGGGCTTCCTGCGGGCGATAGATTTCGCGGTCGAGCAGGGCGACACGGTTCTGCAGGCGCAGCGAGCGATCGATCAAGTCGCGGAAACCTTCCGGCAGATCGTTCCAGCCGGGAGCGGTGCGATCGACGTTGAAGCTGTCGAGGCGGACCTTGTTCTTTTCCGACAGGACCTGCTCGCGATTCATCTCGCCATTGTTGACGGCGCGCTGCAGCAGCAGCCAGGATGCCATCTGCATCAGGCGGGTCGTCAACCGCATCGATTCAGCCGCGTAGAGCACGGACGCCATGCGCGGCAGGACCTTGGATGCAGCACGGCCGGTACCGTCGAGATAGCTGGCGGTTTCTTCGACCAAGCCCATGCCTTCCCCATAGAGCGCCTTGAACTGCGCCGAAGCCGCAGCGTGCCCCGCGAAACTCACGGTATTGAATCCCCGTTCGGACATGGTCTCATTCCCTGGTTAAACGCATCAACTTGGACAGGTAACGAGCGGGTTAACAGAAAGTTTCCCGTTGCTCGTCTTATGATTTGAACATGATCCTATAGCGCATATCGCGCAAGCCCATTCTTAAGAAAGGGTTAATCTCCACAATTCTTTGAAACTTGTCCGCAATAAAGCAAAAAAAGAGCCGCGAAGGCGGCTCTCAAGGTAAAACAGGGAGAAAAATCAGACCATTCGCCGATTGGGAAATCGTCTGTGTCCAGAGCGATCCGGATGGTGTTAGTAATATCTTATAAGGCTTAATGAAGCGTTACGGAATCGCGATTCACGCTTAATTGATGCCCCGTTTTCGAGCGACAGCATGGATTGTCCATGAGGAAGGCGCGAAAGTATTAACGAAAGATACTTTCGGCCGCCGACCGGCTCGCTGATTTTCTCGCTCGTTCCGCATCGAGACGCTCGATTTCTTCGGTGAGCAGGATGATTCGCGCCGAAAGTTCGTCGGCAGACAGAAGGCTCAGGTCGCAGCCGATCTCGTGCGGCGGCTGCTTCTTCGGACGATCGTCATCGAAAAGGTTCACTCCGGCCTCCGTGCGGATTGTTCGTCGTTCTGCTCCTCAAGGGGGGCAGCTCGCGGCGAAAGCTGCAGGCTTTCCGGCGTCGTCAGTGTGCCGGGGTTGATGGTTGAGTAGGCATCGCGCTCGGAGGCCGGCAGGGCGGCGCGCATGCGGCTGCGGAAGATGGCGTAAGCTGTGATCAAGACGTGGGCGCAGGCGGTGATCATGAACAGGCCATAGGGTCCGGTGACGGTCATGATCGGGCCGCCGATGGTCGGCCCGATGATCGTGCCGATGCCGTAGAGCAGCAGCAGGCCGCCGGAAATCTTGACGAAATCCTCCGGCGTCGCGAAGTCGTTGGCATGCGATACGGCGATCGGATAGAGCGCGTTCGCGGCCGCGCCATAGATGCCGACCAGCGTCATCAGCATGATGACATGCGTCGGTTCGATCAGGAAGACCAGGAGGCCTGCGACAGCGGCGACGGCGGCAAGTGCCGCCAGCACGTAGCGGCGGTCGATCGTGTCGGACAGGCGGCCGGCCGGGAACTGCATGACGGCGCCGGCGAAAATCGTCGTACTCATCATCAGCGCGACATTGCTGTCCGTCAGGCCGACCTGGCGGCCGAAGACCGCACCGAGCGTACCATAGGCGCCGTTGGCGATACCGACGAGCAGGATGCCGAGAAAGGAGATCGGCGAATTGCGATAGAGCGCCCGCAGGTCGAGCCGGACCTGTTGCAAAGGCTGCGGCGAGGCGGCGGTGGAGAGCAGCGTCGGCAGCATGGCCAGGCAATAGACGATGCCGCAGATCATGAAGAACAGCGTGGTCGACGTATCGCCGAACGGGATCATCAACTGGCCGCCGACGACACCCATCAGGGTAATGGCGATGTAGAGCGAGAAGATCGCGCCGCGGCTTTCATTGGTGGCGCGCTCGTTCAGCCAGCTTTCGATGATCATCGAGGTGCCGGCTGTGGAAAAGCCGGTGAAGGCGCGCAGGACCACCCACCAGATCGGATCGACGAGCAGGCCGGTGAGCAGGGCGATAATCGCCAGAAGAGCCGCAAAACCGCTGAACGCGCGGACGTGGCCGGCGCGCTTGACGATCGTCGGCGCCAGCAGGCAGCCGAGCACGAAGCCGCTCGCCCAGGATGTGCCGAGCAGGCCGAGCAGAGTCGTCGAATAACCTTCAGTCGTGCCGCGAACCGGCAGCAGCAGACTGTGCAACCCGTTTCCAAGAAAGAGAAACAGCGTTCCAAGGAGGAGGGCGACGACGGGCAGAAGGTTTTTTCGCATATGAAATCCGCTGGTTCCGGGCAGCAATGGCAAGGTAGGGCGACACCGTCACAATTGCCAGCCGGAATTTTCGTG
>NZ_DATJDJ010000114.1:0-3571 GCF_035497515.1 Pararhizobium sp. | reverse complement strand
CCCTCAATCGGGCGACCGGCAACCGTGTCCGTCGGCAGTTCGTGGACAGCGACACCGGCAAACCGGTCGATCGCGAGGAACAGGTCAAGGGTTACGAGGTCGGTTCGGGCGAGTACATCATGCTCGATCCCGAGGAAGTCGCCTCGGCGGTCCCCGACAGCGACAAGACCCTTTCAGTATCGACCTTCATTGGTTGTGGCGACATTGATGACGTCTATTTCGATAAGCCCTATTATCTGGCACCCACCGATCGCCATGCCGAGGAAGCCTATGGGCTGATCCGCGAGGGCATGCGCAAGAAAAAGGTTGCGGCTCTCGCCCAAACGGTGCTGTTCCGTCGCGTGCGCACGGTACTGATCCGCGCACACGGGACCGGCCTGATCGCCACGACGCTCAATTTCGATTATGAGGTCCGCTCGGCGAAAGATGCGTTCGACAGCGTGCCCGATATGAAGATCAAGGGCGAGATGCTGGAGCTGGCCGAGCACATCATCAAGACCAAGCGCGGCAAATTCAATCCAAAGGAATTCGACGACCATTATGAGGCGGCCCTGGCCGAGGTGGTCAAGGCCAAGATCGAAGGCCGCAAGATCGAGGTCCGCAAGGCGCCCAGGCAGGAAAAGGTTGTCGATCTGATGGCCGCGCTGCGCGAGAGCGCTGGCCTCTCCGGCAAGAAGACGGCCACCCGTGCCACTGCGAAGAAAGCGACGGCCACGAAGGCCAAAGCTGCGCCGGCCCGCCGTAAGGCAAGCTGAACATGGCAACGCTCGAAACCTATCGGCAGAAGCGCAACTTCAAGTCGACTTCGGAGCCGAAGGGCAGAAAAGCCCGCAAGACCGGCAACGCCTTCGTCATTCAGAAACATGCCGCGACCCGTCTGCACTATGACCTTCGGCTTGAGATGGACGGTGTGATGAAGAGCTGGGCGGTAACCAAGGGCCCCAGCCTCGTCCCAGGCGAAAAGCGGCTTGCCGTCCATGTCGAGGACCATCCGCTCGAATATAATAATTTCGAAGGTACGATCCCGAAAGGCGAATATGGCGGCGGCACCGTCATTATTTGGGATCAGGGCAGTTGGACCCCCGTCTACGATGCCCATAAGGGCTATGCCAAAGGGCATCTCGAATTCGAGCTCAAGGGCGAAAAGCTCTCGGGCCGCTGGCATCTGGTCAAGATGGCCGGCAAACCATCGGAAAAGCGCGAGAACTGGCTGCTGATTAAGGGCGAGGACGATGCCGCCCGAACCGCCAGCGATCCCGATATCCTTGAGGAGCGCCCGGAATCGGTGAAGACCGGTCGCAAGATCAAGGAGGTCGCCGGCGAGGCGCCGGGCTGGTCGTCGAAAACCGGGAAGATCACCAAGACAGCAGCGCAGAAACGAGCGAAATCTACGAAGACGGTGGAGCCCGAGGTCGACGTAGAGCTTCCCGACCCTGCCGCCGTCAAGGGCGCGAAAAAGGCGCCGCTGCCGGATTTCGTTGAGCCGACACTGGCCACACTCATGACGGCGCCACCGACAGGCGAACGCTGGATCCACGAAATCAAGTTCGATGGCTATCGGTTGCAGGCACGGATCGAGGCTGGCCGTGTCAAGCTCCTGACCCGCAGCGGTCTGGACTGGACCAGGAAGTTCGGCAAGGAGGTCGTTGCTGCATTGCAAGCATTGCCAGTCGGAACAGCGCTGATCGATGGCGAACTGGTCGTCGAAACCGGCTCCGGCGCTTCGGATTTTTCTGCCTTGCAGGCCGATCTCAGCGCTGGCCGATCCGACCGTTTCGCCTTTTATGTTTTCGATCTGCTTTATCTCGACGGCTACGATCTGCGGGCCGTGCCCCTGATCGAGCGGAAAGCGGTTCTGGAGCAGTTGGTCGGAGCCGAGCCTGGCCTCATCCGCTACAGCAGTCATTTCGACGAAAATGGCGGTCTCGTCCTGCGGCATGCCTGCCGGCTGAGCCTGGAGGGCGTGGTCTCCAAGCTCAGGGATGCACCCTATCGGTCCGGGCGAACCAAGGCCTGGGTCAAATCCAAATGTTCGGCGCGCCAGGAATTCGTCGTCGCCGGCTATGTGCCGTCGTCCACCTCCCGCAAGGCGATCGGTTCTCTCGTTCTCGGCGTCTATGATGACGGCAAGCTGGAACATGTGGGTCGCGTTGGCACCGGGTTCACCGGCGCGGTTGCCGAGGATCTTTTCAGGCGACTCGACCGCCTGCGCATTGCCGAGAGCCCATTTGCAGCCAAGCTCACGGCCGAGGAGTCCCGGATGGCGCGCTTTGTACGCCCCGAACTCGTGGCCGAGGTGGAATTCCGGGCCTGGACGGCTGATGGCCATCTGCGCCACGCCTCATTCCGGGGTTTGCGCGAGGACAAGGCGGCGAGCGAGATCGTCCGGGAAATCCCGAAATCGAAGTTGGCAGCGCCCAAGCCACAGAGACGTACGGTCACGCTCAGCCATCCCGACCGGATCTATTGGCCCGACGAGGGCGTCACCAAGGAAGGGCTTGCCGATTATTACGCCGAAGTCTGGCGCTATATTGCCCCGCATATCGTCGGTCGCCCACTGGCGCTGCTGCGCTGTCCGAACGGCATTACCGGTCAGATGTTCTTCCAAAAACACGCTTGGAAGGGCCTCAACAAGAACATCGTGCTGGTCAATGACCCCAAAGACAAAGACCAGGAGGCACTGCTTTCGATCAACGACCTCGACGGGTTGTTGGGCCTCGTGCAGTCCGCCGTGCTGGAAATCCATCCGTGGGGATCAACGGTGGCGGATTGGGAGCGGCCCGACACGATCATCATGGATCTCGATCCCGGCGACGGCGTCGCCTGGGAGACGATCATCACGGCGGCCGAGGAGGTCCGGCAGCGCCTCAAGGACGCCGGGCTCAACGCTTTCGTCAAGACATCTGGTGGCAAGGGCCTGCATGTCGTGGCGCCGCTCAAGCCCAGGGCGGATTGGCCCGCAGTGAAGGCCTTCACCAAGGCCATGGCGGATCGCATGGCTGCCGAAAGCCCCGAGCAATATGTCTCGACCATCACCAAATCGAAGCGTCGCGGCAAGATCCTAATCGACTACCTGCGCAATCAGCGCGGCATGACCGCCGTCGCGCCGTATTCGACGCGGGCCCGGCCCGGCGCCGCGGTCTCGATGCCCCTGGCTTGGGAGGAACTGAACCCCGGGATTGGGCCGAACTATTTCACCGTGGACAATACGCCGACGCGGCTCGCCTCCCTCACATCCGATCCATGGGAGGATTTTCGCGCCGCAGCCGAGCCGCTGGTCGTCTCTGGCGGCCGCAAGCGCAAAACGAGCTAGGAGAGGTTCGCCATGCAGCTCGTTCAAATCCTGCTGCCGCTGACCGACAATGACGGAAAGCCCTTTCCGCCCGCGATGTTCGAAACCCTCAAAGAGGATCTGACCCGAGAGTATCGGGGCGTGACGGCTTTCGTGCAGGCGCCTGCCCAAGGACGTTGGACAGAGACTGAAGCTGGCGCTTCCGAGGAAGACATCGTCATCTTCGAAGTGATGGTTAAGGAACTCTACCTCGGCCAGTGGAAACAGCGTCAAAGGGAC
>NZ_DATJDJ010000113.1:0-2104 GCF_035497515.1 Pararhizobium sp. | reverse complement strand
GGCCGGCATGCCGTGATCGGCATCCGTCTCCCGCCACTGCGGATCCCAAAGGTGATGGGCGACGAATTTGAGCAGCAGCGCCTCGGGCGCTGGCCAGGGCAGCGATTTGCCGGTGGCGGCCAGTCCCCAGGCTTCGAGATAAGCAAGATCCGATGTCAGCGCCCTGAGCGTATTGTCGCCCATGCCCTGGTTGACGAGATGGCGCAGCGTCTCGACATCCTGGTCGGTGAGGAGCTCGGCGAGCTCGTCGCGGCGCTCCAGCGGCAGCACGGACGCGATTGTATCGAGCTCTTCAGCGCGGCGCTCGACGGCGGTCAGTGATTTTTTGGCTTTGAACACGGACGCTCCAAAATAGCGGGTTTCGGCGGCCTCTAGACCGTGAGTTGCCCTGATTCTTGCTGATTTGCGACTCCAAATCAACTACCATCGATAAGAGGTACTTATCGATGGTTAGCACGCCAAGCACCAATCATACTATGTGAGGAACCCTAATATTCAGATAGAGTTCTTATAGCAAATCATTTACCATGATTTCAATGGCTTACGATCTCACCAAAATCAGCGTGACTGCCTTGATGCGGCCTGCTTTCGACGCGGCAATAGCGCTCACACGTCTCGACGAGCGCATCGCCCGCTCACCGGTCGGCGCGGGCTGGATCGAACGGTCCCACTTCACCGACGCCTGCGCCTCCCTGTGGATCGATGGCGAACTGGTCCATCTCGAGGACCTCGTCCTCCACGACGCTACCCGCGATATTCGCACACCCACCCACGAACTGACAATCGCCCGCGACGTCTTGCGCACCCGCCGGCGCATCGCCGGCCAATCCCCGGATTGGGCCATCTCTGCCGACGGCATCCGCTCGTTGCGGAAAACCTCGGAGATCGGGTCGGGCGGCGGGGACGCGGCGACGACGGCCGAAGTTATTTGGTCAGCGGTCGCCATCGATCCGGAAGGGGAGGGGGACGATGGTGACGACGCCAAAGATCTGCACAGCGTCGACTATGCCGCCATCGATGCGGTACTCGCCCGGTCGGAGGCCGCGATCGAAAACGCAACGCGGCCCGGCCGAGCCAGTGCGGCAGACAGAGACGCACTGGTCTATGACCTCGACTGGGACGAGGATGCCCGGCTGGAGGAATGGCGCGGCGTGTTGCGACAAGCCCAAGAACTACCGGCGGTGCTGCAGGCGATTGTCGCCCTCGATGCCTGGAACGAGCTTGCTGTTCTACAGCACGCACCCTGGCTTGGCCGGCTGCTTTGCGCGTCGATCCTTCGCCAAGTCGGCATCACGTCAGGCGCCCATCTTGCCGCCATCAATCTCGGCCTGAAAACCATTCCCGTCGATCGCCGTCGCCATCGTGATCGGGAGACCCGGTTGCTCGCCATTGCTCAAGGCCTGATCGCGGCCGCCGAGCTCGGTCTGAAAGAGCATGACCGGTTGGTTCTGGCGCGCACAATGTTTGAGCGAAAGCTGGGCGGACGCCGGACGTCTTCAAAGCTGCCGGAGCTGGTCGAGCTGGTGATGGCAAAACCATTGGTGTCGGCCGGGATGGTGGCGAAGACGCTGGACGTCACGCCGCAGGCGGCGCGGCGGATTGTTTTGGAACTGGGCCTGCGCGAGATGACCGGGAGGGGGAGGTTTCGGGCATGGGGAATCGTGTGAAGACTGCCACAGCTGGACATCGATTCTAGTTGTGCTGCACAAAGGTGCCAACTATCACTGGTTCAGGCTTCGGAGGGCAGCATGGACATCGATTTAGAACCGGCTAACTACCGCGAATTTCAGGATATGCTGTACGATATCTCGCTCACGAAGCATGGCCGATATCGATCAAACTTTGTTTTCCGCGGTGTGGGCGACAGGCGCTGGGGGCTCGAAACCAGCCTGCTAAGAATGGGGAACCATGCTGCGGCAATCGAGCGGCCGCTGCTCCGCAATTTCCTAAAGTACGCTGGCCCTGGCGAAGTCGCATCGGATGCGCTCCTTTATAAACTTGCACTCGCTCAACATCACGGCCTACCCACTCGGGTTCTCGACTGGACGACATCTCCCAGGGTAGCATCACATTTTGCATTATCTAACGAGAACCACTTCGACGT
>NZ_DATJDJ010000112.1:0-97536 GCF_035497515.1 Pararhizobium sp. | reverse complement strand
ACGGCGGCCTCGAGAATATTGCCGGTGCCGGTGCGGGCGACCCCGGTGAGGGCGGCAAGTGCCGCGGCGACCTCGCTTGCACTGCGGCGGCGCCTGGTCTCCTCGATACGCCTGATCTGGGCGGCACGCACGGCGGCATTGTCGATGTCGAGAATGTCGAGATCGTCCTCGGTTTCCAGCCGGTACCTGTTGACGCCGACGATGACGTCCTCGCCCTTGTCGACGGCCGCCTGGCGGCGGGTGGCGGCCTCCTCGATCAGCCGCTTGGGCAGGCCCTCAGTGACGGCCTTGGTCATGCCGCCGAGCACCTCGACCTCCTCGATCAGCGCCCAGGCTTTTTCAGCAAGCTCCGACGTCAGGCTTTCGACATAGTAGGAGCCGGCCAGCGGATCGACCACCTTCGTCACGCCGGTTTCGTGCTGCAGGATCAACTGCGTGTTGCGGGCAATACGCGAGGAAAATTCCGTCGGCAGCGCGATCGCCTCGTCGAAGGAATTGGTGTGCAGCGACTGCGTGCCGCCGAGCACCGCCGACATGGCCTCGAACGCGGTGCGGACGATGTTGTTGTAGGGGTCCTGTTCCTGGAGCGAAACGCCGGAGGTCTGGCAATGGGTGCGCAGCATCAGCGACGACTGCTTCTTCGGCTGGAACTCCTGCATGATCCGGGTCCAGAGCAGGCGGGCGGCCCGGAGCTTGGCGGCTTCCATGAAGAAGTTCATGCCGATGGCGAAGAAGAACGACAGGCGGCCGGCGAAGGCATCAACATCAAGACCCTTGGCGATGGCCGCACGGACATATTCTCGCCCGTCGGCAAGGGTGAAGGCCAGTTCCTGCACAAGCGTCGCACCCGCTTCCTGCATGTGGTAGCCGGAGATCGAGATCGAATTGAATTTCGGCATTTCGCGGGCGGTATAGTCGATGATATCGGCGACGATCCGCATCGAGGGCTCGGGCGGATAGATATAGGTGTTGCGGACCATGAACTCCTTGAGGATGTCGTTCTGGATGGTGCCGGACAATTGCGCCCGCGACACGCCCTGTTCCTCGCCCGCGACGATGAAGGAGGCAAGGATCGGGATGACCGCGCCGTTCATGGTCATCGACACCGAGATTTTTTCGAGCGGAATGCCGTCGAACAGGATCTTCATGTCCTCGACACTGTCGATCGCCACGCCGGCCTTGCCGACATCGCCCTCGACTCGGCGGTGGTCCGAATCATAGCCGCGATGGGTGGCAAGATCGAAGGCGACGGAAACGCCCTGCTGACCGCTCGCCAGCGCCTTGCGATAGAAGGCATTCGAGGCTTCGGCGGTGGAGAAGCCCGCATATTGACGGATGGTCCAGGGCCGGCCGGCATACATGGTGGCACGCGGCCCGCGGGTGAACGGCGCAAGGCCCGGCAGCGAGCCGAGATGATCAACAGCTTCGAGATCGGTCTCGGTATAGAGCGGCTTGACGGCGATGCCTTCCGGCGTCTGCCAGGTCAGGGCATCCGGCGAGGCTTTCAGTTCGCGTTCGGCAAGGGCGGACCAGTCTTCGATCGTCTTGTCGGACATCACTCGAACTCCATGATCAACTCATCCACCGCAAGGCTCGCACCCGCAGCCACGGCCACGCGCTTGACGGTGCCGCGGCGTTCGGCGCGCAGGATGTTCTCCATCTTCATCGCCTCGACGGTGGCGAGCGCCTGGCCGGCTTCGACGGCTTCTCCAGCGGTTACCGTAACCGTGGTGATAACGCCGGGCATCGGGCAGAGCAGCATCTTCGACGTATCCTGCGGCAGCTTCTTCGGCATCAGCCGAGCAAGCTCGGCCACGCGCGGGCTGCGGACATGGGCGGTGACATCCATGCCGCGCCAGCGCAGCCGGATACCGGTGCCGACGAGGTCGATCTTGACGCCCATGGCGGTACCATCGACATTGAACCGGGCATGGCTGCGGCCGGGCGTCCAGTCGCCGGCGACGGCCAGGCGAATGCCGCCGTCCATCTCGACATAGGCGCCATCGGCGGAATAATCGAGCGTCAACGCCTGTTCCCGGCCGGCAAAGCTGACGACCCAGTCCTTGCCGATGACGCGGCGATGATTGCCGATCGTGCCGGAAATCTGCGCCGCCCGGCTCTGCAGCGCCTGGTGAACGAGCGCTGCGACGGCGGCAAGCGTCCGGCCCGAGGCGGGGTCCGGTTCGACGCCCTGGAAGCCTTCGGGAAATTCCTCGGCGATGAAGGCGGTGGTGAGCCTTCCCTCGCGAAAGCGCTCATGCTGCATGACCGCCGACAGGAAGGGCAGGTTGTGGCCGATGCCCTCGACTTCGAAATTGTCGAGCGCCGCACTCATCGCATCGACGGCAGTCAATCTGTCCGGCGCCCAGGTGCAGAGCTTGGCGACCATCGGATCGTAATACATCGAGATTTCGCCGCCCTCGAACACGCCGGTATCGTTGCGCACCACGGTGCCATCCGGTTGCGGGCCTTCCTGCGGTGGGCGATAGCGGGTGAGACGCCCAATCGAGGGCAGGAAATTGCGATAGGGATCCTCGGCATAAAGCCGGCTTTCGATCGCCCAGCCATCGAGCCGGATATCCGCCTGACCGAAGGAAAGCTTTTCCCCGGCGGCGACGCGGATCATCTGCTCCACGAGATCGATGCCGGTGATCAGCTCCGTCACCGGATGCTCGACTTGCAGGCGGGTGTTCATTTCGAGAAAGTAGAAATTGCGATCGCCATCGACGATGAATTCGACCGTACCCGCCGAGTAATAGCCGACCGCCTTTGCCAGCGCGACGGCCTGCTCGCCCATGGCTTTGCGCGTTTTCGGGTCGAGGAAGGGCGACGGCGCTTCCTCGATGACCTTCTGGTTGCGCCGCTGGATCGAGCATTCGCGCTCGCCGAGATAGAGCACTGTGCCGTTGATATCGCCGAGCACCTGGATTTCGATATGGCGCGGCTGGGTGACGAATTTCTCGATGAAGATGCGATCGTCGCCGAAGGAGGCTTTCGCCTCGTTCTTCGAGGATTGGAAACCCTCGCGCGCCTCCGCGTCGTCAAAGGCGATGCGCATGCCCTTGCCGCCGCCGCCGGCAGACGCCTTGATCATCACGGGATAACCGATCTCGCTGGCGATCTTCACCGCCTCGTCGGCATCCGCGATCAGCCCCATATGGCCGGGCACGGTGGATACACCGGCTTCGGCGGCGAGCTTTTTCGAGGTGATCTTGTCGCCCATCGCCTGGATCGCGCCGACCGGCGGGCCGATGAAAGCGACGCCCGCCTTTTCCAGCGCGGCAGCAAAAACGGCGTTTTCCGACAGGAAGCCGTAGCCCGGATGCACCGCATCGGCCCCGGTCTGGCGGATCGCATCGAGGATCCGGTCGATGACGATATAGGACTGGTTCGACGGCGCCGGCCCGATATGCACCGCCTCGTCGGCCATTTTCACATGCAGCGCATCACGATCGGCATCCGAATAGACCGCGACCGTCGCAATACCCATCTTCCGCGCCGTCCGGATGACCCGGCAGGCGATCTCGCCACGGTTGGCAATGAGGATTTTCTTGATCATGGATGGCTGACCTCGCTCATTCGGCGGTTTTCTTGATGCCGCGCGCCGTGGCAGCATCCTTCTTCTCATCCTCGAAAGCCTGCGGGAAATTCTTGCGGGCCAACGGCTCGTTGAATTTCAGCAATGCCTCGTAGGACGCCGGATCGAAGCCCCTTTCCGCCGGCAGCAGTTCGCGGCCGAACAGGCGGCAGAGCCGCTCTCCGTCCAGATTACCCCGCTGGAACGGCGTCGTGCCGAAATACTGCCAGAGGGCCTGGACAAAGCCAATATCCGCGAGCGCGACAGTCTGATCCATGGTGCGCTGCCGCGGCCAGGCGGTCAAAGGGGTCACCCTGGAGTTCGCCCGGCGCAGGGTGAATTGCCATTGCGTTCCGAGCAGGCCGGCCGGAAAGCCGCGATGCTTGGGCATTTCGGGGGTCTTGGCCATCGCGTCACACCTCGAACACGTCTTCGAACGATTCCGGAAAGCTCTTGCGCGCCACCCGTTCGTCGATCTGCAGCAGGGCTTCGTAGGATGCGGGGTCGAAGGGGCTTTCGGCGGGGATGACCTCGCGGCCGAACAGGAGGTTGAGCCGCCCGGCATCGAGATTGCCGCGCTCGAACGGTTCCGTGCCGAAATGATGCCAGAGGGCATGCAGGAAAGCGGCATCGACCTTCTGCCCGGTCGTGTTTGGACGCGCGAGGCGGGTCAGCGGTTTCAGCGGGGTAACCGCCTTCTCGTTCGGTCTGCGGATAGTGAAATGATGGCCATGGCCGGGCAGGCCGGAGGGGAAGCCCCGGTGTTTCGTCATCTCGGTCCGTTTGGCCATCTTGTTTCTCCTTACGCCTTTGCCGCGTCGGTCGGGGCGATCTTGTCCTGCGTCTTCGTCTCGAAGTCGGAGGCGTCGTGGCGCTCGTGCAATTGTTCGGCCGGATCACCCATCACCCGGTTGACCATGCGGCCGCGCTTGACGGCCGGACGTTCGGCGATCTCGGCGGTCCAGCGCTGGACATGCCTGTAGCTCTGGACGTCGAGGAAGGCGCCGGAATCGCCATATTGCTTGCCCTGCGCCAGGTTGCCGTACCAGGGCCAGGTGGCGATGTCGGCGATGGTGTATTCCGCGCCGCCGAGATAGCGGTTGTCGGCCAGATGCCGGTCGAGCACGTCGAGCTGGCGCTTCACCTCCATGGCGAAACGGTCGATCGCATACTGGATATGCATCGGCGCATAGGCATAGAAATGGCCGAACCCGCCACCGAGATAGGGCGCGGACGCCATCTGCCAGAACAGCCAGTTCATCGTCTCCGTGCGGGCCTTGTGATCTCCAGGCAGGAAGGCGTCGAATTTTTGGGCGAGATAGAGCAGGATCGAGCCGCTTTCGAAGACGCGGGTCGGTTCAGGCGCCGAATGGTCCATCAGGGCCGGGATCTTCGAGTTCGGATTGACATCGACGAAACCGGAACCGAACTGGTCGCCATCGCCGATCCGGATCAGCCAGGCATCGTATTCGGCGCCCGCATGGCCGGCGGCCAGCAATTCCTCCAGCATGATCGTCACCTTGACGCCATTCGGCGTCGCCAGCGAATAGAGCTGCAGCGGATGTTTTCCGACCGGCAGCACCTTGTCATGGGTGGGACCTGCGATCGGTCGGTTGATATTGGCAAAGGCGCCGCCATTGCCCTTGTCCCAAGTCCAGAGCTTGGGGACTTCATAGCCGGCGGGAAAATTATCGGCGGGGGATTTTTCGGTCATGGACGGGTCCTTGATGGTGGCGACGCATGCGGGAAGGGCAGCATAGCCGGCTGGTCTGAATTCTCTCCGTCATCCTCGGGTCAAGCACGAGGATGGCGACATTAGTGTGCTGGGCATCTTCACCTCACAACGGGATCGTGTCGTGCTTGCGCCACAGCTGTTCCTTGCGCTTGTTCCTCAGCGAGGCGAAGGCGCGGGCGATACGTTTGCGCGAGGAATGCGGCATGATCACCTCGTCGATGAAACCGCGTTCGGCGGCCTTGAAGGGATTGGCGAAGTTGACCTCGTACTCGGCAGTGCGGGCGGCGATCTTGTCCGGGTCGCCCAGTTCGGAGCGATAGAGAATCTCGGTCGCGCCCTTGGCGCCCATCACTGCGATCTCGGCGGTCGGCCAGGCATAGTTGACGTCTGCGCCGATATGTTTCGATGCCATGACGTCATAGGCGCCGCCATAGGCCTTGCGCGTGATCAGCGTCACCATCGGCACGGTGGCTTCGCTGTAGGCAAACAGCAGCTTGGCACCGTGCTTGATGACGCCGCCATATTCCTGCGCGACACCGGGCAGGAAGCCGGGCACATCGACCAGCGTCAGGATGGGAATGGAGAAGGCGTCGCAGAAGCGGACGAAGCGGGCGGCCTTGCGTGACGAATCGATGTCCAGGCAGCCGGCCAGCGCCATCGGCTGGTTGGCGACGACGCCGACGCTCTGGCCTTCGATGCGGATGAAGCCGGTGATGATATTCTTCGCAAAGGCCTGCTGCAGCTCGAAGAAATCGCCTTCGTCGGCGATGGCCAGGATCAGTTCCTTCATGTCGTAGGGCTTGGTCGAGCTATCCGGGATCAGCGTGTCGAGCCGGCTTTCGATGCGGGCCGGGTCGTCGTGGAACGGACGGACCGGCGGCTTCTCGCGATTGTTGAGGGGCAGGAAATCGAACAGCAGGCGGACCTGTTCCAGTGTCTCGATATCGTTTTCATAGGCGGCATCGGCAACGGAGGATTTTTTCGTGTGGGTGCCGGCGCCGCCGAGTTCTTCAGCGGTGACGATTTCGTTGGTGACGGTTTTCACCACGTCGGGGCCGGTGACGAACATGTAGGAAGAATCACGCACCATGAAGATGAAATCGGTCATCGCAGGCGAATAGACGGCACCGCCGGCGCAAGGGCCCATGATGACGGAAATCTGCGGGATGACGCCGGAGGCCTCGGCATTGCGGCGGAACACTTCGGCATAGCCGGCAAGCGAGGCGACGCCTTCCTGGATACGGGCGCCACCACTGTCGTTGAGGCCGATCACCGGCGCGCCATTGCGCATGGCCATGTCCATGATCTTGCAGATCTTCTGCGCATGGGTCTCGGAGAGAGAGCCGCCGAGCACGGTGAAGTCCTGGGAGAAGACATAGACCTGGCGGCCGTTGATCGTGCCCCAGCCGGTAACGACGCCATCTCCGGCGACCTTTTGCCCTGCCATGCCGAAATCGACCGCGCGGTGGGTGACATACATGTCGTATTCTTCGAAGGAGCCTTCGTCGAGCATCACCTCGATGCGTTCACGCGCCGTCAGCTTGCCCTTGGCATGCTGGGCGTCGATCCGCTTCTGGCCGCCGCCCAGACGGGCCTCGGCGCGCTTGGCTTCCACAGTCTCGATAATGTCGCGCATGCCGCCTCCGGTCGTCTCTGCCCTCTGCTTACCCGGAAACGGGCTTGAAGGAAATCGCCGATCGCAGATGCGGGCGTGACCGGCGAAAACTTTGGTATGAGGGCGAGGGGCGGCGAGCGCCGGTCAGGCCCCGCCGCGCGCTCGGTTTCGGGAAGGTTCAGGCCGGGTCCGCGCCCATGACGAGGCCTTCGATATCGTGCTTCTGTACGATCGGCTCGAGTTTTTCGACGACTCGGCAGACGAGATGCTTGCGCGCCTTTTCCGGCAGGGCGTCGTAATAGTCCTGCGTCACCATCATGTCGTGCAGTTCGGCATGCCCGGCGCCGGGCGCATCGACGCCCAGAACCATGACTGGCCGGGCGATCGGGGACAGATGCTCGGTGCCGCGATGCATGGTGAGCGCCGAGCGGCAGGAAATGTCGCCGCGCTGTGGAAACTTGCGGACCGCCCGCTCCTGGTAACGGCCCCAGAGCGCCTTGTCGGGAAACATTTCGTGTTTCCACTCCCGCCCGTCGTCCCACTGCGTGCCTGGGGCGACCTCGAACGGTCCCATGTCGGGGGTGACATCGACCCCGGTGAGGTTGAAGGCCAGCGAGGTGATGCGGTGATCGACATATGTGTCTGATGGCGAAGGGAAGTCGCGATGCCAGGGCTGGTAACGCGCGCCTTCGAACGGCACGTCGAAACCGATCTCGACGATCTGGTAATCCGGTCCCAGCGCGTTTTCGCACATGGCGATCACCCAAGGATGCATGATGAGGTCGGCGAAGCCGCGAAAATCCTGCGGATGGATTTCCACGTACCATCGGCGCGGCCCGCGCCCGACAGCACTTCCCGGACGCTGGATGGCCGACCAGAAGGCATTCATCATGTCTTCCTTCATCGCATCCGCCCATTCGGTGGGGAACGCACCCTTCAGGCCGGTAATGCCGTCCGCCTGGAGGGTCTTCAGATTGGTTTCGATGTCGAACTGCACCGGTGCATTGATGGTCATGTCCTGTCCTCCTTGATAAGGTGAGGGTAGTTCAATTAATAATTATTAGTCAATATGCTTATGAGAATTAATAAAGTAGCCTGAGGCGGGATTCAGGAGCAGCCTGTGACGAAAACGAAACATGAAAAACCGCCGCGCCGCGTGACGATGACTGATGTGGCGAGGCTCGCGGGATGCTCGCAAGCGACCGTGTCCTTCGTGCTGAACAACGCGACCGGCGTGAAGATTTCCGCCGAAACCCGCGGCAAGGTCATCGAGGCCGCCCGCAGTCTCGGATATGGTGCCGCATCGCTCATCCATCGGCCGCTCCTGAAGAATATTCGAAGCGGCTCGATCGGCTTCCTGTGTGACCAGCTCGCCACCAGTCCCGAAGCGGTCAACGCGATCGAGGGCGCGCGGCAGGCCTGCTGGGAAGAGGGCGTGACCATCCTCGTCGCCCAGAGCATGGGCAATTCGGACATGGAGAAAAAGGCGGTCGAGACCATGCTGCGCGGCGGCATCGACGGGCTGATCTACATGACCATCTTCACCCGCCAGGTCACGCCGCCGGAGTTTCTCCACGATCTGCCGGTGCCGATCGTCCTGCTCAACTGCTTCTCGGCGGATCACTCGTTTCCCTCTGTCGTGCCCGATGAAACGGCCGGTGGCTTCGATGCGACCAATGCCCTGATCCGGCTTGGCCATCGCCGCATTGCCACCATAATCGGCGAACCCTTCATGTCGGCGACGCAGGACCGGTTGAAAGGTTACAGGAAAGCGCTTGCCAAGGCCGGCATTGCCTATGATGCGGATCTGGTGGCGGAGGGAAACTGGTCGCCGACCTCCGGGTTTGAGGCGACGCAGCGGTTCCTGGCGCTGAAGGAGCGGCCGACAGCGTTCTTCTGCCAGAACGACAGGATGGCGTCGGGCTGCTACAACGCCTTGCGCGATGCAGGCTTGAATATTCCGCAGGATGTCTCGGTGATCGGGTATGACGATGACGAGCTCTGCCGCCATGTGCGGCCGCAGCTTTCCACGCTGATCCTGCCACATCGGGCGATGGGCGCATGGGCGATCGGACAACTGGAAACGATGACGCCGCGCACGGCGCAGACCTATCCGCTGACCAAGATGGATTGCAATCTCATCGAGCGTGCTTCACTGGCCGGAACCGGACAGGCGGTTCCGGCCAGATGAGAGCGGTTTTACCCGAGGACGGTCTTCAGTGCCGAAATGACCGTGTTCTGGTCGGCTTCTGTGAGCTGCGCATACATCGGGATGGAAATCGTCCGGCTGTAATAGTCCTCCGCGTTGGGGAACGACGCGCGGTCGAAACCCATGCGGACATAATACGGCTGGCGATAGACCGGGATGTAATGGACGTTGACGCCGATGCCGGCGGCGCGCAGCGCGTTGAACGCCTCCAGGCGATTGACCGGAGCATGGTCCGTCAAAAGGATTGGGTAGAGATGCAGGCCCGACCGCTGGAAATCCGGCTCATGAGGCAGGGTCAACGGCAGGTCGGCGAGTGCGCGATCGTAGATCACGCGGCGTTCGTGCCGGGCGTCGATGAACGAATCCAGCCGGGCAAACTGGCTGGTGCCCAGTGCCGCCTGAAGATCGGTCATCCGGTAGTTGTAACCGAGCTCCAGCTGCTCGTAATACCACGGGCCTTCCGATCCATTTTCCATGCGGGAGGCGTCGCGGGTGATGCCATGCGTGCGCAGCGTAAACAGGCGGTGCGCCAGTTCCGGATCGTTGGTGGTGGCAAGGCCGCCTTCCGCCGTCGTGATGATCTTCACCGGATGGAATGAGAAGACGCAGATATCGCTATAGGCGCAATTGCCGACCGGCGCGTTGTGATAGCTGCCGCCGATCGCGTGGCTGGCATCCTCGATGATGCGGAAGCCATATTTGTCGCGCAGCTTGCCGAGGCGGACCATGTCGCAGGACTGGCCGGCGAAATGAACGGGGACGACGATCTTCGGCAGCTTGCCGTCGCGCTCGGCCACTTGCAACTTGGCTTCCAACGTATCGAGGCACATGTTGTAGGTGGTTTTGTCGATATCGACGAAATCGACCTGAGCGCCGCAATAGAGCGCGGCGTTCGAGGAGGCGACGAAGGTGATCGGCGACGTCCAGAGCCAGTCGCCTGGCCCAAGATCCAGCGCCATGCACGCCACATGCAATGCGGCCGTCGCGGAACTCATGGCAACGCCGAAGGCGCTGCCGCAATAGCCCGAAATCGCGGCTTCGAAAGCCGCGATCGCCGGTCCCTGAGTGATGAAATCGCTCAGAAGGGTGGTGCGGACGGCTTCGATGTCCGCTTCGCTGATATCCTGACGGCCGTAAGGGATCATTGCTGGGCGATCTTGTTGAATTCGCGGATTTCTTCGACGGTCATGAAGTGCGGGTTGCTGCCCGACTCGTAACCATGGCCGCGCTCGACCGGAACACCCTTTTCGCCAAGCGCGTTGACGTTGAACTGGACGTCGCGGTCGTGGAACTTGATCGTCGGCTGGATGACGAAGTGATCGGCAAATTCCAGCGTCAGGTGGCTGTCGTCGGCCGGGCACATGACTTCATGCAGCTTCTCGCCCGGGCGGATGCCGATGATTTCGTGCGGGAGACCCGGTGCCATCGCGGTGGCGAGATCGGTGACACGAACCGATGGGATCTTCGGAACGAAGATTTCGCCGCCGTGCATGCGCTCGAAGTTCTTCAGAACGAAATCGACGCCCTGCTGCAGCGAAATCCAGAAGCGGGTCATGTCGGCATCGGTGATCGGCAGGCTCTTGGCGCCCTGGGCAACCAGGTTTTCGAAGAACGGAACGACCGAACCGCGCGAACCGACGACGTTGCCGTAGCGCACGACGCCGAAGCGGGTCTTCTTCGAGCCGGTCATGTTGTTGGCGGCGACGAAAAGCTTGTCGGAGGCGAGCTTGCTGGCGCCGTAGAGGTTGATCGGGTTGGCGGCCTTGTCGGTCGACAGGGCGATGACCTTGGTGACGTTGTTGTGCAGCGCCGCGGTGATGACGTTCTGCGCACCGTCGACATTGGTCTTGATGCATTCGAGCGGATTGTATTCGGCGGCCGGAACCTGCTTCAGGGCGGCTGCGTGAATGACGTAATCGACACCTTCCATGGCAACCGCCAGGCGCTGACCATCCCGGACGTCGCCGATCAGATAACGCATCTGCGGCGAGTTGTAGGTCTGCGCCATTTCGTATTGCTTCAGTTCGTCGCGCGAGTACACGATGATCTTGCGGGGATTGTAACGGGAAAGAAGTGTGCTGACATATTTCTTGCCGAAGCTTCCGGTGCCACCGGTAATCAGGATATTCTTGTCGTTAAACATCGTTCTCACTCTTTTGATTTATTGCATAACCCGTCACATGGGTTGTCCGCATGAGCGATTGCCCGATAGCGTCCCTGTTATCCATCTGGGTGTAAAACGGAAACAATACCCCTGAAGTGCGTAAGTCCTGTGAAGTGGATCGCGAACGCGATTTTGAGCTTTCCTCAAGCTTTACTATAGCTGAACAGAACGCCCTCCGCCTGTCCGGCATCGATGACCGATTTTACGGCCTTGAAGAGTTCGGATGCCCTGGCAACGCGCAGGCCGTTCCCTTCCTTCGGCTTGTCTCCACTATATATTTTTTCTTCCCACAACCGCTTCTCCATGCCTTCGACATCCGTTAAAACGCCTTTTTCGAGGTCGCGGACGAAGATCGAGAAGGTCCTGGTATCCGTCTTGCCGTCCCATCCCGTGTAGTTCCCGGTGAAATCCTTGTGATAGCGGTAGGGCACGTCGCATATTTCCTCGACGTGGTGGTAAAACGTCATACTGTTCTGGCCAGGCATATCCAGAACGGCAACCTTGCCGTCCAGTTCGATGATTTTTGCGAACGGAGAATCCTTGCCATAGGCGCTCTTGTTGACGATCCCGGCAAACTGGTCCTTCGCCGCGCCGATGACCGCAAAGGAGTAGACGGGATGACCGGTCCGCACGGCACCGGGAGAGGCGCGCGCGGCTTCGGTCAGCGTGCCCATGTGGGATGGCGTTTCGCGGATGTCGAAATCGGCACCCTTGCAGAAGTCGAAGTTGAACAACGGAAAGATCACCGTGCCGCCGGGCCCGACGGCATCGATGAACGACTGGAGAATCTGGGTCGGTGTATAACCGAGACCACACGTTCTTTTGATGCTGCTGTGGATGAGAACGATGTCGTTCTCATTGATTCCGGCGTCCCGCCAATGGCGCGTCAAATTTTCCGTCACGGCAATTTCCCTCTTTTGCCTTTAAACCTTCGCCACCGTCTTGATCATGTCCATTTTCTGCAGTTCCCGCAAAATTGGCATCAATTGATCGGCACCGCAGCCGATTTTCGCGGCAATTTCCAGAAGGCCGCGTTTTCCATCGGCGAGCGACAACATCATCAGAAGACGATTCAGCGTCGTGCGATGATCGGTAAAGCCATCGCTGGAGCTTCCCCGGTTCATCGGTGAGTTGATGGTCGGGTAGAGTCCGCGCCGGCCGAGTTGAGGCTCGCCGTGAGGGTGTGTGTTTTCCAGATGACTGTCGTGGAGATCGAACACTTCGATGAATTCGGCAAGCGCATCGGCGGCGCGCTCCACCTGTTCGATGCGCATGAACCGCTTGTCATCGGCGGAGGTATGATATTCGACAAACTGGCCGTAGACCGTGCGGGCCGCCTGGATAACCGGAAGGTTGAAGCCCGGAGAGCAGAACTGCCGTTCATCCGAACCGGATATCGGCGTGAATTCGCGGATTTCGAATTTCTTCGGATACCAGGTCGCAAAGGTTCTTGCGAGCGAGTCGATGGGACCGGGCGTGCCCACCCAATCCTGCCGCGACATCTTGAAGCTCAGCGTATCGCGGTGACCGCCAAGGCATGTCAGCACCAGGCCGCCCACGAGCCGCTTGCCGATCTCCTCGCCGAAGCGGCTGAGATAGCAGATCGATCCGATCGTTTCCGGGCAGAGCAGGAAGAGATAGGTGTGACGCCGATACGGCATCGCCTTGATCCGCTCGTACATGCGCAGCAGACCCAGCGGCCCGGACAGCTCGTTGTTGGCCATGCTTGGATGGCAGAGATAGGACGATATCAGGATCGTCTTGTCGGATTCACCCGGCAGCACGGATGTGGCGAAATTCACCGCTCCCGGTTGCAGCTTCGTGCGGATGTCGACGACATATTGCCCCTCCTGCAGCTCTTCGCGCTCGCGATGAGTGAGGCAAAAACCCCAGCGAGGGCTGTAATAGCTGGTGACATAGGGAATGGCGTCCGGCAGATGCGGCAAGGAATGCAGGTGTGGCTGCAGATCGGCCAAAGACAGGGTAGCCGAGTGCGGGATCGAATAGTTCACGAGATGGAGATTGTTTTGCGCAAAGTCGCAAACGACATTTCCATCCGGTCCGATCAGCCTAGCGCTTTCGACAGACCACTCATCGGGAACCGTCCAGTCCAGGACGGTTTCGCCGCTGGCAACGCCATGCATTTCGAGCGGCATGTATTCACCAAGAATTTCAAGGCTTTCCCGCAGGCCGGGTCCCGTTATGCTTCGGCAAATCGGAAACAATTTATCGAAAATGGAAGAAAGATCAAACATGGGTTCAAAACTTCTCGTTATCGCCTAAGCGCTCAATTGCATCGGAGGAACAAATATATGGCTGTTTTCGGCGCCGGGTTCCTTTCCGGTTCCGAGCGCACGCGCGGTCAGTTCTAATACGGCCGGATCGTCCGTTTTCTTCAAATCTTCGCTGTACCAGGTTGGTGGATACAGCGTTTTATTGGTCACGGGTCGCGTGTGGTAGCGGTATGGCAGGGTGAAATTGTCGCTGGCCATGTAGGTCAGCCAGCAGGCTGCCCGCTCGCGAATGTCTTCCGCCATCACGATCGGCTTCTCGAAGCGAAGCATGCGCTCGAAGTCCGCACGGTCCTTGGGGACGGGATGTCCGATCGGGTAGTCGATCGGGGCAAAATGTCCGGCAAGAATGCAAGGAATGCCCATGATGCCAAGCTCGATCGTCGTCGTGCCGTTATAGATGAGGCCGATATCGATCAGTTGCTCCATGTCATGCATATCAAACCAGCGATGGCCCAGAACCATGACGTTTTCGCTCGACGGATTCTTGATGAGGTCCGTGAAGAGCTCATTCGGGAAGGTCGCGATCTCGTTGTTCATCTCATGCGGATGCGGCTTGATCAGCAGAAGCGTATTGCTGCCATCGACGGCATCGACGCAATGGTTGATCCAGTCCTGCATGTTGGCATGGGCCGGGCCGCCGTCGAACGGCAGGCCTGAATCACAGACCACCTTGCCGAAGGCGCAGGCAACCTTGCCGCCCTTCGCGCGCCATGCGGCGATTTTCTCCCTGGCTTCCAGCGCCTCCGGCGGAGGTATTTTGACGCCGCTTGTCGAACGCTTCACCCGCGTGACGTTTTCGAAGCGTTCCAGCATTTCCGGCGCCTCGAGGCGGCGCTCCTCATAATAGCGCTCGAAATTCTCCGGCACGGGAAAGCTTGCGGAGCGAACGTTCTTGTAGCGCGTCATGTTTCGCAGCACGAGGCGCTGGGACACGTTGGTGGAAAAGTTCGTGAAGTAGTTCTGATAACCATTGGCGGCATGCAGGAAGAAGAAGGTCTCGGAATTGCCTCTCCGGTCACAGAAGAAACGATGCAGGGAGTCCGGCAGGCGATTGTTGTAAAGGGACATGGTCGCAAAACGCAGGCCCGTCTGCTGCTGGACGCCCAGAGCATAGTCCAGAACCCGGGCCGTACATCGTGTCCAGCTCGCCAGTCCGCTGATATAGCGCTGCAGGGATGGGCAGCCGTAATCGACATTGTAGCAACGACGGTTGATCGCCGCATCCTCCCAGATCGGATGCGACAGATCCAGATCACCCCACCGTAGGCGGCCAGTCGCCGGCTCGAACGTAAAGTCGGCGACATCCGGCAGGATTTTCGCACGGCTGGGGTGAATGGAACTCATGCGCATGACGGCGCCGTTCATGGCGTCGATCACGGCAATCCCGGTCTTTTCGATTGGAAGAAGCCCCTCGACCGTCGGGACGACGGCCCAGCCCTGCCGCTTCATCTCCATCAGGACCTGGATAGGATAAAGCCGCAACTGGCTGATATTGCGGGGCGATACCAGAACGACGCCCTTGGGGTTCCTGGGCTGCGGGACGCTTGAAAAGATCGTCGCCGTCTTCTCGAGGAATTTCAGTTCGCCGATACGATTGATGAGCTGATAGCTCAATGTCGGCGAGAAACGGCCAGGTTGGGACAGCAGCTGGCCATAGATGTTATAAACGATCGTGACGGCGTCCTTGAACCTGCCCTGCCGCTCGACGATATTGACGTATTCGAGCGAGCACGGCATCAGTCGGAACCGTTGGGGCAATGTGTTGAACATCGCGACCGCGTCCTTGTAGCGGCCTGAGCTTTTTGCCCAGCGGAAGTAGCTTTTCACGTCCAGCGCCCTGGTCGGCTGCAGGTGAGCCACATGGGCGATGATCGTGTTGGCATGCTTGATGTCCGCCATTTCGGACGAAATTTCCGCGGCGGCAGGCCAGATCGACGGCTGATACATGACTTTGCGGGAAAGGCTGACGCATCTGCGGATAATCTGCTCGCTCTCGTCCGTGAGCCCCAGCTTCCGGGTGAGATTGAGCATCGCGCAGAGTTCGGAAACAACCTGCCTCGGCCCGCCAGCTTTCTTGTCGCTACGCTGGAAAATGTCGGGGTTTTCCTCGATAAGCTCAAGCACCCGCTTTCTCGCAAGATCGTATGCGTCGGCATAGCTGGTGACGCGTCGCACGCCTTGACGGAGCATTTCTCCGATCACGTTCAGCTTCGTCTGCAATGTCGGCGCTTCATGGAAGTCGCGGTCACATGCATCGAGATATTCTGTGTGCAGACGTCCCTGGAGATAATGCTCCTTGAACCGAAGGAGCTGTTGGGTCACTTCTGGAAGCGCCTGCTGCTCGGCATCCTGCGTCGTCGCGGCCTCCTGTTCGAACACCTCTTTTTCGACGAGCGCTTCCTTGTAATTCGTGGAATCCGGCTGCTGGCCGTTCTCGACGGAATCCGCGGTTAATTGTTCCGCCTTGAGCTCGCCCTTATCGACGATATTGCCGTAATTCATTGAATCATCGACGAAATCCATTTGATCGCGGGCGATCTGGTCGACGGTTCGCCAGCAGTTGCGCAGGGCGGTGAAACGGCGCTTTTCTATCGGGTTATCCGCCAGATGAGGTCTCTGCAATTCACGGGCAACCGTCTGGCTTGCTTTGCGGTATTCCCCTTTCATCGCCTCACACATGGTGACGATGTGAATGAGATAGACGCTGCGTGGATATTTTTTCCGGACCGCCAGAGCGGCCTTCAACAGCCGGCGTCGTCCGCTTTCCTGTACGATTTCCCGGGAGATTAGCCGACCCACTTCGAATGGCGCGGTCCTGTCCATTTTCTCCAGTTGAGCGAGACGGACGAAAATCCTGTGAAAGTCCTTGAGCCTGATACGCTTCAGCAGCTTGCCGTTGGCCAGCCGCGCCTTGTAATCTTCAGCCGCGTCAAAATTTCCGGCGATCCGGCTCATCTTTTCAAGTTGGCGGAGCATTCGAAGTGTAGCCGGGCCGTTCTTGTCCGCGATCTTGAGCGCGGGTAGGGCAAGGCGAGACATTTTCAGGTCGGCAAGCCACCCACCCACCACGCGGGGCGTATGGTAGAGAAGATCGTGTGTGATGCGCGAAAGGAGGCCGGTTTTGGCGTGTACTGCTTTCTGTGTCAAACGTCGTTCCTCTCCAGCAGGTCCCAGCTCATCGGCGTACCACGGCTGACGTCGCGGCCGATGCGGCGGCCGAGCAGCATTTCGTAGTATTTCGGCGCAAGGCCCGAGCCTGGGCGGATACGGCGCAGCGACGTCTCCGTCAGGACGTCACCGGCCTTCAGGTCTTCGCCGATATAGAGCGAGCGGCGCTTCTTGCGACCTGCCATTTCGGACGCGGTGCCGCCGAAATGGATGTGGCCGAGCGCCAGGTAGGCACGTTCGGTTTCCTCGACCAGACTCTTGAATTCGTCCGGCTCCAGCGAGAAGGCGGAATCGACGCCACCTTCGCTGCGGTCGATGATGAAATGCTTCTCGATGACGCTGGCGCCGAGCGCGATCGCGGCAACCGACGCGCCGATACCGAGCGTGTGATCCGAGAGGCCGACATTGACGCCGAACGTCTTCTGGATCTGCGGGATCGTGACCAGGTTGGTGTTCTCGGGCGATGCCGGATAGCTCGAGGTGCACTTGAGCAGCGTCAGGTTGGTACAGCCATTGGAAAGTGCCGCTTCGACAGCTTCCTCGATTTCGGCGATCGTCGCCATGCCGGTGGACATGATCATCGGCTTCTTGGTGCGCGCGACGGTCTTGATCAGCGGAATGTCGGTCAATTCGAAGGATGCGATCTTGTAGCAGGGTGCATCGAGGGATTCGAGCAGTTCGACCGCGTCGTCGCTGAACGGGGTCGAGAAGCAGAGAATGCCCTTTTCCTTCGCGCGATCGAAGATCGGCTTGTGCCATTCGGCAGGCGTCTTGGCTTCCTCATAGAGATCATAGAGACGGCGTCCGGCCCAGAGCGACTTCGGATCCTTGATGGAGAATTCGCCCTCGTCCATGTCGAGCGTCATGCTGTCGGCTGTGAAGGTCTGGATCTTCAGCGCATGCGCCCCGGTGGCGGCTGCCGCATCGACGATCTCCAGGGCGCGCTGCAGGGACGCATTATGATTGCCCGACATTTCGGCGATGATGAAGGGTGATCCATCCACCTTGAAGCCGTGCGCAGCGCCAAGTTCGTCCTTCAGTGTGAGCATGCGAAAACACCTTTCAAATGAAATATCGCGGCTTTTCAGCCTGTCAGGCCGCGCGATGGCGCGTATTGCGAAAATCTTCGAGACCACCGCGCAAGGAGTAGCGCGGTTCCCATCCCAGTTCTGCGCGGGCTGCCTCCAGATCCATAACGGTTCGGGGCGCCTTTTTCTTCACTTCATCTTCGATAGAAAGATTGCCGTCATTGTCGAAGACGGCATTGACGGTTTCAGCGATTTCCAGCACCGGCAAGGCCCGGCCGCCGCCGATATTGAAAACTCCCCCCGCGCAAGGTGCACGCAGAGATGACAAAATTGCGGCAGTCGCATCACGGATGTAAACTTGATCGATGCGGTAGTCCATATTTCCCTTCAGTACGAGCGTTTCGCGCCGGCCGGCCTGGTCGATGAATTTCATCAGTGCGGGCGTGCCTTTTTCGCCGTGGCCGTACACGGCGGCAAAACGCAGCGACAGGGCGGCGAGGCCAAGAATCCGTCCCATCATCTCGACGCAGGATTCGCCCATCAGTTTCGACAGGGCATAGGCATTGATCGGCCGCGTGGGCGAGGTCTCGCGATAGGGCAGGCCGCTCGATGGAGAATAGACGGCGATCGTCGAGGCGTAGACGACCTTCTTGACGCCCACCGCCCTGCAGGCGGTCATCAGGTCGGCGACGGCCTCGACATTGGGACTGAGAAACGGCGTGACGTCGTTCGGGTCGTCCTCGCGGGTCATGCGGCGGCCGGCGAGATGCACGACGGCATCGACACCCTGAAGTGCTGCCTTGAGGCTGTCGCGGCTGTAATCCGTCTGGCGACGGTCGCCACCATCCACTCCATCGCGGCCCAGCACGATGGGCATATAACCGGCCGCCTTCAGGTCATCGACGAGATATCGGCCGATGAAGCCTGAACCGCCGGTGACCGCGATCGTGCCGGTTTCAATCTTCATGCGGACTCCCGCACATAGTAGCCAACGACTTCCAGCGTGCCGTTCACGGCGCGGACAGCCTCGCCGTCATCATAGCGGTATTCGTGGTAGACCGCGTTGACAGGCTTGGGGAACCTGCTTCTGTCGAGGCCGTCGCCCGGAGGCATCTGCTGGAACATCAGTTCCATGTTCGGGCCGGAATATTCGGGCGCGACATGGTTGACCTGCTTGCCCGTCAGGGTATCCACGGTCATTTCGATGAGATCGGCGCCATACGAGGCCTTGATCAGCCGCCACATATGGCAGCCGTCGAGACGCGGCGCGATTTCGACGACGCGCGGGCCTTCCCTGGTGATGATCATCTGGAAATAGAGCACGCCGGCCTTGTGGTTCATCCTGGCCAGGATCGCATCGACCAGCGCCAGCGCTTCCCGCTGCTGTTTTTCGGTGATGTGGATCGGCGGGATGAGATGGCCGGCCGGCAGGCCGAGAGCCAGGTCCTTGTGCACGAGACGCTCCGACAGGGCCTTCATTTCCGTCTTGCCGTTGTTGATCAGCACGTTACAGGAGACTTCGACGCCGTCCAGATAGGCTTCGACGATAGCCTTCTTCGACCGGGAAATTTCCAGTCCATGGACGATGGCCGCATTGAGTTCGGCCGCATTGGAAACCTTGAGGACGCCGCGCTGGCCTTGGCCGTCGACCGGTTTGACGACGCAGGGGAAATCGGTCCAGCCGGCGGCTTCCTCGACCGATGATACCTGCATGAAGGGGACGGGGCTCAGGTCATGCTGCTTCAGGAAAGCGCGAAGGGTTGCCTTGTTGTCAAGCAGGTCGATGAAGGCGCTGTCGAAGAAATGCGGCAGGCCCATGCGCTCGCTCAGCGCCACGACCGACTTGATCGCCACGTCGGACGAGATCGAATAGATGATGTCGACCTTGTGCTTGCGCGCCACGGCCTCGAGTGCATCGAGATCGACGATATTGATGTGCTCCACGACGTCACAGAACTGCTGGCCGACTTCGCCGACGATCGGCGAGCAGCCGATCACTGTCCAGCCGATCGACTTCAGATGGCGGATCAGATCCGCCTGACCTGCATTGGTACCGAGAACAAGAGCCGTCTTCGTCATATTTCATCTCTCTCAAGGAGGGCCGAGACCAGGCGCTGCCCTCCGGATTTATCCACCATCGCCTGTCCGCGAAGCGCCATGTCCGTCCTGCGCGCCGTGTCGGACACCAATGCCTCCAGGGCGTCGCGAATCATCTCCACCGTAACCGTATCGACCGTGCCGAGCATCTCGGCTCCGGTCTGCTCCGCCCAGCCGCGGCATGGGCGCAACTGGTTGGGCGCCAGCGCGATCAGCACCATCGGCAAGGTACACAGAGCGGCCTCATAGCTCATGGTTCCGCCCGCAATTATGACGAGATCGCAACAATTCATCAGGACGGCGACATTTTTTGGGTGGATGTGAAATTCCGCACGGCCCGGTGGCAGCGTCGCGACATGGGCCGCGTGCTCTGCATTGCGGGGGTTGCTGTTGCCGGAAACGATCACGGCGGTCACGCCCTCGGCGCCCGCTGTGTCAGCAAGCGCGTCCAATGTCAGCCGGATCGCGCCGAGGTCGTCGCCGCCGCCGAAGGAGACGAGGATACGCCGCACCGGCCGGCCGGCCGGGCGGATATCCAGTTCGCTGAATTCAGGACGCAGGACCGCGTATTTCGGCCCGAGAAGCAGTTGTGCGTCCGGGTTCTTGACATAAGTGGCATAGTCTTCCGCCCGCTCGTAAGGGCTCGAATTGACGATGATATCCGCGTGAAAGTCCCACGGCTTGCTGGCGTCGAACTGCTGCATGAAACGGATGCCCTGCGCCTTCAGGCTGGCCTGGTAGGCAGGATCGACGCGATAATCGTCCATCACGGCGTGAACCGCGCCGGCCTCGCGGCAGATGGCGATGAAGTCCCTGGCGTCCTGCTCGGGGCCTTGCTCGCCCGACATTGGGATCCAGCGAACGAACAGGGTGTCGTCATTGGGCTCGCGCAGATCCTCGGACGGGCCGACGATGGTGCAGGCATGGCCTGCCTCGGTCAAAAGACGCGCCATCTCCCGGCACCGCATCAGGTGACCCAGGCCAACACGCGAACTGGCGTTGCAACGAAATACGACAGGCAAGGTCATCCGGTGCGTGCCACTCCATTCTTGATCGCAAACAGCAGTTCGGCGAACTCCCAGTCCTCCGGCGTGTCGATATCCTGAACGCGGCTGCGCGGCAGGAGATAGGGACGCGACAGCGGTGAAAACATCGGATGCCGATCCATGAAGGCATCGCGCCAGCCCCAGTAGAACTGTCCGGCATCGTGGAACGCCTCGGGCAGATCCTGGCTGCGGGTCTTCTGGTACTCCGGGTACAGCATGGTGACACCCAGCGCGCCATCGCGCAGCATGGCGCGCTGTACCGGATGCGGATAGGTCGCGGCGGCAAAGACGAAATTCGGGACCGGCGGCTGGTCGAGAAGGGCGCGGGCAGCGACCAGATCCTCCGCCTCGATGAGCGGGCTGGTTGCGTAGATGCAGCATGCCGAGACGACCCGCTTGCCAAAGCACGATTCGGCTTGCGAAATCGTGTCGTTGATCGCGTCGCGGGCCGGGCTGTGATCATTGGAGAACTCGGCCGGGCGCCGGAACGGCACGCTTGCGCCCGCGGCGATTGCAACTTCCGCGATCTCGTCGTCATCGGTCGAAACGATGACATGGTCGAAGAGTTGGCTCGACAAGGCAGCGCGAATAGGCCAGGCGATCATCGGTTGACCGCCGAACAGCTTGATGTTTTTCCGCGGGATGCGCTTGCTTCCACCACGCGCCGGAATGATAGCTATCTGCATGCAATCGTCCGCCCTAGCTTCCTGCCAGAGCAGGGTTAATGATAGAAAAGAATCGCGCTGTAAAGTCTTGCGTTGTAAAAAACTCGGTGCGGAAGGTATTTCCATCCTTCGGTAAAGGCTGCTTCTGGATTTTCTGGCCCGGAGAAACCGGCTGAAAACTGAAGGTGAGCCGCGTGAAAACCGGGTGGAATGGACCAAAAAACGGTCGTCCCCGACCGACACTGCATGCTTGCTCGCCAGAAGACCAACGACGAGAGTGCCGCCCGACATGCTGCCATGGATTGCACGGGAGAGATGAAATGGCCGACACCGCGGTTCGGGCCCCGATCTGGTCAAGTCCGAACCCAATCCATTCGTGCTCATGCTCCGCACCCATCATTCGCTGCATGGTGTCACCGCGCGCGCCGAAGCCTCATCTGCGCCGCCTTGCCATCTGGTGGGGCTGGTTCCCCGGAGTCGATCAGTCCAATTTCGTCCGCGGCGACCTGCAAAGATGCAGTAAGTGTAAGGCAGGCACTTTATTTCTGGGGAACAATCAGTTCAAAAATGTGTTGTATAACCCTCCCGGCACGTTCAAGCGGCGTGCCGGCACACATAATTTCAATTGAACGTGACACACGCCTGATTTACCGGTGCTTTGATTGTGATTGGTCGAAGCCGCGGGGCATTCGAACAGTCAAGACGGGAAGACCCAGATAAAGGCAAGTTTGGTTGATGAAGGTTCCGACGCGAATTCGTTTTTTGGGCGACCACAGCGAGGAACATTGCGGCTGCGAGGCTGTCACGGATGTCATCCAGGCAATCATTGCTCAGCGGGGCGTAATCGTCGGCCCGAAGGATGATTTCGATGCGCTCGTCGTCAACGGCGAAGGCTCGATGCATCATGGCCGCAAGAACTTCCTCAGCAAGATGCATGAAATCCGCTTGGCGCAGGAACGCGGCAAGCAGACTTATCTGATCAATACCGTCTGGGATAACAATCCGCGCGGTTACGATGATTGCCTCGCCAATCTCGACGGCTTCTGGGTGCGCGGCGTTGCGAGTTCGCGCGATCTCCTGGAGCGGCACAATCTCGAGATCCCGCATTTTATCGATTTGAGTTATTTCACCGAGATCGATGAGACGGTCGCCGCCGTCGATCTCAAGCAGTCCATTGTCGTGACCGATGTCTATGCGCCGCAGTTCGGCTTTGTCTGGCTTCCCAAGTCAAAGACCAAGGGCTGGATCAATATCGACATGCGCAAGCATTCGTGGTCGTCCTTCGTCCGCAGCCTGCGTACGGCGAAGCTGCTGGTTACCGGGCGGCACCATGGAATGTATGCGGCCTGCCGCGCCCGCATCCCGTTTGTTCCCATCGCTGGAAACTGCCACAAGTTCGAGGACCTCCTGGAAAGCGCCGGGGTGGAGATCCCGATCGCGCAGGATCTGGCCGACGCGAACACGCTCGTCAAATGGGCGCTGAGCAATCGGGGCGAGTATGAGAAGCTGTTCGCCTGGATGGACGAGCAGCCGCAATGGACCTTCAACGATACGGACGTCATGCCGCCACCCTCGACGTACATCATTCCGCCGCGTCGTACTTTGCTGCAGCGTGCGAACGATGCAACGACACGGCGCAATTGTGCCGAGGCCTCCGTTCTCTGGAAGGAACTGCTTGCTCAGCATGGCGAGCGCCTGCCTTATGCCCGCAATGCCTGCCTCGCCTTTTTCGGAAATGGCGATGTCGAGATCGGCATGGAAATCCTTGCCAGGACGCGGTTGAACAAGCCGGCTTCCATCATCTTTGCCAAGCTCCTGATGCAGGTTGCACGCCAGCAGCATATCTGGAATGGGCGCGAGGAAACCGAAGGCTGGTGGCCATGGCTGAGGGAAGCCGCCTATCAGACCCAGTGGGGAGAGATGGAGACTTCCCATGCCCTTGCCGCGCAGGCTTTGCGGAAAGTGCTGGAAGACCATGGTCCCGTGATGGCTTCCAGTGTCAGCTTCTTCTTCGCCTGCAAGCTCGTTCATCTCAATCATCATAGCCATGCCTTCGAGTTTCGCGAGCGGAATACGATCGAAGGGGTTCCGGACTGGATCCGGGATCAGGAAGATGTCCTCCTCAACGCACTCTGCCGCCGGTTCGACCAGGATGCCCTGCGGCTTCTCGATGCGGTGCAGGCCCAGGAATGCTGGAACGATCCGGCTTTCCGCGCTATCGTCATCCGCTATCGGACGCTGTTTTCCGGTCCGACCAGCGAACTGGTGCGGGAACTGAACCTGCACTGTCGGGAGTTCCCCAAGCACGCGGAATTGCGGGAACTGTTCTATTCCGTTGCCGGCGAGCTCGGCAAACTGGATTTCGTCAAGAAGCGCTTTGCCAAGGAAAAGGCCAGGATCGAGCGCGATGCGCTCGGGCTCCTGCCGCTGGCGTATTTTCTGGTGCGCAACGGCCTGTCGATGTCGCCCAAGCTCAAGGCGCGCGCCAACCTGTTCACGGCGTTCCAGCGCGGACGCAAGGAATTGGCGGAGCTTCTCGCCGACACGAGCAAGAGTGTCGCTGTCGTCGGCAATTCACCGGTCGAACTGGGCAGCCGGAATGGAGAACGGATCGATACGCATGATATCGTGATCCGTTTCAACGATTTCGTCGTCGATCCGCCTTTCGACGAGGATTATGGATCAAGGACGGACATCCTGTTCCAGACCTATTTGATTTCGTCCGAATCCAATGCCCAAATGCAGGCGAACAATGGTCTTCTGGTTCAACGGCATGCTTTCCACGTGTTCGAATCGCGGGACTGGGAGCCGGTCCTGAAAATGGCGACAGCGGGGCAGCGCTTCGCTTATTTCCCGCGTGACGCCTATATTCTCGCGGCAAAGATTCTGGAGGCGACGCCGAGCGCGGGATTTGCGGTTGCCAATTATATGAAACATCTGCGCGGTTTTCTCGATCGTTCCGATTTCTTCGGGTTTTCCTTCGTCGATCAGTTGTCCGGCAGCCAGAAGGCGCATTATTTCAGCGACGAGCGGCCGTCCTTCATTCATGACTGGCAGCGGGAAGCCACGGAGTTCGAAAAACTCTTTCGAACCGACGGTGAGATCGCCAGCGCGGCTGCCTGAAGCGGGGGCGAGAATCGGGCGACCGGCGATTTCATGCCGCGGCTGCTGTGTGTCGCGGCGCTGGAAAGCGTCTTCCAGGCTTGAAGGCCGGTGGTCAACGTCAAGTCGGCCTTGTTTGCGCGGAGAACTTTGACTGTATCCCGCCGATCCACATTAAGGATATCGGCAATTAAACATGCCGGAAAACCGGGAATTGTTGATTTCTTCCGAAGCATGCCTCAAGTTTTTCACGGACACAGCTATCGGAACTGATGACGTGACACTCTTTTACTTCGTTGAAATAATATACGTTTCGATAACGATAGGTTTTCTGACCGCAACCTTTATCGAAGGTTATCGCAGTCCGTGGAACTTTGCTCGTTTTGCCGGCCGGCCTTGCCAGTTGTCTCTTGTGGCCGGTCCTGCTCGTCACTTTCCTCGTGCGGCGCTCACAGCGTCCGTCCAGGCCGCAATCGTCGTCTGGTGCATCTGGTCTGTAAGATCGTAACCGAGGCTGCGGCGAACAATAACGGGGCCACATTTGTTTTGGGAACTGCTTTGCCGATGAGGCGGTGACGACACGCGCTGGCCTTCTGCCAATGCACGAGTCTCCAAGGGCGAGTCGGATGGTATGCACGCTGTAATCCAAACAGCATTCGCGTGGCCTTGTGCACGTTGGTCCCTGGGTCATGTCTCCTTAACCGATACCAGCCAGCCGGATCGCATCACAAAAACTTGTGCGCGCTCATCTTGCGCTTCGTTCGCGTTCTCCCTATTTCAGCGTCATATGTTACCGGTCACACCCTGATCCCGGATGTGACGGTTCGATGACATGGTTGAGGTGGCCCGGTGGGTCGCAACCCTGCATCTGCAGCCGTTGCGTTTCAGCAACAGTAAAAATTCCAACCTCACAAATCGGCTACGAGAACTGTAATTTTGATTGTTACAGTTCCGTCCGCATGTCATTTCGGGATGCGGTTTCGACCGCTGCCATTGGGGCTTGAATCGACATTTTGGGCTTGGAATGCTGACGAGTCAGCCACGTGAACCTGTGCCCAGTCGAAACTTGATTGGATCCGAAATGACTATCAAAGCTTTTCTTTTTGCATCTGCCGCGGCCTTGAGCACGGCAAGCGGCGCATTTGCCGCTGATGCCATCGTCGCCGCAGAGCCGGAGCCGATGGAATATGTGCGCGTCTGCGACGCGTTCGGTACCGGCTATTTCTACATCCCGGGCACGGAAACCTGCCTGAAGATCGGCGGTTACATCCGTACGGAATACCGTTTCGGCCGCGATCTGTCCGGCACGTCCGACTGGAACTTCCACACCCGTGCACAGCTTGAGTTCGAAGCAAAGAACGACACCGAATTCGGCACGCTGGCGAGCAAGATTGCTCTGCGCACGAACACGAATGATTCGGACAGCTCGAGCAACAACACCTTCCTCGACGAAGGCTATTTCGATATCGCCGGCTTCCGTGTCGGCATGCAGTACAGCTGGTGGGATGACGACCTGAGCGGCGAAACCGATGCCATCGCCAGCAACGAGACCCGTCACAACGCGATCCGCTACCAGTATGAAGCCGATACCTTCAAGGCCGGTATCGCTGTCGAAGAGCTGGAAGACGCCTATGACACGAAGCCGGGCGAGCACGCGAACAATGTCGGCATCACCGGCCAGATTTCCGGCACGGCTGGCGTGTTCTCCGCCTATCTGCTCGGCGGCTATGACGTCGATACGGAAGAAGGCGCTGTCCGCGCCATCATCTATGCCGATCTCGGCCCGGGCCAGCTCGGCGTTTATGGTGCCTACGCAACTGGCGCCAACTACTATTACGAAGAGTCCGAATGGACTGTCGGTGCTCAGTACGAACTGAAGATCAACGACAAGTGGGCGATCACTCCTGGTGCCCAGTACTTCAACAACATCGCGCTCAGCCGCAATGGCGAAGGCTTTGGTGGTGGCGACGCCTGGACCGGCGGCGTAACGGTTGACTACAAGATCACCGACGGCCTCAGGAGCAAGTTGAGCGTCCAGTATCACGACGAAGACGATGGCGATGACGAAGTCTTCGGCTTCCTCCGTCTGCAGCGCGATTTCTAAGTCACGTCGCAATGCGCCGACCGGCCGCGGACATGCGCGGCCGGCCAAAGGTTCGTCACGGATTTGATTGACCTCCGATCAGTGACGGGGGCGGCCGTTTCCCACCGGCCGTCCCACACGACAGGCAAGCCGGATCAGCCCGGAAACGGCGTCAGGACGCCATTGTCCTTCCTACCGGACACTTGCCGCCATCGATGGTCACCAATTCCGAGATTGCGTCCTCGACGGATTTCTCGCCCAGCAGGCCGAGCAGAGCCTGCTCCGCCTCCTTGCCGAGCTTCGCCGACCATTCGCTCATATTGCTGGAGATGAAGCATTCGGCGGGAATATCCCCGCGTGTCGCCCAGATCTTCTTGTCTGGCATCACCGCAAGATAGATTTCGCTCAGATAGATTTCTCCGGCGGACCGGCCAAGCCTGTATCCGCCCTGATATCCTTCCGACGAGACGAGGATGTTCTTCTGCATCAGCGGCGCAATCAATTTGCGCACAAGGCTGGGCCTGGCATCGAGCTTCGCTGCCAGCGCATCACTCGTCGAGCGAGTCTTGTTCCTTTCATTGACGGCCACTGTAATAATGATCTGCAGGGCCGACGAGAAGCGTGTGTCCATCATGACAGGACATACTAATGCAGACTTTTGAAAACACCAGTCGGTCAATGCGGACATGGTAAAACTCTCCGGCATTTTTACGCCAGAGATGACAATCGTCCATAGAGCAGGGTCCACTTTATTCGCTGACCTGGGTTTTGGTGCATTGCGTCGCAGCGAAACCTGACCCCAATATGAGGGTTTCGGCGGCCTGTTTCAATAAGGCAAATCCTCATATTGAGGGCCCATTTGTAATTTTATGTTTCTCAGTTGGCGATATCGACCGAAATTGGTGCCGGACCATATGGGCATGGGAAAAAAGCCTTTGTGCGGCTCAGAAATCGAAAGCGGATGAAGATTAGCCTCGCACCAAGCTCAATATTCTACGCGTGTCAGGCGCGGTGGCCGGTTCGGTCGGAACCCGCGCTCGCTACTCTCCAGCGATATCGGGTATCGTACCGGGCGCACTTCCGAAAAGCCGCTTCTTGAGGGCTTCTCTCACACTCTGAACGATGACGTAGAGGACAGGGATCACGACCAGTCCGAAAATGGTGCCGAGCAGTAGACCACCGAGAACCGTTGCACCGATGGCCTGGCGACTGCCCGCTCCAGCGCCCGAGGCGAGGACCAGCGGCACGACACCCAATATCGAGGCGAGGGCAGTCATCAATACTGGCCTGAAGCGCTGAGATGTGCCCTCGGTTGCCGCCTCGATAATGCTCATGCCTTCCTCACGGCGCTCTTTCGCGAACTCCACGATCAGGATGGCGTTCTTGGCTGCCAGCCCGATGAGCAGTAACAGTCCGATCTGGGCATAGATATTGAGATCGATTCCTCCAACGACGAGAGCGGCCAGAGCGCCGACGACCGCGACCGTGACCGACAGCATGACAGCGACCGGCACGCTCCAGCTTTCATATTGCGCGACCAGGAAGAGATAGGTGAAAACGATCCCCATGATGAGAATGAGCACAGTCTCGTTGCCGGCCTGCTTTTCCTGCAGCGCCAGGCCCGTCCATTCGAAGCCGAAACCGGCGGGCATCGCCTCGGCGGCCAGGCTCCCCATGATTTCCAGTGCCTGGCCCGAGCTGGTGCCGGCCGCGGCCTGCCCGTTGATCGAAGCGGACGAGAAAAGGTTGTACCGGTTGACTGAGCTTGCTCCATAGATCGTCGAGATCGAGACGAGGCTTTGCATTGGGACGAGGTCTCCCGACTGGCTCCGGACCCTCAGGCGCTGGATGTCCTCAACGCGCTGGCGGAAGGCTGGCTCATCCTGCAGCCGGACCTGATACACCCTCGAAAAGATATTGAAATCATCGACATAAGCGGACCCCAGATGGGCTTGCAGCGTGCTGAAAATGGCAGCGGGTGAAACGCCGTAGAGTTCCGCCCGCTTCCTGTCGATGTCCAGGTAAAGTTGCGGGACATCGGCCGAAAAGGTGCTGAATACGCCGGCAAGCCCGGGTGTCTGGTTGGCGTGGATGATGAGGTCGCGCATGACCTCGGCAAGCTCCTGTTGGCTCTGCCCGGTGCGGGCCTGAAGGCGGAAATCGAAGCCGCCGGTTGTGCCAAGGCCGGGAATTGCCGGCGGGTTAAAGGGCACGATCGACGCGGTTGAAACCGCCGCGAGCTCTGGGCGTAGCCGGTCGATCAGGGCGAACACGCTCTCTCCCGATCCACGCTCGCTCCATGGCTTGAGCGCGGAAATGATCATTCCGCTGTTCGAGCCGCCGCCACCGACCATGCTGGCGCCGGCGATGCCGATTGTGTTGGCGATCCCCGGAGTGCGTTGAAGAAGGGCGCTGACTTCGTTTATCGTCTGTCGGGTCCGCTCCAGAGATGCCGCGTTCGGCAATTGCACGTTGATGAACAGATATCCCTGATCCTCCGCTGGGACGAAACCCGTTGGGAGCACGCGATAGAAGCCATAGATGCCGCCCATAACGGCGACGAGGAGAACGCCCGCAAGCATCAGACGGCGTGCGAAGATTGCAAGCAGCCTGAGATAGAACCGGCGGGACGCATCCAGACCGCTGTTCAGCCTGCTGAAAATCCCGGTTTTGTGGTTCGGTGCCGGCCTGAGGATAAGGACGCAGAGCGCCGGGCTCAAAGTCAGCGCATTGATCGTGGAGAAGACGATGGTTACAAGGATCGTGACGGCGAACTGGCGGTAGAGCTCGCCGGTAATGCCTGCCAGGAATGCGACCGGTACGAAGAGCGCCGCGAGGACCAGTGTCGTCGCGACGATCGGGCCCGTGACCTGCTGCATGGTGGCGAGTGTCGCGGTGCGAATGTCCATGGAATGTTCGCTCATCAGCCGCTGGACGTTTTCCACCACGATGATGGCGTCATCGACCACGAGGCTGATCGCCAGGATGACGGCGAACAGCGTGATCGTGTTCGCCGAATAGCCCAGCAGATAAAGCACGGCGAAGCCGCCGATCAGGGACACTGGAATCGTCAGGGTCGGGATGATAGTTGCGCGCCAGTCCTGCAGGAACGCAAAAACCACCGCCACGACAAGCGCGAAGGTGATCGCGAGCGTCACGAAGATTTCGCGGATGGTCTCGCGCACGAAGGATGTCGTGTCAAAGACGAGCGTATAGGCAATGTCGTCGGGGAATTGCGTCGACAGTCTTTCAAGTTCGGAAAGTACGGCTGTCGATACCGCGAGCGCATTGGCATCGGACGACTGGTAGACCACGACGGTCGCGCTCGGGCGGCCGTTGAGCGTCGAGGCCGTGTCATAGGATTGAGCACCGAGTTCCACGCGGGCGATGTCGCGAAGCCGGACGATGCCGCCGTCGCGGTTGCTCCTGACAACGATGTCGCCGAATTCCGCCTCATTGGCGAGCCGTCCGCGCGCCGTCACCGTGAGTTGCAGTTGCTGTCCCGTCATGGTGGGGGGAGAGCCGATCTGCCCGGCAGAGGCCTGGGCATTCTGGGATTGGATCGCTGCGGCAAGATCGGCCGCGGTGATGCCCAGCGACTCCATCCGATCCGGATTCATCCAGATGCGCATGCTGTATGTCGGCCCGAACACGCTTGCCTCGCCGATACCGGGAAGGCGGGCGATTGCGTCGCGAATGTTGATTGTCGCATAGTTGCTGATGAAGACCTCGTCCCTTGTGCCTTTCGGTGAATAGATCGACAGGCCGAGCAACATGCTGGACGAGCGGCTGCGGACTGTCACGCCGGCCTGGGTGACAGCGGCTGGAAGGCGTGGTGTTGCCAGCGCCACACGATTTTGCACATTGACCTGGGCGATCGCGGGGTCCGTCCCCGCTTCGAAGGTCACGGTCAGGCTGTAAGTGCCGTTGTCGGTGCTGGACGACGACATGTACATCATGCCTTCGACGCCATTCACCTGTTCTTCGATCGGCGCTCCGACACTATCCGTCATCACCGTCGCATTGGCGCCCGGATAACTGGCGGCGACCTGTACTTCCGGAGGGGTGATCTGGGGGAATTGCGCGACTGGAATCTGCAGGAGGGCGACCGCGCCGGCAATGACCATGACGACGGCGATGACCATCGCGAAGCGCGGCCGGTCGATGAAAGGGGCCGAGATGTTCATTTGGACACCGCTGGGTGGGAGCCATCGGAACCTGTAATGATTTCGACCGTGATGCCTTCCGTAATGTTCTGGAGCCCCTCGACGATCACGGCTTCGCCGCCTTGCAGACCGCTTTCGACGATCCAGCTTCCGTTCATCTGCTCGGACACGGTGATCCGGCGCTGAACGGCTTTGTGATCCGGATCGACCAGCAGGACATATTTGCCTTCCCGGTCCTGCTGGACCGCGCCGAGGGGAACCGTCGGGCGCTCGATGCGTGCCGTTTCGGAAACGACGACCGTCACGAACTGGCCCGGAATAAGGAGAAGGTCGGGGTTGGGGAAAAGCGTTCGCACCGGAAGCGTCCCCGTTCGTTCATCGACTTCGCTTCCCAGGAATGCGCTGGCCGCCCGTTGCGCATAGGCCTGCCCGTTCGATAACCTCAGAGTCGTCGCATAACGGCTGGCAAGGTCGTCCTTGCTCACCCTGCCGGCAGCCTCCCGCAAATCGAGCAAGGCTCGATCGCTCACCGAAAAGACGACCCGAACGGGATCCATCTGCACGACGCGCGCCAATGCCGGCGAAGCGGAATTGACGAAACTGCCCACAGAAAGGGCAGCCGTTCCAATCCGTCCCTTGAGCGGAGAGGTGATACGGCTGTAGCTGAGGCTGAGTTCGGCCTGCCGCACGGCTGCCTCTGCGGACAGAATGCCTGCCGCGGCGGTGTCGCGTGCAGTCTCGCTCTGTTCTGTGACCGCTCGGGCGACCGTCTGGTTGAGGGAACGGTTCCGCGCCAGTTGCCGTTCGGCGTCGAGTAGAACCGCTTTGGCGCGGGCAAGGGCGGCGTTCGCGTCCGCCAGGTTTATATCGAGCGACCGGCTGTCCATGCGGAACAGTTCCTGACCCTTCTCGACGGAGGCGCCTTCCTCGAACAGCCGTTCATCGATGAAGCCGTCGATGCGCGAGCGAATATCGACAGCGTTAAGCGTTTCCACGCGACCCACGAATTCGTGTTTCGGCGATATGTCCTCGAGAGTGACGGTGATCGTTGCAACCTTCGGCGTGTCGTCCGCCCGTGCCGGGACTGCCATGAACTGAGAGGCTGCGATCAATGAGGCGAAGAAGAGGGCAGAAAAGCTGTCGGGGGTTCCCATCGGCTCTACTCCAGAAAACGTCAATATCCGCGGCCGAAGCCGGGAATGAAAAGCCGGAGGCGATCATCGCGTTCCGGGTGTCCGCACGGAAAGCATATTTCTGTATGACGCGAGCCGGAAAGCGGAAAATGCCTTTAAAACCCGGTATTTGCCGTCATCTGGATAAAAATGGACTCGGTGCATGGAACCGGGATAAACTGCATGGGATGCCGGTTGAGCCAGACAATCCTTTATCGGTCCTTGCGCTTCCAAAACCTGACCGCGGGATGGGTGAGGCATGCGGTGAGCAGATTCCTCATCGTGACGGCGATGTCTTGGGCGTCGCGTTCCGCACGATCCGGAAGTGAGCGATGCAGGAGCCTGCACTTCTGGCTGCCTTCGACGGCGTGATCCCCTTTGAAGTGGTATCGCTAACGCAAATGCAGCTCGTCGGGATGAATAATATGCTGGCAAACCTTCGGAAACAGGCCCGCCAGGCGCGGAACGTTCGGGTGTCCTTCATTCGAAGATTGCCGCGAGTTGCATGAATGCGGCCGCGAACGAAAGACCATGCTGGAAGGTGCCGCTGGGAAAGAAATTCAACTCCTCGATGACGACGATCGGATTGTACATCATGAAAGTGTGCGTCGCATGCACGACGAGATGGTCGGCCGCGCCCTCGAGCTTGGTGGATTCGACGGTACCTTGCCGTCGTTCGGCCCCGGAAGCACTGAGTTGAAGATGGGATTGACGGAGATGTCGCCGGCGATGATGCCGACCGGGTAGTCGGGCCTGGGCAGAAGGTTCGGAATTGCGTCCGCTCCCGTCCCGAGCTCAAGCCCGGCCGGACCATTGATCCATTCGAACGGCGACAGGTCGCCGAACACATAAGGGGTCGCGCTGACGCTCTTCGGTTTGTGACCGGACGCGGTTGAAACACGCAAACGGCTCGCTGTTCTCACAGGGTGTTCTTATGCACACGGCCGTCTTTCATGATCACCGTGAAATTCTTCTGCGGGTTTTCCAGGAGCTTGATGTCGTCGACCGGATTGCCGTCCACCACGAGAAGGTCGGCCAATGCACCGTCCTCGATGACGCCGATCTTGCCAGGATAGGGATTGCGCAGGTTGGAGAGCCCGAGTAGCTCCGCGTTGCCCGAGGTCGCCATTTGCAGCACTTCGGCGTTGCGGTACCAGTTGCTCAGATGGGTCAGCATGATGTTCTGCCGGGGGCCGAGTTCCGGTGAAAAGAGGACGTCGGAGCCCCAGGCAGTCTTGATGCCGTGCTTGCGCGCAAACTGGTAAACCCTCGGCGTTCCGGCGAAGAGCTGCTGTATGCGTTCAAGACCCGGCCCGCTTTGGGATGACGCATCCTCCATTGTCAGGAAGGGTTGCATGCTGAGCCATGCCCCCTTTTCTGCAATCATGACGGCCGTTTCCTCGTCCATGAGGTGAGCGTGCTCGATGCAGGTCACGCCGGCCTTGAGGGCGCGTTGCACGGCGCGAGGCGTATAGGCATGGATCGCGATATAGGTGTTCCAATCCTCCGCGACGCTTACGGCCGCGCGCAGGTCTTCCTCGCTGAACGTCGTCATGTCCAGCGGGCTGCGGGGGGACGATACCCCACCGCTGCCGACAAGCTTGATCTGCGAGGCTCCCTGCAGAAGCTGCTCCCTGATGCGAAGCTTCAGTTCGTCGATCCCGTCGACGATTGCGGAGCCGCCCAGGAGTTCACCTCCGCTCAGCTTGCCGCCATTCCTCGGAATCTCGTTCGGAAGACGCAGGTCCCCGTGCCCGCCGGACGTGGTGATCATGGCCCCGGACGGATAGATTCGTGGTCCGGGGATCATGCCGGCGTCGATGGCCTGCTTGAACGAAAAGACAGGCCCACCCAGATCCCGCACGGTGGTGAAGCCGCGCATCAGCGTGCGGTCGGCCTCGGCCGTCGAGGCCGCGTAGATGATGCCGGGATCCCCACCGAGCAGGAGGTTCAACGGAACCGCGGCAAAGATGGTGTGCCAGTGCGCATCGATCAGTCCGGGAATGATGACGCCGTCCCGGCAATCGAGAACGGTCGCGTCTTCCGGCGGCGGTGCATTGGTACGGTCGATCCCGGCGATCTGATTGTTGACCACGAGGACCTGAACATTGTCGGTGACTACGCCGGCCTTGCTGTCGAAAAGGCGCGCCTTGCGAAGCAGGGTCCTGGTCGGCTTGCCTCCCGCCTGCGCAAAGCCTTGTGCAGGAAAGCTGGTAGCAACGGCGGCCGCAGCCAGCCCGAATAGCAAGCCGCGCCGGGACAAGGCCTCCAGCCGGCGGGAGGCCTTTTGCAAGTCCGGACTGAAGCAAGGGCAGCCGCTATCATGAACAAGATGGCGATACTTCTTTCCGATGCGTAACATGGGCTTTCCTCTCTGGTTCCGGCAAATCGTGACAGGGCCTATTCGACCACGACATCCCCTCCGATGGCGCTTGCGCTGTCGAACAGGAAGAAGACGATGGGGGTTCCGGGCTCGGCCGTCGCGTCCGTCCGTCTTGCGCCGACCTTACCGCTACGCGCTGCGCGGTATTCCGCCACCACTTCGCCGAACGTGTTTCTCTGGATCGCGACCTTCTGGCCCGCCTCCACCGCTTCGTTGAGCTGCACCAGGAGTTCGACGAACCCTCCATGCGTCGTGATCACGGGGAACATGCCGTCGGCGATGAAGATGTTCGAGTCCTTGCCGGTACGGCCCATCGGCCCCGGCAGGATGCCATGATGCTTGATCACGTTCATCGTTCCTTCCACGAACAGATCTATCATCTCGTGGTCGAAAATGCGTGGCCGGCCGATTTCCGGCGTGAATGCTGGAATGCCCGCATCGATCAGGGCATTGGCAAGAAGGCCCGGCTCGGCCTTGTTGTCGAAGATCTGCTCGATTGGGTAGAGTTCCGCCATCGCGCGGACGTCCGGAAGATCCATCCGGGCGAGGTGGAATGCCGTCATGTCCATTCCCGTGGCGGCGGTATGGAAGTCGATCCCATAGTCGAGATTGGGCCGAAGCAGCCGGTTGAAAACGAGGCCCGCATGCCGCAAAGCTGCCTCCGGCGCCTGCTCATTGCCGGGAAAGAGGCGGTTGATGTCGATCAGGTCGATGCCGCGGCTCGAGCTTGGCCACCGGCGGGCCATCCCTTCCAGCGCGGGGCGGGAGATGTCGAAGACGGCCATCACCGTGCCTGACATCGCGGCTGGATCGAGCTGTTTCATCACTGTTTGGATCGCGTGGACGGGGCTCATCTCATCGCCATGCACGCCGCTCATCAGTCCGAGCCGCTTGCCTGGCGCAGCACCTTTGGCGACCATGACAGAGACATACCAGGTCTGGCCGGTCGGCATCTGCACACCCTTGAAATAGAGGCTGTGCGTTTTTCCGGGCTCCAAATCCGCAATGTCGAGCGAGGCGATGACCCGCTTTCCGTCGATGACATCGCCGGTATAAACGGTGCCTTGTTTGGCGACTGCCGAGCCACTGTCGCCGCCGGAGGACGTCTGGGCATTGGCCGTCGCCGTCATCAGCCCGGCCGCCCCCACCGTCGCAACCGAGGCGATCATGAAACTGCGGCGGTCCAGTCCCTCATTTTCTTGAGCCGTCATCGTTGCACTCCTCCATCCTGTCATCGACCTGCCGGCCAGCGTTGAGAAATTTTCCGTCCCCACGCCACAACCGATCTCGAACCACCAGATCAGCCGGACAGGCCAGCAACTTCCGGCGCGGCTTCCCGTATTCGCTGAACGTGTATCCGTCAGGTCCCATGGTCATCACGTTCTTCGGGGTCGCTATCGGTGCGGCCTGTACGGCGACTGTGGTGCTCATCAGGACAGGACGGGTGAAATGCCCGTGGTGGCCGCTGCTGTGACGCTGATCGGAAACACGATCAGAATCGTTGCGGTGTTGCTGATAGACTTTCGCCTGGGACGCGCCGCAATGACGGCGACCGGCAGAAGCGCGGCCACGGCGCCGTTGACCTTGGACGAGACGCTGCCTGGCCCAAGCCGTCCCGCTCAGGACCTCGAGCGCTGAACTGACCATGAAGAGTGTCACGATGATGAAGAGGACGGCAGGATCGTCGAAACCGGCAAACGTCTGGTTGAAGCTGAGGATCCCGGAGGTCCACAAGGACATGCATACCAGTATTGCCACGACAACGGCTGGCAGCGTGTTCCAGACGAACAGCACGATCGCCACAGTGATGATGGTCGCTATAGGTACCGGGCTCAATCGTGCTGTTCCTCTGAGAAGCCCGGTCCGGGTCCGGGCGCCACTGCCTGCCGGATACCGGCAGGCCATCGCGATCCGACCATTTGAGATTAGCCCGGCGGCGCGGCAAGTCATCAGCCTGGAATCCTGATGCTACGCATTCCGTCCCGGAGTCGAGAGCGACAATTTACTTTATGGCGCGAGGTCTTGACCGGGTGCGAAGTCTTCAATCAGGTTGGCGGGCGGACCGCGGCAAGTCCGTTGAGAAACAGACATTGGCACCGGGACAAGGGAAACCGCGTCGCGCGAAGCGCTGTCGTCGCCCAGGCGGAGGTCGAGACGGCGCCGGTAGCTGGCTTGTTAGAGGAAGCAGAGGACGAGGTGTGACCGCAATTCAAAGTACTTGTCTCATCATCTTTGCCACGATCGCCCTGTTTACGTGGAACAAGCTCCCGGTTATCGCTGTCGCCTGCGCTGCGGCTCTCGCCCTGTGGGCCGCCGGCCTCATCACCCTCAATCAGGCTTTTGCCGGGTTCGGCGACCGTGCCGTCCTGTTTATCGCCAGCCTTTTCGTGGTGGGTGCTGCGCTCGAAAGGACGGGCGTCACGGCCTGGGCCGGACAGATTCTCATGGCGCGGGCAGGCGAGAACAACCGCAACCGGCTTCTCCTCATTCTCATGATCGCCGTTGGCGGCCTGACGTCGCTCATCAGCGGAAGCGGCGCGGTCGCCGCGCTGATGCCCATCGCGGTGATCGCAGCGGTGCGGATGGGCCAGTCGCCCGCCCAATTGCTCATGCCGCTGGCATTTTCCGCGCATGCCGGGGCCAACCTGCTTCTGACCGGCGCTCCGAAGAATTTCCTCGTCTCGGAGGCGTTGGAGGATGCGGGCCTCGAAGGCTTCGCTTTCGCCGAATTCGCCTTTGTTGGACTCCCCTTGCTTGCCGGGACGATTCTCATCGTCCTCCTCTTCGGCAAGCGCCTGCTGCCCAGCCAGAGGGGTGCGCGGCTGCCGGCCGATTTCAGCCGGCACGCCCAGACCCTCGTTGAGCATTACGGTTTGCGCGATGGCCTGTTTCGGCTCCGCGTCAGGAAGAGTTCTCCGCTTGTCGGGCGGTCGCCCGAGAGCATCAATCTGGGGGGCTCCGGCGATCTGCAGGTCATGGCGGTACAGGCCTCCGCATCCGGCCTTCCCGTTCGCGGCCGCGCGATTACGTCGGAAGATTACCTGCTTGTTCGCGGTGCTGCGCAATCCGTCGCGGAAACGGCGTCTCGCCTGCATCTGGCCATTCGCGAAGATGCATCGTCGGAAGGCGGAAATCCCGCGTTCAATCGCCGGTCAGGGCTGGCCGAAGTGATGATTCCTCCGCGCTCCCACCTGATCGGGCGGCCCATGTACCCCGGCCTGGCAACGGAAAGTGGCGACCTGATCGTTCTGGCGGTGCGGCGGGGCGGCGAGGAAATCGACTACGCCAAACCGGAGCTGAAGGTGGGCGATACCATTCTTCTCGAAGGGAGCTGGCAAGCTCTCGACCGGCGGCTGGACGATCCCGATGTGCTGGTCGTCGATTCACCCGATCTCGTCCGCCGGCAGGCCGTGCCCATGGGCCCGGGGGCGGGGATCGCCGTCGCAACGCTCCTTGGGCTTGTCGTCATGCTGGCGTCAAACATCGTGCCGCCCGCCGTCGCAGGCCTTGTGTCCGCCTGCATTCTCGTCGGGGCGGGGGTGATCACGGTTGAGCAATCCTACCGCGCCGTCCACTGGACGACAGTGATCCTTGTCGGGGCGATGATGCCGATTTCGACGGCGATGATGGAGTCCGGCGCTGCGAAGTTCGTGGCCGATGAGCTTGTGTCTGCGATCGGCCCTGCGGGGCCGACGGCGCTGCTTGCCGGCCTTTTCATGCTTACGGCGTGCCTGGGCCAGGTCATGAGCAATACGGCGACGACAATGCTGGTCATTCCGATTGCAATGGCGGCGGCGGGCGGCATGCACATCGCGCCGCAGCCGGTTCTGATGAGCCTTTGCGTCGCCGGATCGGCATCATTCATGACGCCGATTGCCACGACGACGAACATGATGGTCATGGGACCGGGTGGGTATCAATTCGGCGACTACTGGAAACTCGGCACGCCTCTGATGGCCTGGTTTTTCATCGTGGCGGTTTTCATCGTCCCGTTGATCTGGCGGTTCTAGAGGGAGGCCGTCTGGATTTGGAAAATGCCGTCCGGACCCGACACCACGGGACGTCCAGCCTCTAACCGACGATGTTTTTCGGGTGAAATCGGAATCGATTTAAGGAATTATGCAACATATTTACAGTGTTACCTCGACCTTTGCGCGTCCTATTTGACGCGCGGCGCTGTCGTCTGGTTCTGACCTATCGGCCGCGTTCCGCCAGATAGCGCGAGAGCCTCTCGATATCTTCGGGGCTCCAGTCCTTTGGATCGGTTACCGCCAGCCAGGCCTTGAGATAGTGTTCCGGCGCGAACACATGGCCGAACCCCATGGGCGTGGTATTGGCCACCGCCATGTCTACGGCAAGCTGCAGCATGGTCACGATGGGAAACCACTGCAGATGTGGAGACACGTCCGGGCCGCGCGGCGCGTTCATCCAGTCGGGCCGGCGATAGAGGTCGCGATAGTCGAAGAAGGTGATCGCGTCGCTGGCATATTGGAGGTAGACGATCCGCATCGGCCCCCATTTCGTTTGCGCCGGCACCGTCGGGCCGTTCTGGTTCATGAAACGGAATGTCGAGCCGGTGCGAAATTCAGGCAGCCATGCTGGCGATCCGGCATTGCGCGCTTCCGTCACCTGGCGCCAAATCCTGCTTGCAAAAGGCGGCCCACTCCAGACCGCGCCCTGGATCGGGTCGCCGAGAATCTCGAAGATGTCCGTGGAGCGCTCCGAGTTCAGGGCTCCGAGGCTGAGCCCCTGCAGGTAGAGCTTTGGCCGGTGGTCATGCGGCAGGGTCGTCCAATAGCCGTAGACCTGCGCGAAGAGGGCCTGAGCCGCCTCCATGCCATAGTCGGGCTCGACCAGCAGGGAGAGGGGGCTCGAAAGATAGGAATACTGTTGCGCTACGCTGGCGATATCCCCGCGCTGAAGATATTCCACGGTGTCGATCGCGGCAGGATCGACCCAGCCGGTTCCCGTCGGCGTGATCACGACGAGGGCAGAGCGCTCAAACCCGCCGACACGTTTCAGCTCATCGAAAGCCAACTTCGCCCGTGTCGTGGCGCTGTCGCCAGCGCGAAGGCTTGCATAGACCCGTATGGGTTCCAAGGCCGGCTGGCCAGTGAATTCCGAAATGTCTTGCGCGTTCGGGCCGGAGGAAACAAAACGCCGGCCGGTCCTGCCGAGTTCCTCCCAGGCCAGCAGCGAGGCCGCGCTTCCGGTCTGAAGCGGTGATGTGGGCTGGTCGCGATCCGGCTCGAAGAGCGCGTCGAAGGCCGCAAAGGACGAATCCAGGACATGCAGCGTGTAGCGAACCAGCAGGCCGTTTGCCACCGACCAGAACAGGATGATCCCGAGCGAAAACCCCATGACGCGCGACACCCTCGGCGGGAGGACACGATCGGCACCCTTCGAAATCAGGTGAACGACGACCATGAACAGGCGGGCCAGCATCACGAGGGCGAGGAAGGTCAGGATGGCGATCAGGCTGACCTTGGTGGGATGGACGCTGCTGACCGGCTCCATTTCCATGAGCGCGTGGATCGAGTTCTGCCAATCTGTCGTGTTCCGGAGGAAGATGACTGCCAGTATAAGGCAGGCCCCCAAGACAACGATCTTGAGCCATCTTTCCAGTCGGCCGCGGGGTTCGGGCAGTTGCATGTAGCGCCAGAGCCAGCGCCAGCCAACGCCGATCGCATAGCCGATGGCGAAACATGCGCCGGAAAGACCGCCTTGGACGAGGAAGGACCGCGGAATGAGCGTCGGCGTCAGGGATGCGGCGAAAAATATCGTGCCGAGCACAACGCCCCCTGCCGACAGGGATCGCAGGAACCGTAGGACGCCGCCAACCAGGATCTGTCTCTTCACAAAGCTCAGCACGGCGGCAGCGGTGTTCCTTGCCACGGATCAGACGCCCCGATCGGCGTTGAGCCAGCCGACGCCATGCGCGACCAGATCAATCCCGAGGAATGTTCCTGTCCCCCAGCTGCTGGTTGATGGATATCCAGCCAGGGTCAGGAAGCCAGCAATCACGCCGAGCAGTCCAGAGAAGAACATCGTCGGCTTTCCGCCGCGCAGGTAGCGCACGCCAATGAAGACACGGGCAAGAACCAGCGCGATGCCGATGGCAGCATTGGGCCACCGAGACGATCGCGGATGGGTCTCATTGGCTTGGCTCATCATCGTCTGCCCCCTCAACCAACTGAAATTCGTGATGATCTATCGACGAAGCCGGCGGACATCGGTGACACGGCCGGTACGCGAGTTGAGGGCAATCTCAAAACGGCCGTTTCCGCGTCTTGCGTGATAGATGAACGTTCGGCCTCTGCAGTCGATCCGGCGGACATTCCGGAACCCCCGGTTCTGAAGAAGCCGCTGACCCTGGCTGCAGGTAATCGCACGCCCGAAATTGAGGCTCGAGCCGACATGGATGTTTATCTCCAGCGCTTGAGCCTGTGCCGGTGCCGACACAGGCAGCATGAGGCTGAGGGCGAGAACAAAGGCCGACCACATATTTTTGCGCATTTCTTCCTCCATGAAACAGAAGCTTTGAAACGTTAGGTTCCGCATCTGTACCTTGTCAAGAAGCGGCCGGGAGAGGCTTATATATTCAGACGCAACGCCTGTTTTGTGGACGATTTAATCAAAACTTCGTCGCCAGACGGAATGCGGGCATACGAAAACGCACCCGTTGCCCAACCCCTGCTGCTTCCGATCTTCGTGCCGTCAGGCCTGATCAATCTCGAGAGTGCCGCGAACCCAATTGCCGTCGGTCGTCAGTAGCGAAGGGGCGGCAAAGGGCGTCATCAGGCCGACCGTAAATACCGCGACACTCCATTTTACCATAAATGTTTCTCTCACCGTATGCGCGCGACATTCGGTTGCGATTGCCATGCTTTTCCGCGCCGATGTGTAAGGCGTTGCCGTGTTGCTGGCAACGGAGCAGGTATTGTCCTGTAACTGCCGTCGCTAAATTTGAACCTACAGCCTAGTTTCCGGATTCTAAGCTGATCACAGCCGAGCTTGCACCACTATATTCGCTAGGACGCCGCATAGGTTGCTGGTTCATTTCAGCGGATTGGCGACCATCACAGTGGAGAGAGCGATGAAAAAAGTGCTTCTGGTTTCCTTGGTCGGTCTGTCGCTTGCAAGCTGCACGGCAACTGAAAGGGGAGCGGGTGTCGGTGCCGCATCTGGCGCGATCATCGGCGGGGCAATTACCAACGATGTGCGAGGCGCTGCCGTTGGCGCGGCCATCGGAGGTGTTTCGGGTGCCGTAATCGGCAATGTGGCGGGGCAGCCCGGCCGTTGCTACTACCGCGATCGCAATGGCCGCCGCTATGTTGCGGCCTGCCCGCGCTAATTCAGCGAACGAGGCAGAAGCTGCCTCGTTTGAAGCGACAAAACGGTAACCAGCAATCGACCTACCGGTTCCAAACTCCGCTTTAAGGATCCGTTTGTTGCTCCCTCAGAGGTGACCGAATTCAGTTTGGCTTCGGGCAATGTGGCGGATATCGACAATGGCAAGCAGGGGAGGACATCCCGTCGAGACGCAGTACACGACGCATTGAATACGTGGGGAAACTGGTGCCGCGATCCGAAAGGCGCCCTTCAGCCATGAAGTCAATTTTCTAAACAGTCGGCGTCTGGAAGGCATCCGCACTGCGGATTGCCGCTATTCGTTTTGAACACTCGCCTATCCAGAGTTCAATTCCAGCGATCGCCTCGGGCGCAATTCTCAGACCTAACGGAGGCAAGACATGGCCACTGCCAATGCCGCATCGAAAACCACGATGCAAAGATTCCTCGACGGTGTCGAGAAGGTGGGCAATATGGTTCCCCACCCCGTCGTCATCTTCCTGATCCTGATCGGTATCGTCATCGTTTTGTCGGCCGTTATGGGCGCGTTGGGGACAGCGGTCACGTTCGAGCAGATCAATCCCGAGACGCATGCGATCGAGACTGCTTCGACAGGCATTCGCAGCTTGCTGAGTGTCGAAGGGATACGTTTCATGTATTCCTCGCTCATTCCCAACTTCATGAGCTTCACCGCGGTGGGGCTGATGATCGGTGCCATGATCGGTGCCGGGGTTGCCGAGGAATCCGGTCTGGTCACGGCCTTGATCCGCAAGCTCGTCATCGTCTCCCCGCGCTGGGCCCTGACCTACATCCTCGCCTTTGTCGGCATTCTCGCCAGCATCGCGGCGGATGCGGGTTACCTCGTCCTCATTCCTCTTGCCGGCGTCGCCTACCTTGCGGTCGGGCGGCATCCGCTTGCCGGCCTCGCCCTCGGCTTTGCCGCCGTGGCCGGCGCGTTCACGGTCAACATGCTGATCAAGCCGCTGGATGCGGTTCTGGTGGAATTCACCAACGATGCGGCGCGTCTGGTCGATCCGGCAGCCTCGATTGGCCTCGCGTCGAACGTCTGGTTCTCCATCGCCTCGGTGCTGTTTCTCACGGTCGTAATTGCCTTCATCACCGACCGTATGATCGCCCCGCGGCTGGGTGAGTACAAGCCGGACACATCGAACGGTGCCGTTCCGGACCAAGGCGCGACACTGTCCGCCGAGGAATCGCGCGGATTGCGGTTCGCGCTGTTCGGGCTTATCGGCCTCATCGTGGTTTTCCTCCTTCTGACGCTTCCGGCTGGAGCGCCGTTGCGCAATCCCGACACTGGCGAGTTGATCGGCAACTCGCCGTTTATGAACGGCCTTATCGCCCTCATTATGCTGGTGTTTCTGGTGACAGGCTGGACCTACGGTATCGGCGCGGGCACATTGCGTACCTTGGCGGAGGTGATCGCGGCGATCGAGAAGTCGATCAAGAACATGGGTGGCACCATCTTCCTGTTTTTCGTGCTGAGCCAGTTCGTCTCCTATTTCACCTATACCAACATCGGAACGGTCATGGCGCTCAGCCTCTCGGGCGTCCTTCAGTCTGCCAATATCGGCGCGCTGCCCTTGTTGCTCGGATTCATCATCGTGGTGGCCATCATCGATCTGCTGCTAACGGGCGCCATCGCGAAATGGGCAATCTTCGCCCCGGTCTTCGTGCCGCTATTGATGAAGCTCGGGGTCGAGCCGGAGGCCGTGCTGGCTGCCTACCGCGTTGGCGATTCACCGATGAACGCGATTACCCCGCTCAACGCCTACTTTGCTCTCGTCGTCGGCTTCGCGCAGAAATACGACAAGTCGGCGGGCGTCGGCACGATCGTCTCCCTGATGCTCCCCTATGTCGTGTGGATGTTCGTCCTCTGGACGGGTCTGTTTGCAATCTGGAAAGCGCTCGGATTGCCTTGGGGGCTGTGACGACGGCAGGTCACCAATCAAATTTAAATAATTGGAGAACATCATGAGCAACACCTCAATCCCCCTGGATGTCGCCGCGGCCGAAGAACATCTCATGCGGTTTCTTTCCGTCGAAGGCGTCACCGGGCAGGAAGCGAATATCGGCGCGGCCGTCTCCGAAGCTTTGCAGGCAATTGGCGTGCCGAAGTCAGCGATCCGTTTCGATGACGTCAACACGCGCATTCCACTTCCCACCGAAACCGGAAATCTCATCGTGGATCTTCCGGGAACGCGCCCGGGGCCGCGTCTTCTGTTCTCCACGCACCTCGACACCGTACCACTCTGCGCGGGCGCAAAGCCAAGGCGCGAGGGTGACCGCATCGTGTCCGACGGTACAACCGCTCTTGGCGGAGACGCCCGCACCGGCGTCGCGGTGCTCGTGGTGGTCGCCGAGACGCTTCTCAAGCACAAGCTCCCGCACCCGCCGATCACGCTGCTTTTCACCGTGCGGGAGGAGAGCGGGCTTCATGGGGCCCGCGAGCTGAACCCGGCCGATCTGGGTGGCGCGACGATGTGCGTGAATGTTGATGGCCAGAGTGCCTCGGACCTGATCATTGGCGCCGTTGGGCAGGAAAACTGGGAAGCGGTGATCACCGGTCGCGCATCCCATGCCGGCGTGGCGCCGGAAAAGGGCATCTCCGCGACGATGGTGGGCGCGATCGCTCTGGCCGAGGCACGGAATGCCGGTTGGTTTGGCAAGGTGGTCAAGCCGGATGGCCGGGGGACAAGCAATGTCGGCATCTTCGGCGGCAAGGACAACAAGCCAGCCGGTGACGCCACAAATGTCGTTACCGACTATACCTACATCAAGGGGGAAGCCCGAAGCCCGGAGGCCAGCTTCGCGACGAAAATCGCCAATGGCTACAGGCAAGCTTTCGCGAAGGCACAAGCCGAGGTGAAGGATCACGAGGGAGAGACGGCCGAGCTGACCTTCACTCAAACGGCGGCTTACCCGCCCTTTGAGCTGGGCAAGGATACTCCGATCGTAAAACGCGCCGCCAAGGCGATGCAGATACTCGGGATCGAGCCCGTCTATGTGTTTTCCAATGGCGGACTGGATGCCAACTGGCTCGACAAGCACGGCGTTCCCACCATCACCATTGGAGCCGGGCAGGCCGAAATCCATACCATCAAGGAGTATGTAAACCTCTCGGAGTTCGAAAAGGGTTGCCGCCTGGGCATCCTCCTGGCCACGCTTGACGACTAGTAGATTTGTAGGAAGCACGGCTTTCCTACCCGTGAGCCGCGACATCAGGTGCCGTCGGTGCTTTCGACAAGACAAGCTTCACCTGGTTTCCGGGTGAGGTCCGAGCGGCGATTTTGCTGCGTGCATGGGATGTATGGTGGTCTGCACCGTATGGCCTTGTGCCGCTCACGGTTTGGGTGGGTCAGGCAAGTCAGAACAGGGAGCGGAGCGTTTGAGCCCGATTGCATATACAGCCACCATTATCGCCGTCGTCGTCGTCCTGTTCGTCTGGAACAAGCTGCCGGTCGTCCTTGTCGCCATGGCCACCGCTCTGGCGCTATGGGCGACCGGTGTACTCACGATTGGTCAGGCTCTCGGTGGCTTCGGTGATCCGGCAGTCATCTTCATCGCGTCCCTCTTCGTCGTCAGCTCAGGGCTCGAGGTTACCGGCGTCACCGCCTGGGCCGGTCAGCTTCTGATCCGTGGCGCAGGGGAGGAAAGCCGCACGCGCCTTCTGCTTCTCACGATGGGGCTGGTGGCGCTGCTGACGGCGCTGATCAGCGTCAACGGCGCTGTTGCCGCATTGCTGCCAGTGGTGGTGGTCATAGCCGTCCGCCTCAAGCGCAACTCCTCGCAACTGCTGATGCCTCTGGTCTTCGCCGCCCATGCCGGTTCGATGCTTGCGCTGACAGGAACGCCCGTGAACGTCCTTGTTTCCGATGCTGGGACCGATGCTGGGATTGGTGGTTTCGGTTTCTTCGAGTTTGCTCTGGTGGGCGTGCCGCTTCTGGTCGGCACGATGGTGATCATCATTCTGTTCGGAGAGAAACTTCTTCCCAAGCGCGATGGCGCCACCATGCCCGCCGATTTCAGCCGCCATGCCAAGACACTGGTTGAGCAATATGGCCTCGCGAGCGGCATCTACCAGTTGCGTGTGCGGTCGAGTTCGCCCTATATCGGCACGTCGCCGTCCGGGATCGACCTCGCGGCCACTCCGGGTTTGCAACTTGTCGCCATTCAGGAGGGGGATACCGCCGGGCCGCTCCGCCGCCCTCTCATCGCCGAGGGTGACCATATATTGATGCGTGGCGATGCTGAGACCGCAGCTGCTTTTGCTGCGGAGAGGCATCTTGCGTTTCGCGACGAGAAGGCCGTAGGCCAGGGCGAAGAGACATTATTCAATCGCAGTTCGGGTCTCGCCGAAGTTGTCATCCCGCCGCGCTCGGGCCTCATTGGCGAAAAGGTGTTTCCGGGCATGGTCACGGAAAGCGGGGATCTCATCGTCCTCGCCGTGCAGCGGGCGGGTGAGGAAATTACTGCACGGAGTGCGACAAAGGATTCTGGCGGCATCGTGCTGCAGGCAGGCGATACGATGCTGCTGCAGGGAACATGGAAGGCCCTCGACGTTCATCTCGATGACCCCGATGTTCTGGTGGTGAACTCGCCCGAACTGGTCCGCCGCCAAGCCGTTCCCATGGGCCCGGGTGCGTATCAGGCCATCGCCATCCTGATAGCCATGGTTCTGCTTCTGGCAACGGGCGTCGTGCCGCCTGCCGTGGCGGGCCTTCTTGCAGCTGGTGCCATTATTCTGTCCGGAATCATGAACGTCGAACAATCCTACCGTGCCATCGGCTGGACTACCGTCATCCTTGTCGGTGCCATGATGCCGCTTTCCACAGCCATGGTGGAGACGGGCGCCGCCAAGCTGATGGCCGAGCACCTTGTTAATTTTGTCGGCGATGCCGGTCCCGTTGCCCTGCTCGCCGGGCTGTTCGTGCTGACGGCGATCATGGGGCAACTGATCAGCAATACAGCGACTGCGCTTATCGTAATCCCGATCGGCGTGGCTGCTGCGACGACAATGGGCATCTCGCCGCGCCCGGTTTTGATGAGCACGGCGGTTGCCGCCGCCGCCGCATTCCTGACGCCGATTGCAACGCCCACGAACCTGATGGTGATGGGACCGGGTGGATATGCCTTCAGCGACTATTGGAAGCTCGGATTGCCACTCCTGATCTGGTTTTTCGTTGTTGCCGTTTTTCTCGTTCCGATGATCTGGAGTTTCTGAGGGCAAGCGGCAACCGGCAGGCTTCACGTCATGCGATCTGCCGCCGGCAAGCCCCATGACGTCGCTCGGGTCTGAAAAGCTGAGCGTGGGATCGATCTACCGCGACCTGACAAGTCCGGAGAACCCGGCGACCGCGAGCAGGCTCAGGGCCCAGCCAATCACCGACTGGAAAAAGTAGTAGTTCAGCGTCATCGCTCCAGACGGCTTCATCGGGTTCGGTCTCCAGAAGTCTTTTTGCCCGATCGACAGTACCGGCAACAGAACGTCCAGTGAGTACATTACCGAATTGAACTCCGGGTAACTCGAAGCCTCGGGTTGATCGCGGAAACAGGAGAGCTGATTCTGGCCGGCTAATGCGCGTCCGGGGAAGACCTGGCCGCTCGACGGCATGTAGCGGCTTTCAGTTTGTTCAAGTCCGCACATCGTCCATTCAAGCGAGCGCAGGATGACCGGGCTGTTGGGCTTTATCGCGCCATTTCGCTGGGCGAAGGCGAACACGCCCGTACCAATTGCCCAGAACAGCATCAGCCAAAGCAGGGCCAGGAGAGGCTGACGCCCATAGCGGACGGTTATGGCCAGGATGCCGTCCCTGAACGCCAGGCCGGCGCGCAAGGCCGGATTTTTTGCGCGTGCCCGTCTTGCGCGCCGTTGCAACCGCTCCTTGGCGATAAGGACGGCGCGAGCATCCTCTTCATGGCCCATCTCCCCAAGCACCGTCGAAAGCTGTTCATAGGGCTGCGGCCAGAAATCCGATTTCCATCGCTCCGGCGCCTGGCGCGACAGCCAGTCGAGCCTGCTGGCCGCATCCACAGGACCGCCGATGATTGCACCGTACTGGCACCGGTTCATCAGCAGATCGCCGGTCTGCGGCCAGCTTTCCTGGTCATCGTCGATTGCACCGATCGTCGTTGCAGTGAGATCGAGCATGCCTTCGATAGAAGCACCCTGCCGCAGGAAGAATGCACCGTCGATGGCGGCATGATTGAGCCTAAGCGCATACCCGCCAGGCTGTGAGAGACTGGCCGAAGAGCAATCGATGTCTCCGCGGAAGCGGGCGCCAAGCAGCCTGGACTCGCCGACAATGGTCGCCCCTCTGAGAGCGAAGTCGCCGCCCGCCACGATCGCGTCGCCATTCAGGGCGACTTCACCGGGCCGCTCGATTCTGCCGCCGACCGCATTAACGTCTCCGCCGAGGCGCGCTGCCGACAGGTTGATGCCCCCTCGCACATTGGCGCCCCGCAAGAGAATGCCGCCCCTTGCGTCCAGGCCGCCGGCATCAAGGGCTATCGTGTCAGGGGAGATAATCGAGACACCATCGGCCTCGAAGCTGGCGCCGATGCGGGCCCCCGAAAACTTCATCTCTCCAGTGACAGTCGCGCCGCGAATCGAGATGCAGCCACGCGCCTCGAGCCGGTCGGCCTGCAGGCCTGGCAATACCGAGCCATCGAGGAACAAATTGTCGATGATCGCCGACCGAAGAATCGGAGAGGCTTCGAACCGGCAGTCCTTTAACCCGATGTCGCGCGGGATCCGGCAACCCTCGAGGTCGAGTGTGCCTGTCACCCAAGCTCCGCTGACCCTAACGCCCTTCTCGTGCGAATAGGAGTTGTTGTTGCCCAGAATAAGAAAGCGCAAAAGCTCCGCGCGCAACGTGCGCTCGGGATCGTCGCTCTCTGGCAGTAAGCCGTCACCCAGCCGGTCGAAATCACCGGAACTCAGATAGGCGACGATCTTGGTTTCGGCGGCGCTGAGCGGCTCGAAACGGGCGAGGCCGGGCACGGCGGTGGTGGCTCTGGCGCCCGCCTTCTCGTTCACAGGTGGAATATCCGTTTGGTGCCAGCCGATACCCGCCTCCGCACACCGCGCATTCCGGATTCCATTTTGCTTCCGTGACCTGGTCTGCTGGCGACGACGGCTTGTTTCGTCATGTGATCTTTCCTTTTGCGGTGGCAACCATCAGAAAACCAGGGGCCTCTGAAGCTTCCGTCGAGGGGATGGAATAGGACCTTCTTTCGTCAACCATGCCCGGAAGGCAGTTTCGGTTGGTTGTTTTGCGTTGGGTTCGATTGATTTATCCGTTTTCGGTTTGGGTCAAGTGGTGTGGCCCCCGGTCACATTCCGCCAACGCCAAAAAGCGTTGCGGTGCAATGACATATCGGACCTGTGGCGAAGTTTCTGGATTCTGTGCCGATCACAGCTTGATAGAGGCGGTGCTAAGCTTGACACCGGATTTACACTTTGTCGCAGCCGGTGAAGACGCTGGTCCGGCAAAAGTTGACAGCACCAGGAAACAAACTGCCGGACTGATTGGGCATTTTGAGTTCACGATCGCTTTTTGAAAGCCTCGGCAATGTCTGAAGACCAAGGAAAAATGCGAAGGCATGTGCCTGAACTGCCGCGAGGCTTGGTTTTTCTCTGGGTCCTTCTGTTTGTCCTCTGGCTCGTGATCAATGCGTCCGTGGAACTGCCGGTCGTTGCGAGCGGCGCGCTTGTATCCCTGGTCCTGTCGTGGATATTCCTTCGAAGAAGTCCTGTTTGGCGCATCGAGATGACGCCTCGCACGGCCTTCCATTTCCTTGCGTATACGGTTGTTTTCTTTGCCGAAATGGTAAAGGCCAACGTCGAGATGATACGTTATGTCTATGCACCGCGCATAGACATCCGCCCTGGCATCGTGAAAATCAACGTCCGACTGAGATCGCCGATCGGCAGGCTGGCGCTGGCCAATTCGATTGCGCTCACGCCTGGTTCGCTTGTCATGGACGTCACGGAAGACGCGATGTTCATTCATTGGCTCGACGTCAAGACCACGGATTCGGAAAAGGCGACCGAGATGATCGCCGGCCCGTTCGAAAAACATCTGGGGGCGGTCTTTGGCTGACATCTTCCTTCAGATCGCGGCTGTTTTGATCTTCTTCAGCATCGCCTTCGGAGTGTTGCGCCTGATCATCGGGAAGACGGTCGTTGATCGCGTCGTCGCCATCGACATGCTGACAGTGGTTTCGATCTCGATGATCGCGCTTTACGCCCACGTGTCGGGACGTTTTCTCTATATCGACGTTGCCCTCGTCTACGGGCTGCTGAGTTTTCTGGCTGTCCTCGCCATCGCCCGTTTTCTGGAAAAAGGGCCATAGTCATCGTGCTGGAACTCCTGATTCTGTTGGTCTGCGGCGGCATTTTGGTGAGCGGTCTTCTGGCTGTTCTACTGAATAATCTTATGGCGGCGATGATCAGCGCCGGCCTCGCAAGCCTGTTTGCGGCGGTTTCCTATGTGTTGCTGGCCGCACCCGACGTGGCCATGGCGGAAGCGGCGATCGGCTCGGGTCTTGCAACCCTGATTTTTCTCTACGCCATCCGCAAAACCAACGGCGGAAAGGAGTGAGACATGGCTGAATTGATCGGCAGCATCGTGATCCTGACCGGTGCGTTTTTTCTTTTCTCCGCTGGTCTCGGCCTTCTGCGCATGCCTGATACCTTTACCCGGATCCAGGCCGGCACGAAGGCTTCCACCCTCGGCAACATCCTGGTTCTTGCGGGCCTCGGCATCTACCATCCCGACTGGGCGTTCAAGTTGCTGATCGTTGCCTACTTCATCATGATGACCAATCCGCTGTCGTCCCACGCCCTGTCGCGGGCGGCCTACGCGATCCGCACACCCATGACGCCGACCACAATGTTCGATGCGCTGCGTGATGAAAACGAGAGGATGGAGAAGGAGGATATCGCGCCATGAAGCGTGCTTTCACTCTTCTGTTGCTCGTGGCGTTCGGCCTGGTCTTCGCCGGTCTTGTTGGCGACTACAGCGAACGCCAGACGTTGTCCTCCCTGGCGCAATACTATCTGACTGAAGTGCCCCGCGAAATTGGTGCTCCAAATGTCGTAACGGGCATTCTGATCTCGTTTCGCGGCTTTGATACACTGGGCGAAGTCGCGGTGCTTTTCATGGTGGCGGCAAGTGTCGGTATTCTTCTCGGAGGCAGGGAGAATGAACTGGAGCATCCCCCGGTCGCAGCGGGAGAGCAGACGGTTGGTCCGAGTGAACTCGTGCGAAACGGTGCGGAAGTGGTGCTGCCGCTGATTTTTCTCTTCGGTGCCTATGTCATCATGAACGGCCACCTTTCGGCGGGCGGCGGTTTCCAGGGCGGTGCCGTCGTCGCCTCCGGCGTCATGTTGTTCATGCTTGCCTATCCCCGTGGAACGATCAGCCATCGCTTCCTCAGCATCACTGAATCACTTGCAGGCGTTCTATATGTCTCCATCGGCATGCTGGGAGCGATTTTTGCGGGGGGCTTCCTCGATAGTAGAATCTTGCCACGCGGTGATTTCGGGACGTTTGTCAGCGCGGGTGCGATCCCGGTCATATCAGCCTTGCTCGGTATCAAGGTCGGTGCGGAGTTGAGTGTCATCATCGACCGGTTCCGCAGTTAAGGGGAAAAGCATCATCATGGGATTGCCGGTATCGCAGATACTTCTTGCCACAGGCTTTGTCCTTGTGCTGACCGGTCTCTGGGGCATCCTCAGGCACCGCAATATCTTGCGCATCATCATCGGATTTTCGCTTGTGGACACCGGCCTGCACATTGTCATGGTGGCAACCGGTTACGTCACTGGCGGGAGCGCACCCGTCATCGAGACGCTTTTCGGTCCGGGAAACGTCGCTCCGTTGTCGGTCGATCCAATTCCTTCGGCGCTGGTCGTAACCGCCATCGTCATCGGTTTTTCGGTAACCGCCGTCATGCTGTCGTTCGCGATCCGGCTCTACCAGACAAATAAGACTCTTTCGATCGACGCTCTCACGGAGTCGAAATGGTAGACAGCTTCCTGCAGCCGCTGAACATCTTTCTGCTCGGTCTCGGGGGCGGCTTTCTCATTCCGTTGCTATACCGGATCGCCAAGCCGCTCCCGGCGGTGGCGTTCGTCGCCTCTCTCGTGGGAATGACGCTGATTTCCGTCGTCTGCCTCTGGAGGCTGCACAACGGCGCTCCGGTCTTCGAGGTGCTGACGGCCGGGAGCCTTCCGCCGTTTTCGATCAACCTGCGCTTCGGCCCCGCGGAAGGCTTCTTTTCCCTTTGCGTCAACAGCATTGCGTTGCTTGGTGCATGGCATCTCTGGGACCGCTTGCGGGCGAGCTATCCGGCATTGCTGCTCTACCTGATCCTGATCATGGGCATCAACGGCATGGTGATGACCCGCGACCTGTTTAATCTGTTCGTCTTTCTGGAGATCGTGTCGATCGGGACCTATGGTCTTTTAGGATTCGAACGAACGCCTGCGGCACTTGCCGCAAGTTTCAAATATATCATGGCGACGGTGCTCGCCTCGTCCTGCTTCCTGCTGGGGTCTGCTCTTCTTTATCACGTCACCGGGACGCTCAATATCGATGAGATGATTGCCAATCGGGCGCTCATCACCGGCCCGATCGGAACGACGGCGTGCCTTTTCGTGCTTGCCTGCCTGGTGATCGAATTGAAGCCGTTCCCGGCGAATGGCTGGGGTCTCGATGTCTACGAGACGGCCAACAGCGGCGTTGCCGCGCTTGTATCGGTCGGCGTATCGGCGGGCGTATTCTTCGCTCTCTGCAAGTTGCTGCCGCTTTTTGAAGACTACCTTGGCATCCTCGCCGTTTCAGGCGGCATAACCTTCTTTTTCTCCAACCTCGCCGGTTTGAGGCAAAGCAACGTTCAAAGGATGCTCGGCTATTCCTCGATTGCGCAGATGGGGCTCCTGTGCCTGGCGCTTTCGTTGATGCATCAAACGGGCGTGCAGGAAACGTTGCCGCTGGTCGCGGGCGGCCTGTTTGTCAACCATCTCTTCGCCAAGGCCGGGCTGTTCTGGCTGGCCGGCGTGGTCAATCGCAAGGAGATCAACGGCTGGTCCGACATTGCCGGTCGTCCGCTGCTTTTGTCCGTCTTCGCCCTTCTTCTCGTCGCGATTGCCGGTCTGCCGCCGTTTCCGGGGTTCTGGGCGAAGTGGGAGCTCGTCATGCAGATCGCGGCAGGCGGGCGATACATCTGGATTGCTGTTATCCTGGCAGGGTCGCTGCTCGAAGCCGCCTACATGTTCCAGTGGTTCAAGCAGGCCATGCGCCCCGCTAATGAGGGAACGCCGGTGACGCCCGGTCTTGCAAAACTGGTGCCGGTGATGGGTTGCGCCGTGTTGCTGGCGGCAAGCGGCTATACCGCGGCGGCTCTTGCGGATGCCGCGTCCCTGCTGCTTGTCGCGCCGCTTTGCATCGGCCTCGGTCTCTACGCCCTCGATTGGCTTCCGGGCCGCGTCAAATGTGCCTTGCTGCTGCTGGCGGTGTCCTTTGCAGGATACTGGATCGCGCGCGACATCGAGGGTATGAGCCGGTTGTTCGCAGTGCTGCTCACGACCGGGGGGCTGGTCATCGGCTTTGCCGGTTTCTACCGCGCGGATGCGCGACCCGGCTTCTATCCGATGATGGCGATCCTGCTGCTGTCGATCGTCAGCCTGCTGCGCGCTACGACCAGCCTCGAATTTTTCTTTCACTGGGAAATCATAACGCTCTCCTCCTATTTCCTGATTACACTCGGGCGTGGCGCCCATCCCTATGCGCTGCCCTTCCTGCTGTTTTCGCTGGTGTCGGCGTTTTGCCTTCTCGCGGGCTTCGGCATGGCGACAAGTGCGAACGGAACCACGGCGCTTGCGGCATTCGCCACCGCAGGCCCTGCTGCTGCACCTGCCTTCATGCTGCTGGCGATAGGCTTTCTGATCAAGGCAGGTGCTGTCGGCGTTCATGTCTGGTTGCCCGGGGCCTATGCCGAAGCCGATGACGATCTGTCGGCTATGCTGTCTGCCGTCATCAGCAAGGTTGCCGTGTTCGGCTTGTTCATGACCACATACCTTGCTATCCGCTCCGAAGTCGGGCTGGAGATGGCGCATGTGATGGGCTGGATCGGCGTCCTGACGACGATTGCCGGTGCGATGATGGCGCTTCAGCAGAGCGACATGAAACGTATGCTCGGCTATTCCAGCATGAGCCAGATCGGTTACATCATCACCGCGATCGCCCTGATGAGCCATCTCGGCTGGGTAACGGCCTTCTACCTTGTCGCCAATCATCTGATGGTCAAGGGGATCCTGTTTCTCGCTGTTGCCGGTGTCATCCTCCGAGCCGGGACCAGGTCGCTTGAGCAGACCGGGGGCCTTGCCAGGAAAATGCCGCTTACGTTCGTGGCCGCTATCGTCGCTCTGGTCTCGATGTCGGGACTTCCGCCTTTGGCCGGTTTCGGCGGAAAATGGCTGCTCATCAGCGCGATGATGGAGAAGGGCTGGTACGGGCTGGTGATCTGTGCCGTCGTGGCGACATTCCTCGGCTTCCTCTATATGTTCCGCCTGGCGCATTCCGTCTTCCTGGCCTCACCACGCGGGACACGCAGTGACATCCGTGAGGCGCCCCTGCCGTTGCTCTTGCCGCAGTTCGTCCTGCTGGCAGGCATCCTGATCCTGTCCTTCTTTCCCAAGCTCCTCATGGATCCCGTTTCCGAAGCGATCGACCCCTATTTTGCATCCACGCTGGTTTGGCAGGGCATGTCGCTGGAAACCATCTACGGTTATTGGAACCCCGTCCCTGTCATGGTCGTCACCGTGGCGGCTGCGGCGCTGCTGCTGGCTGTGTTTCTGTTTTTCTATAGGAGGGGACGGGGTCGTTCAACTCCGGTCGGCATCGCCCGTTTCTTCACGTTCTATCGTGTTGCCTTCACGCCCCTCGTGACACCGGTTGCAAACGCATTCTGGGGCGGGATATCCGATCTGACGATCGCTGCTGGAGGTATGGTTCGAAGAACTTACACCGGCAACGGCCAGACCTACGCAATGCACGTTCTCTACTATGTCATCGCCCTGTATGCGCTCGGCATATACGGTTTCTCGATCGATTGATCCGGGTTGGAATTCGATAGGAAAAAGTGCGAGCCCTTTTTCTCGGAAAAGCAGTCTCTAACGGCTGGCGGTAACCTTTGTCATCCCGTCCAGAATGCGCGCCGGGAGAAAAATAACCAGCGATGCCGCGCCCTTGATGACGGATGCGCCATCGGCAAAAATGGCCTTGTTCGCAGGTCCCTGATCGTCCCTCAGCAAGCTGCGCATCAACTCGTTGTTATTGACGACATCCATCAGCGTCTGTGAACTGGCGAAAACGTTGTGGGTGCCGCCATCCGTGTCGGAGGCATCGAGAACGGCGATCTCATTTTTTTGAAGCATGGCGATGTCAGAACCGCTACCGACGCGCGGATGGCCGCCCGCCAGACGTCTGGAAATACCGAGTGCCCGATCCCGTCGCGAAACAACGATGGTAAATGGTTTGGGGAGCGCGCCGATGTCGTTCACCTGGCTCTGGAATACATCGACATCGATATCCGGGGCGGCAAGCACCACGCCGCCTATTCGCTCCAGGGTCTTGCGACGGCCGGTCATCGCCAGATCGCGCAGGGCTTCCATCACGACATACGACCCCATGGAGTGTCCGACCAATAGAATTCTGCTCGCTTTCGTCTGCGCGGCAATTTCGATCGTCTCGGCAAGCCCACCTCGGCCGAAGATGGCGCTGTCGCGGTCGAAGACGTAGAGCGGAAGCGAGCCGCCCGATGGCCACGCATAATGGAGCGAAACCGCCCTGATGTTGTAGTCATATGCAATCTGGGCGCTTCGAAAAACGCTGTCGGCGATGTTGTTGTTGTAGCCGTGGATAAAAATGACAATTTCGCGGTCTTTCGGCACGCGCTGCGCGAGCGCCGCATCCAGCTGTGCGATAAATTGTTTTTTTCCATCGATCGGCCGGTATGCCTGTGCGGCAAAATGCCGGGCCGGATCCGGCGTGCGGCCGCTTGTCTCAACCGTGCCGGACACGTGGTTTTGGGGGATTCCGATGTCGAACTGCGCAAAATTCAGCGCCATCGATCGCCGGGCGGAATAGGGCAGGGAAGGATTGTTTGAGCGATCGCGCGTGGTGGCGAGATAGATGCTTTCTGTCGATCTCGGCACTGCTCCGGAGGACGCAAGCGGCCCAATCACGGCGCGTGGTCCGCCACAGCCCGCGAGCGATATCAGGACGATCAGAAGTGCATACAGTCGCATGATAAAATTGACTCGGCTTGAGTTGGCGGACAAGCTTCGCAATTCTATGAACTGCAATGCGTCGGATGGGCAACCGGCTGACAGTGTTATTTCGTACATTTCCAAACTGTCGGAAAGTAATTGTGTTTTTGTGGACACGCTGATGCGCGGCTTCAGTTCACTGGTCCACGATGTATGCATTTATGGGCAGCGAAATCTGGACGTAACGCCTGGGTGCGGGATTCTATGGTGATCCCTTCGCGGCTTGAACCGCACTATAGTGCCGAAGCAGCCACTCGGTTTCGGGTTTCTGAGCAACGGGGAAAGTTTGCGGAAGGTTGAGGAGGGCACCATGTCTTCGGCTTCTGCACAACCCAGATCAATTGTAGTGATCAGGATGCGATCAGGATTAAAGCGTGCGTTGGGTTCCGTTGCTGCGAACGGTTGCCAGCGCAAAGGGAACGCTCGCGCCAGCTATCAGGTCCGTAAAGGTCTTGGCGGCCCTCCTCAGCGCAGTCACCGGTCTTCCTGGCTGCCGGATCGACGCTCCCTGGTATGTTGCCGATTATTCGCGATCCATTCTGGTCACCGCTTGCCTTCACAGTGATCGGCGGGCTGGTTGTGGCGGCTGCACTGACGCTGATCTTCCTGCCGGCGCTCTATGTTCTCTGGTTTCGCATTCCTGCCGACCCGGAACCCGCCAGGGACGAGGCGGTCTGCCGCACCCCCTGGCCGCTGGCAGCTAAAGGCAAAGGTCTCAGGACAATTCCACCACCTCCACAGATCGATCATGGCGACCCAGTATGAGGACAATGGTCGCTATCATTGTTTGTCGTTTGGTGGCGCAGGACGTGTATTGATTCAACTGGAAGGGCGCCACAAAAAGAGACGCGATGCACAGTCGCAGGATTCTGCGCTAATTCCTTCGGAGCATTCGGCGATATGATCTGAGCCTGCGTTTTGCGCGTGTTCGGAGTTTATTCATTGGAGCAGCCATGTCTGATTTGATTGCAATCGTTTACCCCACCGAAACGAAAGCTGAAGAGGTACGCCAGCGCTTGTTCGAGCTGCAGAAAGAGTACCTGATCCAACTCGGCGACGCTGTCATTGCAGTCAAGGCCGACAATGGAAAAGTGAAATTGAATCAATTGGTCAACACCACGGCTGCGGGTGCGACGTCGGGCAGCTTCTGGGGATTGCTCATTGGCATGCTGTTTCTCAACCCGCTCGTGGGTGTGGCCGTTGGCGCAGCATCCGGTGCCATCGGCGGCGCTCTGACAGACGTCGGCATCAACGACGCCTTCATGAAAGATCTTGCCAGCAACCTTCAGCCGGGTAACGCAGCGTTGTTCGTTCTGATCCGGGAGATGACTGCCGATAAGGTCCTCAAGGAAGTATCGAGCTATGGCGGCGTGGTCCTCAAGACCTCCCTTGACGAAACAAAGGAACAGGTTCTGCGCGACGCATTGCAAAAGGCCACGCCAGCCGAATAGTTCCGGGCCATTCGACGCCAGCATCCAGCCCGAAATCACGTTTGACCGAGGGCACACCGCCAAGATGGCTGTGGAGCGGTGAAGAAGCGGTTCCACAATGTCGGTGGGCAATCCCGCTGACCGTGGCGTCAGCATGCGCTGATGCCACCAAGCCTGGCGTCCGGCTACGCCTTTCCGATGTGGCTGAAGAACCTCCGAGGTGAGACCATGGCAAAAACGGGTGAAGAGCCAATGGCCGGTTCGCTGGTGACCGGAATTCTTGTCCTCGCCCTGTTTCATTTCGCGCAGTCGATCATTGCGCCGCTTGTGGTCGCGCTGTTTATCATCGCGCTGGTCTGGCCGTTTCAGTCCACATTGGAACGCAGGCTTCCCAAGCTCGCAGCTTTGCTTGTTACACTGGTCGTCACCGTCGTGGTCATCGCTGCCGTTGGTTCATCGGTGGCATGGGGTTTGAGCAAACTCGGCCATTGGCTCTTTCTCAATGCAGATCGGTTCCAGGCTATCTATATCGATTGGACAGGTTGGCTAGAGGAGCATGGGGTTGCTGTCGCCGGACCTTTGACCGACCGTTTTGACGTGAGCTGGCTTGTCAGATTTTTGCAAAGCATGGCAATACGGGTCAACAGCCTTGCCGGGTTCGCCCTTCTCGTCTTTATCTTCGTCATGCTCGGTCTGCTCGAGGTCAAGGATTTCAATGCTCGGCTTGGCATGCCTGCGGCGCAACCGTATGGCACGCGCATGCTCGTCGCAAACCGCGAGATCGGCTCGAAACTGCGACGCTTCATGATGGTACGCACGTTCGCCAGCGTCCTCACCGGTCTCGTGGTCTGGGGGTTTGCGCTCGTCGCCGGGCTGGAGCTTGCCGCGGCTTGGGGCGCGATTGCATTTGCGCTCAACTATATCCCGTTTCTCGGGCCGTTTGTCGCAACGGCATTTCCGACCCTCTTTGCGATCGCCCAGTTTGAGTCATGGCAGATGGCCGTTCTCGTCTTCATGAGTCTCAACCTTATTCAATTTATCATTGGCAGTTACCTGGAGCCGCGATTAACCGGAGCATCCCTGGCGATATCGCCCTTTGCCGTGATGTTTTCCGTGTTTTTCTGGAGTTTCATGTGGGGCATTCTGGGCGCCTTCGTCGGCGTGCCAATGCTGATTGCGTTCATCGTCTATTGTAGCGGCATGCCTTCGCGTCAATGGATAGCGACATTGTTGTCGGGCAAGGCAAGGATGGAACCTGTTGGCCCGCCCTGAAAATCGCCCTGCGCGGATGGAACGGCAAGGAGGGTGAGTGAATGATTTTTCTCTTAAATAAGCCTCTGTGATGCAGTCATCAAATATTAACCAATCGTGCTTCATTGAGGTAAATAATGCTTTTCCGATCGAAAAAACACGTTATGGTTGACGTGCGTACTGGAAATAGGTGCTTTTGCCTCGGAGGCCATTTCCTCACCTGATGCATTGCTTCGTCGTAAAGCGCGAATGGCATTCTATTGCCTTTCTCGTGATGGCAGCCCTGGCGTGAGGTTGATCGCCTTCTTCCGATTTGATTACACCCCGGCGGGACGCCGGATCGAGGCGCGATACGACTGAACTGAATGACGAATCGGCCCATGTAGCTTCCGGATTGGGGGAGAAACGATGCGAACCGAAGAACACAGTATGCGTGCCTTTGACGCCAGTCCCATGCCGGCATACGGGGTGCCCGATGCTCAACATCCCCGAGCACTGCGGGCAGAACATCGGGTCGAGGTGGCACCGCATCTGCCGTCCTTCGAATTTTCGGTTTCAGGGCTTGCTCGATCGGACCAGTTCGCTGCCTGGCATGACACTTTCGCACCTATACTCGAATTGACAGAAATCAATGATTCAACCAGCGAATTCCATGGCGCACAGGTGCTTTGGGATCTGGGGAGCCTCGTCTTCGCACAAATCATCACAGACGAACTGGCGTTCACCAGCCTTCCCGGACATGTCAGGCGGGAGCCGCTTGACCACTGGGCGATCACGCTATTGCTGTCGGGAAGGAACAGGACAGATTCCGAGAGAAGGACGTTTTCAGGTGGTCCGGGTGAGGTTCAAATTCATCCTTTTGGTCGCCCGTTCGCCGGTGATATCTCGAAAAGCGAGATGCTGATGCTGTTTGTGCCCCGTGATTTCAGCCACGAAACGGCGGTTGCCCTCAGTTCGGCGGAGCTGTCGAAGCTCGGGACTGGAATGGGCAGTTTATTTTCGGACTATTTGATCGGGGTCGCCAATCGGCTGCCTCTGCTCACGCAAGACGATCTGCCTGGGCTGGTTGCTGCCACGCGCGCTATGATCCTTGCCTGCGTGTCGCCGTCAACCGAAAATATCGAGGACGCGGCGGAGCCGATCACGGGGGTGCTTCTCGAAAGAGCTCGGAAAATCGTGCAGACGCATCTGTTCGATCCGAGATTGGGCGTCGAATTGGTGCGGCGGGAACTTGGCGTCTCTCGCACAAGGCTTTACAATCTTTTTGAGCCCTTCGGCGGCGTAATGCACTACATTCAGCATCGCCGTTTGCTCGGCGCGCATTCGGCCCTCGCTGATTCTGACGACCACCGACTTATTCTGAGAATTGCCGAAGAGCATGGTTTTTCGGATGGTGCCGAATTCAGCCGGGCCTTCAAGCGGGAGTTCGGCTACAGCCCGAGCGAGGTGAGGAAGGGAGGTCAAGGCGCCGTGCCACTTCCGCGAGACCGGAGCTTGGTGGAATGTGCAGCCGGGGAGCGGTTGAGCGTGCTCCTGCGCCGATTGCAGGGCTAGAGCCTTCAAGGCGGGCGGCTGCTCGACGTTCCGCAAAAAAAATCGGGCTCGGGCGGCAATAAACTGATCTTCAAGCGCGACAGTTTTTCGAGCAAGCCTGATCTGGCTGTCGTGAGATCTTTCGTCCGCGAGGAAATGACAACCAGCTGCCAGCAAAAGGTCCGCGCGAGATCGCGCGGCACCCGCATCCGGCAATAGAAGGTGCTGTTGTGCACCATCAGCCGTTCAGGCAGTGTTTTCATGCTTTGAGTGCCCCGACTATAACACGCGCTGTTACAGCTGGGACATTATTGATAAGCACGAAAGTCCCTGAATAAGATCAGGGGCTTAGAATGGAATGGTGCCCAGAAGAGGACTCGAACCTCCACACCCTTTCGAGTACCAGCACCTGAAGCTGGCGCGTCTACCAATTCCGCCATCTGGGCGACGGACGGGGATGTACGGGGCTCACGTGCAGGTGTCAACAGGGTTTTTGAACTTTTCTTGAAAGGTTCAGGGAAGATGGCATTAAGTTATTGTATGGAAACGATATTTACGAGAAATCATTTCCGCTGGAAAGACCCTGCGCGCGCTTATCCCCGCTGTGATCCGAACGCGCGAATCCGGGCGAGGCCCTGTTCAAGCAATGACTCGGCCTTGTCTGCGGTTTCGGCCTCCACATAGCAGCGCATTTCCGGCGCGTTGCCGGATGGGCGGAAGTGGATAATGCTCAGATCCGACAGCGTCACGCGCAATCCGTCGATGTCGCTCACCGATTGCGGCGTCCCGATCGGCTTCAGGAAAGCGGAAAGATTGTCCATGCCTGCACGCAGATGGGCCATTAACGCTGCGCTCGTTTCAAGCGGGAAATTTTCGATACGGTCGGCAAGCGCCACCGGCAGGGCAATGTCCGTCACGATTGACGAGAGAGGTCGCTGGCGATGTGCGGCAAGCGAAAGGAGTGCCAGCACCGGCAGGAAGCTGTCGCGCGTCGGCAGGGCCTTCAGCACCGTACCGTTGAGCATGAAGTCCGTCGCCGTCAGCGTGCCGCCATTGGCCTCGAACCCGACGACACCCGTCTTGCCGTCACGCGCGGCGTCCTGCATCGCCTCGATGACAAACGGGGAACCAACACGGGTGCGCAGCACCGAAAGCCCCTCCTGGCGCTCCAGGCCGGAATTGGAGGTGATCGGCGTCACGGCAACCGTTGCTCCGACGAATTGCGCGGCGATCAATCCGAGCAGGTCGCCGCGCAGGGGCAGGCCGGTCTCGTCGCTGACGAGCGGGCGGTCACCGTCACCATCGGCCGAAACGATCGCATCCAGCTTGTGTTCGCTGGCCCAGCCCTTGAGCAGGCCGATGGTGGCGGGCGAGACCGCTTCCGTGTCGACCGGGACGAACTCAGCGGAGCGCCCGAGCGGAACGACGTCGGCGCCGTAATGGGCGAGAACCTCGACGAACATGTCGCGGGCCACCGTGCTGTGCTGGTAGACGCCGACCTTGAGGCCGGACAGGGCGTCTCCCGGCAGGATTGCCTTGTTGCGGGCGAGAAAAAGGCTTTCGGCTTGCGCCACATGATCCTCGGCCTGTCCCGGCGTCGCATCGATCGCGGATGCCTGCGCCCTGAATGCGTCCGCGGCAGCACCGATCGCCTGCTCGTCGGCCTTGGCGATCTCGCCGTCCGGGCGATAGAATTTTATGCCGTTGCGGTCTGCTGGGATATGCGAGCCGGTGATCATCAGGCCGGCGGCGCCCTTCTCAAGGCCGTAGAGTGCCAGCGCCGGGGTCGGAACCGTGCCGCAATCCTGAACCGTCAGGCCGGCGCGGGCGAGCGCACCAGCGCAGATTGCCGAGATCGATGGGCTGGAATCACGAAAGTCGCGGCCGAGCAGGATGGGATCGCCGGGGCTGGCTTGGCCGGAGGACAAAAGGTATTGCGCGAAGGCGGTTGCGTAGAGGGCGGCGGCCGGACCATTCAGGTCACTGGACAGGCCGCGCAGGCCGCTTGTTCCGAATTTCAAACTCAATGGATTCTCCGTCAGGCTGACAGTTTTTTGAGTGGGCATTGCGTGACTTGATCGAAATAGTGGGGCATTCTGGATTTTCAAAAGGATTGGACGTCATCGGACGCGGAAATACGCAGTCGGGGAAAAATTGTGAATAAAACAAAAACACTGATCGTCATATGGAGCAGGGACGGCAACCGAAGCAAACCCTTTTGGGAGAAATGAGGACACAAATGGCGGGATTTAAAGGTTTCGTTGTTGGTTGCGTGCTCAGCGCAGCCTCCATCATCACACCTGCGGCGTCCACGCAGGCGTTTCCACTTTCACCGTCCGATGCGAAGATCGAGCGTCTGGCGGATGTGCAGACGATTGCCAGTCGCGGCCACCGCGTGCCGGAATATCGCGGCGGACATAATCGGCATTACCGGCCAGGCTATGGTTATCGTCCATACCGGCCGGCATATGGATACCGGCCTTATCGGCCGTATTACGGTTACCGGCCCTATCGTCCATATTACCGGCCGTACTACCGCCCGGGCGTCAGCGTCTATGTCACGCCACGACCCTATTATAACCAAGGGTATGGCGGCTCGCACGTGGACTGGTGCTTGGCCAGATACCGTTCCTACAATCCGGCGACCAACCGTTTCCTGAGCTATGGCGGCGTCTACAAAGTCTGCAACTCGCCATATCGCTGAAAATCGCTCCGTGGCAGGAGCGGCGCCGGGATTCCGCCGCTTCTGGTTACGCCCGTTCAGACGACAATGGCATCCCAGGCCCAAAGTATCGCGGCATAGCGCGCCGCCTTGCCGGCCGTGACATAGACGAGGAAGACGAGAAATGGCGTTCGCAACAGCCCGGCCGCCAAGGTCAGCGGATCGCCGATGACCGGCAGCCAGGAGAACAGCAGGATGGGCTGGCCGAAACGGGCAAACAGCATTTCCGCCTTCTGCCGGTTTGCCGGGCCGACAGGAAACCAGCGGCGGTTCTCGAAGCGGGTGAGAAAACGGCCGAGCGTGTAATTGACGACTGCGCCGAGCACATTGCCGGCCGTGGCTGCCAAGAATAGGGCGAAGAGAGAGGCGTTGGGAAGGCTGGCGGTTGCAAGCAGGGCCGCCTCCGATACGCCGACGAGCAGGGTTGCCGACAGGAACGCGGCGCTGAAGACGCCGAACAACAGGCCTATCGTCAAGGCGTCAGGTCCGGTCCGTATGGCCGAGATCGCGATCCGGCTCGATGATGTCGCGAACGCGCTGCTTCAATTCCTTCGGTCCCGGAAAGCCGCCGTCGCGCTTGCGCTCCCAGATCAACGTGGCATCCACGTGGATCTCGAAATTGCCGCCGGTGCCGGGAATGAGCGCCACTTCACCAAGGCTATCACCGAATGTCGAGAGCAGTTCCTGGGCCATCCAGGCCGCGCGCAACAGCCAGTTGCACTGGGTGCAGTAGAGGATCGTGATGCGCGGCTTTTCGTTCATGGCTGTTTCCGTGGTTTCGAACGGGCGGACGTTACCGACCGGGGGAAGGCGCCGCAACCCCACGCATCTCTCACGACAATGTCAACTAAGTTTATCAGGTTCCAGCCGGCCGTGCCTTGTCCCTCGCGGGTTTCGCAGCAAGAAATGCTGCATTGCAAACGTTCAGAGGACGCACCATGACAGACATCACCTCCACCCGCCCGCCGGCGATGATTCCCGCCCTGCAACGGCTCTATCTGCCGTTCGACACGACCGCCGAGACACTGCTGCGCGTGATCGCCGGTGTCCTGCTCGTCACGCATGGCTATGGCAAGATCATCAATCCGTTCGGCGCCGCCGGCATGGTGGAAAGTCTCGGCTTCTATCCCGGCGTCTTCTGGTCGCCGTTGCTGGCCGCCACGGAATTCTTCGGTGGTATTCTCGTCGCGCTCGGCCTGTTTACCCGCCCGGCATCCTTCGTCGCGATGATCGTGCTGCTGGTCACCGTCTATTTCCATGGCATTGTGCGGGGCGAGGGCCTTGGCGGCGCGGAAAAGTCCATCCTCTGGGCGGCGATCTTCCTGTTTTTCGCCATTCGCGGTTCGAATTCGCAGTCGGTGGACGCCAAGCTCGGCGGGCAGATCTGAGTTTTTCGGCGCCGCGGCTATTGCATAATTCCTTAAATCGGAATCGATTTGAGGATAAAATTATGCAGCATATTTAAAGCGTTACAGCGCAGATCGTCATTTTTGACGCGCGGCGCTGTAAAGTGTCGCGGCGCCATTTTCCAATCGAAAGTTTCAGCGGCTTGTAGGTATCGACATCGATCCGGCCAGCTTTGAGCAGGTCGATTGACGTGCCATCGGCAAAGCCAGTGGCAGCAACGATATCGAACCCTTCGACGCTGCAATCGGTCTCGATCTTGGCCTTAGTGCCTGTATCAACCGATGAACCACCCAGCACCGCCGGAAGCTGTATTATCGCAAACCTCGCCGGATGCTGCCCGGATGCCAGACAGCAAAATGGCGGCCGAAGCCGCCATTCTGAAAAGTGTGAGGTTCAACCCGAAGGCCATTACAGCGTACGGGTGATATGCTCGACGCGGAAGCACTCGATCGTGTCGCCGGCGCGGATGTCTTCGTAGTTCTCGAAGGCCATGCCGCATTCCTGGCCCATCGGCACTTCGGAGACTTCGTCCTTGAAGCGCTTGAGAGTCTTGAGCTTGCCTTCGTGGATGACGACGTTGTCGCGCACCAGGCGAACGCCCGCACCACGTTCGACCTTGCCTTCGATGACGCGGCAACCCGCGACCTTGCCGGTCTTGGTGATGTTGAACACTTCCAGGATTTCGGCATTGCCGAGGAAGGTTTCGCGTCTTTCCGGAGAAAGAAGACCGGACATCGCCGCCTTCACGTCATCCACCAGATCGTAGATGATGTTGTAGTAGCGGATTTCGATGCCGGCACGCTCGGCAGCCGTGCGGGCCTGTACGTTGGCACGAACGTTGAAGCCGATGATGGCGGCGTTCGAGGCTTCCGCCAGCGAGATATCGGATTCGGTGATGCCACCGGCGCCCGAATGAACGATGCGTGCCCGGACCTCGTCGGTGCCCAGCTTGTCGAGAGCGCCGGCAATGGCTTCGATCGAGCCCTGAACGTCGCCCTTGATGACCAGCGGGAATTCCTTCAGGCCGGTATTCTGCAGCGTCATCATCATCTGCTCGAGCGAGCCGCGCTGGCCGGACGCACGGGCAACCGCCTTGTCGCGGGTCAGGCGCTGACGATATTCCGAGATTTCGCGGGCACGGCTTTCATTCTCGACGACAGTGAACCGGTCACCTGCCTGCGGCGTCCCGGAAAGGCCGAGGATCTCGACCGGAGTAGCAGGGCCGGCGGACTTCACATGCTCGCCCTTGTCGTTGACCAGCGCGCGCACGCGACCCCACTGGTCGCCGGCAACGATGATCTGTCCGGGAGACAGGGTACCCTTCTGGACGAGCACGGTCGCGACCGAGCCGCGACCACGGTCGAGCTGGGCCTCGACGACGGTGCCTTCGGCGGAGCGGTCCGGATCGGCCTTGAGGTCGAGAATTTCCGCCTGCAGCAGGATGGCCTCGAGCAGTTTGTCGAGGTTCATGCGGGTCTTGGCCGAAACTTCGACGTCGAGCACTTCACCGCCCATGGATTCCACGAAGACTTCGTGCTGGAGCAACTGCTGGCGTACCTTGTCCGGGTTTGCCTCGTGCTTGTCGATCTTGTTGATCGCAACGATGATCGGAACCCCGGCAGCCTTGGCGTGGCTGATGGATTCGATCGTCTGTGGCATGACGCTGTCGTCGGCCGCGACGACGAGGACGGCAATGTCGGTCGCCTGCGCACCGCGGGCACGCATCGCGGTGAACGCCGCGTGGCCGGGGGTGTCGATGAAGGTGATCTTGTTGCCGTTCTGCTCGACCTGGTAGGCGCCGATATGCTGCGTGATGCCGCCGGCTTCGCCGGAGACGACGCTCGTCTGGCGGATGGCGTCGAGCAGCGAGGTCTTGCCGTGGTCGACGTGACCCATGATCGTGACGATCGGCGGACGCGATACCATCGCGTTGTCGTTGTCGGCATTGTTGAAGAGGCCTTCTTCCACATCCGATTCCGAAACGCGCTTGACCGTGTGGCCGAATTCGCTGGCGATGAGTTCCGCGAGGTCGGCGTCGATGACGTCGCCCGGCTTCATCATCTGGCCTTCCTTCATCAGGTACTTGATCACATCGACGGCCCGTTCGGCCATGCGCTGCGACAGTTCCTGAATGGTGATGGTTTCCGGCAGGATGACCTCGCGGACAACCTTTTCACGGGTTTCCTGCATCTGGCTGCGCCGAAACTTTTCTTGCCGGCGGCGCATGGCGGCCATGGAGCGGCTGCGCGGATTGCCGTCGTCGGCAAGCGCGGCCGTCAGCGTCAGCTTGCCCTTGCGGCGCTCCTCTTCCGTCTTCGGACGAGCCGGAACCTTGGCCGCTTCAGGACGAACGACCTTGCCACGCGCCGGAGCAGCAGCGCCGCCACGGTTTGGACGCGCCTCGGCATCTTCCGTTTCCGATTTGCGACGGACACCCGCCGGCGGTATCACCGTCGTCGTGGTCGCAGGCTTTGCGGTCTGCTGTGCTCGGGCCAGATCTTCCGCCTTGCGGGCCGCGACGGCGGCGGCCTGTGCTTCAGCGGCCTGTGCTGCTTCCGCTGCGACCTTTTCGGCTTCGCGTTCAGCCGGCGTACGGGCTGCTTCCTCGGCTGCGAGGCGTGCAGCCTCTGCCTGCTCGGCCTTCAGGCGCTCGGCCTCTTCGGCCTGGCGGCGTGCTTCTTCGGCGGCGCGGCGCTTGGCGTCTTCAGCATCACGGATCTGGGCTTCGGCCAGCGCACGGCGGCGGGCGTCGATCTCACCAGCCGAAAGCTGGTTGAGAACCACGCCGACACGCGGGCGATTGTTGTTGTCCTGGCGATTGTCCTGCTGGCGCGGCTGTTGCTGCGGGGCAGGGCGCGACGCCTGTTGCTGTTGCGCGGGCGCCGGGCGCGGCTCGGGAGCGCGTACGACGGGAGCAGGCGTTGCAACGATCGGTGCAACCGGCTTTTCGTCTTCCGGCCGCATCGGGCGCCGCTTGCGTGTTTCGACCACGACTGCCTTCGTCCGGCCGCGACCCATGTCCTGCCGAACAGTTCCCTGACTGACCCCGGAGGGCTTCAGGGTCAGCGTCTTCTTGGCTCCGCCGAAGTTCTTGTCGTCGTTGTTGTCGGTCATTCCGTTCCGTTCCTAAGATCAGGGCCGGATGCGTATCACCAGACCCCGCCGTTCGATTTCTTTTCTACAATCGCGGTATTGCCGGCCTGCGCCGGTGACCCGCGTCATTGTGTCGGCAAGCCAGATTCGGCGCCAACGGCTCGAGCGGGGACGGTTCCCCGATATCGTTCGAGCATGTTTGCGCGCTTCACTACACCCTCACCCGCCTGCCCTGCAAGCGCGCAAGCATGGATAAAAGCATTCTGGCCCAAAAGCCCGTCCATTTCCGCCTCGGTGAAGAAGCGGAAGGAGGGTATTTCCTGTCCATCATCGGCGACAAAGCTCATGGCCTTGCGCGCCTGGTCAATCTTTCGCACCCCGTCGGGGGCGGCATCCACCGCGTGGAAGGTGGCAAGTGCTGCCATTGCCCGCACGGACTGTTCCACTTTAGAGGCGCCGCTGACGAACTGGGCTGCCTTGCGCGCCATGTTCATCATGCCGGCGAGTTGCATCGCCAGCAGACGATCGACCTCATCGGCCAGCTCCGGTCCCGCTGTCACGTCGGCCTTCTTCAGGCCGCGCGCGAACAGCTTCTTGGCGATCGCCTTTTCCAGCACCGTCCTTTCGGCGCTCACCCAGCAACCGCGCCCCGGCAATTGCTTCTTGAGGTCGGCAACCACCCGGCCGTCAGGCCCGGCGACGAAGCGGATCAACGTTTCCGGCGTACCGCCCTGCCGTGTCACGATGCACATGCGGCCGTTCACTGCTTCACCATCGATGTCCCCGACGGGGTCCTTGTCTTCGATCAACATGCGTGTTCAACCAGCATGGCGATTTTCAAGCAGCATCATCAGCCCGATCACGATCAGCAACGCCCTTTCAGGCGTCCTGTTCCGCGCCTTCCACGACTTCGAGAGCCTCTTCCTCGCGCGCCAGATCCTCTTCGGTAATCCAGCCGGCGGCAAGACGCGCCTGCAGGACCATGCGTTCGGCTTCGACGCGCGAAACCTCGAGCTTGGAGAACAGGCCTTCGAACTTCTTGGTTTCGCCGTCCTTGCGTTCCGACCAGCCGACCAGATCGTCGGCGGCGCAGCCCGCGAAGTCTTCCATCGTCTTGATGCCGTCTTCACCCAGCGCAACCAGCATCTGGCCGGTCATGCCGTTGATCGAACGCAGCTCGTCGGAAACGCCGAGTGCAACGCGCTTGGCATCCATTTCGGCTTCCAGTCGATCGAGATATTCGCGCGCGCGGGTCTGCAGTTCGCTGGCGGTGTCCTCGTCGAAGCCTTCGATCGAGGCAATTTCGTCGAGCTCGACATAGGCGAGCTCTTCGACAGCGGCAAAGCCTTCCGATGCGAGAACCTGGCCGACCATTTCGTCGACGTCGAGCGCTTCCATGAACAGGTTGGTGCGCTCGTTGAATTCCTTCTGGCGGCGTTCCGATTCCTCGGCTTCCGTCATGATGTCGATGTCCCAGCCGGTGAGCTGCGAGGCGAGGCGGACGTTCTGGCCGCGGCGGCCGATGGCCAGCGACAGCTGTTCGTCGGGAACCACGACTTCGATGCGCTCGGCATCCTCGTCGAGAACCACCTTGGTGACTTCAGCCGGCTGCAGCGCGTTGACGATGAACGACGCCGGGTTCTCGTTCCACGGAATGATGTCGATCTTCTCGCCCTGCAGTTCGCCGACGACGGCCTGAACGCGCGAGCCGCGCATGCCGACGCAGGCGCCGACCGGATCGATCGAGCTATCGTTCGAGATCACGGCGATCTTGGCGCGCGAGCCGGGGTCGCGGGCAACCGAACGGATCTGGATGATGCCGTCGTAGATTTCCGGAACTTCCATGGTGAACAGCTTCACCATGAACTGCGGATGCGTGCGCGACAGGAAGATCTGCGGGCCGCGCTGTTCGCGGCGCACGTCGTAGACGTATGAACGGACGCGGTCGCCATAGCGCATGTTCTCGCGCGGGATCATTTCGTCGCGGCGGATGATGCCTTCGCCACGGCCGAGATCGACGATGACGTTGCCGTATTCGACGCGCTTGACCGTGCCGTTGACGATTTCGCCGATACGATCCTTGAACTCGTCGAACTGGCGGTCACGCTCGGCTTCGCGCACCTTCTGGACGATGACCTGCTTGGCCGACTGGGCGGCGATGCGGCCGAAATCCATCGGCGGCAGCGGATCGGCGATGAAGTCGCCGAGAACGGCGTCCGGATTGCGGTCGCGGGCCAGTTCGAGCGGGATCTGCGTCGAGTAATCCTCGGCGTGCTCGACCACTTCGAGAAGGCGCTGCAGCCGGATTTCGCCGGTCTTGGAATTGATGTCGGCGCGGATATTGCTTTCCGAACCGTAGCGCGAGCGGGCCGCCTTCTGGATCGCATCGGCCATGGCGGCCAGAACGATTTCGCGGTCGATCACCTTTTCGCGCGCGACGGCATCCGCGATCTGCAGAAGTTCGAGCCGGTTAGCACTCACTGCCATATTAAAGTCTCCGTCTGATTGCCGGGGCTTCATCGTCGAAGCGGCCCGCGCCCATGAACTCAATTGATCGGCGAATCTTCGTCTTCGAAGTTTTCGTTGGCAGCCATTCCCTGTGCGGATTGTGCTGCCTTCGCCTTCTTGTCTGCGGTCAGCGCATCGCGGATCAGGTCGTCCGTCAGGATCAGCCTGCCTTCGGCGAACGCCGTGAAGGGAATCACCACGCGGGGTTCTTCGCCGGCAGCCGGCTGATCGCGCTCGATCGTAAAGCCTTCGTCGTCGGCCGAAACGATCGTGCCGCGAAAACGCTTGCGGCTATCAACCAGGACCGACGTCTCGCACTTGATAAGATGGCCAGCCCAGCGGCTGAAATCCGACTTGCGCACCATCGGACGGTCGATGCCGGGCGACGATACTTCAAGATGATACTCCCGATCGACTGGATCTTCCACATCGAGAACCGGCGAAATCGCGGTGGAGATCGTCTCGCAGTCTTCGACGGTCATCGTACCGTCAAGGCGTTCCGCCATGATCTGCAGCGTGGCACCGTTCTGCGAGGACAGGCGAACCCGAACCAGCTGGTATCCCATCGGAACCAGCACAGGCTCGATGATGTCGGCGATCCGCTGGTCGATCCCCGTCTCGGTGACCAGGCGCGGTTCCTGCGTGTTTTCTGCCGTTGTCGTATCGGACAAACGATGCTCTCCCAAAACATCGGTAATAAAAAAGAGCGGGTCCTGACGGGCCCACTCTTCATCAACCGATCAAGAATTTGAGGGTCATATACGCTCGATTATCCGCAAATGCAAGATATCACCGCTTGGCATCCAAAATGGCGCACGATAAGGCCAAGTGGCAAAATCCCGCCGGGCTTGGCGCTTTTGCTTGCCCGGCGGGTCATGTGGTCTAGATTGGGCTGACAAGAGCAATCCAACACAGACAGGGTGGACAGCGTTGCCGCATCGACTATCGCCATTGGCACCGTTCAAGCATGACACGTTCCGCGTCATCTGGGTGGCGAGCCTCGCGTCCAATTTTGGCGGCCTCATCCAGGCGGTGGGCGCGGCCTGGATGATGACGTCGATCACGTCCTCGGCCAACATGGTGGCGCTGGTGCAGGCGTCGACCTCGCTGCCGATCATGCTGTTTTCGCTGGTTTCAGGCGCGCTGGCCGATAATTTCGACCGGCGGCGGATCATGCTGGTGGCGCAATGTTTCATGCTGCTGGTGTCGGCTCTTTTGACCGTCTTTGCCTATTACGGGCTGATCACGCCCTGGCTTCTGCTGTTGTTCACCTTCCTGATCGGCTGCGGCACGGCGCTCAACAATCCGTCCTGGCAGGCTTCCGTGGGCGACATGGTGCCGCGAGATGTGCTGCCGGCCGCCGTGGCGCTCAACAGCATGGGCTTCAACATCACCCGTTCGGTCGGTCCCGCCATCGGTGGCGTCATCGTTGCTGCGGCCGGAGCAGCCGCCGCTTTTGCCGCCAATACGCTCAGCTATTTCGCCATTCTTTTCGCACTGGTGCGCTGGCGCCGGGAGGAGACGCTGTCGACGCTACCGCGCGAATCGATGGGGCGGGCGATTTCCGCCGGTCTTCGCTACGTCGCGATGTCGCCGAATATCGGCAAGGTGCTGGTTCGCGGCTTCGTCTTCGGCCTCTCCGCCAGTGCCATCCTGGCGCTCCTGCCGCTGGTCGCCCGCGATCTCGTTGCCGGCGGGCCGCTGACCTATGGCATCATGCTGGGAGCCTTTGGGCTTGGGGCGATCGGCGGAGCACTTTTGAGCGCTCTGCTGCGCGAGCACATGTCGAGCGAATGGGTCGTGCGGATTGCCTTTGCCGGCTTTGCCATCAGCGCGCTCGTCACCGCCTTCAGCCCCTATGGCTGGCTGACCAGCCTTTCCCTGCTTCTGTCCGGCGGCGGTTGGGTGCTGGCCCTGTCGCTGTTCAACACGACCGTGCAGCTATCGACCCCGCGCTGGGTGGTCGGCCGGGCGCTGTCGCTCTATCAGACAACGACCTTTGGCGGCATCGCCGCCGGCAGCTGGATATGGGGCCAGCTGGCGGACATGCACGGTCCTGCCGCTGCGCTGATCATTTCCGCGCTTTTGATGGCCGTCGGCGCCGCCATCGGGCTTCGGCTGCCGCTGCCGGAATTCCAGTCGCTCAATCTCGATCCGCTCAATCGCTTCTCCGAGCCGTTGCTGAAGCTGGACCTGAAGCCGCGCAGCGGCCCGATCGTCGTGATGATCGATTATGAAATCGCCGAAGAAGACGTACCGGAATTCCTCACCGCCATGGCCGAGCGTCGGCGCACCCGTATCCGTGACGGCGCTGGCCAGTGGGGGCTGATGCGGGACCTGGAAAACCCGACGGTGTGGACCGAGACCTATCATGTGCCCACCTGGGTGGAATATGTCCGTCACAACCAGCGCCGCACCCAGGCGGACGCTGTGATCGGCGACCGGCTCCTGGCGCTGCATCGGGGGGGCGTCGCACCCCGCGTGCACCGCATGATTGAACGCCAGACCATCCTTCCCTACGATTACGAGCGCTACAAGCAACAGGTGGACATGCACTGAGCACCCGCCACTTCGATCCCGAAAGGGATTTCCATCTCTGAGCTGATCAAGTTTCAGGGGAGGACGGCTTTTTCGCGTTTGAAAATACTCACCCGCATGGTTGACTAATTTCTGATATTTCTATATTCAACCATTAAGGTGAATAAATGGACGATGATGCTCTGTCACGGGTGCTGAAGGCGGCGGGCGATACCACGCGGCGGCGCATCCTGACGCTGCTCGTGCAGGAAGGGGCGCTCCGGGTAACCGCGCTTGCAGCCCATTTCGACATGTCGCTCAATTCCGTCTCCAAGCACATCAAGGTGCTGGAGGAGGCGGGGCTCGTCACCCGCCGGACAACGGGCCGCGAACATTTCATCACGGCTGAACTCGAGCCGTTGAAACTGACGGAGGACTGGTTCGCGCAGCTGAAATCCATCTGGGAATTGCGTCTGACAGCGCTGGAAAGCCTACTCGTTTCAAAGGAAGAGAATGATGAATGAGCTTGAACTGACACTGAACCGCACGATTGCCGCGCCGCGCGAAAAGGTCTTCAACGCCTGGCTCTCGCCGACGATGCTTTCCAAATTCATGGCGCCGCCGTTCGGAAGCTCAGAGCCGACCCGGGTCACGAACGATCCGGTCAAGGGCGGCCGTTTCTCGATTGTCATGGTAACGCCGGACAAGGACATTCCGCACGCTGGCACCTATCTGGAGATCGATCCCTTCTCGCGCCTCGCCTTCACCTGGGAATCGCCCTACTCGCTCGACGACAGTGTCGTGACGATCGACCTTGCTGAAGTCGATCCAAAGACGACCCGGATCACGCTGAAGCAGGTGAAATTCAAGAGCGAGGAAGCACGCGAAGGCCATGAAAAGGGCTGGAACGCTATCCTGACGCTGCTGGAAGAAAATCTCGCCTGAGCCGGGCATCACGCCGGACGGGGCAAACGGCTTCGTCCGGCGGCTACAGTTTGCCGAGCATGTTTTCTTCCGGATAGCAGGTCGGAGCCATGCCGTTGTCCGCCTGCCAGCGGCCGATCGAGCGGCGGGTCTTGAAGCCAGGCAGGCCGTCGGCCTTGCCGATGTCATGGCCTTGGGCTTCCAGCGATTTCTGCATCGTCAGCACGTCCGAGCGCAGCATCTTGCCGACATTGCCGAACTGGCCCTTGAATGCGCCGCCGCCGGAGGCGATCCGATCGGCAAGATTGCCGATGAACAGCGCGTAGAGGTCGGAATTGTTGTATTCCTTGATGACGTAGAAATTCGGCGTGACGATGAATTCCGGCCCGTGGCGGCCGGCCGGCACCAGCATCATGCCATCGGCTTTGGCCTCGCCCGATGGAAAAGCCTTGCCGGAAATCCGCGTGATGCCGCTCGCCGCCCATTGGCCGATCGGCTTGGCCAGATCCGGTCCTTCCTGCGCGCAGGACACGTTCGCCGGGATTTTGACCTCGAAGCCCCAGTCGCGGCCGCGCTGCCAGCCTTTTTTCGCCAGGTAATTGGCGATGGAGGCCAGCGTGTCCGGCGTCGATTTCCAGATGTCGCGCCGGCCGTCCCCATCGAAATCGACGGCATATTTGAGGAAGCTCGTCGGCAGGAACTGTGGCTGGCCCATGGCGCCAGCCCAGGAGCCCTTCATGTCCGCCTCGCGCACATCGCCGCTGTCGAGAATATGCAGCGCCGCGATCAGTTCGCGCCGGAACAGGTCGCCACGCGTCGACATGAAGGCCTTGGTTGCCAGAACATCCATGATCGGATGGGGAATTTTGGCTCTGCCGAAGCCGGATTCGCGACCCCAGATGGCAACGACGATCGGCCCGGGAACACCATAGGTCTTCTCGATCCGCCGCAGCGTCGCGGCATTTTCCTTGGCCAGGCTGCCACCGGTGGTGGCCAATCCCTGCAGCCGCTTTTCGGAAAAATAGGCGCCCGGCGAGGCAAACTCCGCCTGGTTCTGCTTCTGCGTGCTCGGCGGCCTGGTGCCGGGCGGCACGAGATCGGGCAGGTCCCAGTCGAGCTTCACATCGGCAAAGGCAGCCCTGAAGGATTTTTCGGAGATGCCGGATTTTTGGGCTTCCGGCCACAGATCGGTCTGCAGCCATTGGCGGAACTGGGCTTCGGTGTCGGCCTTGGAGGCGGCGAGGGTGGGGGAGGATGAGAGGAGGAGCAGGGTGAAGGCTGCCGTCAGCGTCTTCCGGAGAGTGCCCCCCTCTGTCGGCGGCGCCGACATCTCCCCCACAAGGGGGGAGATGAGCCGAGACTGTCGTGCCCCGCTGACGAGGCGATCAATGAAGGAAATGAACAATCGCCCCCCTTGTGGGGGAGATGTCACGGAGTGACAGAGGGGGGTAGGGTGCGGCATATCCAGGGTTCTCAAATCGCCGTCCTCGCCCTCAATGCCGCCGTCAGCGTGCCCTCGTCCAGATAGTCCAGTTCGCCGCCGACGGGAACGCCGTGCGCCAGGCGGGTGATCTTGACGCCAAGGCCGTCGAGCTGGTCGGTGATGTAATGCGCTGTCGTCTGGCCCTCGACGGTGGCGTTGACGGCGATGATCAGTTCGCGCACACCGCCCTTCGATACACGCTCGACCAGTCCCTTGATGTTCAGATCGTCCGGTCCGACGCCGTCGAGCGGCGACAGCGTACCGCCGAGCACGTGATAGGCCGTGTTCATCGCGCTGGCCCTTTCCAGCGCCCAGAGGTCGGACACGTCCTCCACCACGATAATGACGGAATTGTCGCGCCGGTCGTCGGAGCAGACGCTGCAGGGATCGATCGTATCGACATTGCCGCAGCAGGAGCAGATGCGCACCTTGGCATGGGCCTGGCCCATCGCATCGGCCAGCGGGCCAAGCAACTGGTCCTTCTTCTTCACCAGGTGCAGCGCCGCACGCCGGGCCGAGCGCGGCCCGAGCCCGGGCACTTTTGCCAGGAGCTGGATGAGTTTTTCGATTTCGGGGCCGGTGACTCGCTTTGCCATGCGGCGGTTCTACCCCATATCCAACGGGAACGGAATCGCTGAAAAGAGGGTGTCGCGCATGAAAATCCTGGCCGTCTGCACAGGCAGTGCCGAAGTCCTGGTCGGCAAATCCTACAAGACCGGCATCTTCAAGCATCCCGTCGAAGCCGGCGTAATGGTCGATCGCGAAGGCCTGATCGGCGACAGGATCTGCAACCGCAAGCACCATGGCGGCGTCGACCAGGCCGTCTATGCGATGGGTTCGATCGATCTCGACTGGTGGTCGAAGGAGCTTGGGCGTGATCTGGAGCCCGGCACATTCGGGGAAAACCTCGTGATCGAAGGCGTAGACTGCCGCAAGATTTCCGTCGGTGACCGGTTCGAGACGGAAACGGTCGAACTGGAGGTAACCTCGACCCGCATCCCCTGTGCCACGCTGTCCGCCCGCATGGGTGATCCGGGTTTCGCAAGGCGTTTCAACAAGGCCGGGCGGCCGGGATTCTATTGCCGCGTGCTCAAGGATGGCGTCGTACAGGCTGGCGATGCCGTCACCTGCCATGCCTATTCCGGTCCGCCGGTCACCATGCCGGAATTGCTCGAAAGCTACGGGCAGAATCTCTCCGACGAAGACAGGTCCCGCTATCTTGCGGCACCGATCCATTACAAGCTTCGAGCCAAGCTCACCAGCGCATGAGCCTGGCCGGAATTGCCGAAATTTTCCGGGTATCGGTTTTAACCATCTGTTTAACTTCCGCTTTATTTCACGCTCCCCGCCATCTATGAGAACGGGTGTCGTCAGGCCTTCATTGCATCTCAGCCTTTCGCGACACATTGATCATCTTGCGGATACAGCGAAAACCGGAGCGAACCTGCGAGCGCGAGTGTTCCTTCGGCTGCGTGCCTGTCCGCACAACGGCGGCAAGGGCTGATCATGTTTGGATTGAAGCGATTTGCAGACTGGAGCCGCCGGCTCTGCATGTTGGCGCTCGTCATGCTTCTCGGCGTCTCGATCCACGACAATGCCGCGCTGGCAGGCGGAAAGGCCGCAAGCAACCCGGAAATCATGCGCCTGCAGCGCCAGATCGCCGCAAATCGGGCCTTCGAGGTGAAATACAGCTGCGCGATGCGTTCCAGCTTCGCCTGCCGGGAAATTGCCAAGCGCATCGCCCAAACCAGCGTCCGTCTCGCAAGCCTTTCGGTCGCCCCGCGTCAGAGCGATCAGCAGCAGTCTGCTGTCGCCAGGAACCTGCAGGCCAAGCGCCAGATGAGTGCCCGGATCAGCGCGAGAACCATGGCCGCGGCCTATTCCCTGCCGCGCAGCAAGGCGAAGATCGAGACGCGCTGCGTCCGACTTTCCGACGGCTATTATTTTCCGACCCCGAACTCGGGCTACAACACGGCAGACGACATGCAGGCGATCGCCGGGCAGTGCAAATTCATCTGCGATGATCCGTCGATGGATGTCTTCCGGATGACCGGCACAGACCGCAACACCGACGAGATGGTGTCTGTCACGACCGGCCTGCGCTATGCCGATCTGCCCAATGCCGGTGCCTATCGCGCCGTATCGCCGCTCAAGACCTGCGACATGGCGAAGTTCTACAAGACAGTGCTGGCAAGAACGCCGGTTGCAAGCGGCGAGACGACGGAAATTTCCGGGACGGCAACCGAGGAAACGGCAGAGGCTGCCATCGACATGGTTCTGCTTGGTGATGTCGGCCTGCGTGGCTCCGCGTCCTTCGTTCCGGCGCCAGTCCGCAAGATCCGTATCGTCGGCGCAGCTTACCTGCCGGTCAACTGACGCAGATCAGAACGGGAATTTCATGCCGGGCGGGATCGGCAGGCCGGCGGTCAGCGCCTTGGTCTTTTCAGCAGTGATGGCTTCGGCCTTGTCCTTGCCGTCCTTGTGGGCGGCAACGATCAGGTCCTCGAGGATTTCGACATCGTCTTCCTTGAAGAGCGACGGGTCGATCTTGATGCCTTTGAGGTTGCCCTTGCCGTCCATGCGGACGGTGACGAGACCGCCGCCGGAGGAGCCGTCGACTTCGAGCGCGGAAATTTCTTCCTGCATCTTCTCCATCTTGGCCTGCATTTCCTTGACCTTGCCCATCATGCCCATGATGTCACGCATCGCCCTATCCTCTTCTTGTCTACTGTAAATGCCTGGAGCTAGTGTTCGATATCGTCGCCGGGCAGAATGTCGCCGTCTTCGGATTCAGCAGCGGCAACCACAAGGGTTTCGTTTTCCTCTTCCGGCTCCGGTCCCTTGATCCTGACATCGGTGATCTTGGCGCCGGGAAAGCGGGCGAGGATGGCGGCGACATCAGGATCCTGGCGGGCATCGCTGACACGCTTTTCCTGCGCCCGCGTTTCCGCCTCGATCAGTGTCGGCTGACCGGGTTCGCGGCTGAGAATGACCATCCAGCGAATGCCGGTCCAATCCTCCAGCTTCTTCTGCAGTTCGGCGACCAGCGTCTTCGGTGCATCATCCGGCAGGTTGAGTTCCAGCCGTCCCGGTTCGAGGCTGACCAGCCGCACGAAACCGCGCACCAGTGTCTTCAGCTTGATGTCGCGATTGGTGCCGCAAAGATCGGCGATATCGCTGACGGAGCGGAGCGAAACCTTGGGCTCGGGCTTGGCGGCGGGCGCTTCGACCGGCCGGTGTTCCATCATGCCGACGGCGATCGGTTCCGGCGGTGCGACATCGGGCACCGCGCGCAACATTGTCGCGCCGTTTTGGGTCGTGCGCTGGGCTGGCTGCATGTCGCTACCGCGCGCCTGGACCAGGCCACCACCGATGGATGCCTGCGCACCACTGCCATTGCCGCCGTTCGAGGCAGGGGACGGCCGCTGGCTTTCGCCATTGGACAATTCGAGCAAGCGGCGGGCCGCGTCTTCGGGAGATGGGAGATGGGCGGCATGCGCAAGCCGGATTAGCACCATCTCAGCCGCACCGGCCGGGCGCGAAGAGCTTTCGGTTTCCGGAATGCCCTTCAGCAGCATCTGCCAGATGCGCGACAGGGTCGTCACTGCGACAGACGAGGCGAATTCCGCGCCGCGTGAGCGTTCGATCTCGCTCAGCGACTGATCGTTGGAAGCATCCGGGACGAATTTTAACCGTGTGACCAGATGGGTGAAGTCGGCAAGATCGGTCAGCACGACGGAGGGACTGGCGCCGGCCTCGTATTGCCCGGCGAATTCCTCCAGCGCGGCTGCCACGTCGCCTTTGACGACATGCTGGAAGAGATCGACGATGCGGGCTCGGTCGGCAAGGCCGAGCATCGAGCGCACGGCCTCCACCTCGACAATACCACCGCCATGGGCGATCGCCTGGTCGAGCAACGACAGGCCATCACGCGCCGAGCCTTCGGCGGCGCGCGCAATCATCGCCAAGGCATCCTGATCGGCGGAAATGCCTTCCTTGCCGAGAATGGTGGTGAACAGACCGACGAGATCCGACGCGCCGATGCGGCGCAGGTCGAAGCGCTGGCAGCGCGACAGCACGGTAATCGGAACCTTGCGGATTTCGGTGGTCGCGAAGATGAACTTCACATGCTCCGGCGGCTCTTCGAGCGTCTTCAGCAAACCGTTGAAGGCCTGCGTCGAGAGCATGTGCACTTCGTCGATGATATAGACCTTGTAGCGCGCCGATACCGGGCGATAACGCACCTGCTCGATGATCTCGCGGATATCGTCGATACCGGTATGGGAGGCGGCGTCCATCTCGATGACATCGACATGCCGGCCTTCCATGATCGCCTGGCAATGCTCGCCGGGGATCCTGAGGTCGATGGTCGGCTTGTCGATCTCTGATGTCTTGTAGTTGAGCGCGCGGGCAAGGATGCGGGCGGTTGTGGTCTTGCCGACCCCACGAACGCCGGTCAGCATGTAGGCCTGGGCGATACGGCCGGTCTCGAACGCGTTGGTGAGCGTCCTGACCATCGGTTCCTGGCCGACCATCAGGTCGGAGAAATCCTTCGGCCGGTATTTGCGCGCAAGCACGCGGTAGGCGGCGGGTTTTTCGGATGTCGGGATCAAAGTGTCTTCGCTCATCGCCCTTTTTTCCCCAGACGGGGCCGCTCGGCTGCAAATCATGTCCGGGTGGACAGAAGAAAAAGGGTGGGAGGCTGGCACGATGACCCGTGCCTGGCTCGTTGGGGCTGCTTCCTTCCGGACCTGACCCGGTTGGCGAGTGGCTCGTCCACCACCAACCTCCCGGCTCTCATATCGGCAATATCCAAACCAAATGCAAGCCAAGCCTTCAAAAAACTGCTATCGATGTTGAAACAAAAGACAAATCACCGCTCAGGGAGAGCCGCTTGCCTACCTTCGATATCGACGAACGCCTTCAACGCGACGGATTGCTCATCGCGACACTTGGACTTTGCCAGTTGCGCGTCAACAACGATCGCCGCTGGCCCTGGCTGGTGCTCATTCCGCAGCGCAATGGTGTGTCGGAAGTGTTCGACCTCACGCCGCTTGATCAGGCGATGCTGACATTCGAGACGAACATGGTCGGCGTGGCATTGAAAAAGGCGACGGGGGCGACGAAGATCAATGTCGGCGCGCTTGGCAACATTGTCCGCCAGCTCCATGTCCATGTCATCGCCCGCAACGAGGGAGATGCCAACTGGCCGGGGCCGGTCTGGGGTTTCGGCGCAGCCGAACCCTGGGACGATGACGAGCGCAAGGCATTCGCAGCACGGATACTGGAAAATCTCTGACATGACGAAATCGATCTTCGACCTGCACAGCCCGCATCCCGAACCCAGCACCCTCGTCGCCTTTGCGGAAAATCATCTGGACAGGCAGTCCGAGCATCGGGCCGATGATTGCCTGGAGGCGGCCTTTCGCAAGGTGGGCGCGCATGCCTTCGCCTTTTCGGCCGGCAAGCTGGTCGTCAAGCATGACGAGAAGATCATCGATCCGCTGTTTGCGCCCTACGAGCTTGCCGGGCTCGAACCGGATCTCGACGAAGCCATCCTGCTCGGCTTCCTGCCCAATGGCGAGCCGCGCCTGGCGGTGCCGATCGGGCTGACGGAGGAGGCGCTGCCTGAACCCTTCAAGCTCGCCGATGGCCGCACGCTCTATCGCCAGCAGATGTTGACGGACGAACTGCTTGGCCAGTTCGCCCAGGCCTCCAGCCTGATGACCTGGAACGCAACAAACCGCTTCTGCGGCAAATGTGGATCGGCGATGGAAGGCAAGGCCGGCGGCTATCGCCGCGTCTGCACCGCCTGCGGCCATATGATCTTTCCGCGCACCGATCCGGTGGTGATCATGCTGACGATTGATCTGGAGCGCGATCTCTGCCTGCTCGGCCGCAGCCCGCATTTCCCCGAAGGCATGTATTCCTGTCTCGCGGGTTTCGTGGAGCCGGGCGAAACGATGGAGAACGCGGTGCGGCGCGAGACGCTGGAGGAATCCGGCATTCGCGTCGGTCGCGTCCGCTATCATGCGTCGCAGCCCTGGCCGATGCCGCACACGCTGATGACCGGCTGCTATGCCGAGGCAAAATCCCGCGACATCCATCGTGATGATCAGGAACTGGAAGATTGCCGCTGGTTCACCCGCGAGGAAACGGCTGCGATGCTGGCGCGAAATACCGGCGTATCGCTGACAGGTGGCGAACTAGGCACACCGCCGAAGGGGGCCATCGCTCATCAGTTGATGCGCGACTGGCTGGACTGGCCGAAATAAGAACGCCCGGCAGTGCCGGGCGTGGTCAGTTTTAATCTTGAATTCCGCCCCCGTTCAGAAATTCCGCTGGAGGCGGATTGTACCGCCGATGGCGCTGCCGTTTCCGCGCACGCCGTCAAACTCGGTGTAGTTGATTTCCGGCTGCAGCTTCAACATGCTGGTGACCATGTATTCGACGTTGAGTGCACCGGCGAAAGTGCCGTCGTCCTCATAGGCCGCCTGCGCATTAAGCGAGGTCTTTTCGTTGACCTTCACGGCAAACCCGCCCCAAGCGGCCCAGTCACCACTCCACGGACCGTAATAATTCAGCCGGCGTGTGCCGCCCGGACCCTTGCTGTTGTCCCAATCCGACTGGTAACCGCCCATCACCCAAGCGGAAAACGTGTCGTTGAATTTGACATCGACGCGAACCTTGCCACCGAATGCCTCGGCCTCTGTGTCGTAGCCGCCGATGAAGGCGATGCCGGTGTCGTGATCTTCATTGGTAAAATAGCGCAAGCCTCCGATCACGTGCGGGAAGTCGGCGCCGTCATACGAGACAGTGGGTGTTGGTGCGAAGCCGGTATCGTAGCTGCCCGAGCCCTCTTCCAGGCCGATCAGGGCCGCAAAGCCGGCATCGCCGCCATAGACGTAGCTGACCTGGTTCGTCCGATCGCCGGTATAATCGATCACGTCGTCGTTGATGATGTTGCCGGCCGAGTTGAGCCAGATGTCATATCGGGAATCGCCATAGCCCGCGCGAAATCCCGCGATCTCGATGAACGCAGCATTGAGATAGGTATTGGTGTCGGTGCTGTTGTTGGCGTCGCTGCGCAACTCTATGAAGCTGTCCAACGTGCCGAACTCGGTGTCTGATTTCGCATCGAAAGTTAAGGTGCCACGCGTGAACGCGTCCCATCCGTTGCTCGTGCCATCATAGGGGTTCTCGCCGTAGTTCGAATCGAATCGGACATAACCGCCGATCTTCAGGCAGGTCTGTGTTCCCGGAATGTAGAAATAGCCGGTACCAAAAGCATCGCAGACGCGGACATATTCCATCGGCTCCGGTTCGGCGGCGACGATCGCGTCGGCCGCGTATGCTCCTGTCGAAACCATCAAGGCGGCAGTAGAAGTGAGAAGAAGGGTCCTGATTGCCATTGGCCAACCTTTTGTTGCGCATGCCGCTGAAGGCTCACAAGCGCCTGTCATTGCCGAAAGGGCATTGCGCGCTGCGAATCGGCCAGCACTCAATGCGGCGAACAAACGAATCCATCACAAAATAATCACTTTTCCGTGCGGATTTCCAGCTACTAAATCTCGCCACCCTGGGTAGGTGTTTTAGAGTTACAGCACCAGCCGCATCGGATGGGCGATGTAGGAGCCGAGGATGCGGACCTTCTCCGAAAAATATCGAAGTTCATCCAGTGCCTGGCGCACATGGGCGTCGTCCGGATGCCCCTCGATGTCGGCATAGAACTGCGTGGCAATGAACTTGCCGCCGAGCTGGTAGCTCTCCAGCTTGGTCATGTTGATACTGTTGGTGGCAAAGCCGCCCAGCGCCTTATAGAGGGCCGCCGGGATGTTGCGGACGTTGAACACGAAGGTGGTGACGATGACATCCGTCTCGGCCGCGCGCCGGATGATCTTCGGATCGCGCGAGAGTATGACGAAGCGCGTGACATTGTTTTCAGTATCCTCGACATTCTCGGCGACAATCTCGAGATTGTAGAGGTCGGCGGCAAGGCGCGGGGCGAGCGCCGCCATCGACCGGTCGCCCATTTCCGAGACGAGCTTGGCAGCACCTGCGGTGTCGCCGGCCACGATCGGCTTCCAGCCATTGGCGCGGACGATCTTGCGGCATTGGCCGAGCGCATGGATGTGGCTGTGGACGGTGCGGATCTCGTCGCGCGTCACGCCCGGCAGAACCATCAGCTGGAACCGGATCGGCATGAAATATTCGCCGGTGATATGCAGCCGCGATTCGGGCAGGAGATGATGGATGTCGGCGACGCGGCCGGCGATCGTGTTTTCGATCGGGATCATCGCCAGGTCGGCCTCGCCGTTTTCGACGGCGAGGAACGCATCCTCGAAGGTCTGGCACGGCAGCGGTTCCATGTCCGGAAACATGTCGCGGCAGGCCATGTCGGAATTGGCGCCATAGTCTCCCTGGAACGAGATCCGGTTGGTCTTGGTGATCATGCTGGTTTCCGATCAGGCTTTCGCGGCGAGCACACGGCGCGCCTTTTCAAGGTCGGCCGGGGTATCGACGCCCAGCGGAATGGATTTGACGATCTCCACGTCGATGCGCATGCCGGCTTCGAGCGCGCGCAGCTGTTCCAGCGATTCGCGCTTTTCCAGCACGGACGGGGACAATGAGACGAATTTCTCGAGTGCGGCGCGTCGGTAGGCGTAGAGCCCGATGTGATGATAGAGCGGTCCCTTGCCGTGCGGTGCGGTGGCTCGGGTGAAATAGAGCGCCTTCAACCGCGTGTCGGAGAGGGGCGAACCGACGACCTTGACGACGTTGGGATTGACCTTTTCTTCCTCGTCCTCGATTTCCACGGTCAACGTGGCGATATCGACCTGCGGGTTTTCCAACGGCCTGAGAGCCGCGCGGATAGTCTCCGGTTCGATGGTCGGCAGGTCGCCTTGCACATTGATGATGATTTCAGCCTTGCCGCCGGGATCGCTCTTCTGCAGTGCTTCATGGATGCGGTCGGAGCCGGACTGGTGGTCGATGCGGGTCATGACGGCTTCGAAGCCGGCATTGACGACCGCGTCGAACGTGTCCTGGTGATCGACCGCGACGACGATCCGGCCGGCCTGCGCGTCGCGGGCCCGAAGCGCCACCTGAACGATCATCGGCAGGCCGCAGATGTCGGCGAGCGGTTTGCCGGGCAGGCGCGTCGAGGCCATGCGCGCGGGAATAAGGATGAGGGTTTTGTCGAAATAGTCGCTATTCATGCCTAGGCCTTCAAAAGACGCGGGAAAAGTGTCAAAAGGTCTCAGTCCAGCGCGTATAATGTCTGTTGCAACACAAAGCCAAAAGACATAGGTTCCGCGCGATTTCAAGATAGGCTGGCGTTTTGTTTGCGCCGGTTGCAAGGGGAGCATTGGCGGATGAACTCGTATGTGAACATGGGCGTAGGTGCCTTCCTGGGTACGGTCTTTGTTTTGATGTCCGTATCGATCGCATCGGAAGGCATCTTCCATTCGGAAACGCCCGAGAAGGAAGGCTTCGCCATTATTGCCGAAGAAGGCTCCTCGGAAGCCGCCGGCGGCGCCGCTGAAGAAGCGGAAGTCGATATCAAGCCGCTGCTGGCCGGTGCCGACGCGACTGCCGGTGCGGCTGTCTTCAAGAAATGCGCAAGCTGTCACACCGCCGAGAAAGGGGGCCCCAACAAGGTCGGCCCCAATCTTTGGGGTGTCGTCGATCGTCCGATCGCCTCGCATGAAGGATTTTCCTATTCGGCTGGCATGAAGACCTTTGCCGAAGCCAATAAGACCTGGACTTACGATCACCTGAGCTTCTTCATCGAAGCGCCGAAGAAGCACGTTCCGGGCACCGCGATGGGCTTTGCCGGCGTCAAGAAGCCGGACGAACGCGCCAACCTGATCGCCTGGCTGCGTGAACAGGCCGATTCGCCGGTGGCCCTGCCCGATGCATCGGCTGCCGCAACGCCGGCCACGGAAGGCGACGCTGCAAAGCCCGCCACCGAAACGGCTCCGGCACAATAATTCGACGCCGTTTCATCCGGCATTGGGAAGACGGACAAGCCCGGTCATCGTACCGGGCTTTTTCATGCCCGGATTATGGGGTCCGGTCTTTACAGCAGGATATAGGCCCAGGCGGAAACAGAGATGACGCCGAGCGCGGTGGTGATGGTGATCGTCGAAGAGGCCAGCCCGTGACCGACATTGAAATGATTGGCGATCAGCCAGGCGTTGACGCCGGTCGGCACGGATGATGTCAGAACCAGCGCCGCCGTCCAGTCGCTGTTGAGGCCAAGCAACTGGCAGGCCCCGTAGACGGTCGCCGGCAGGACGATCAGCTTCAGTGCGCTGGTGACGGAGGCAAGGCCGGTATTGCCGGCTAGGCCGTATTTGTCGAGCGCCATGCCGATGGAAACGAGTGCGGCGGGCGCCGCCACTCCGGCAAGCTGATCGACAATGATCTTGACCGGCCCACCGAGCGGCATGCCGATCAGATGGGCCAGTGCGCCGAGCACGAGGCCGATAACGAGCGGATTGCGCACCAGATTACGCAGGATGCCCCGGAGCAGCCGCAGCGGGCTTTGTCCCGGCTTGCCGCTGGTCTTGCGCTCGGCGCGCTCCATCAGGACGGTGCCGGCAATCATCATCACCGGCAGGTGGACACAGAGGAGGATGGAGAGGGCCACCACGCCTTCCTCGCCGACGCTGCGCGAAACGAGCGGCAGGCCGACAAAGACCGTATTGGCAAAGGCTGACGAGACGCCGGCGAGAACGCCGATCCGCGCATCCTTGCGAAACAGCAGCGTCGCCGCGAAATGCCCGATCGTCCAGGTAACGGCGACGCCGGAGAAATAGGCGACCCAGAGAGGCCAGGGCGACCCGTCCCTGAAATCCGCCTCGGCAATGGTGCGAAACAGCAGGACCGGAACCGCGACGCGGAAGACGAAGTCCCCGAGCGCATCGCCGACCGTCGCCTTCAGATAGTCCATCTTCACGATCAGCCAGCCCAGAAGGATGAGGACGAAAATCGGGACGACATTCAGGAAGACATCAGACATCAGGCGCGGCCTCGTGGCGATTGAGCTTCCGCCATAGACCCATTGCGCGCCATGCCGCAACCCGAAGACGCGCCGAACGCCCCTCGGTGCATACATTTCACGCAAGGCTCATATGACAACATGGTAATAGGAGGTTGTCCTATGATCGAAAAATGGTGGCAGGAACCCGTTGTCCTGGAACTCGACGGGATCGGACGATACCGGATCATCCGCAATACGCGCGAAGCGGCGGAATGCCTGCTCGACAAGTGGCCGGTTCATGACGGCACGGCCTACAAGGCGGCGATCCGCATGTGCGGACATGTGTTGCGCGGCGAGCAGCCGGTCGATTATGCACGACAGGATTTCATTGCCGCCGCCGTCGAAGCCTATATCCATATCCAACTCGGCACCTCGCTCAACACCTGATCTCGAAGGTGCCTTCGTGCTCCTGGTGACCGGTTTGTGTACCCAAACAGCGATGTCGTGGGCCGTGAGGACATTGACGGGATTGCGGAACATTCAAGAATAGCTCGCGTTGTCTCCATGAAGGACACCACTGCGATGCGCAAACAGATCTACATTCGTCCAGACGACCATCCGGACCTGACGGACGATGATCTGGCGGGCAAGGTCCTTCGCTATATCCAGTATGTTTCGCTCATCGACACGTCGCAACTCTCGGTAACGGCCTATGGCCGCACCGTGGTGCTGGGCGGCTATGTATCCTGCGAAGCCGAGATCGGTTGCATCGAGGAAGCGGCCGCCGCGGTCATCGGCGTGCATCTGGTAGAAAACCATGTGGAAATCGTGCGGCACTGACGCGCCTATTCCGGAGCCTTGCATCCAGCGTCCACTATCACTCGAAATTGAAAAAGAAAGCATCCCCAGCCCTGCGGCAGCGGTGCGTGTGGTTTGTCAAAAGACGAACACGGCGATCAGCAGAAGGATCGGCAGAGGCACGCCGATCAGCCACATCAGCAACTGGCGGAACATCAATTGCCGGTATTCCCGGTGCGCCTCACTCCGTTGGGTTTCAGAAACAATCATCGTCGTTCGTCCTTCAGAGCGGGCCGCCTGTGACGGGGTTCACGACGGGCCTCTCGCTGTCGTCTCCATGCCCGGCCGGCTGGACCATCGGCGGCGCCTTCGATGTCTCATCGGCGTGCGATGGCTGGCCGGGCGCCCTGTGGACGTCCTTCGGCTTTTTCTGTTCAGGCGTGGCGTTGGTATCATCGGTGGACATTGAGGGCTCCTTACGCCATCCCTGCGGGATCGCCGATCGGCAGCAGCGCCGGGTCGAGAACGGGGTCGTTCGGATTCCTGGTGTCGCCCTTGTCGATGACAGGAGGCTTTGCAGGCTTGTCCTGCGAACGGTCCGGCAGGCCGGGTGTCGATTGCGGGCCGCGCGGGCTTTCGTCGTCTGGGACCGGAATGGTGGTGGGCATGATCTTACTCCTTCGTTTGGAGCAAAACGACGCGCATGGCCGGATGGTTCCGCGGAGTTTTTACGGACGTTCAGCGAGATCGGTTGAAATCTCTCGGGCAGCGAGCGTTTGAGGGGAGAAGGACCTTCTCCACCTCGGTCTAGTTGAACAGCGCGCGTTCGTCCTGAAGCGCGTCCTCGAAATCCGTCGGCTTTTTCTTCTGCTTCATGTCGCCCGAGACAATATTGGCCGGTGTCGCGACCGTGGTTGCCGCGACCTTGCCGACGGTATTCACGGTTCCGGCCACCAGTGCGGTGATGCCGTCGCCGACGCCGATCGTGGAATCGGTCAGGGTCTGGCCGGTGACGAGCCGCTGGCCGATCAACTGGACGATCGCCGGGCTTTCGGCAAACTTGCCGTGGTTCAGACGGTCCCCGGATTTCACCTTGGTCAGATCGACAACGGTGATCCCGGCCATTTCCAGCTTGGTTTTATACGGCTCCTCGGCCGGATTGATCTGTCCAAGCCGCTGGACGTCGCCGGAAATATAACGTGACAGCGCCAGCGCCCTGTCGTCCTGCGAGACGAATATCGTGAAGTTCGGCTTGTCCGGGCCAAGCTCGGTCCACTGGCGGGCAAACACATCGACATCGATGTCGGGCGAGGCGAGGATGACGTTCTCGATCTTCTTCGGCAGGCCGCCTTCGCGAATTGCCATTTGCCGGATCGATTCCATCGCCAGCCATGTTCCCATCGAATGGGCGAGGATGGTGATGTCCTTGATATTCTTGTCCTCGACCAGCGCCTTCAGCGTCCGCTCCAGCGTCGTGCGCGAATAGTTGGTGCTTTCCTTATCGTAGTTGTAGTCAAACACCTTGGCGCGGGAGGGCCAGGTGAAAAGGACGGGGGTCACGTCGGCGCCGGAATCGTGGACGATCTGGGCGAAGCGGAAAACCGAATCCTCATAGGTATTGTTGAAGCCATGGATGAAGACCATGGCATGGCCGCCCTTCGAATGACGGCGCACCCAGTCATGCCCTTGCTCGACGGTCGAGAGCGGCTGGACACGGACGACGGTGAAATCCGTCGCCGGATCGGGCGGCAGTTTCTTCGGCCACTGAACGGTGCCGGACGCGCGAACCGTGTCGGATGGAATGGATACCGCGACATCGGTGATCGACGGCTGCACGCTGCGCTCGCCGGAAAACAGGGTCGCGGGATCGTCCGAGGGCCGGCGGCTGGTCGCCACCAGCATGTCCACCACGGCGCCGCCTTGCGGCTCGGCCGCCAGGGCAACCGGCTGCATGACGCCCTTCGCGTGGCCGCCACAGCCGCTGAGTGCGATGACGAGCGGAAGAACCAGAGTCACTTGTCCAAAGAATCGCGCCATGGGTGACGGACTGCGGACGGCATTCGACATTGAGGTCATGACGGCACTTCCGACGAGAATACGAGACTGCAAACTGCCCAATTTGCGGAAAGAGTCCGCCCATAATCAGCGGTACACGTCAAGTCGGCTGCGCGCAACTGGCCGGAGCCAGATCAGTCATCGCACAGCTTCATATTGCATTTTTGACACAGAAGCGCCACGACTAGAATATGCCGCGCCCCGTGATTGCTGCAACGCAGCGATAACTCCCGATTTCGGCGCAGTGTCGCAAACGTCGTCCGACAGCTCCTCAGAGCAAATGACCGGCGCCTCCGTCTGTTCGTCCGCGCGGTGGCCCGCAATACCAGGGTTGCCGGGGAGTTGCCGTGGAAAGCCTATCTCCCAACCATGCGGCGAATTCATATTGATTATGCCACCGCCCGCGCGCTAAACGTCCGGCAAGGCGGGTCTGACACGACGATCGCCAGTAAAGAGCCTGAGGCGACCGTGCGAAGATTTGTTGCTATCCTGAACCATCGGCTCCACTTGTTTCTGTCTCGGAACAGCAATAAGGGCGGTGCGGATTCGATCCTTGAACGATCTCAAACGAGGAAAATCGCGCGTCCGCGCGTCAGCGATTCCGGCGCGCCGCGTCCCCTTGAAAGACCAAGCGCGTTTGACGGGATTGATTGCCTGGCTTCCGATAAAGCCATCAAGGATATGATGGTCGTGGACAAGACGGACGTAATGTCCCGCCCGGTGAAAACCAGATTGGGAAAACTGGCGCATGTAAGCAAGAGCCGGTTCGATGTGGTCTTCGATGATTGCGCGATCGAATGCTACCAGATGAGATCATCCCGCAAGAAGCTGTACGTCTTTTTCTCCGGCGCCGGACGGAAGGGAAAGACCGCGACGAAGTTCGACAGGCTGACATGGTCCCGGATTTTTGACGGTATCTGTCTTTATATCGAAGACCCGATGTACAAGAATTTCCCGGAAGTCGATGTAGGGTGGTACTACGGGACTAGGACTGTTTGCTACCTCGACCATATCGTCGAACTCGTGTCCGAGTTCGCCAGGGTCAATGCGGTCGATAGCGAGGATATCTATCTGATCGGCTCTTCCTGCGCAGGATACGCGGCAATCTATGCGGCCGATAAGATTGCCGGATCAACGTCGATATCGTTCAATCCGCAGATTGTTCCGGCCGCATGGGACAAGAACAGACGCTTTTTCAATGCGACGGGCATCGACCTGGAAGGTGATGACAGGTTCGGTCGAAACGATATCGCGGAATCATTCGACAATGCGGCATCCCGCTTTGTGATCGTCTCGAATGTGCGATCGCAAAGAGATTACGCTGCGCAGATCCGCCCGGTCTTTGCCGCGCGCGGGATCGAGCCGCATTACGGGCTCAATGTCATCAACAATGCATATATCATTCTTGCGGACATGCTGCATCCATTCGACCATGGCGCTTTTCCAGGGCCGATGGAAACAAAGGTTCTGCTTTCTCTCCTGAATGATGGCGTAGGAAATGACGCTCTCGTTCCCTATGCGGAAATGTTGAAATCCTCTTTCGAGACCGCGACTCGGCTGAGCTATATGACGCTCTGGTCGGAATTCCTGACCAGCGATTTCCCGGATTTCATAACGGTTCCGGCTTCCTGCGACAAGAAAAGCTGCCGACTGCCGGTCAAGGGTCTTCCCGTTACTTGCTATTACCAGGCCTATATAGACTTCACCAAGGAAAAATGCGTCGTGTCTTTTTATGTTTCGGATAAAAAGATATTGAAAAATGATAAGTATATCAAATTGATGCAGGATCTGGCGGAAGCGTCGGGCGGGGTGATGAAAAGCAACAAGGATAGTCTTTTCGTTCACTCGGCCAATGTAAGCCATGCCGATCTGGATCTTGCAATGGCCCGGTTTATCGCAAAGACGAGCAACCGCATCTTCCGTCATTTTGGAGTTTAAGAAAAGTGACAGCCTTTGTCAGATATCTAGGCCGTCTGTCGATCGACCGGGATTGAGTGTTCGATCAGGTGGCGTTTGACCCTGTTTGCGATCCAGGACTTGGTGTTGTCGGGATTTGTCAAGTCGATCGCGTAATCCTTGCGGTACAGATACCAGAATTTATGCAGGTCAGCATTGCTCAGCTTTGACTTGCCGACTTCAAACTGTCGTTCAAAGTCGCCACGGTGCTCGCAGACGAAGCACGCGCTCATATAGTCGGCGCGACCGAAAACATAGACAGGCTTCTCATACGTGAGGGCCTCCGCACCGACGCCGGAATTCACGACGCAGACCGCGAGTGAAGAGGCGATGATGTCGTGAATATTGCCGTTCGTGACGGTGATTCTTCCTGCCTCGGCCTGTTCATTGAGATAGGCCTTAATCTCACTGGACTTGCATGCCGGGTGCCGCTTGACGACGACTGCTATCCCCTTGGCTTCGCAGGTCTTGATGACCTCTTCCATCATTTCGAAGGGCGTGGCGTAAGCCAGGCTTTGAACAGAATCGCCGATAACCTGCAGGCCGACAAAAACGAATTTTTCCGGAAGCGCTTCCGTCGTTTCCGGCTGGACGTATTTTGAAAGGCGCTGCGTTGTCATCGAGATTTTGTCGTCGGCGAAAAAGCCATCGGCTTCCGTCTGTGACACCTTGCCGAGACGTTCTTCGTTCAATTCGGAAAATGAGGACCAGCCCGCATATCCCCGGTCATCGAAACTGAACAGGGATCTCCGATCGGTTTCCTTGAAATGAAGCCCTCGCGTATTGCCAGAAACGGTGTGATACGAGAAATACGGTTGATTGAGGTCAATTTCACTGTGTGTGTGAATTTGGCTTCGCACCATGTAGGGGACACCTTCCGCCTCCAGCGTCTGCACTACATTTTCGAGCGCAATGCGAATGTCTGAACGGAAGCCTGGATAATCGATGACATTGCTTCTCATCATGGCCGAAGGAACGATGAGGGTGACCTCGCCGTGCCGGCTGATCGGCTTCTGGCGACCTGCCCGTTCCAGGATATTGCGGCGCGCTTCGTCGATGACGTGGGCTATGTGGTCAAGGGAAGCCTTGAGCTCGAGCGCTTGCGTAAGAAAGCTCTTGGCTTTTATGCCATGGGCAATCGCCAGTCGAGCAATGCTGATCGCGCCTGCGACGTCAAACACCGCAAGGCTGCCGACCACGGCCTCGCGCCAGTGCTTGCGCAACAACTTCTTGTTCAATCTCACCGCATCGATGTCGGATATGGCCCGATTGATTGCGCGAATGAAAAGATCTTCGCGCAAGGCTGTCTCAGCGGATCGGGCGGCATTGATCGCCATGTCAATGATGATGCGTTTCGGCTCGCTATCCAGGAAATCCAATGATGAAGATGCCAGGGCTGCATGATTTTGAAGCTGATAATAGATGCCGCGACGCTCAATCGCGCACTGGCGCCGTGTCTGGAACGTTTTGAATGTGCCCTCCAGCGCGTTCAAGGCTTCCTCCAGTTTTCCTTCCGAACGTAGAATGGCGGATTGAAGGAGGCTTTTCAGATCTGGGTGCAGCAGGTGGCACTCCAGCAGTTTTCGTGTGCCGGAACTGGGCGACATCCGCAACGCGCGGCGATGCATGTTCCTGATCATCGCATAGGTCGGCGGGTAGCGACGGGCATAGGCGACAAGCAGCTCCTCTGCCCGCTCGACCTTCCCGACACGCTCGGCGGCCATGATTCTGCCCTGCAGGATCAATCGATTGAGTTTCCTCGCCCGTAGAATTGATGTCGCTGCCGCTCCCGCACCAAGAGCAAGATCAATCGACTTGGCATGTTTGCCGGCTTTAATGGACCGTTCGACGTAACCGATGACTTTTTTCATACTCACTCACGAACATTCTCGATTCCTGACGGCATTGCCGGTCCGGTCGATTGGCGGTTTACGCGGTAATGATTTGGCGGAAAGATGGCAGAGCTTTCAAAAGCGCGACATGCGCACTCCAATTAGCCGGCTATCTGCCTGCAGGCGTGCTCTGGCACATTGATAAGACGATTTGATGAATCCCGTTTCATCGCGTTCATAAAAATTTCCCTATACTCCAATTGTCTTCGAAAGAGCTGGCTGGCAGCTTGGAATATCATTTGATGCGGCAATAACGTGGGTGGTTAAACTGCGCGTTGGCCGGAAAACATTAATTGTTCTACTGCGGATTGTGTCGAAGGCAGCAATAACGGTATTTAGGCAATTTCGCAAGGCAACTTGACGTAATTGCTCGAAGATAAATGCATCCTAAACGTTCGTTTATGCGTGTATCTGATGAATTCTGAGGAAAATGGCGGACAGAGCGGGATTCGAACCCGCGATACGCTCTCACGTATACACACTTTCCAGGCGTGCGCCTTCAACCACTCGGCCACCTGTCCGTTTTCAATCACACCGGCGGTTGGGTCCGGTGGATCAGAGACAAGCGTTTGCTTTCTCCTCAGGCCCGTTCGGCAAAGGCCGACCGGATATTCGCGGGCGAAAACCAGCGAACCGCCGCCGTATATACCGATGCGCTCCCCCGGATCAACTGCTTTCTGATAGTTTTTCGACTTCTTGTGCGCCGCCGCCGCCAACGGGCGCATTGCGCTTGCGCAATGACATGCCTATTTCTTGTTGAAGCCGGTCGAAAGGCGCGCCTGTCGGCGGCAATTGGGAGATGCCCTATGCGGTTCATGCTGCGGTTTGCGAGCTTTCTCGCCTTGGTTGCCGGGGTCCTGGTGGCGTCGGTGGATGCCATACAGTCCGTGTCGGCGTCGCAGCCGGTGCTGACGCCTCTCGCAACGGCGCTGGCTGCGGGCGGTCCATCGACGGCGGCGCTGGTGCAATCGCTGGAGCGGCCGCATGCTGGCATTGCCATGCTCGATCCGCTGATCCGATGGTCGTTGCAGCAGCCGGCCTTCGTCTTCCTTTTCCTGATCGCGCTGATGCTGTGGATGATCGGCTACAAGCGGCCGCCGGTCGCGGGTCGGTTTTCGGCCTGAAACCTGAGGCGGGCACAACTCAAGAGCATCATTGCGATCTCATCCGCACCGCCAAGCCGCGCTCCGACAGGAGACGGCTTTTTTGCGCGCGGATGCTGGAGATGGCTTCTGTCCATGCGCAGGTGAAAATGGCATGGCGAAAAGGTCACAATGGCCGGAAACGGGCTTCTGCGCCATGTTTGAGCAATTGCAAAGATTCGGTTTCTGGATTAGTCGAAAAAATGACTAATATTAGCAGGTTTTGCCATCGCCTGCACCCTTGAGACCTCGATGACCTTTCAACCGCGCATGAACAACAGGATTTCCGGCTTTTCCGTCATCGGCGGCCTGAACCGGCGCGAGTGGAATGGCGTTGTCGCCGATCTGTGGGATGTCGAATGTGCGCCGGCGGCCGGCGGCTTTTATGTCGCGGATGATCCCCGGCTGTTCATCGTGCTCGATGCGAAGGGCGGCGGGCGGCGCAATATCCGCTTGCGCCAGACGCATCAGGCGGTCGCCGAGGATAGCCGCCGGCAGGTGATTTCCTATATTCCGGCCGGCATGGAACTCTGGGCGGAAATGGTCGATATCGACTATGTCCGCCATCTCGACCTGCATTTCAACGTCGATATCCTGAGCCGCCGCTTGGGCGAGGATCTCGATCGTGGCCAGCTGGATATTCCGCGACTGATGTTTTCGGAACCACGCTTTCTCGCCCTTGCCGAGCTGATCGCGACCGAATGCATCAATCCGCAGCCATTGCATGATCTGTATGGCGATGGCCTGTCGGTGGCGCTGTTCATCGATGTGATGAAGCTCGCCCCGGTGAAAACCCGCAAGCGCAGCGCACTCGCCTCCTGGCAGTTGCGCCGTTCGATCGATTATATCGAGGACAATTGCCTGCGCGGCATCCGGCTGGAGGAACTGGCGACGCTCACCGGCCTGTCGCAATCCTATTTCAGCCACGCGTTCAAGGCCTCCACCGGCCTGCCGCCGCACCAATGGCAGATGAAGGCCCGCATCGGGCGCGCCAGGCAGTTGATGCTCAACGGCGACCTGCCCATGAGCGTGATCGCCGCCGAAACCGGCTTTGCCGACCAGGCGCATTTCACCCGCGTCTTCCGCAAGGTTGTCGGCGCCACGCCGGCCAGTTGGGCGAAAAGCCAGAGGGCCTGACTGCATTTCACCGGTGTGCCATGCGGAATATGGACCAGAATCGTTCAATTACCGCAGCCAGAGACAATCCGACCTTTAATAGTTGAGATAAATACTCATCTTATATTCATGACATTGCCGGATTTCGCAGCGCCGACGGGGGCCAAGGGCGGGGCCGGTTTCCAGCTGGGGTAATCGACATATGCAGATCAAGGGGACTGGTCTTTATCGCGTGCTGATGGCAGGCGCGGCAATCGCCGTCGTAACACTGCCGCAGGCCGCCGTGGCACAGGATGCGGCGGGTGGCGCGACACAACTCGAGCGCCTGACGGTCGAGGGTGGTGAGGGTGCCACCGACCGGGAAGCAACCGGTCCGGTTGACGGCTATGTCGCCAAGGCCACCGGCACGGGCTCCAAGACAGCGACGCCGATTTCCGAAATCCCGCAGTCCGTCTCGGTTGTCGGGCGCGAGGAACTGGCCGACCGCGGCGTCGTGACGAAAATCGACGAGGCGCTGCGCTACACGGCGGGCGTCACCGCCGAACCCTTCGGCACTGACCCCGATACGGACTGGTTCTACATCCGCGGCTTCGACGCCTCGCAGACCGGCGTCTTTCTTGATGGCCTCAATCTGTTCACCACAGGTTTCGGCGGCTTCCAGACGGACGCCTTCATGCTCGAACGGGTCGAGGTTCTGAAGGGGCCGGCTTCGGTGCTCTACGGCGGCTCCAACCCCGGCGGCATCATCAATCTCGTCAGCAAGCGGCCGCTGGACGATCCCCACTACTACACGGAAATCGGCATCAATAATTTCGGCAATGCTTTCTTTGGCTTCGACGTCAACGACAAGCTGACGCAGGACGGTGCTGCGGACTACCGTGTCACCGGAAAGGTCTCGGGCGGAAACAATTACAGCGATTTTTCCGAGGATCTGCGCGGCTTCATCCTGCCACAGGTCACCTATTCGCCAGACGACGCGACGACGCTGACGGTCTACGCCAACGTCTCTTCGTTCGAGCAGACGCATATCGGCAACGGCTTCCTGCCCTATGTGGGGACAGTGGTCGATGCGCCTTTCGGAAGGATCGATCGCGACGCATTCTTCGGTGAACCGGACAAGGACACCGGTCGCTACGACCAGCAGGCCATTGGCTACGAAGTCAAGCATGAGTTCGACAATGGTTTGAAGCTGTCGCAAAACCTGCGCTACGGACATCTCGACAAGCACGAACTGCTGTTCTACCCGAACGGCTACGTCAACACGACCGATCCGGCCGACCCCGGCTATTTCCAGCTGGCCCGCATCGGTTTCGAGCACGACACGACGGTCGATACGTTCGCCATCGACAATCGCGCGGAAATGGAGTTCGACACAGGTCCAGTGAACCATCAGGTTCTCGCCGGCCTCGACTACAAGCACTTCGAGATCGATCAGGTGCAGGCGGTGCCAGCCTGGCCGGCGACTGCGACCCCGATCGATCCTGTCAATCCGGTCTACGGTCTCCCGCAGCCGCCGATCGACGGCGTCTACATCAACCAGAAAACCACGCAGCAGCAGATCGGTCTGTACGTACAGGATCAGCTTCGCTTCGGCGATGGCTGGATTGCGACCCTCAACGGGCGCTATGACTATGTCGATACCGAGACCCACAGCGGTCCGACCTACTGGGATCCCACGCAATCGTCCACCTATCAATACAGCGACGCGGCGTTCAGCGGTCGCGCCGGTCTCGCCTATGAGTTTGACAATGGCCTGACGCCTTACATCAGCGTTGCGACCTTCTTCAGCCCGGTCATCGTCGCCTCGGTGACGCCGAACAACAAGCCGGAAGAGGGCGAGCAGTACGAGGCGGGCATCAAGTATGAACCCACTTTTATCGATGGCTTGCTGACGGCGTCCGTGTTCCAGTTGACCAAGCGCAACGTGGTCGTGACGGACACGCTGGGCATTTCCACCCAGTTGGGCGAGGTGACCTCCACCGGTGTCGAGCTGGAGGGCAAGGTCAATCTCAACGAGAACTGGAAGATTTTGGCCGCGTACAGCTATACCGACCTGGAAATCACCGAGGACACCAATCCGGCGCTTGTCGGCAAGCGTCCCTATGTCGTACCGGAACAGCAGGCCGCGCTCTGGCTCGACTACGTCGTCACCGACGGCGCGCTTGAAGGCGTCAGCATCGGGGGTGGTCTGCGTTACCAGGGCAAATCTGCCGCCGACAAGGAAAACACCGCCTTCGTTCCCGACGCGCTGGTAGCCGACGCGGCGATCCGTTACCAGAAGAACGACTGGGCAGCTTCGCTCAACGTCTCGAACCTCTTCGACAAGGAGTATGTCAAGGGTTGCCAGGGCTTGACTGTCTGCGGCTACGGCGAGCAGCGGACGATCACGCTGAAGCTCAGCAAGAAGTGGTAAGCTCTTCGACCGGATTTCGAACGGCCGCCGCGCGAAAGCGAGGCGGCCTTTTGTTCGTTTGAGGATCGGTTTATCAACGGTGACAGGAACCGTCAC
>NZ_DATJDJ010000111.1:0-10482 GCF_035497515.1 Pararhizobium sp. | reverse complement strand
GCCGGACAATTGCTGACCTTCGGCGACTGGCGACTTGATACCGTTGGCCGCCATCTTCTTGACAGCGACGGGACGGAAATCGCGCTGAGCGGTGCGGAATATCGTCTGTTGCGGGTTTTCATCGATCATCCGCAGCGGGTGCTCAACCGAGATCAGATCCTGAACCTGACGCAGGGCCGCGACGCCGAACTGTTCGACCGCTCGATCGACCTTCTGGTCAGCCGTCTGCGCCAGCGGCTCGGCGACGACGCACGCGAGCCGACCTACATCAAGACGGTGCGGGCCGAAGGCTATGTGTTCTCCGTACCGGTCGAGATTTCGGTGCCCAGGACATGAGCGAGGGCAGCAAGGTCCGCTTCGGCTGGTGGCCGAGCACGCTGCGCTCACGTCTCTTTTTGATCCTGTTTGCCGGATTGGCGGTTGCCTACGGCCTGTCCTTCAGCATTCTTTTTGCCGAGCGCTACATGTCGGCCAAAGCCGTCATGCTGGGTACGCTGGAAAGCGACCTGGCAACCTCGATCGCCGTTCTCGATCGACTGCCGGCCAACGAGCGGGCCGAATGGCTGGACCGCCTGAGCCGCGGCAGCTATCGGCTCGTTCTTGGTCCAGGGCTGCCCGGTGTTCCGGATTTGTCGGGCCGCGGTGCCGAGATTGCAGATCGGATCAGCCAGGCCGCCGGCAACAGGTTTTCGATTCGCGTCGAAGCCGTCTCCGGTAACGACATGCGGCTGCAGGGGCATTTGACGCTTTCGGACGGCTCGCCGCTCACGATCGACGTCACTCCGCGTGGAGTGATGCCCCTGGCCGAATGGCTGCCTTATGTCTTTGCCGCACAGATGGTGCTGCTCATCCTGTGCACCTGGTTTGCCGTGCGCCAGGCCGTTCGTCCACTTGACGGCCTGGCCGCCGCCGCTGACGCGCTTGATCCCGGCAGAAAAGTGTCTCCATTGAGCGAGAGCGGACCGAGCGAAGTCGCCAATGCGGCGCGCGCATTCAACGCCATGCGTGACCGGATCGCGCATTATCTTGAAGAACGCGTGCAGATTCTCGCAGCGATCTCGCATGACCTGCAGACGCCCATCACGCGCATGCGGCTGCGCGCCGACATGACGGAAGATACTCCCGAAAAAGACAAGCTGGTCAGCGACTTGCGGGAGATCGAGCGGCTCGTGCAGGACGGCATCGCCTATGCGCGCAGCTCTCACGGAAATGGGGAGAAGACCTCGCGTATCGATCTCGCATCCTTCATCGACAGTATTGCCTATGATTACCAGGACACCGGAAAAGCGGTTACGGTGCAGGGCATCGTTCAGGGTACCGCCGTGACGAAACCGCACGCATTGCGGCGCATCCTGACCAACTTCATCGACAATGCCCTCAAGTTCGCGGGTGCTGCCGAGATCAGCGTCGAACGGACAGACGAAGGTGTCGTCGTAATTACGGTCCTGGATCGCGGACCAGGAATTCCGGATGACAAGCTCGAAGCGGCGATGCAGCCGTTCTTCCGTCTCGAGACGTCCCGCAATCGCGATACCGGGGGCACGGGCCTCGGATTGGCCATCGCCCAGCAGCTTGCCGCCTCGCTCGATGGCGCAGTGCGGATCTACAATCGCGTCGGCGGCGGGCTCGCGGCAGAGATATCGCTGCTCTGAATAATGCTCGGTTTTGTCGGCTATTGTATAGAAAGGTAGCCCGCCAGCCGTCGCTACGGTGTGACACAAGTCCGGCCTTTTCGAACACATGTCCGATACGTCGATGCGGCAAAACACTCCCGTCAACAAGGTCGCCTCGGGCGACAGAACGAAGGAGTGTTTCATGACGACGATCGACAAGGTTCTCTACACCGGCAAGACCCATACGACCGGCGGACGCGAAGGCGCGGCGCGCAGTGACGATGCCCAGCTTGACGTCAAGCTTTCGCCTCCGGGCAGCGGCAAGCCCGGGACAAATCCCGAGCAACTCTTTGCTGCCGGCTGGTCCGCCTGCTTCATCGGCGCCCTGGGCATTGCTGCCGGCAAGCGCAAACTGTCGCTGCCAGTGGATACGGCAGTCGATGCCGAGGTCGATCTTGGCGTAACGAATGGCGCCTATCTGCTGCAAGCTCGGCTGAATGTCAGCCTTCCGGGACTTGATCCTGACCTGGCGAGCGCGCTGATCGATGAAGCCCATCAGACCTGCCCCTATTCGAAGGCCACCCGTGGCAATATCGCTGTCGAACTGGCGCTTGCCTGAACTGTCCCGCCATCTCACGGAGTGTCCGATGAAACGCATAATCATTGGCATGCTGGCGCTTGCCGTCTTTGCGGCGCCTTGCGTCTATGACGTATTTTCGCCGGAACCATCACCTTTGGCCGCTGTCGCCAGAGCCGTTGGTCTCCAAGGATAAACAACCGGAATCACAGGGGGAGCGTCTCCGCAGGGGCGCTCCTTTCGATCAGGATTTGCCAGCTTCTATTTCAGGCTTGGATCGCAAAGCATTGTTGATCGACGACGCGATTTTTTTATCTCCGGTTTGTAGCTTTGGAGCTCCGTCACCGCAGTGCCACGCGGTAATCATTTCCCTTTCCGCCTCGTCGGCGCATGCCTGATGGCCGCCGCATGCTGTTGTGGCTCTTGCTGAATGGTGCGGCGACCCTTAACGATGGCGACGCATTTGGGGAATGCAATTCGATGCCTATGCAAGATCGCAAGCGAAACAAGATAACACTGCTGGATGTCGCGAAACATGCTGATGTTTCACGCGCGACAGCATCTCTCGTGGTGCGCAAAAGCCCTCTGGTTGGCGCTGAAACCCGCCTGCGCGTCGAGGCAGCGATGCGTGAGCTCGGCTATGTCTACAATATGGGTGCTGCCCGCTTGCGTGCCGAGCGAAGCCATACAGTCGGCGTCGTCGTGCCCAACCTTACCAACCCGTTTTTTGCCGAGTTGTTGGGAGGGATGGAAGCATCGATCGATGCGGCCGGGTTGGTGATGATCATTGCCAACAGTGGAGACGGGCCGTCACGGCAAGCCGCCGTCTTGCAGCGCATGCGGGAGCATGGCGTCGACGGGATCATTCTTTGTCCGGCGGCGGATACGCCTGACGATCTCGCAAGGCAGGTCGCCGACTGGAAACTGCCGATGGTGCAGGCCCTGCGGCATGTGACAGACGAACTTGACTACGCCGGGGCAAATTATGCCGTGGGCATGGAGGAGGCTGTCGAATATCTTGTCTCGCTTGGACATCAGACCATTTGCTTTGCGATCCATGGGCCGGTTCATTCGGCGTATCAGGAGCGCATCCAGGGCTTTCGTGAGGCCATGACAAGATCCGGGCTGCGGCCTGATCTTGTGATTGCTGTTCCCGACCGGGTCGACCACGTCGCTCAAGACGCCCATATGCTCTTCGAGCAGGGCCGGGCACCCACCGCCGTGATCTGCTTCAACGATCTAGTGGCCCATGGATTGGCAGCGGGCTTTTATGACCGCGGCCTGAAAATAGGCCATGATATCTCCCTTATCGGCTTCGACGATGTCACCGATGCCGAAGCAATGCGACCGCGTCTCACCTCGGTATCGACCGCACCCAGCGGCATCGGTCAAAATGCTGCGGCCTTGCTGCTGGATCGCATTGCGCAGCCTACGCTGCCGCCGCGTCGATGCGTCAGTCCGGCCCGGCTTCACATCCGCGAATCCTGCGGTCCTCTCCGCGTTTCGTGAAACAGGATGCCCATTTGGCGGTTGACTTGTCGAACATGGAAATTTAGATCGATCTAACGGGCGCGGGAGGGAGTGCGCCGACCTTGGGAGGCCCCACGTGTACGAGTTCAACTTTGCGCCGGTATTTGCTTCGTTCGACCAGTTGCTCCTGGGCGCCTGGCTGACTATCCGCCTTTCGTGCGCGGCAATGATGCTTGGCTTGATCGTGTCGGTGGTCTGTGCATGGGGCAAGACGTCCGGTCCGGCATTGATACGGTTCGTCATCAACGCCTATATCGAAATTATCCGCAACACGCCGTTTCTGGTGCAGATATTCTTCATCTTCTTCGGTCTACCGTCCCTCGGTTTGCGTCTTTCGCCGAACAGTGCCGCCCTCCTGGCGCTCGTCGTCAATTTCGGGGCCTATGGCACGGAGATCATTCGTGCCGGCATCGAATCCATCCAGAAGGGGCAGCTGGAAGCGGGGACCGCTCTTGGCCTGTCGAAGCTGCAGATCTTCCGCTACATCATCATGAAGCCGGCGCTGCGTACCGTCTATCCGTCTCTGACAAGCCAGTTCATCTACCTGATGCTGACGTCGAGCGTAGTTTCGGTGATCTCGGCAGACGATCTCGCCGCCGCAGGGAATGACCTTCAGTCGGCCACGTTCGCGAGTTTCGAAGTTTATATCGTCATCACCCTGATGTACCTCGTTCTCTCGATCGGCTTCTCCGCAATTTTCTCCGCGATCGAGCGAACGGCATTCAAGTACCCGCTGAGCCGATAGGAGGCCTCGATGATCAGACCCTTCGGCTGGAACGAGTTTCTCATCATCGTCATGGCGGCGCAGTGGACGATCGCGCTGTCTGCGATCGCTTTCGCCGGCGGAGGCATCGGCGGGCTGCTGATCGCTCTCGCCCGCGTCTCCGACATACGATCACTGCGGCTTGCCGCTCTCGGCTTCATCCGGGTCTTCCAGGGCACGCCACTCTTGATGCAGCTCTTCCTGGTTTTCTTCGGCATGAATATCTTTGGGCTGGCCATCAACCCCTGGATTGCAGCGGCGATCGCACTTACCCTGCATGCCAGCGCCTTCCTGGGGGAAATCTGGCGCGGCTGCATCGAGGCCGTGCCGCCGGGGCAGCGGGAGGCTGCGACGGCGCTCGGCCTGCGCTACTATAACCGGATGCGCTACATCGTCCTGCCGCAGGCCGCACGCATCGCCGTGGCACCGACCGTCGGTTTTCTCGTTCAGCTCATCAAGGGTACGTCTCTCGCGGCGATCATCGGCTTTACCGAACTGACCCGCCAGGGACAGATCATCAACAATGCGACGTTCAGTCCGTTCATGGTCTTCGGTACGGTGGCCGCAGTTTATTTCATCCTGTGCTGGCCGCTCTCCGTGCTGGCACGGCGGATGGAAGTCAGGTTTTCCCGGGCAACACAACGTTGACGGGACCCCAGTCGGCGGGAGGGCCGGCAGTGACGAAAGGGTAGGAAGCAATGAACATTTCAAGACGCGCGGCAATGGCCGTGATTGGCGCAGGCTTGATGGCCGCCGTGGCCTCTTTTCCCGCGACGGCGCAAACCGTCGAAGAGATCAAGTCCGCCGGGACCGTGAAAATCGGCATGCTGGTGGACTTCCCGCCGTTCGGCATCATGAATGAGAGCAACCAACCGGACGGCTACGACGCCGACGTCGCAAAGTTGCTTGCCAAGGAATGGGGCGTCGAGGCCCAGATCGTACCGGTGACCGGGCCGAACAGAATTCCCTATCTCCAGAGCAACCAGGTCGACCTGCTCGTCGCGTCGCTGGGCATTACCGAAGAACGCGCCAAGAGCGTCGATTTCTCCGCACCCTATGCCGGTATCTCCATCGGCGTCTTCGGCGCCGAGGATGTGGCGGTTGCCAAGCCGGAAGATCTTTCCGGCAAGACCATCGGTGTTGCCCGCGCCAGCACGCAGGATACGGCAGTCACGAAGGTCGCTCCGCAGGACGCCACCATTCAGCGTTTCGATGATGATGCAAGTGCCGTCCAGGCGCTGCTGTCAGGCCAGGTCGAACTGATCGGCGTGTCGAACGTCGTTGCCGCCCAGATCGAACAGGCAGCGCCAGGCCGCTTCAACCAGAAACTCGAACTGAGCCAGCAGGTACAGGGTATCGCAGTCCGCAAGGGTTCGACCGAGCTTCTGGAGGCCGTGAACGCTTTCCTTGAGAAGGTAAAGGCTGACGGCCAGCTCAGCGCCATCCATGAAAAATGGCTCGGCGCGCCCCTGCCGAACTTCGTCGCCGAAGGCAAGTAACCAAGAGACAGGAGTTCCTCGCATGGCTGAAATTCATGCAAACACATCGATGGCAGACGTGCGGGGAGCTTCCGGTCCGGCGGTAACAATGGACGGCGTCAACAAATGGTACGCCGAATTCCACGCGCTGAAGGATATCAACCTCGCCGTCAACCGTGGAGAGCGCATCGTTATCTGCGGGCCATCCGGTTCCGGCAAGTCCACCCTTATCCGCTGCATCAACCAGTTGGAGATGATACAGAAGGGCCGGATCGTCGTTGACGGGCACGACCTCACCGCAGGCGGCAAGAATGTCGACATCGTGAGGCAGGAAACCGGCATGGTGTTCCAAAGCTTCAACCTTTTCCCGCACATGACCGTCATACAGAACTGCACCCTTGCCCCCATGAAGGTGCGAGGCGTCTCCAAGGCCGAAGCTGAAGCGACGGCCATGAAACTCCTTGAGCGGGTGCGCATCCCGGAGCAGGCGGCCAAATATCCTGCCCAGCTTTCCGGTGGGCAGCAGCAGCGCGTTGCCATTGCCCGCGCGCTCTGCATGAACCCCAAGATCATGCTTTTCGACGAGCCCACTTCGGCTCTCGATCCGGAAATGGTGAAGGAGGTTCTCGACACGATGATCGACCTTGCCAATGAAGGGATGACCATGCTGTGCGTGACCCATGAGATGGGCTTTGCGCGCCAGGTTGCCGACCGGGTGATCTTCATGGATCGCGGCGAGATCGTGGAATCCGCGCCCCCGGAAGAGTTTTTCAGCAATCCGAAGCACGAGCGGACACGCAACTTCCTAGGTCAGATTTCCTGAGCGATCGGAGCTCGGTGAAGGAGTATTCAAAGAATGAAACCGGAAATCCTGCTGGTCGAGCCGATGCTCGACGAGATCGAGGCTCGGCTCGATGACGCCTATGTCGTCCGTCGCCTCTATGACCCCGCACAGAAAGCCGCCATGGGGCCGGCCCTGCCGGGCATCCGCGCGGTGGTAACGGGCGGCGGCACCGGGCTCTCGAACGACTATATCGACAGTCTGCCGGCGCTGGGCATCATTGCCATCAATGGCGTAGGAACCGACAAGGTCGACCTCGTGAAGGCCCGCGGCCGCAACATCGATGTCACTACGACGCCTGGGGTGCTCACCGACGACGTAGCCGATACCGGCATTGCGCTCATGCTCGCTGTTTTTCGTCACCTCGTAAAAGGCGACAATTTCGTCCGGGAAGGGCGTTGGGCGAAGGGCGAAGCTTTCCCGCTTGGCACCAGCCCGAAGGGCAAGCGTCTCGGCATCCTGGGGCTCGGCCAGATCGGGCGCGCCATGGGCCGCCGCGCGGAAGCCTTCGGCATCTCCGTCGGATATTGGAACCGTTCTCCGCAGACCGATACCGGCTGGACCTCCTATTCCACGCCCACGGAACTTGCCGCCTCCAGTGATATCCTGGCCATTTGCGTTGCAGCCAATGCGGCTACCCAGGGCATCGTCAATGCAGAGGTTCTGGAGGCTCTTGGGCCGAAAGGCATCGTCATCAACGTGGCACGCGGCAGCGTCGTCGATGAGGACGCACTGCTACAGGCGCTACGGGATGGCACCATCGCCGGCGCGGGTCTCGACGTCTTCGTCGGCGAGCCGCGCATCCGAGAAGAATTCTTTACGGCACCCAATACCGTCCTGATGCCGCATCAGGGGAGCGCGACGCGCGAAACGCGGATTGCGATGGGGGAGATCGTCCTTGCCAATCTCCAGGCCTTCTCTAATGGCGAAAATCCGCCGAACAGCGTCAACTGAATCGGACATATCATGATCATTCGTCAGGCGCTCTTCGAAGGCCGCATTCACGAGGGCAAGGACGCTGCGTTCAAGGAATATGTGGCGGACAAGCTGATGCCGATGTGGCTGGACTTCCCGGGTGTTCGCGAGGTCCGCGTACTCTATGCTGTCGAGCGCGACGAGGGCGCTCCGGCCTTTCCCATGGTGCTGTCGACCATGTACGAGAGCCGCGAAGCCTTGGCCGCGGCACTGGAATCGCCCGTCCGCTATGCAAGCAGGGACATGACCAAGGGCCTGCTGGCGATGTTCGACGGCGCTATTCATCATCATGTGTTCGAGCTGAAATCCTAGAATGGACTCTTGGGGTTCCCAAGGTGAGAAAATCGGATTCAAGTCAGTTTCGCAGGCTCGCCACACGCTTCGTAAAAGGCGGCGAGGGCCGTGTCGCGCGCCGCTGCCGCTAAGTGATACGCGCGCTTGATATTCCAAATTCTTTCAGCAACATGATTCTTGAGACGAATTCGGGCTTATGTGACCAGAGGGCAAATGGCAGGTGCAGCGACGCCTTCGGGCAGAGGGAAGCGCGCCACCGGGCAGGCGGCGGGCCGCATGACGCGGGACGCCTGGATCGAGGCCGGCATCGCCGCGCTCATCGACGAGGGTATTGCCAATGTGAAGATCCAGGTCATGGCAAAGAGGCTCGGGGTGTCGCGTTCGAGCTTCTATTGGTTCTTCCCCGACCTTCAGGACCTGCACAAGGAACTCCTTGAACACTGGCTTCGCCGGAACACCGGCCCGATCATCGAGCGTGCGCTGCGCCCGGCACCGACGGTGACGAAGGCGGTGTGCCATATCTTCGAATGCTGGGTGGACCCGAGCCTCTTTGACCCGCGCCTCGATGCGGCAGTGCGGTCCTGGGGGCAGGTGGACACGAGCATCCGAAGCATCGTCGATCAGGCCGACGACCAGCGTGTCGATGCTGTCACGCGCATGTTCCTGCGCTATGACTATCCGGAGGAGGAGGCTTTCGTGCGGGCGCGCGTTCTCTATTTCACGCAGATCGGTCACTTCACGCTCGGCATGCGCGACGACCGGGATACCCGGCTTCGTCTCTTGCGTCCCTATCTCCTTGGCTTTACCGGGCGCCAGGCATCCGATGATGAGGCCGCCGCTTTCGAAACATTGATGCGGCGTATCCAGCCGGATGCCTGAAATGGACATCACTGTACGCGAGCAACCAACCAGAAATCAGGCATCAGGCGGCAAGCATGACGGTCCCCGGCCTTACCGCTCTAATATTCTGGACATTTGTGTCCAGTTAAAATACGCATAATCACTGATCAGGCGACAAGACCTTGATCGGATGGTTCCTTCATTCCTGGGGCAACGCATGAGACCGCACTTCGCCTTGTCACGTCATCACTGCGCCAAAGTGCGTGCGGGAGTTTCTCGATGACACGGCATTACTCCGCTCTCTCGCTTTTCAAGGAAGGCCTGCGGGGTCAGAAGGGATGGCAGAAGGCCTGGCGCTCGCCGGCGCCGAAGCCACGCTACGACATCCTCATCATCGGCGGTGGCGGGCACGGACTGGCGACGGCCTACTATCTCGCAAAGGTCCACAATATCCGCAATATCGCCGTCATCGAGAAGGGGTGGCTCGGCGGCGGCAATACCGGACGCAACACCACCGTTGTCCGTTCCAACTATTTCTTCCCCGAGAGCACCGAGCTCTACGATCTGGCGCTTCGCCTCTACGAGACGCTCGGCCGGGACATCAACTACAATATCATGCTCTCCCAGCGCGGCATCATGACGCTTGCCCACTCCGAGGCCGATATGGAAATGGCGGCGCGCACCGTCAACGCCATGCAGATCAACGGCACGGATGCGGAACTCTTCGGCATCGAGGACGTGCGCCGCGTCCTGCCCTTGCTCAACGTTTCACCGCAGGCACGCTATCCGGTATTCGGGGGCGTCTGGCAGGGCAGGGCAGGCACGGCGCGACACGATGCGGTCGCCTGGGGCTATGCGCGCGCAGCCGACAGGCTCGGCGTCGATATCATCCAGACCTGCGAGGTTGAGGAGTTCCTGATCGAGGGCGGGCGGTGTCGTGGCGTAAAGACCAGCCTTGGCGAGATTCGCGCGGAGCGGACGGGCATGGTTGTCGCCGGCCATTCCTCGCATCTTGCGGCCAAGGCGGGCTTCCGCCTGCCAATCACCTCCTATGCTCTGCAAGCCTGCGTTTCCGAGCCGATCAAGCCGGTGCTCGATACTGTCGTTCTTTCTCCCGGGACAGGCGTCTATGCCAGCCAGTCGGACAAGGGGGAGCTCGTCGTCGGCGGCGCACTCGACCGGGTTCCCTCCTATGGCCAGCGCGGCAACCTGCCTGTTCTGGAGGAAGTCGTCACGGGCCTTCTCGAAATGTTTCCATCGTTCCGCCAGCTTCGATTGATGCGGCAATGGGCCGGCATCGTGGACGTGACGCCCGATTCCTCGCCGATCCTTGGCGAAAGCCCGTTGCCGGGCCTCTTCCTAAATTGCGGCTGGGGAACAGGCGGGTTCAAGGCCATTCCCGCCGGCGGCACGCTGCTTGCCCATCTGCTGGCAACCGGCAAGCACCACGATGTCAGCCGTCCCTTCGATCTCGACCGATTTTCACGCGGGCGATTGATCGATGAAGCCGCCGGTTCCGGCATCGCGCACTAGGAGGTTCGATTGCAGCTTTTCCCATGCCCCTTCTGCGG
>NZ_DATJDJ010000110.1:0-95827 GCF_035497515.1 Pararhizobium sp. | reverse complement strand
TGATGATCCGCGCCGATGGCGCGCTCTATGAAGCCAAGGCCGCCGGACGCGACCGGTTGAGCGTCGCTGAAAACCTGTACTCCTCGGCCTGCAGCCGGGCGCTTGCCGGTGCCGCGGCCCAGATGCGTGCGGCAGCGGCCGCCTCCACGGTGCCGTTGCAGTTCCCCAATACAGCCTGAGGCTCCTCGCATCCCGGCTTGCATTGGCGGGCGGCACACCTATGTGAGCTATGCCCTCATGGAGAACCGCCAATGACCTTTCGCATCCGCCTGTTCACCGCCCTCGCCCTTGTCGCGGCCACGTTTGCGTCGCTTCCTGTCCGGGCTGAAACAGTGGGTGAAGTCGGTGTCGACTGGCTCGGCAACGATATCAGCATCGATGCGGTCAGCGATCCCAAAATCGGGGGCGTTACCTGCCACGTGACCTATTTCGATCGCAGCGTCATCGATCGCCTGAAGAACGGCAACTGGTTCGAGGATCCCTCCAACAATTCGATTGCCTGCCGCCAGACCGGCCCGGTGACAATCGGCGATATCGACCTGACCCGGGAAGGCGAGGAAGTGTTTCGCGAGGGGTTGTCGCTGATCTGGAAGAAGCTCGTCGTCACCCGCATCTACGACAAGAAGAACAACACGCTGATCTACCTGGCGCATTCGCGTGAATTGACCGACGGCTCGGCCAAGATGTCGATCTCGACCATCCCGCTGTTCGGACAGAACGTCACCTGGACCGAAGGCGCACCGCAATAGGTCGATGGTGCGGTCAGGCTCCGGAGAGCACGTCCCTTGATGTCAGGATACGGACACCTGCGGCATCCATTTCGGCAATCGCCGCCTCGACGCCTGCAGCATCGATGCCCCGGCTGGCGTCTGCGATGAACCGCACATCCACATCCGGCATCATCGCCTTGGCATCGAGCGCCGACGCCTTCACGCAATAATCTGTGGCCAGACCGCAGACATCGAGCGTATCGACGCCTTTTCCTGTGAGATAATCCGACAGTCCGGTGAGTGCCGACTGGTCATTGTCGCGAAAGGCCGAATAGCTGTCGACCGCGACATTCTCGCCCTTGCGCTGGACATGATCGACAGCGGCGGTGTTGAGTTCGGGATGGAAATCGGCATCGCGGCTTGCCTGGATGCAATGATCCGGCCACAGCATCTGCGGCTTGCCACCAAGCATGCCCATCTCGAAGGGATTGCGACCCGGATGCTGCGAAGCGAAGCTGCCGTGATCGGCGGGATGCCAGTCCTGCGAAGCGACGACGAGATCATATCCACCGTCAGCGATCAGCCTGTTGGCGATTGGCACGACATCCTCGCCATTCGGCACGGCCAGGTTTCCGCCGGAGCAGAAACCGTTCTGGATATCGACGAGCAAGAGGCATTTCATGGGCGGTCTCCATTCCGGCATCAGGTCGCGAAGGCAGGGCGGAACCCCGCCTGCCTGCAGAGCGTGACATGACTGCATGATTCCTTAAATCGGAATCGATTCAAGGATAAAATTATGCAGCATATTTAAAGTGTTACAGCGCCGCGCGTCATTCTTGACGCGCGGCGCTGTAAACCGGAAGCAAGACATGCGCCAAGCCGCTTTCGCCCGGACGATGCGCGATCGGGCAAAACGCGAACGGACACCGCCGGGTGAACCGCGCGGTGTCCGTTGATTTTCGACAAAGCGTGCGGTCTCGGCTCAGGCAGCCTGCGCAAGTTCGTCGGCGATGACGGTGTCCAGGTTGAGGAAGCAGACCATGGTCTTTTCCAGCGCCACGATGCCGCGGCAGAAGGCACGCTGGGCTTCCGGAATGATTTCCGGTGCCGGCTGCAGGGCTTCGCTCTTGATGGTCATCATGTCGGAAACCTGCTCGACCAGCAGGCCGACCAGTTTGCCGGCGATGTCGGTGACGATGATGGCCGAACGTTCGGACGGCTCGGTCATCTTCATGCCGAGCCGGCAGGCCATGTCGATGACCGGGATCACCGCGCCGCGCAAGTTGATGAGGCCGAGAACGTAGGGTGGCGTATGCGGCATCGGCGTCACCGGCGCCCAGCCGCGAATTTCGCGGATCGCCATGATGTCGATGCAGAACTCCTGATCACCCAGATGAAAGGAAACGATTTCCAGGTAGGCACCGGATTGCTTGATGGCACTGTTGTTCATGATCAGAATTCTTCCCAGTTTTCGGCGGAACCCGATGCCTTCGGCACGGACGACGGAGTGGACAATGCGGGATACCGACTCTATCAAAAACCGGCGACGTCATGTCAAAAAGGGCAATGACACCCCTTCGCGCCCTTGGAACATGGCAAACACAAATTAAACATTCGCTAAAACGGTCACCCAATTTTAACGACCCTCCGGGCACGAGCACAGGTCTTCGACGCATGAAACGACCTTTTCATCGGGAGCGCGCGGCAGTATCATCGTCGGATGAATGATCACGACAAGACATATCCGAAATCCCTGATCGCCACCGTCGCGGCGGGTGGCGGCCTGCTTCTGGCCGGCGCGGCCTTCATTGGCTGGATCGTCCAGGGTCCGGAGATGTTTCTCGCCATGGCCGAAAACGGGCTTTCCTGGTGCTTCTGACATTCTTTGTGCTTCTGACCGGTCCTGTCACATTTTGACGCTGGCCGCCTGAACGTTTGCAACGCCGGTCCCGAACCGCTATTTCAACAGCGACAGTTCAGCAGGTGACCGGATATCTCCATGAAGACTTTACGTATCGTTCTGTGGGTAGCAGTGGCAGTGGTCGCGGCGGTACTCGGCTATACCGCCTACCGGATAAGCAATGCGAAGGACCATCTGGCCGCAGGCCCGTTCGGCGTTCCCTTCGAACTCGTCTCCCAGACCGGCCAGCCGATCAGCGAGAAGGCCTTCACCGGCAAGCCGTCCGCCGTTTTCTTCGGCTTCACCCATTGCCCGGAAGTCTGCCCGACGACCCTGTTCGAACTCAACGGCTGGCTGGAGAGGGTCGATCCGGACGGCACGAAGCTGCAAGCGTTTTTCGTCAGCGTCGATCCGGAGCGCGATACGCCGGAGATCATGAATCAGTACGTTTCCAACGTCTCCAAGCGCATCACCGGCATTTCCGGCCCGCCGGAAAAGGTGATGGAAATGGTCAAGGGGTTTCGGGTCTATGCCAAGAAGATCCCGCTGGACGAGAAGAACCCGACCGGGGACTATACGATGGACCACACCGCCTCGGTCTTCCTCCTCGACGCCAAGGGCGCATTCACCGGCACGATCGCCTACGGCGAGAACCCGGACACGGCGGTCCAGAAGCTGGAAAACCTGACCAAGCGCTAAGCGCTTTGCCTTTGATCGCAGCGCGTGATAGAGCGCCACAGCCGTCCCCTGCCCGATCCAAAGGACAAAGACCTTGAGTGACCTGCGCCTTTTCATCACCACGACCGAGATACTTTCCGAGGTCGCGATGAGCCTGATGACAGACGCCTTCGAGGATGAAGGCTACGCCATCGCGACGATGGAAATGGACGAGAAGAAGGATCGCTGGGAAGCATCGCTCTACATCGATTTCGACGAGGAAACGGTCATGCGCGAGCGCTTCGCCGATGTCGTCGCCGAGCGGTTCCCTGACGTCGTGATCGAGCGGGAAGTCATTCCGGATGTCGATTGGATCGCCAAGTCGCTCGAAGGCCTGTCGCCGGTGCGCGCTGGCCGCTTCCTCGTGCATGGCTCGCACGACCGCGACAAGGTTGCCCTCAACGACATCGCCATCGAGATCGACGCCGGCCAGGCCTTCGGTACCGGCCATCACGGCACGACGGCAGGCTGCCTCGAGGTCATCGAAACCGTCATGCGCTCTCGCAAGGTGCGCAATGCGCTCGATCTCGGCACCGGCAGCGGCGTGCTGGCGATCGCGGCGCGCAAGCTGAAGCCTGTACCGGTGCTGGCAACCGACATCGACCCAGTCGCCACGCGCGTCGCCGCCGAAAACGTCAAGCGCAACGGCATCGCCACCGGCATCACAACGATCACCGCCCCCGGCTTTCATTCGCCGGCCTTCGATACACATGGCCCGTTCGACATGATCATCGCCAATATCCTCGCCCGGCCCCTGATCAAGATGGCGCCGCAACTGGCAAATCACCTTGCGCCGGGTGGATCCGTCATCCTCTCGGGCATCCTGGCTTCGCAGCGCTGGAAGGTCCTGTCGGCCTACAATGCCCAGCACCTGCGCCATGTCCGCACGATCTGGCGCAATGGCTGGGTCACGATCCATCTCGATCGCGCCTGCTGCAGGATTCCTTAAATCGGAATCGATTCAAGGATAAAATTATCCAGTGTATTGAAAGTGCTACAGCGACCTCTGCGCGTCATCTTTGGCGCGCGGCGCTGTAGAGCGCTTCCGCCTCGCTCGGGAGCAATACCTCTGAATAGGTGAAAAAGAAAAACCCGCCTGTCCGTCGTGGACAAGCGGGTTTTCGAAACAAAGGCGATGCCGAAGCATCGCCCGCTGACCGGCAAGCCGGTCATGTCCGCGAGCTTGAGGAGGAGGAGCGCTCAAGCGGACTCTTCACGGTCTGAAATTGGCCACCCGGAGGGAGGAGGAGAAGGATGACCAACCATGTTCAGACCATGCAGCTCTTGCCCGAAGGCATTTGCGTGAACATCAGATTTGCGTCCGTGTTCGTTGAGTGGTTTTATAGACTATTTTCGAAATCGGTCTAGGTGCAATGCAGCATGGGTGCCATGCACTGAGCGCATAAGTATGATAATTACGACAGACGGCGGAGGGAGATGAATGTTTGCGACAGCGATACCGCTTATCTGCCTTGGCGTCATCGCCTGGATTGTCGGGTCGATACTCTGGTCTATGCGAGGCAGGTCATTGGACGACAAGGCCGGTTGGCCGCCCTATCCCCTGATCGATGCATCGGAGGAAGAAATGGAACGCAGACATCTCGAATGTCGTGATCGTCTCAGTCACGCACCGTTCGGCTCCCGGGTGGCGCGTGATCTGTACCGCAAGCTGATGACCTGCAAACCGGGCACGGGGCTGATCCATGAATTTCATCGCGACTATTGCGGACAGGGACTGATCCGGACGGGCGATACGATTGCGCTGCGCGAAATCCAGGACGGCGGACACAGTGTCGGAGATCCGATCACCGTCTGGCACAACGAAGCTGATTTCGTCGCATTCTTTGCTCGACAGTCGGATTTCAGCTGCAGTGGCTGGGAGCCGGCTGAGCCAGTGTTCTTCACCGACGATCGCTGGGCACGCAACAATCAGCGGCTGACATGGGAGATCATCCGGGAATTCGTCAAGGATTGATGGGACAGGCAAGAAACACGGACTATCACTCCCCTGACTGTTTCCGCTCCAGCGCCGAGCGCCAAATATGACGCCCAAAGGTCGCTGTAACACTTTAAATATGCAGGATAATTTTATCCTTAAATCGATTCCGATTTAAGGAATTGTGCAGTAGAGTATATCCACCTTTGAGGAATCGGCGTGTATCGGTCGCCCGGCGCGATCTGCCCATCGGCTCCGCCTTCAGCCAAAATTCGGAAAAATCCATGTTCCAGTCCTTCGATGTCACCTCCACACCGCACTTCGGCAAGGCGCGCGTCACCGCGCTGCGCGCGGCACTCGCCGACCTGAATGTCGATGGCTTCCTCGTGCCGCGCGCCGATGAATACCAGGGAGAATATGTCCCGGCATCGGCGGAACGGCTGGCCTGGCTGACCGGCTTCACCGGCTCGGCCGGCATTGCGCTGATCACGCGGAGTCAGGCGGTCGTCTTCGTTGATGGACGTTACGTCACCCAGTTGGCCGAGCAGGTGGACGCAAGCGTCTTCGAGGGCGGAGACCTCGTCGGCGAGCCGCCGCATACCTGGCTGGAACGCCATGGCGCCAAGGGCTTCCGCCTCGGTATCGATCCCTGGCTGCATACCGGAGCGGAAGTCCGCAAGCTCGAAAAGGCCCTGCAGGAACTGGGCGGCGCCCTGATCTTCCTCGATCACAATCCGCTCGACAAACAGTGGGAGAACCGGCCGGCAGCGCCACTCGGCCGCGTCAGGATCCAGCCGCTCGATCATGCCGGCCTGCTCGCCAGGGACAAGCTCGCCACCATGGCAACGGACCTTTCGAAAGCCGGCGCCGATGCTGTCGTGCTGACCGATCCTTCGTCGATCGCCTGGGCCTTCAACATCCGCGGCAGTGACGTACCGCACACACCGCATCCGCTCGCCCGCGCCATCGTCCATGCGGACGGCAAGGTCGAGCTGTTTCTCGACAAACGCAAGGCCGGCATCGAGGAAGAGGCCTACCTGACGCAACTCGCCACTTTCGAGGCGCCCTCCTCCTTCGAAGACAAGGTCGCCGCGCTGGCCGCGACCAGCGCGAAGATCATGATCGATCCCGACCATGCGGCCTTCGCGCTTGCCGAGCGCATTCGCGTCAGCGGCGGCACGGTGATTGAAGCGATCGACCCGGCTCGCCTGCCCCGCGCCCGCAAAAACGCCGCCGAACTCGAGGGCTCCGCCCGCGCCCATCTGCAGGACGGCGCGGCGATGGTCGAGTTCCTCGCCTGGCTGGATGGCACGACGCCGGGGGAGATCACCGAGATCGCCGCCGCGGTGAAGCTCGAATCCTTCCGCAAGGCGGTCGGCGAGCGCATGCAGAACCCGCTGAAGGACATTTCCTTCGACACGATTTCCGGCGCCGGCGCCCACGCCGCCATCATGCACTACCGCGTGACGACGGAGAGCGACCTTGCCATCGCCGACGGCACGATGTTCCTGATCGATTCCGGCGGCCAGTATATCAACGGGACCACGGACATTACCCGTACGGTCGCGATCGGCACCGTGCCGGAAGACCAGCGCCGATTCTTCACTCTGGTCCTGAAGGGCATGATCGCCATCAGCACCGCCCGCTTTCCGAAGGGCTCGCGCGGCGTCGATCTCGATCCGCTGGCGCGCATCGCGCTCTGGAAGGCCGGCGCCGACTTCGCCCACGGCACCGGCCACGGCGTCGGCTCCTATCTCTCCGTGCACGAAGGCCCGCAGCGCATCTCGCGCGCCGCCATGCAGGAACTGCTGCCGGGCATGATCCTGTCGAACGAACCGGGCTACTACCGTCCCGGCGCCTTCGGCATCCGCATTGAAAATCTGGTGCATGTGCTGGAGGCGAGCGAGATCGACGGCGGCGACCTGCCGATGCTTGGTTTCGAAACCCTCACCTTTTGCCCCATCGACCGCCGCCTGATCGTCACCGCGCTTCTGACGGACGATGAACTCGACTGGATGAACAGCTATCACCGCCTGACGCGGGAAAAGCTGGCCCCGCTGATTTCCGACGAGACGGTACTTTCCTGGCTCGACAAGGCAACGGCGGCGCTGACGCGCTAACCGTTGTCACATGCCGATATTCCGGATGGCCATGACGACGAGCCAGCCGGCAAGCAGCATCCACAGCGATGAAAAGCGCAGGCCGACGAAGAAGGCGACGATCATCGACGCGGCGACGTCCCAGCCACCATAGACGAAGGCAGGCGCAACCAGCGTCGACAACACGGCGGCGGGAACGGCGTTCAGCGCCGCTTCCATGCGCGGCGGGATGCGCTTCATCCGGGTGATCATCACGTAACCGCCGATGCGGGTGAGAAACGTCGCCACGGCGGCCGCGAGAATGATGTAGATCAGGTGCAGGTGCTGGGTGCTGTCCATGATCAGACCTCATGCTCCAGGGTGACCGGTTCTTCCGCTATCGCCGGCAGCGGTTTGCAGGCGGCAAGCAGAATGCCGGCAATCGCGCCGATGCTGACATGCCACGGTGACCCCACGAAATGCATCGCGGCAATCGACGCCAGCGAACTGACGGCAACGACCGGCAGCCAGTGATCGCGCTTGCGAAAGCCGAGGACCAGCCCGAGGAAATAGATCGGCAACAGCACATCCAGGCCGATGGAACGGGGATCGCCGATCATCTGGCCGAAGATGGCGCCCAACATCGTCATCAATTGCCAGGGCAGATAGATGATCAGCGCGAAGCCGAGATACCACCAGAACGTGACCGGCTCGCCGCGCTCCGCCCGCTTCTCGGTTTCGGCATATTGCGGATCGACCAGAAGGAAGAAGGTGAAGAATTTCTGCACGGCCGAGAAATGGCGGACATGCCGCGCGATCGACGCCGAATAGAGGATGTGGCGGAAGTTCACCGCAAAGATGGAGAGTACGATCAGCCACGGCTGGACATTGTGGCCGAACAGTTCGATGCCGACCATCTGGCTGGCGCCGGCATAGACCGTGCTGCTCATGAAGACGGCATCGAAGACCGAAAAGCCGTTGTCCACCGCCAGCGCACCAAACAGCGCACCGAACGGAGAGGCGGAAACCATCACGGGGAAACCACCGCGAACGCCCTTCCAGAAATCATCTTTTGTCATGGGAACTTTCCGGAACAGGCGACCGAACAAAGCCGCCGCCGCCCGATTGAGACGCGCCTGAGATCGAATCCACAGATAGGCCGCGAGGCCGCAACCGACAATTCAATAAGATTGATAGAGCGATCCGATTTTCTGATCGAATCCCGGACATCCGCGCAGGCGGATTTCCGGGCATGATCCCTGGGATCATCAGGGCTTGGGCTTCACCTGAAAGGTGTGCTCGATGCCGGGGAACGTCCGCGCCCTCACCTCGCTGGCATAGGCTTCGAAGGCAGCCGACATTTGCGGCGCGAGTTCGGCGAAATGCTTGACGAAACGTGGCTTGAAATCGCTGAAGATGCCCAGCATGTCGTCAGAGACGAGGATCTGGCCGTCGCAGGCCGGCGAAGCGCCGATGCCGATCGTCGGCGCCCGCAATGACGCGGAAATCTCGCGTGCCAGGGGCTCGATCGTGCCTTCGACGACGATGGCAAAGGCGCCGGCATCATCGATGGCCTTGGCGTCACGGCGGATCTTCGCCGCTTCCTTGTCGTTGCGCCCCACGGAACGGTAACCGCCCATCGTGTTGACGAGCTGCGGCATCAGGCCGACATGACCGAGCACCGGAATGCCGCGCTGGGTGAGGAAATCGACGGTCTCGGCCATCTCGGCCCCGCCCTCGAGCTTGACGGCGCTACAGCCGGTTTCCTTCAGGATACGCGCGGCACTGCTGAAAGCCTGCTCCTTCGATTCCTGGTAGGAGCCGAACGGCAGGTCAACGACGACGCAGGCCTTTTCCGACCCGCGCATGACCGCCTGTCCATGGGCGATCATCATGTCGAGCGTGACGCCGACGGTCGAATCGAGCCCGTAGACCACCATGCCGAGCGAATCGCCCACCAGCATGAAATCCACATGCGGATCGAGCAGCCGGGCGATCGGCGTCGTATAGGCCGTGAGGCTGACGATCGGCCGCTCGCCCTTCAATGCTTCGATATTGCCGGGGCTGAGGCGACGCTTCACTGCCTGTACACTCATGTTCACGCCACCTTCGCAAATTTAGCCGTTTTCGGGTTGAAAACCCGGTTATCGAGCAGCTTCGTGCTCCCGAAGCGGACAAAAAGCAACAGAAGAACCGGTTTTTCGCCAATTTCGGTGAGAGTATGCAGGGTTTCCGGATCGCGGATTGCCACCACTTCAGGCTTTGCCAGCGGCTCGGCAGCGATGAAATCCGTGATCGCCCGTTCCAGCTTCGCCACGTCCGCTAGGCCCGAGGCAACCAGCCGCTCGGCCTCGTCGAGTGCCTTCGGCACGATAGCAGCGGCGGCCCGCTCGGCCGCGGTCAGATAGACGTTGCGCGAAGAACAGGCGAGACCATCGGCTTCGCGCACCGTTGAAACGCCGATCACCTCGACCGGCTGTGCGAGATCATCGACCATGCGCTTGATGATCTGCAGCTGCTGGAAATCCTTCTCGCCGAAATAGGCACGGTCTGGCTGGACGATGTTGAAAAGCTTGGTCACCACCGTCGAAACGCCGGCGAAATGACCGGGGCGAACCTTTCCTTCAAGTTCGCCGCCAAGCGTCGGCACATCGACCACCGTTTCCATCGGGCGCGGATACATATCCGAGACGCCCGGCGCGAACAGGAAATCCGCCCCGCCCTCGATGAGCATCGCCTGGTCCCTTGCGAGATCGCGTGGATATTTCGCAAGATCCTCGTTGGCACCGAACTGCAGCGGGTTGACGAAAAGACTGGCGACGACGATGTCGTTTGCCGTTCGCGCCCGGGCGACCAGTTCCATATGGCCGACATGCAGGTAACCCATGGTCGGCACCAGACCGATGGACTTGCCGGCACGGCGATGTTCCGCCAGGCGCGCGCGCAGGTCCGCAATGGTGGTGATTGTTTCCATGCGAGGATCCTCCAATCCGCAAAGCTTGCCGTCGCGTTGATGGCGGCTGGCTCTTTCCGGGTCACACAGGAATATCCGTGGAAACCCGGCGAGGTTTCCTAACGTGTGCAGTGCAGAAAGACAATTCAGGAAGAAGCAGAATTGTCAGTGGAATGGGGAACCCGGCGACCGGAACCGCGCTAGTATCAGTCGCGCGTTTCCACGGTTTGTTCAATGGCGCCGAAGATCGAGTGGCCGGTGTGATCCTTCATCTCGATACGCACGGTATCGCCGACCGCCAGATCGCACGAGACGCGGCTGGAGCCGCTGGCAACGATACTGCCGGCAATCAGCGGGCGTCCGGCGACAACTGCACCGACACCGGACATGGCATCCTTCGCACTGACCGTTCCGCACTGTTGGGACTTGCCGTTACGCCGAACAAGCACCGCGAGATGGCCTTCGTCGCCCAACTCGTCAACCGTCACCGCCACCGGCGAGAAGGACGATCCGGCATTGGAGCCGCCGACCGAAATGTCGCTGGACAGCAGGAAAAGTGCGGCTTTCCGGCTTGCCGCGTCCTTGCCATCCGCCGCGTCGATGTCATCAACGATAACCGCAAGTTGCGTGGTGACGACGATATCGGATGCACCGGCCGCAAGCCGGATGGAATCGCGCGGACCTGAAAAGCCGCCCGAGCCGCCCGCCCAGAAAAAGGCGCGAGGCAAGGGCGAGGCAGCATCGTGTTCGTGAAAGCGGATGGTCGGCTGAGAGCCGGTTTCCAGGCCGAGCGCCACCCGTTCCAGACGCGGGGCGACATGCGCCCAGTCGTCGAGCGCCGCCTGCAGCGTGCGGGCGATATGACCGACTTCCGAGCAGCGGGTCAGATCCTTGGAGACCACGACGAGTTTGCCGTCGCGGGTACTGTCTTTCAAAGTGGCCAGTTTCATCGCTTGCGTGTTCCTCGGGTTCTGTTATCGGCGGCAGTTCTGCGACCGCCTGAACCCATAGTGACACTATTTCGATGCGGGTGTCGCGTCGAATTTCAGGCAACGGGTGCACGCATGCTGTTGCCTGAACAGGCCACGACATTCCTGCCGGCCGCGGGAAAAACCGCGCAGGCCCAGCTTGCCGCGCGCGATTGCGGGCGACAAGCGAGATCAAGAGATCAGAACGCGCTCGTGACGAAATAGAACAGCGCCGAGATCAGGGCTGCCGCCGGCAGGGTGACGATCCAGGCGATGACGATATTGCCTGCCAGCCCCCAGCGGACGGCCGACACGCGGCGTGCCGCTCCGACGCCGACGATCGCGCCGGTGATCGTGTGCGTGGTCGAAACGGGAATGCCGAGCCAGGTGGCCGCAAACAGCGTGATCGCCCCGCCGGTTTCCGCGCAAAAACCCTGCATCGGATTGAGCCGTGTAATCTTCGAGCCCATCGTATGAACAATGCGCCAGCCGCCGAACAGGGTGCCGAGCGCCATGGCCGACTGGCATGTGATCACCACCCAGAACGGGACATAGAAGGTGCCGCCGAGATAGCCCTGCGAAAACAGAAGAACGGCAATGATGCCCATCGTCTTCTGCGCATCATTGCCGCCGTGGCCGAGGGAATAGAGCGAGGCCGAGATGAACTGCAGCCCGCGAAAGCTGCGGTCGACGGCAAACGGCGTCTGGCGAACGCAGATCCAGGACACGATCAACACAAGGATGAGGGCGAGCAGGAAGCCGATCATCGGCGACAGGAAGATCGCGCCGACGGTCTTCAAAAGGCCGCTCAGCACGATGGCGTCTCCGCCCGTGCGCGCCAGACCGGCGCCGACAAGGCCGCCCACCAGCGCGTGCGACGAACTCGACGGAATGCCGAAAATCCAGGTGACGATGTTCCAGATGATGGCGCCCATCAGCGCCGAAAAGATCACCTGCGGCGTCACGATCGCCGGATCGATGATGCCCTTGCCGATCGTTTCCGCCACATGCAGGCCAAAGAACAGGAAAGCGATAAAGTTGAAAAATGCGGCCCACATCACCGCGTATTGCGGCCGCAGCACGCGCGTCGAGACGATCGTTGCGATCGAATTGGCCGCGTCGTGCAGCCCGTTCAGGAAGTCAAAGAACAGCGCGACGCCGATCAGGCAGAGCAGCAGCGGAAAGGCGAGCGTCGGCTCCATCAGACGTTCTCGATCACGATGCCGCTGATTTCGTTGGCGACGTCCTCGAACCGGTCGACGACCTTTTCCAGTTCGCCGTAAATCTCGCTGCCGATGATATAGGCCATTGGGTTGGATGCGCCGTGGCGGCGGAACAGATCCTTCAGCCCCTGGTCGTGCAACTCGTCCGAACGGCCCTCGACACGGGTGACTTCCTCGGCGATCGCGCTGAGGCGCGGCGCATTGGTACCGATCTTGTCGAGCAACGGAATGGCTTCGGCGACTAGCCGGGCGGCTTCGACAACGAGCACGCCCATTTCGCGCATGCCGGGGTCGAAAGTCGTCTGCTCGAACAGGCGGATGGTCTTGACAGTCTTGTGCATCATGTCGATGGCGTCATCCATCGACTGGATCAGGTCCTTGATGTCGCCCCGGTCGAACGGCGTGATGAAGCTGCGGCGAACGGCGAGCATCACGTCGCGGGTGATGTTGTCGGCCTGATCCTCGAGCGTGACGATGCGCTTGCAGTTGGCCTCATGATCGCCCTCGCTTGCCAGCAGCGCCTTCAGCGCATCGGCGGCGCCGACGACGGTGCGCGAATGCGCTTCGAAAAGCTCGAAGAACTTGTCCTCGCGCGGCATCAGCTTGCGGAACCAACCCAGCATTGTTCACCTATCCGTTTTCGTCATTGTCACGAAACTGTCATAAATCTGGCAGTCCTCATAAACAAGACAAGCGGACAAGGGAAGCTTTGCGGGCCTTTGAAGTGCGGTTACCCACCGATCAGGATAAACCAGCCGTCCTCATCGGTGGTTTCGACACCGAGTTCGCGGGCTTTTTCGAGTTTCGAGCCGGCACCAGGGCCGGCCACCAGCAGATCGGTCTTCTTCGAGACGGAGCCCGCGACCTTCGCGCCCAGGCGTTCGGCCATGGCTTTTGCCTCGTCGCGGGTCATCTTTTCCAGTGAGCCGGTGAAGACGACGGTCTTGCCGGCGACAGGGCTGGAGCTTGCCACCGGCGCTTCGGCGTCCTGTGGCGTCACCTCGTCCAGAAGACGGGAGACGACATCCATGTTGCGCGGCTCCTTGTAGAACTCGACGATCGCGCGAGCGACCACTTCACCGATACCGTCGATCGTGTTCAAATCGTTCCAGGCATCGGAGCCAGCCTCGGCGGCCGCTTTCATGGCATCGGCAAACACCGCATAACGTCCATAGGAGCGCGCCAACAGCTTTGCCGTCGTCTCGCCGACATGACGGATGCCAAGCGCATAGATCAGCCGGTGCAGCGCGATTGTTCGGCGGTCGTTGATGGCGTCATAGAGCTTGCGCACGCTGACCTTGCCGAAGCCATCGATGTTTTCCAGCTTGGTGAGGGTCGAGGCGGCCTGCCGCCTCTCGAGCGTGAAGATGTCGGCTGCCGTCCTGATCGACAGCGACGGGTCGTCAGCCTCGAAGAAGAAGTCGATCTGCTTGGACCCCAGCCCTTCGATATCGAACGCATTGCGCGAGACGAAGTGCTTCAGATGCTCGACGGCCTGCGCCCGGCAGACGAAGCCACCGGTGCAACGGGTGACGGAGTCGAGCTTGCCGGTCTTTTCGTTGCGCTCGCGCACGGCATGACTGCCGCAGACCGGACAGGTCTTGGGGAACTGGTAGCGTTCGGCACCTGCCGGACGCTTTTCCATGACGATATCGAGCACCTGCGGGATGACATCCCCTGCGCGCTGGACGATGACCGTGTCACCGACGCGGATATCATGCTCTTCCGCACGAATGCGCTCGCCGCCATTGCCAAGACCTTCGATATAGTCGGCATTGTGCAGGGTCGCATTGGTGACGACGACGCCGCCGACGGTGACCGGAGTCAATCGGGCGACCGGCGTCAGCGCACCGGTGCGGCCGACCTGGATCTCGATCTTCTCGACGGTGGTAAACGCCTGCTCGGCCGGAAACTTGTGCGCCGTTGCCCAGCGCGGCGAGCGGGAGCGGAAACCGAGGCGCTGCTGCAGGTCCAGCATGTCCACCTTGTAGACGACGCCGTCGATATCATAGTCGAGGTCGGGCCGTTTCAGGCCGATCTCGTTGTAATGCGAGAGAATGGCCTCGATCGACGACAGCCGCTGCATCAGCGGATTGACTGGAAAACCCCAGCGCTCGAACGCTTCGACCATGCCGAACTGCGTATCGGCCGGCATGTCGGAAATCTCGCCCCAGGCATAGGCGAAGAATTTCAGCTTGCGGCTGGCGGTGATCGTCGGGTCGAGCTGGCGCAGCGACCCTGCAGCGGTGTTGCGCGGATTGACGTAGGTCTGCTTGCCCTCGGCCAGCATCTGCTCGTTCAGCGCCAGGAAATCGCTCTTGGCCATGTAAACTTCACCGCGCACCTCGACGACGGCAGGCACGCCGGCGGGCAGCGTCTGGGGGATTTCCCGGATGGTGCGGATATTGGCGGTGACATTCTCGCCGGTGGTGCCGTCGCCACGCGTGGCGGCGCTCACCAGCCTGGCGTTTTCATAACGCAGCGACATGGACAGGCCATCGATCTTCGGCTCGGCGGTAAAGGCGATCGAGTTGTCCGGAAGCCGCCCGAGGAAGCGGTAGACGCTCGAAATGAAATCGCTGACGTCCTCGTCGGAAAAGACATTGTCGAGCGACAGCATCGGGCGGGCATGGGTGATTGCCGAAAATATCGGTAAAGGTGCAGCGCCTTTTGCTTCTTCTATTTCTTTAAGAAGATTTTTAAACGCTTTATTCTTCTTTAGAATTATTACATATAATTTTTTAATATCATCAAATGAGGAGTCCGACAAAATCGGCTCGTCGTATCGATGATACATTTCTTCCGCATGCCGAATAAAATTGCGAAAAACCTTAAGTTTGCGCGAGTTTTTTTTATTTTTGTAAGAAATATACCAGTTTATCCTTTTTAGTTTATGTTCCGCTTCAAGGTTGCCGATTTGATTGTGAAAATTATACAAATCAGTTATCTCTAAATCACCGCTCTCCACATAAAATCTATGCAGCGCCTCAGACAAGGAAGCTTTGTGAATAATCGGAGCCAATAATAGATAATCGTCAGCAATACGATTTATCTTGGTATTTATACTTTCAACCATTCTGTATACCCCCCGCCAGCAACCGCAATGCCGCTGCCCTCGCCTCGTCGGTCACCGAAGCGCCGGCCAGCATGCGGGCGATTTCCTCGGTGCGGGCCTTGTCGTCCATGCGGGCGACGCGGGTGGCGATGGTTTCCGATTTTTCCGCCGATGGTCCCTTGGAAATCAACAGATGCGTGGCGGCCCGCGCCGCGACCTGCGGCGCATGGGTGACGGACAGGACCTGGACCGTCTTCGACAGCCGCTTCAGCCGCTGGCCGATCGCGTCCGCCACGGCGCCGCCGACGCCTGTGTCGATTTCATCGAAGACCAGCGTCGGCGCCGAGCCGCGATCCGCAAGCGCCACCTTCAGCGCCAGCAGGAAACGCGAGAGCTCGCCGCCCGATGCGACCTTCATGATCGGCCCCGGGCGCGTGCCGGGGTTGGTCTGGACGTGGAACTCGACGACGTCGATCCCTTCGGCCGTTGCAGCCGCCGGGTCGGTCGTCATCTCGACCATGAACCGGGCCCGCTCGAGCTTCAGCGCCGGCAGTTCCGCCATGACCGCATCCGACAGGGCCGTCGCCGTGTTGTGGCGCTTGGCCGAAAGGGCGGCGGCTGCCGCATTGAAAGCGCCCCTGGTCAGCCCAAGCTGGACGTCGAGTTGCTTCAGCTTTTCCTCGCCGGCATCGAGATCGGCAAGGTCGGAGATCATCTTGACGGCGAGCGCCGGCAGACTGGTGACCGGAACGGAATATTTGCGGGCGGCGGCGCGCAGCGCAAACAGGCGCTCCTCGACGCGCTCCAGTTCCTTCGGATCATATTCCGTCTTGCGCAAGGCCCGCTCGACGGCCATTTGCGCATCCGAAAGGTGATTGAGCGCGGTATCGAGAAACTCCACGGTCTCTTCCAGAAGGCCGGGCGCCTCATGGCTCTTGCGCTCCAGCCGGCGCACCAGCGAAGCGATCAGCGGCACCGGAGACGCATGGCCGTTCAGGAATTCGCTCGCCTCGTTGATATCGACGGCGATGCGCTCGGCCTTCATCATCCGGGAACGGCGCTCGGCGAGATCGTCCTCCTCACCATCCTGTGGCGACAGGGCTTCCAGTTCATCGACGGAGGCGCGCAGATAATCGGCTTCGCGCGCGGCGGCCGCGACCTTGTCGCGATGCTTTTTCAGCGTCCGCTCCGCGTCCTTCCAGATGCGGTAGAGGCCGGCAACAGTCTGCGCTTCCTCGGCGAGACCGCCGAAGGCGTCCAGCAGCGTGCGGTGGGCATGGGTATCAACCAGCGCACGGTCGTCGTGCTGGCCATGGATCTCGACCAGCAATTGGCCGGCCTGGCGCATCAACTGGACGGAAACGGGCTGGTCGTTGACATAGGCCTTGGTGCGACCATCAGCCGACTGGACCCGGCGAAAGATCAGGTCGCCGTCGTCATCGATGCCATTCTCGCGGATCAGGAGCCGGGCCGGATGTGCCATGCCGACATCGAACACCGCTGTCACCTGCCCCTTGTCGCCGCCATGGCGCACCAGCGATCCGTCGCCACGGCCACCAAGGGCCAGCGACAGGCTATCGAGCAAAATCGATTTTCCAGCGCCGGTTTCGCCGGTCAACACGGAGAGACCGGCATCGAAGGACAGATCAAGCCGTTCGATCAGGACGATATCGCGGATCGAAATCTGTGAAAGCATCCCGTTTCAAATCTCTTCGTCGAGGACCGTCAGGCGCCCAGAAGCTGCTTGCCCGCACGCGAAATCCACGAATTTCCGTTTTCGCGCGGCTCAAGCCCGCCGGTTTGCAAAAGCTTGTAGGCATCCGCATACCACTGGCTGTCGGGGTAGTTATGGCCGAGAACGGCCGCCGCCGTCTGTGCTTCGGTGGTGATGCCCATGGCGAAATAGGTCTCGACCAGACGCGAAAGCGCTTCTTCCACCTGATTCGTGTTCGGATATTTCTCGACAACGGAACGGAAGCGGGTAATCGCCGCCAGATATTCCTTGCGCTCGAGATAATAGCGCCCGACCTGCATTTCCTTGCCGGCGAGCTGATCCTTGGCGTAGCGGATCTTCGCCTGGGCATCCTCGATATATTCCGAATCCGGATAGTTCGTGACGACCGCTTGCATCGCTTCGATCGTCTTGAAGGCCGGCTTCTGGTCCTGCGTCACCGCCGGTATCTGCTTGGAATAAGCAAGACCGACGATGTACTGCGCGTAAGCAGCGTCTTCGGACTCCGGATAGAGGTTCAGATAGCGGCTGGCACCGTTGATGGCGTCCTGATACTGGCCGTTGCGATAATTGATGAAGGATCGCATGACCAGCGCCTTGCGGGCATATTCCGAGAACGGGTGCTGCTTGTCGATTGCGTCGAACTTGCGCGCCGCTTCCGTCGTCTTGCCGGCATTGAGGTTGGCAAGACCCTGATTGTAAAGAACCTCAGGCGGGTCGGTTTCCGCGCTCAGCTTGGTGATGTCGATGTCGGGATCGTTCTGGCAGGCAGTCACCAGGACACTGGTTGCGGATGCCGCAAGCGCGATGACGGCAATCCGTGCCATCTTCTTCAATTCAAACCGGCCTGCAAATACCATTCGTAAATCCCAACTCGTGCGGCAGTAAGAATACCGCCGCCTATGAACCGCGTTTTAGATCAAGATGCAACAAGACCGCAACGTCATGATGATTGATTAACGCAATTTTGTGGCAGCCTGATCATGAAAAAGCCGGTCAAAAGACCGGCTTCTGGCAAGTTGCAACCCGATTTCGCATAAGCGAACCGGATAACCATCACGGGGCGTTGACGGCGATCGCTTCGCGCGGAACCAAACGCTGGCGCTGCGGCGTGGTCTCGACGATCTCGTAGGCCGTCGGATCGCCCATCAGCGCCTTCAGGGCATTGGCGTTCATCTTGTGGCCGCCGCGATAGGAGCGGTAGCAGCCGAGGAACGGCATGCCGGCCAGCGCGAGATCGCCGACGGCATCGAGCGTCTTGTGGCGCACGAACTCATCCTTGGCATAACGCAGGCCTTCGACATTGATGACGGTATTGTCGTCGGAGATGACGACCGAGTTTTCGAGCGAGGAGCCGAGGCCACGGCCGGCGGCCCACATCTTTTCGACATCGCGCATGAAACCGAACGTGCGTGCACGCGACAGTTCGTTCTTGAAGGTCGACGGCGTCATGTCGCCCTTCCAGGACTGGCGGCCGATCAGCGGGCAGTCGAAGTCGATCTCGACCTCGAAGCGCATGCCACCTTCATACGGCAGGAATTCCGACCAGGACGCGCCCGATTCGATACGAACCGGCTTCAGGATGCGGATGTAACGGCGCTTCGTCGCAAGCGCCCGGATGCCGGCCTGCTCGAGCGCCTCGACGAACGGCGCGGAACTGCCGTCCATGATCGGCATTTCGGCGCCGTGAACCTCGATCAGAAGATTGTCCAGGCCAAGCGCATAGATCGCCGCCATGACATGCTCGATAGTGGCGATGAACGTCGCCGGCGTGAAGCCGAGGATCGTGCAGAGATCGGTGTTGCCGACCTGCGAGGACACGGCCTTGTATTCGGCAATGACCGTGTCACCATTCATGCGCTGAAAGACGATGCCGCTATCGGCTTCCGCCGGATGGAACGTGATCGCTACTTCGGCGCCCGAATGAACGCCCGTGCCGGACAGAGTGACAGACTCCGCAATCGTCGTCTGAAACCCAAGCTGTCCAATTCCAAGTCCCATGCTTCTCGCCTTCAAATGCACCGTGGCGTTACCGCCGAATTGTCTTACGGGACGAGAGCCAAGCGCCTTTTTAAGCGACGCGGGTCACACAGTCGGAAAGCGGCGCGAAACGCCACCTGCCGGTCCAACATGCAAGCCAGCGAAGTCTCGAATCGCAATGCCGCCCATCAATCCCGATTGTGAAGATAATTGCTGCGGGGTCTCATTCCAAATCACTGTTTCTTTCGCTTTGTTACGCTTCGGCGTCGTCCCCGGTAGCTATTGAAAAGAAAGTATAATCCATAAAAAATGCCCGGGCGCGAACCCGGGCATTTCGGCAAGGTGGAAGGCGGGTGTGAAATCAGTTCGACTGACGGCGCAGGAACGCCGGGATTTCGAGCTGATCGTCTTCATGAGCACGCGGCTGCGAGGCGACGCGGGCACGATCTTCGAGCGGAGCAGCGCGACGCGGTGCGTAGACGCTGGCTTCCGGCGACAGCGGACGACGCTGCTGCGAGGCTGCGGCCGGAGCACCGGCCGTCATGTCGGCAGCCACATCGTGGGTTTCTTCTTCGCGGCGGCCGAGCGAATTGGTGATTCGTTTCAGGAGACCCATCGGGCCGCGTTCTTCCTGGGCGATCGGCTGAGCGCGATGCTCGGCTTCGGCCTTCACCATCGGCGGAAAGTCTTCGACCTTCGGCATGCGGACCTGTTCGGCCTGCTGGCGGATCATCGGAGCGATCGGCTCCTGGCGAACCTGGGCAATCGGTGCGGGAGCAACCGGCGCCTGGGCAACGGGCTGCGGCTGGTAAGCCGGCATTTCGACAGCGCGCTGGACCGGAGCGGCAGCCTGCATGACGGGCTGTTCGACCGGCGCCGAGGCTCCAAACAGCCTGCTCTGCGGACGGAAGTCTTCCTGCACCTGCTGGATCGGTGCCTGCTGCAACGGAGCGGCGACGCCGCCACGCGGCATGGACAGGAACAGTTCGCGTTCCAGTTCGGCTGCTCGGATGGCTTCGGCAATCGAATCGGCGGTCTGCTGCTGAACCGGCTGGGCAACCGGCTGCTGCTGCACGACCGGCTGCTGGGCCACAGGAGCCGGCTGCTGGACGGCGACGGTCTGCTGGACCGGGGCTGCCGGGATGGCGATCGACGGACGAATGATCGGCTTGGCTGCTACCGGACGAAAGTCGGCGGAACGACCGGCAACCTCCGCGGCCGTGCGATCGATACCCGTTGCCACGACCGAAACGCGGATCAGGCCTTCGAGTTCTTCGTCGAACGTTGCGCCGAGGATGATGTTTGCGTCCGGATCCACTTCCTCGCGGATGCGGGTGGCGGCTTCATCGACTTCGAACAGGGTGAGGTCACGACCGCCGGTGATGGAGATCAGCAGGCCTTGAGCGCCCTTCATCGAGGTTTCGTCGAGCAGCGGGTTGGCGATCGCAGCTTCGGCGGCGGCCATTGCGCGGCCTTCGCCGGATGCTTCGCCGGTGCCCATCATGGCGCGGCCCATTTCGCGCATCACGGAGCGTACGTCCGCGAAGTCGAGGTTGATCAGGCCTTCCTTGACCATCAGGTCGGTGATGCAGGCAACACCGGAATAGAGGACCTGGTCGGCCATCGCGAAAGCGTCGGCGAACGTGGTCCTGTCGTTGGCGATCCGGAACAGGTTCTGGTTCGGGATGACGATCAGGGTGTCGACCGATTTCTGCAGTTCCTGGATGCCCATGTCGGCGAGGCGCATGCGGCGCTGGCCTTCGAAGTGGAACGGCTTGGTGACAACGCCGACCGTCAGGATGCCCTTGTTGCGGGCGGCCTGCGCGACGACCGGAGCGGCACCGGTACCGGTACCGCCACCCATGCCGGCGGTGACGAAGCACATATGCGTGCCGTTCAGGTGGTCGATGATTTCGTCGATGCACTCCTCGGCGGCCGCACGGCCGACTTCAGGCTGCGAACCGGCGCCGAGACCTTCGGTGACGGCAACGCCCATCTGGATAATGCGTTCGGCCTTGGTCATGGTCAGCGCCTGCGCATCGGTATTGGCGACGACGAAATCGACGCCTTCGAGGCCTGCGGTGATCATGTTGTTGACAGCGTTGCCGCCGCCGCCACCGACACCGAACACGGTGATGCGTGGCTTCAGCTCGGTGATATCCGGCTTCTGCAAGTTGATCGTCATTGTACCCGTTCCTTCCTGGTTTCTGGCCGCCTTGCCGGGTCGGCCAAATCTCTAAAACTCTTCACGCTTCCCTCGGCTGCGAAAGGTTCCTGTCCTTGCCGCAGACTTGGGGCCTCAAAAACTTTCCTTCAGCCATTGGCCCATGCGGGCGATCCGGCTGTTGTTTCCTGCCAGCGACGAGAGCAGGCCGCCCTGCGTCGCGTGGGTTTCCATGTCCGCGACCTGCGGATAGATCATCAGCCCGACGGCGGTCGAAAAGGCCGGGCCCTTGGCCGCTGCCGGCAGGCCGGAGACGCCGAGCGGGCGGCCGATGCGGACGTTGCGGGCGAGAATGCGACGCGCCGATTCCGGCAGGCCGGTCAACTGGCTGGCGCCGCCCGTCAGGACGACGCGCTTGCCGACGATCGGCGAGAAGCCCGAGCGCTGGATGCGGTCGCGAATGAGTTCGAGCGTTTCCTCGATGCGGGCCCGCACGATGCGCGAAACGAGCGCGCGCGGCACGTGGGTCGGCTGGTCGCGATCGTCCTCGCCGATCGGCGGCACGGAAACGATGTCGCGCTCGTCGACGGTGTTGGGCAGCGCCGAACCATGGACGACCTTCAGGCGCTCGGCGTCTTCGATCCGGGTCGAGAGGCCGCGGGCAAGGTCCGTCGTGACGTGATGGCCGCCGAGGCTGATCGCATCGGCATGAACCAGCTTGCCTTCGGCGAAGACCGAGATCGTCGTCGTACCGCCGCCCATGTCGATGGCGGCGCAGCCAAGCTCGACTTCGTCATCGACGAGGGCCGCAAGGCCGCTGGCATAAGGCGTTGCGACAATGCCTTCGACCGACAGATGGGCGCGGTTGATGCAAAGCTCCAGGTTCTTCAGCGCGGCTCGCTCGGCGGTCAGCACGTGCATGTCGACACCAAGCTGGTCGCCGAACATGGCGAGCGGATCACGGATGCCGCGCTCCCCATCGAGCGAGAAGCCGGTCGGCAGCGAATGCAGGATGACGCGATCCTGGCGCAGCGACTGCTGGCCGGCGGCCGCCAAAACCTTCTTCAGATCAGCCGCATCGACTTCCTGACCGCCGAGATCGATGGAGGCGGTGTAGATGTCACTCTGCAGGCGACCGGCGGAAATATTGACGATCAGGCTGTCGATCGTCAGGCCGGCCATGCGCTCGGCGGCATCGACCGCCAGGCGGACGACGCTTTCGGCGGCATCGAGATCGGCGATGACGCCGTTCTTCATGCCGCGCGACTTGTGATGACCGATGCCGATGATTTCGACCGAGTGGGTGCGGTTCGGCAGGATCTGGCTTTCGGCCTTCGGCGTCAGCCGGCCGATCATGCAGACCACCTTGGTGGAACCGATATCCAGCACCGAAACGACATGCGACCGCTTGGAAGACAGCGGTTTCAGGCGAGGCAGACCGATATGCGAGGAACCGAAAATGCTCATGTCCGGTTCTCCTGCTCGAGCTTCTTCAATTTTTTGGTCCGTGCTTCCAGCGCCACGTCGCGGCGAGCGGCGGCTTCCTTGGTCAACTGGACCGTCGTGCGATCCTCGAGCCGCAGGTCGACGGCGGCGATGTCGCGCTCCAGCAACTGCTGGCCTTCATCCATGGTCGAGAGCACCTGCATGGCGCGCTCGATATCCTGCTCCGGCAACTTGATGGTGATGCCGTTGTCCAGCATCAGGTCCCAGCGGCGGCCAGCGACACGGACATAGGCCTTCACGCGCTTGGATATTTCAGGCCACTGCGAAAAACGCGCGTAGAATTCCGCAGCCGACGTCTCGGCATCACGGCCGACGAACAGCGGCAGCTCAGAGAATTTGTTGTCACGCAGCGGCGCGATGACGCTGCCGCTCGCCTCGATCAGCGACAGGTCGGAGCCATGCTGCCAGATGCCGAATGCCTTGCGTTCCTTGAGCGTCACCTCGATCGTGCCGGGATAGACCTTGCGCACGGCAACGGTCTCGACCCACGGCATTTCGCTGATCAGCTTGCGGGCAACATCGATGTCGAGCGCGACGAGAGAGGTCGTGCCGTCAAGGCCGAGCTGCTGCAGGATGTCGATCTCGGAGGTCTGGTCGTTGCCGGAGACCTTGACGTCCTCGATTGCGAAACCAACGGCCGAGGTCGTCGCCTGGGCGACGTTCTGGCTATGACCGCCGAGCGACATGCCGTAGAAGCCTGTCGCCGCCAGGAAGACAGCAGCCGAGATGGTGCCGGTATAGGGCATGAAGTGGATGCGGCCGGCTCCAAGGCTGATCAGGAAACGCACGACGCGGCGAAGCGGCCGCGGCAGGACGCGCTGACCATCAAGGTCAGCCGCTTCCAGCGGCGCACGAAGCCTTGTCTTCCTGCCTCTCAACGCAAACACGACGCGTCCTCCACGATCCACTTGAGGAATTCACCAAAGGTATGGCCGGCATGAACGGCCATTTCGGGCACCAGAGAGGTTGGAGTCATTCCGGGCTGAGTGTTGATTTCCAGCCAGATAAGCTCTCCGTCTTCAGAGAAGCGGTCGTCGAAGCGGAAGTCGGAGCGGCTTACGCCGCGGCATCCAATCGCCTGATGCGCCTTGAGAGAGAGTGTTTGTATTTTTTGGTAAATATTCGGTAAAACTTCCGCCGGAATGACGTGTTTTGAACCGCCTTTTACATACTTGGAATCATAATCGTAGAAGGCGTGGCCTTGAGGAATCACTTCGGTGACTCCGAGCGTCTGATCGCCCATGACGCCACACGTGAATTCGCGCCCGGCAATATAGCGCTCGACCATGACCCGATCGCCGTAGCGCCATTCGCTGGAGGTGATGATCTGCGGCGGATGCGACTGGTCTTCCTTGACCATGACCACACCGAAACTCGATCCTTCGCGTACCGGCTTGACCACGTAAGGCGGCTTCAGCGGATGCTGCAAACCGAAATCGTGACGATCCATGATGCGCGCTTCGGCGATCGGAATGCCGGCTGCGGCGGCGATGATCTTGGCCTGCGCCTTGTCCATGGCAAGCGCCGAGGCGAGCACGCCCGAATGGGTGTAGGGAATTTCAAGATATTCGAGGATGCCCTGGATGGTTCCGTCCTCGCCGAACGGACCGTGCAGTGCGTTGAAGGCGACGTCAGGACGCAGGTCTGCAAGCACCGACGCGATGTCGTGATCGACGTCCACGCGGGTGACGCGGTAACCTTCACCTTCCAGTGCATCGGCGCACGCAGTCCCGGAGGAGACGCTCACCGGCCGCTCCGAAGAAAATCCGCCCATCAGGACAGCAACGTGCTTGCCACTCATAAAAACCCCCGACATTACGCCAGCCTTACAAATTCCTGCTTGCGCCTGGCTGGCTCGCACACGAGTCGCGACCGTCAGGCACAACCCCACTAGAGCGGCATTATGGTTAACGAACCGTTTACTTTGGTTAACCTCACCCACGGTGAAGTTGAAATATTTCAGGTCGAATCAATGCCATGCTTGGATTCATCACTTGGAATCAGAAAGTTAATTCAAGCGAAAGCAAAAAAATCGACATGCGCCCCAGGCTCGAATGCAAAAGCCCCGGAGCTTGCGCCCGGGGCTTGAGGATCATTGGACAGCGTGGTGGAAGATATCAGTCGCCTTCGCCGACGACCTTCCAGGCAATGCCGCCGAGGACAGCCCCGACGATGGGCGCCAGCCAGAACAACCACAGCTGCTGCAACGCCCATCCGCCGACGAACAGGGCCTGCCCTGTCGAGCGGGCCGGGTTGACCGAGGTGTTGGTGACGGGAATCGAGATCAGATGGATCAATGTCAACGCAAGGCCGATGGCGATCGGCGCAAAGCCCGCAGGCACCCGGCCGCTGGTCGAGCCAAGGATGATGAAGAGGAAGAAGCCGGTCAGCAGGACCTCGATCACCAGCGCCGACGTCAGCGAATAACCACCCGGCGAATGCTCGCCGTAACCATTGGCGGCAAACCCGCCGAGCTGGAAATCGGCCTTGCCGCTGGCGACCAGATAGAGCGCCGCTGCCGCCAGGATCGCACCGGCGACCTGGGCGATGATGTAGCCGATCAGCGAAGAGGCCGGAAACTTGCCGGCGACCGTCAGGCCGACGGACACGGCCGGGTTGAAATGACCGCCTGAAATGCCGCCGACCGCGTAGGCCATGGTCAGCACCGTCAGGCCGAAAGCGAACGAGACGCCGAGCAGGCCGATACCCACTTCTGGAAAGGCAGCCGACAGAACCGCGCTGCCGCAACCGCCGAACACCAGCCAGAATGTTCCTAAAAATTCCGCCGAAAGCTTCTTGAACATGATTTCCCCTTCAAACAGGAGCGACGCTCCGGGAAGGCTTCCCGTGCATGAACCGCATTCCAGCCAGGGCCCCCCTGAATGGAATATCCGCACGATATAGCCAACTAAAGGCGGCTCGATAAAAGCCGCACAACCCAAGATTTTTGAAAAAGCGATTCCGGTCAAGGGTTAAGCAATCGGAAGAGCCGAAAGATGAATGTTTGATCGGCAGACGAGCCCTGGCATGGGGTTGGAAGCCCCTAAATTTTTGAGACGCCCCAATCCCGGAAACCTTGCCATTATCCGGGCGTCGTCGCTCTACAACGCCGCGCGTCGCATACGACGCCCAAAGGTCGCTGTAACGCTTTAAATATACTGCACAACCCGCATGCTGCTGTCTGGCGGGGACGAAGTCCGAGGCAGGACCTACGAAACGAAAAACCGCCGTGGAGCGATCCGCGGCGGTTTTTTTGTTGTCTCGATTTACCTGGGCCTCAGGCTGTCAGTTCGCCGAGGAATGTCTTGACCTCATAGCCCAGCATGAAATTACCGATGCGCTTGATTTCCCATTCCAACGTGATGCCGGAGGTCTCATAGACGCGCTGACGCACGGTTTCGCCGAGATATTCGAGCTCGTAGCCGCTCGCCTGCCCCGTATTGATCATGAAATTGCAATGCATCGGCGACATCTGGGCGCCGCCGATTATCATCCCGCGGCAACCAGCTTCGTCGATCAGCTTCCAGGCGGAGTGTCCTTCGGGATTCTTGAAGGTAGAGCCGCCGGTCTTTTCGCGAATCGGCTGCACGGTCTCGCGGTGCCGGCGAACCGCATCCATGTCGGCGCGGATCTTCACCTTGTCTTCGAGATAGCCTTCGAAAACGGCGTGGGTGAAGATCAGGTCCCTGGCCGCAGATGAATGCCGATAGCTGTAGCCCATGTCGGCATTGGACAGCACATGCCGGTTGCCCTTGCGATCGACCGCATGGACCTCGACCACGCGCTCGCGCGTTTCGCCGCCATTGGCGCCGGCATTCATGCGCAGCGCGCCGCCGATCGAGCCGGGAATGCCATAATAGAAGTGGAAACCGCCGATGCCGTGATCGAGCGTCATGGCCGCAAGGTTCTTGTCGGGGCAGATGGCGCCAGCCTTGACGCGCGTCTCCGACAGCAGCTCGACGTCGCCGAACCCCTTGGCCGACAGGCGGATCACGACGCCCTTGATGCCGCCGTCACGCACCAGAAGGTTGGAGCCGACGCCAGCGACCATCACCGGCACGTCATCCGGCAGTAGTTTCAGGAAAGTGACGAGGTCGTCCATATCGTGCGGCTGGAACATCAGTTCGGCGAGACCGCCGGCACGGAACCAGGTGACACGGTCCATCGGCGCGTCCGGCGTCAGGCGCCCGCGCAAGTCCTTGATGCCGTCTCCAAGAGACGCCAGAAGTTTTTCACCGTTTACCTGTTTCATGCGGAATTTCCTGAAATGCCTGCGAGTTCCTTCGGGAGTGTGGCAGCCCAGTATGTGATGCTGCCAGCCCCCAAGAGAACCACAAAGTCACCGGGTTGTGCAATGGCAGATACAATCGGCGCGATTGCTTCCGGGCCTTCGATGAACCGTGCGTCGCGGTGACCGCCGGCCTTGATGCGGGACACCAGTTCCTGCGAATTGACGCCGTCGATCGGCTCCTCGCCGGCCGAATAGACCGGTGCGAGAAGGATAGTGTCGGCGTCGTTGAAGCAGGCGGAAAAATCCTCGAACAGGCTTTGCAGGCGGCTGAAGCGGTGCGGCTGGTGAACGGCGATCACGCGGCCCTGGCAGGCTTCGCGGGCAGCCTTGAGCACGGCCTTGATCTCGACCGGGTGATGACCGTAATCGTCGTAGACGCGGACATTGTTCCATTCGCCGGTGAAGGTGAATCGGCGCTTGACGCCGGCAAAGGAGGCGAGCCCCTTGGCGATATCCTCCGGCGAGATGCCCAACCGCTGAGCAACGGCGATGGCCGCCGTGGCATTGGAGACGTTGTGGCGGCCCGGCATCGGCAGGCGCAGGTCCTGCAACTGGATCACCTGGCCGGTGCGGCGGCGGCGGATTTCAACGTCGAACACCGATGTCGCGCCGTCCATGCGGATGTTGGAAAAGCGAACGTCGGCCTGCGGATTTTCACCATAGGTAATGACTTTGCGATCCTCGATCTTGGAGACCATCGTCTGCACTTCGGGATGATCGAGGCACATGACGCCGAAACCATAGAACGGCACATTCTCGACGAACTGCCGGAAGGCGGCGCGCACGGCGTCGAAATTGCCGTAGTGATCGAGATGTTCGGGATCGATATTGGTGACCACGGCGACGTCTGCCGGCAGTTTCAGGAAGGTGCCGTCCGATTCGTCAGCCTCCACCACCATCCACTCGCCCTCGCCCATGCGAGCGTTGGTGCCATAGGCATTGATGATGCCACCATTGATGACCGTCGGATCGAGCCCGCCGGCCTCCAGGAGCGTCGCCACCATCGAGGTGGTCGTCGTCTTGCCGTGGGTGCCGCCGATGGCGATGGCATTGCGGAAGCGCATGAGTTCGGCCAGCATTTCGGCGCGGCGGACCACCGGCAGCAGCTTTTCGCGCGCGGCGATCAGTTCCGGGTTGTTCTTCTTGATCGCCGTGGAAACGACGACGACTTCGGCATCACCGATATTCTCCGCCTTGTGGCCGACGAAGACCTCGATGCCCTTGTCACGCAGGCGCTGGACATTGGCGCTGTCGGACTGGTCGGATCCCTGAACGCGGTGGCCGAGATTGTGCAGCACCTCGGCAATGCCGCTCATGCCGATACCGCCGATACCGATGAAATGAACGAGGCCGATCGTCTGCGGCATTTTCATGAGCGTGTTTCCTTGAACTTGGCAATCGTCGAACCGCTGGCAATAGCTTCAACCATGGCAGCAAGCAAGCGGGCGGCATCCGGCTTGCCCGCCTTGCGGGCATTTTCCGCCATGCCCGCGAGTTTCTCCGGGTTGTTCATCGCGTCCGTCAGGATACGGCTGAGCTTCTCCGCCGAAAGCTCTGCCTGGACGATGACCTTGGCGCCGCCGGTGGCGGCAAGCGTCGCGGCATTGGCGGCCTGGTCGTGATCGAGCGCATAGGGATAGGGAACCAGGATTGCCGGACGGCCGATGACCGAGATTTCCGAAACGGTGGAAGCGCCGGAGCGGCAGACAACCAGATGCGCCCGGGCGATCCGCTCGGCCATGTCGGTAAAGAACGGTGCGATTTCCGCGTTCATCTCCAACTTGGCGACACAGCCCTGCACCATCGGCATGTCCTCGGCGCGCGCCTGCTGGGTGATCTTGAGCCGCTGTCTCAAACCGTCATCGAGAAGACTGACGGCCGTTGGAACGGTCTTGGAAAAATACTGCGCGCCCTGGCTGCCGCCGAACACGACCAGCCGAAACTCTTCGCCAGCGCCCGAAGCCTGATACGGTACATTGGCCGCCTCCAGCACCGCCGGACGAACAGGGTTGCCGGTCGTCACCGTCTTTGCCGCATAGGGACCATCGGTCTCGGGCAGAAAACCGCCGGCGATCGCCATGACGCGCTTGGCAAGCGCCCTGTTGGCGCGGCCCATCACGGCGTTCTGCTCGTGGATCATCGAGGGAATGCCCATGCCGGTGGCGGCCAGCAGTGGCGGAATGGTTGGATAGCCGCCGAACCCGACGACCACCTTCGGCCTGACCTTCGCCATCAGTCGCCGGGCGATGCGGATGCCGGACCAGAGCGTCCACAGCGACGAGGCGACCTTCAGCGGGTTCTTCGAACCGATCGTTGCGGATGGAACGACATGGATCTCGTCGGCCGGGAACTTGCCCGCATAGCGCTCGGCGCGGCTATCGGTTGCCAGATGCACGGAATAGCCCAGCGCCTTCAGTTCGAAGGCGAGAGCTTCCGCCGGAAACAGATGACCGCCGGTCCCACCGGCGGCCAGCATGATGATGCCTTTGGTCATGTAAGATCCTTATTCGGCGGGAACGCCCATGCCGGAGCGGAACAGGCTGCGCTCGACGGCGCGCTTTTCCGGGCGATGGCGCGTCAGCGCCAGGATGAAGCCGGCCGTGACGCAGATCGCCACCATCGACGAACCACCGTAGGAAATCAGCGGCAGGGTCATGCCCTTGGCCGGCAGCAGTTCCAGGTTCACGCCGACATTGATCATCGACTGGATGCCGATCTGCAGCACCAGGCCGGCGACGGCAAAACGGTTGAAGTCATTGCGTTCGCGGAAGGCATGGGACAGGCCGCGCATGACGAGGAAGGCGAAGATCGCCACGACGGCCATGCAGAAGATGATCCCGAATTCCTCGGCGGCGACGGAAAAGATGAAGTCGGTATGGCTGTCGGGAATGATGCGCTTGATGACGCCCTCGCCCGGTCCCTGCCCCAGCCAGTCGCCACGGATGATCGCTTCACGCGCCGTGTCCACCTGAAACGTATCGCCCTCCCCGGTCATGAACCGGTCGATACGGCCGGCGACGTGCGGCAGCACCGTGTAGGCGACGACCAGCCCGCCGACGCCGGCGCCGCCGAGCAGGATGATCCAGATCCACGGCATGCCGGCCATGAAGAACATACCGCCCCAGACGGTGGTCGTCAGAATGGTCTGGCCTAGGTCGGGCTGGGCGACGAGAAGCGCCGCCACCATGCCGTAGAGCAGGATGGCAAAAAGGTTTCCAGGAATTTCCGGTTGGCGGGCATGTTCGGAAAACAGCCAGGCGCAGACGACGACGAAGGCAGGCTTCATGAATTCGGACGGCTGGATCGACAATCCCGCGAGCGAAATCCAGCGGCGGGACCCTTTGACCTCGGCGCCGAAGAACAACGCCAGCACCATCATGCCGAGCGACACGAGAAGAAGGATCATCGCCGCACGGCGCACCTGCCGGGGCGTCAGGAACGAGATCGCGATCATGATGCCAAGCGAGGGCAGGAGAAAGGCTGCGTGCCGTTTGACAAAATGGAAGCTGTCGAGGTTGAGCCGCTCGGCCACCGCCGGGCTGGCTGCGAAGGACAGCATGAAGCCGATCCCCATCAATAGAATGAAGGTCGCCAGGAAGAACCTGTCGATCGTCCAGAACCAGTCGGCCAGAGGGCCACGTTCAGCACGGCTTACCATCTCTTCGTCCCCTTCAACGGCGCGGTGCGCCAGTATCCTTCTCGTCAGGGCTCATCAACCCCATCAGCCGCCGGGCGGCTATATCAGCATCGTCACGCCATTGATCGCAGCGACATGGCTGACGAACGCGTCGCCCCGAACCTCGAAATTCTTGTACTGGTCGAAGCTTGCGCAAGCCGGGGACAACATGACGGCCAATGGGCCGCTCTCGTCCTTGGCCGCGTCCGCCGCCGCATGCGCGACCGCCTGCTCCAGCGTACCGGAAATCTCGAACGGAACGACATCCCCCAGCGTCGCGGCAAAGGCGGGTGCCGCCTCGCCGATCAGATAGGCCTTGGCGATCTTCGGGAAGAACGGTGCAAGCGTCGTGATGCCGCCTTCCTTGGGCAGGCCACCGGCGATCCAGTAGATCCGGTCGTAGCTCGACAGCGCGGGTGCCGCCGCATCGGCATTGGTCGCCTTGCTGTCATTGACGAAGACGACGTCGCCCTTGCGGCCGACCGGCTGCATGCGATGCTTGAGGCCCGGGAACGAGGCAAGCCCGTCGCGGATTTCGCTTTCCGAAACACCGACCGCAAGGCAGGCCGCGATGGCGGCGGCCGCGTTCTGGGCGTTGTGATTGCCGCGCAGGGTGGCGATGCCATCGAGATCGGCGAAGACCGAGGACAGCCCACCTTCCGCACGCATGATCCGCGTTCCGTCCGCGTAGAATCCCTGGCCAAGCGGACGGTGACGGGCGATACGGATGACATGGCGACCGGCAAGCGCCGCACGATCGGCGATGGCTTCCGTGTAGACGTCGTCGACGCCAACGATCGCCGTATCGCTTCCCGCGATCAGCCGTTCCTTGATCTCCGCGTAGTGTTCCATGCTGCCGTGCCGGTCGAGATGGTCGGGCGTCAGGTTGAGCAGGATGCCGGCGGACGGGTTGATCGTCGGAGCAAGGTCGATCTGGTAGGACGAGCATTCGACCACGAAGAAGCGGCTGGCGGCTGGCGGATCGAGTGTCAGGACCGCTGTGCCGATATTACCGCCAAGCTGCGTATCCCGGCCGCTCGACGTCAGGATATGGGCGATCAGGGCCGTCGTGGTCGATTTGCCATTGGTGCCGGTAATAGCGATGAACGGGCAATCGGGGGCGGCAGCCGCCCGCTCCCGCACGAACAGTTCGACATCGCCGATGATCTCGACGCCTGCCTTTTGGGCGAGTTCGACGGTCCAGTGCGGCTTCGGATGCGTCAGCGGTACGCCGGGCGACAGGACGAAAGCGGAAAAGGCGGTCCAGTCCGCGTGATGGAGGTCGCCGGTGCCGATGCCACCTGCAGCCGCCTTGGCAACGTTGTCCGGATTGTCGTCCCAGGCTGTTACCTCTGCGCCGCCGGCGACCAGCGCCTGCGCCGTCGCCAGCCCCGAGCCGCCGAGGCCGAAAAGAGCAACGTGCTTGCCGCTGAATGTGGTGACGGGGATCATCGGCCTACCGCAGTTTCAGGGTCGACAGGCCGACCATGGCGAGGATGACGGCAATGATCCAGAAGCGGATGACGACCTGGCTTTCGGTCCAGCCGAGCTTCTCGAAATGGTGATGAATGGGGGCCATCAGGAAGACGCGCTTGCCGGTGCGCTTGAACCAGAACACCTGGATAATCACCGACAGGGTTTCCATGACGAACAGCCCGCCGATGATGACCATGACGATCTCGTGCTTGGTGGCAACGGCCACCGTGCCGATCAGGCCGCCCAGCGCAAGCGAACCGGTATCACCCATGAAAATCGCCGCCGGCGGGGCGTTGAACCAGAGGAAGCCGAGACCGGCGCCGATGACGGCACCGAGAATGACGGCCAGTTCGCCTGTGCCGGGCACGAAATGGATCTGCAGGTAATTGGCAAAGACGGCGTTGCCGGCCAGATAGGCGATGACGCCGAACGATGCCGCCGCGATCATCACCGGAACGATGGCGAGACCATCGAGTCCATCGGTAAGATTGACGGCATTGCCGGCGCCGACGATCACGAAACCACCGAACAGGATGAAGAAATAGCCGAGATTGAGGGTGAAGTCCTTGAGGAACGGGAATGTCAGCGACGAACCGAAGGTCGAGCCAGCGACACCGGCCGAGAGCGCCGTTCGCATCATGAAGAACACGGCGATGGCCGCGATCAGGAACTCCAGGCCAAGCCGCGCCTTGCCGGAAAACCCCTTGTCCGACTGCTTGGTGACCTTCAGATAATCGTCATAGAAGCCAATGGCACCGAAACCGAGCGTCACCAGCAGCGTCGACACAACGTAGACACTGGACAGATCGGCCCATAGCAGCGACGAACCGACGATGCCGGCCAGAATCATCAGACCGCCCATGGTCGGCGTGCCGGCCTTCTTGAAATGGGTCTGCGGTCCATCGGCGCGGATCGGCTGACCACGCCCCTGCCGGACACGCAGCGACGAAATCATGCGCGGTCCGAACAGGAAGACAATCAGTGCGGACGTGAACAAGGACGCGCCGGTACGAAAGGTGATGTACCGGAAGAGATTGAAAAACTGAAAATGGTCCGCCAGTTCGACAAGCCAGATGAGCATGAGGGACCTTTCCCCAAAGGTTCGTTGCAGATTCCATTCATCAGAATCACCGAATGAAAGAATAGCTGCGTAGTATCAAAAGTGTTAGCATCGAACATCGACCTTCAAAGCCTTGTCCTGCCTTTATTCGGCTTACGCCGCCCCGGAAAACACCGGATGTGCATCCAGTAGCGCCGAGACGATCCTGCCGCAGCCCGTTCCCTTCGACGACTTGATCATCACCACGTCCCCTGCCGCGACGGAGGAGAGCGCGACGTCCTTCAGGTCATCGACCGTTTCGCGATACTCGATGTGAATATCCGCAGGCAGCGCATCGCGCAGATGCGCCATTTCCGGTCCAGCGAGCCAGACGTCGCGGATCCCGGCCTCGACCAGCGGGACCGACAGTTCCGCGTGAATGCGTCCGGCAAATTCACCCATTTCCAGCATGTCGCCAAGCACGGCGATCCGGCGCCCCTCACCGGACACCTCAGCATCCCGCAAAAGCGCGATCGCCGCCCGCATCGACGCCGGATTGGCGTTGTAACTTTCATCGATCAGCGTGAACGAGCCGGAGCCGATCGACAGGCGATGGCGTGCGCCGCGGCCTTTTTCCGGCTGCAATGTCTCCAGGGCCGCAAGCGCCGCGTCCATGTCCGCGCCGACCAGGCTGGCAGCGCCGATCACGGCCAGCGCATTGTCGGCGATGTGGCGGCCCGGCGCACCCAGCTGGATTTCCAGCGTCTTGCCGTCGATAACAGCCCAGAGGACCGCCCCTTCGGAGCCGCCGGTGAACTCGACCATGCGAAAATCGGCCTTGGCGCTGCTGCCGAAGCTGTGTACATGGGCCACGCCCTGCGAGACGGCGGCCTTTTCCAAAATGTCGAACTGGTCGTTGTCGCGATTGAGGATCAGGTGGCCGTCATCGACGAGGCCTTCCATGATCTCCGCCTTGGCGGCGGCGATCTCGCCGAGATCCTTGAAATTGCCAAGATGGGCGGCGGCAATGGTGGTGATGATGGCCACATGCGGCCGGACCATCTGGACCAGCGGCCGGATTTCGTCCGCATGGTTCATGCCGATTTCGAAAATGCCGAAATCGGTCGTTTCCGGCATGCGCGACAGCGTCAGCGGTACGCCCCAGTGATTGTTGAAGGACGCGACGGAGGCGTGTACCCGGCCCGACGGCTCCAGCACATGGCGCAGCATCTCCTTGGTGGTCGTCTTGCCGACCGAACCAGTGACGGCGATGATCTTGGCGGCACTGCGGTCGCGCGCCGCGCAACCGAGACGCACCATAGCGTCGAGCACGTCATCGACGACGATCATCGGCGCATTCAGGCGTCCGAGCGCCGGGAGCTTGGCTTCGCTGACGACCAGCAAGGCCGCGCCATTCGCCATGGCCACACCGGCATAATCATGCCCATCGACGCGGTCGCCCTTGATGGCGAAGAAGGCCTCACCATTGCCGAGTGAACGGCTGTCGATGGAAATGCCGGTAATGCCTTCGGGGAGATTGCCCATCGGCCGCCCATGCATGGCCGCCATCATGTCGCTGGTTGTCCAGAGAAAGCTCAAATCAATGCCCTCCCAATGCTTTGCGCAGTTCGGCATGGTCGGAGAACGGCAACGTGACGGAGCCGACCGTCTGGCCTTCCTCATGCCCCTTGCCGGCAACGATCAGCGTGTCGCCGGATTTCAGCATGTCGACGGCAGTCTTGATCGCCTCGGCGCGGTCGCCGATTTCGGTCGCACCCTTGGCGGCGGCCATGATCTCGCTGCGAATGGTGGAAGGAACCTCCGAACGCGGATTGTCGTCGGTGACGATTACGACATCGGCGAGCCTTGCGGCAATCTCGCCCATGATCGGGCGCTTGCCCTTGTCACGATCGCCGCCACAACCGAAGACCACAATGATGCGGCCTGTGGTGAAGGGACGGACGGAGGTCAGCACGTTTTCCAGCGCGTCCGGCTTGTGCGCGTAATCGACATAGGCAAGTGCGCCATCCTTGGTGTGGCCGACCAGTTCGAGACGGCCGGAAGCACCCTGAAGCTTTTCCAGGGCCGCCATCGTCGCCTTGGCGCTGACGCCGGTCGACATGGCAAGGCCTGCCGCGACCAAAGCGTTGGAAATCTGGAAATCGCCCGCCAAAGGCAAATGAACCTCGAAGATCGCGTCTCCGACATGGATTTCGGCGACCTGCTTGTGACGAAAATGTTCGACGCGCTTCAGGGTGAGATAGTCGCCCTTGCGGCCGACGGTCAAAACTTCCTGCCCGGCGGCCTCGGCGGCAACGATCGCCTGGCCCGACCAGGCATCATCAGCGAAGATCACCGCCGGCGAGCCCTTCGGCAGGACGCCATCGAACAGCCGCATCTTGGCCGCCATATACTCCTCGAGGGTCGCGTGATAATCCATATGGTCACGGCCGAGATTGGTGAAGCCGGCGGCCGCGAGGCGAACCCCATCGAGCCGGTTCTGGTCAAGCCCGTGGCTCGATGCTTCCATCGCCGCGTGGGTGACGCCGGCATCGGCCAGTTCGGCGAGAAGCTTGTGCAGCGACACCGGATCGGGGGTCGTCAGCGATCCGTAATCGTTGCGGCGGGGAGCAATGACGCCGGTCGTGCCGATCATGGCGGCTGCGAAACCCGCATGAGCCCAGATCTGCCGGGTAAACGACGCAACCGAAGTCTTGCCGGCCGTTCCGGTGACGGCCACCATGGTGTGCGGCTGGGCGCCGTAAAAATTGGCGGCGGCCAGGGCGAGAACCCTGCGTGGAGCCGTGACAACCAGAACAGGCACCGCCGTTTCGCCGAGAGGTTTTGAAGCGGCGATAACGGCCGCAGCCCCGCGCCCGATCGCATCGGCGATGAAGACGTTGCCGTCGGCCCTGGTGCCTGAAAGCGCCACGAACAGCGCCCCCGGAACAACCTGCCGGCTATCGGCGGTAATCGCGACAATATCGATATTGCCGGCTTCAAGGCTCAGCTGCGCGGCAATTTCGGGGAAATCTTTCCCGATCAGGTCCTGGATCTTCATCGAAGCACTTTTCAAAACAAACCGATGCGCCGGGCGGCGAATCCTCCTGATTGTCATTCCATGGTCAATAAGACACAAGCAAGGCAGAACCGTCCTCGCCAAACTTCGGCTCGATACCCAAGAGTGGCGCCGAACGGCTGATGATGTCGCGGACCATCGGGGCCGCCGTGTTGCCGGCCAGCGCCGCGCCATTGCCCTTGTCGGTCTTCGGCTCGTCGATGAAGGTCAGGACCACGTAACGCGGATTGTCGATCGGGAAGCCGGCGAGGAAGGCGTTGAAGTTGGCGGAGCTCGAATACCGTCCGTTGACGACCTTGTCGGCCGTCCCGGTCTTGCCGCCGACATTGTAGCCCGGCACACGCGCATTCCGGCCGGAGCCGTTGACGCCATTCCAGCGGAACAGGTAGCGCATGTCGTCGCTGGTCGATTTCTTGATGACCCTCGTCGAAGCGGCCTCCGCCTGCTCCGCCGTGCGCGGCAGGAAGGTCGGCTCGATCAGGTTGCCGCCATTTATAAGCGCGGCACCGGCCACCGCCGTCTGCAAGGGTGTCGTGGAGACACCGTGACCGAAGGAAATGGTGATCGAGTTGATCTTTTTCCACTCGCGCGGCTGGCTCGGCATTTTCACTTCGGGCAGTTCGGTCTGCATTCTGGTGAGCAGGCCTATCCGGGTCAGGAATTCCTTGTGCCCGGCGATGCCGACGACGTCGGCCATCTTGGCCGTGCCGATATTGGAAGAATACTGAAAGATTTCCGGAACGGTCAGAACCCTGTTCTTTCCGTGGAAATCCTTGATGGTGAAGCCGCCAATGCGGATCGGAAAACGCGCGTCGAAACTGTCGGTGAGCTTCACCTTGCCTGAATCGATCGCCATTGCGGTTGTGAATGACTTGAACGTGGAGCCCATCTCGAACGTGCCGTTCGACATGCGGTTCATCCAGCCTTCCTTGGCGCCATCGGCCGGCTTGTTCGGGTCGTAGTCCGGATAGGAGACCATGGCGAGGACTTCGCCGGTCTTGACATCCATCACCACGCCACCGGCGGCCAGCGACTTGAACTTGCCCATGGCATCGACCACGACATCGCGCATGATGTTCTGGACGCGCAGGTCGATCGACAGCTTGACGGGCTCGAGCTTGGCATTGCTGGTCATGCCGATGGCGGCGAGATCGGCCAACCCCTGGCTGTCGATATAGCGCTCCATACCGGCAATGCCGCGGTTGTCGACATTGACATGGCCGACGATATGCGAGGCGGTCGCGCCGCCGGGATAGAAGCGGCGCTTTTCCGGACGGAAGCCGATGCCGGGAATACCGAGCGCGAGAATTTCGCTCTGCTGCTTCGGGGTCAGCTGGCGGCGCAGCCACTGGAACCGCGATTGCGATTTCAGCTTGTTATAGATGTCGGCGACATTGAGATTGGGCAGGACGGTCGCGAGTTGCTCGACGGCGTCATCCGCATCGACGATCTTGTGCGGCTCGGCATAGAGCGAGACCGTGCGGATGTCGGTTGCCAGGATTTCGCCGTTGCGGTCAAGAATATCCGGGCGCGAGGCCATCAGATTATCGCCGCGGCCAATGCTGGAAACGGTTTCCGGCTGCGCCAGGCCATATTGCACGAGACGCCCGCCGATCACGCAGTAGACGGCGGTGAAGCTGGCGATGACGATCGCGACGCGGCTTCTCGCCTGATTGTTGTTGCGCTTGCGCGTGCCCTCAAAGGGGCGCGCCATGTCGCCGGGATGATTGTTGCCGCCGGCGGAGAAATGCGCCTTGCTCTTGACGATCATGATACGAGACAGAAAAGACATCAGCGCGCCACCGAACCCGTTTCCACATCATCGGTATCGTCGGCCTTGACCACCGGCTTCTTCGACTTGCCCTTTCCCATGCCCATGGCCTCCAGCACATCCGCCGGCGGCGGAAGCTCGGACCGCAGCATCGGCAATTCCTGCGGCTGGGCGATCTGGGTCGAGGCGGTCGGGGCGAGTTGCAGGTCCTGCTGATAGAGCCCGACCAGTTTCTCCAGACGGTTCGGCTGCGTCAGCAGCGCCCAGTCGGCGCGCAGGAGGTCGATCGTGTCTTCCTCGAGCTTGATCCCGGCTTCCAGCTTGCGGACTTCTTCCAGCTTGTTCTCGGCCTGGTGCTTGATCGTATAGGTGACCGTCGCGGCGGCGGTCATGACGACGATCAGGACGATGTCCAAAGTACGCAACATGTCTCAGCTCCCCATCTTTCCAAGGCTCGCAAGGTTGGGCAAATCGAATATGGACAGATCATCTGCCTCGGGCGGGGCATTGGTCCGGCTACCCACCCGCATTTTGGCGGATCGGGCACGCGGATTGCGGGACGCTTCATCTTCACTGGCCGCCACCATGGACTTCCCAACTGGTGCGAAAGTTGCCGCGCGTTCATGCGCCAGCGGAAGATGACGGGAACCGGATGCCTTGCCGGCGCGATCCTGAAAGAATTTCTTGACGATCCGGTCTTCCAGCGAATGGAAGGTGACGACAGTCAGACGGCCGCCGGGCTTCAACACCTGCTCGGCTGCAAACAAAGCGCGCGCAAGCTCGCCGAGCTCATCATTTACGAAGATCCGAAGCGCCTGGAAGACGCGGGTGGCGGGATGAATCTTGTCCTTGGCCTTGCGCGGCGTGACGACTTCGATCAGACCGGCCAGGTCACGCGTGGTGACGAAGGGCTCCTCGAGGCGGCGCTTTTCGATGGCGCGGGCGATACGGCCGGACTGCGGCTCCTCGCCGAGGAAACCGAAGATTCGCGTGAGATCCGAAACCTTGGCACGGTTGACGACATCAGCCGCCGAAACACCATCGGACGACATGCGCATGTCGAGCGGCCCCTTGCGCTGAAAGGAAAAGCCGCGATCCGCCTCGTCGATCTGCATCGAGGAGACGCCGATATCGAGCACGACACCGTCCAGGCCGTCCTCGGGAGCATGCTGGGCCAGATCGGAAAAACGGGAATGCACCAGCCTGAGATGGCCGTCGCTTACCTCGACCAGAGACTGACCACCGACAATGGCCGCCGGATCCCGATCAAGCGCGATGACATCGGCGCCGGCCGCCAGGATCGCCGACGTATAACCGCCAGCTCCGAACGTACCATCGAGGATGACCTTGCCGGGCTGAAGGTCGAGGCTCGCCAAAACCTCGGGGAGAAGAACCGGAATGTGGCGGACCGGTCCGCCATCGGCATCAGTAGAACCTCCGCCTTGATCCGCCATCATTCCGTTTCTCCACTCTAGTCCGAACGCAGACCTCGCAACCTGCGCTCTTCCCGTGCCGCCGCCTGAGTCTCGATAAACACCTGCGGCGCCCACAACTGAAAATGATCCGCCCGCCCCACGAAAGTGACCTCCGTGGTAATCCCGGTGAAATCGCGGATGAAATCCGTGACCATCAGCCGGCCTTCCTGATCGAGCTTCATGAAGACCCCGCCCCCATGAACAAGGAGCGACATCTGATTGGCTTGCGGCGAAAAGGGGTCCTCGCCGCTGATTTGCCTTTCGAAACGATCCAGAAGGTCCGGACCGCCGGCGCTGATAGCCGGAAAAACAAAATCCTGAAAGCAATAAAGCTCCCGAATATCGAGCGCAGACAGAACCGAGCGAAACATCGAAGGAACAGAAACCCGCCCCTTCGCATCGATCCGGTTTGTCGCATGCGATAAGAAGCGGTTCATGACGCAATACAGCCGTTTCTGGTAGACATACCAACCCCAACAGCCCGCAAGCACCCTCAAAACAATACACAGCACTCCAACGACGAACGACATGTCCGCGCGAAAACCCCTGGCAGGGCGATCCCGAAGCTTGCGGTGAATGGGCCTTAATCAGCCCTTGTACAGTGCATGATTGGGATAGCATGGGACCATATGGGCGTCAATGGGATTTGCTCTATTTCGGCATGCGTGTCGAGCAAATATTGATAGTCTGTTAAGTTTAACAAATGGTTACGATTGGACTGTCAACACCTTGGATTTACATCCGAATCCCGGCACCCAAAAATGACTAATTTAAATTTAGTAAAATCTAAAAAAAGCAGTCATTCAAGCGGATACGCGATTTGCGAAAACGCCTGACCATTGATGAAAAAAAGAGGAAATGTGCCAGTTGGCCTGTAAGCCGGGTTCTGTATGGCACCGGCCCGAAAGCCGGAACGTGGCAGCCATTCATCTGGGACAACGCTTGCGCGTTGCCTCCTGCAACCCACCCGGATGACTGGCCCGGAAAAGGCCGGTGCGCTTGCGCGAACCGCGTCATCCCTATTCGGTCTTGCTCCCGGTGGGGTTTGCCTTGCCGCCCATGTTGCCATGCGCGCGGTGGGCTCTTACCCCACCCTTTCACCCTTACCTGCGCGGACGCAGGCGGTATTCTCTCTGTGGCACTTTCCCTGGGGTCGCCCCCGCCGGACGTTATCCGGCACCGTTTTTCCGTGGAGCCCGGACTTTCCTCCCCCCGCAACCTTTCGGTCCTAGCGGAGCGCGGCTGCCCGGCCAACTGGCAGGCGGTGCATAGCCGAGCCTCCGGCCAATTGCCAGCACCAAAAGCAAAAAGGTTCAGGGATATGATCCGTTACCGGTAGCAGACCGCGAAATCCATATCGGCAACCCGGATATCATGGCGCCGCGCGGCTGGCCGTCGCAACGGAGAAATGCCGGACCAGGCCGGCATCGTCCGTCTCAGTTGAGGATGGACTGCACCTTGCCGCAATAGCGGCGCGACACCGGGTTCATCCTCTTGGCGCCATGACCGGCATTGTAGCGCAGGATCGTTCCACAGGTAGATCCGCCGGACAGTTCGTGTGCCGCGGCCAGATATTTCATGCCGAACTTGATATTGGTTTCGGGATCGAACAGGCCGCGCTTGCCGCCGGAATAGCCCATCATCCGGGCTGTGGCGGGCTTGATCTGCATCAGGCCGACCTCACCGGCGCTGCCGCGCGCCTTCGGATTGAAATTGCTTTCTACCTTGATGACCGCATGGGCGAGATCGACCGGCACGCCGTACTGCTTGGCATAGGTCTGGATCAGTCCCGCATAGACCGAATGCTTGAAGGAAACATCCGGAACCGGATAACCCGTCGTTCTGGTCGCGGACGGAATGGCCGATGTGATGGTCTTGTCCTTGCCCCCGGCATAGGAAGTTTCAACCCCGGAAAACAGCATGCAGAAGCATGCCGCGGCCGCAGCAAGTTTCGATAGTCTCATATGAATTGAAGTCTCCGATTCCGGGCCGATGACGTTGAGGACGCACCCCGTCCTGCCGTCTAACGTCCCGATTCTCATCATCAACAGGAGAAGGCCGAAGCCGTGCAAATCACCTGCGGTTTGGTATGGCCGCAAAAGACCCACGCATCATGGTGATGATGTGGCAACGCGCAAAATTAGTGAGACATCTCGAAAACGGGGTCGCCGGAAACATGTTTCCGGCGGTCGTTCAAAGGCTGAAATCCGGCAGCGCGGACAGAAGCCGGTGCAGCGTATCGAGCGTTGAAATATCGGCGATCCCGTCGACCTGGGCGGGGCGGAAATGCCGCTGGAACGCGGCCACAGCACCTTCCGTCTTCTCGCAAAAAACGCCTGTGACTTCAATTCCGTAGCCGTAGAGCGACAGCATGGTCTGTACCGCCTCGACGGGCTGGCCCTGATCGCCACGCTGGAAAAACCGGCCGCCGCCGATCGGGGCCGGTGCAACCCAGTGCCCTACCCCGCCGGCATGGAGCGTCGCCCAAGGGAATTTTTCGCCCGGATCCACCTTGCGAATAGGCGCGACATCGCTGTGCGCAAGCACCCGCTCAGGGGCGATCGACCACCGTTCGCCACAGTTTCGACACAGTTCAACGACCGCAGCGATTTGTGCCGGCGGGAAATCCGGCAGCCCGCCGGGATGGCCGGCATTGGCGATTTCGATGCCGATCGACCGGGAATTGATGTCGGCCTCGCCCTTCCAGTTGCTCTTGCCCGCGTGCCAGGCGCGGCGATCCTCGGCCACCAACTGATCGACGCGACCGTCCTCGTGGACGAAGTAATGGCTGGAAACCTGGCTCTCCTCACGACACAGCCAATCGAGCGCGGCCGCCGCCGTCTCCATGCCGGTGTAATGAAGAATGATCATGTCCGGTGCCTGGACGCCGATCCGCTCTCCCTGATTGGGCGACGGCACGACACGCGCGGCGGGGTAGTCGCAGGCGAAGTCCATCATGCGGCGCGGCGTTCTTTCTCGATGGCCTCATAGGCGGCATTCAGCGCGGCCATGCGGTCATTGGCAAGCGCGTGAAGTTCTTCCGGAACTCCGCGGGCAACCAGCATGTCGGGATGGTTTTCCGAGACCAGCACACGGTAGCGCTTGCGGATGAGCGAAAAATCGTCCTTCGGCGAAACGCCAAGAATCTTGTAGGGGTCGCTGCCGGCATGGACGTGCCGGGCCATGATTTCCTGGAAACGCTCTTCCTTGATCTGGAAAATTTCCGCGACGCGCATCAGGAAGGACAGTTCCTTTTCGTGCACGGCGCCATCGGACTTGGCAATATGGAACAGACCGTCGATGATGTCTTCCAGCACGGGGCAGTTCTGCTCGCAGGAAACGCAAAGCGACGCCAGGCGTTCGGCATAGGCTTCATAACCGGCAACATCCTGGCGGGCCAGATTGTACAGCCGCGCGACGTTCTGCGCCTGGTCGTCGGGAAACTTGAAGATATCGCGGAAAGCGGAGACCTCGGTTTCGGTGACGATGCCGTCGGCTTTTGCCATCTTGGCCGACAGGGCGATCATGGCAACGGAAAACGCCACCTTGCGGCGGGTTTCAGGATCCCCCTCGAACAGTGTCCGGATCGCCTCGACCACGCCGGCGAGCGCGTTGCCCGTCGCGTTGACGATGCTGAGGATGCTGTCCCAAAGCGATATGGCTACGTGCTTTCCCATGGTCTCTTCGTAAAAAAATTGAGGCGAGCCGCAAGGGCCGCATGCCCGGGCGGATAGACCAGTCTGGCCGAAGGCCGCATCGTCTTGTGAAAATGCAACCTGCTGGTCTCCAGCATGACCAGAATTCAGGACCTATTGCAAGGCAGCAATCCGAAACTTGAGGGTCAAATGACGAATTTGTGATGGCACCTCATTATCTGCGCATTCATGCCAGTGATCGTCCAATAAGGCAAATGAATTTGACGGGAAACGGTTCCGGATGCGACCGCAACTTATCTGTCCTTAACATCCGCCTCCGGAGCCCCCATGCGCATTTCCACACATCCGCAGGCCATGGGCATGGTGCTCGGACTGATCGGCGTCACCATCTTCGGTGCGACGCTGCCGATGACGCATATCGCGCTTGGCGGCTTCTCCCCCTTCTTCATCACCTTCGGTCGCGCCGTCATTGCTTCGGTGGCTGCCGGGCTGACACTCATCCTGTTGCGCAAGCGCTGGCCAAAGGGACAGGGCGGCATGCTGCTCGGCGCCGGCATCTGCGTGGTCTATGGCTTTCCGATCTTTTCCGCCACGGCGATGCAGACCATTCCCGCAAGCCATGGCGGTGTCATCCTCGGCATCCTGCCACTCCTGACCTCGATCTTCGCCGCCATCGTCGATGGCGAACGACCGGGGCCGGCCTTCTGGGCATACGGCCTGGCGGGCGCGGCGCTCGTCGCCCTCTTCTCCATCCGCGACAGCGGCTTCCAGCTACAGGCAGGCGATCTCTGGCTGTTCCTCGCCGCCGTCACGGCCTCGCTCGGCTATGTCCTGTCGGCCAAGGTGTCGCGCACCCTTCCCGGCTGGGAGGTGATTTCCTGGTCATTGGTCATCACCTCGCCGATATCGGTAATCGCAACCCTTCTGGTGATGGATAGCGGCGTCCATGCCCCGACCCACGGCGAACTGGGCGCGCTTGCCTATCTTGGCCTGATGTCGATGTTCGGCGGTTTCGTCTTCTGGAATGCAGGCCTTGCGCTTGGCGGGATCGCCCGCGTCGCGCAGGTGCAGTTGCTGCAATCCTTCGTCACGCTCGCCGTCTCCGCCATGCTCGTCGGCGAAGCGATCAGCCCCGCGACGATCGGCTTCGCGGTGGCCGTCGCCCTCATCGTCTGGTTAGGCAGGAAGGCGCGCATCGCCTGACGCATACTCCTCTGTATGTCATTTAACTTCCATGGGTTTTGCGATAGACAACGCCGAACGATCCCACCGATACCCCCGAGGAGGAACCATGGCCAAACAGAAAGTTGCAATGCTGACCGCAGGCGGGCTTGCGCCCTGCCTGTCTTCCGCTGTCGGCGGCCTGATCGAGCGCTATACGGATATCGCTCCTGACATCGAACTGGTCGCCTATCGCTCCGGCTATCAGGGCCTGCTGCTCGCCGACCGAATCGAAATCACCCGCGACATGCGCGAAAAGGCGCATGTCCTGCATCGCCACGGCGGCTCGCCGATCGGCAACAGCCGCGTCAAGCTCACCAACACCGCCGACTGCGTGAAGCGTGGCCTCGTCAAGGAAGGCCAGAACCCGTTGCGGGTCGCCGCCGAACGGCTGGCGGCCGATGGCATCACCATCCTGCACACGATCGGTGGCGACGACACCAACACGACCGCGGCCGATCTCGCCGCCTATCTGGGCGCCAATGGCTACGACCTCACCGTGGTCGGCCTGCCGAAGACGGTCGATAACGATGTCGTGCCGATCCGCCAGTCGCTTGGCGCATGGACGGCCGCCGAATATGGCGCAAAATTCTTCGACAATGTCAGCAACGAGCAGAGCGCCGCACCGCGCACGCTGATCGTGCATGAAGTCATGGGCCGTCATTGCGGCTGGCTGACTGCCGCCACCGCCCGTGCCTATATCCAGCATGTCGACGACCGGGAATTCGTCGATGGCTTCATGATGAACCGCCAGATGAAGAATATCGATGGCCTCTACCTGCCAGAGACCGCGTTCGATCTAGAAGCGGAAGCAGCCCGCTTGCGCGAGACGATGGACAACAACGGCTTCGTCACCCTGTTCATCTCGGAAGGCGCCTGCCTCGACGCCGTCGTCGCCGAACGCGAAGCAGCCGGCGAAGCCGTCAAGCGCGATGCCTTCGGCCATGTGAAGATCGACACGATCAATGTCGGCGGCTGGTTCTCCAGGCAGTTCGCCGCCCTTCTCGGCGCCGAACGCTCGTTGGTGCAGAAGTCCGGCTACTATGCGCGCTCGGCTCCCGCCAATGTCGATGACCTGCGGTTGATCCAGGGCATGGTCGATCTCGCAGTCGAAAGCGCGCTCAACAAGATCTCCGGCGTGACCGGCCATGACGAAGACCAGAACGGCAAACTCCGCACGATCGAATTCCCGCGCATCAAGGGCGGCAAGCGCTTCGACACCTCGGTCAAGTGGTTCGGCGATGTGATGGACGTCATCGGTCAGAAGTGGAAGAACGCCCACTGATTCCTCCGGGAACCCCTGAATTCCCTTCGGGGAATCATACTTGACGGCTCCGTTTGCGCATGGCTTCCTCGATCGGACCACGTTCAAACGGAGCCCTTTTCATGTCGATCGAACACTGGCTGGCTTTCGCCGCCGCATCCGCGATCATGCTGGCGATCCCCGGCCCAACCATCCTGCTCGTCATCTCGTATGCGCTCGGCCATGGCCGCAAGACGGCTGGCGCCACGGTCGCTGGCGTGGCGCTCGGCGATTTCACCGCCATGACGGCCTCCATGCTTGGCCTCGGCGCCCTGCTCGCCACCTCGGCTGCGATCTTCACCGTCCTGAAATGGGTCGGCGCCGCCTATCTGATCTGGCTCGGCATCAAGTTGTGGCGCGCACCCATCGCGCGGGAATCAGCCGACGGCACCATGGCCGCTCCGGTCGAACGGCCCCTGCGAATCTTCCTGCACACCTATATCGTCACGGCGCTGAACCCGAAGAGCATCGTTTTCTTCGTGGCCTTCCTGCCGCAGTTCCTCGATCTCAGCCGCCCGCTGTTCAACCAGATGCTGATTTTCGAGACGACATTCCTCGTGCTTGCCACCATCAATGCAACGACCTACGCGCTCATGGCGTCAGCCGCGCGAAAAACCATCCGCAAGCCGAAAGTGCAGGCGATCGTCAACCGCACAGGCGGCACTCTGCTGATCGGCGCAGGACTTCTGACCGCCGGCTTGAGGCGGGCGACGGCCTGAAACGCCGCGGCGGCTTGCGATCGTTTTCCCTATAGGTTAATGAGGTTTCGCGCATGGCGGTTTTTGACCGCTGATTTGCAGGTATTGATTTGCCTGCCAGCATGAAAGCGACAGCATGGCAAAAACCCCTTTTTCCGTTAACAAACCGGCCGTTACGGCCTGCGCCTTGATCTCGGCGACACTGCTTGGCGGTTGTTCGAGCGTCGAGCGGACGCCGATGGAACAGTTGATGGCGGTGCAGACGGTAACTCCGCTGCCGAAGCCTGGAACGGAAATGACGGCTTACGCCCTGCCGACACCCGATGGCGCGGCCACCGCGACAGCGGCAGCCCTTGCCGCCGAAACGGCGATGATGAAACCCGGCGAAACGGCGACGACCGAGGTCGCGACCGCGATGGTCGTAAATCCGGCGGTAGTGACGCCATCGGCCGCCAACGCGCTCGTCACGCAGCAGCAGGCATCGGCAAGCGTCCAGGCTGCGACGGCCGTCGTGATGCCGGAAACCGCAAACGCGCTGGTGCCGGCGACGACCGAAACCTCCGCGCAGATTCCGCAGGGCATGGTGATGATGGCCGCGATGGAATCGGATTTCGACACCGGCGAACCGGTCGGTCTTGAAACGCTCGTCGCCAAGCGCATGATCGTGCCGATGCCGAAACCCTCGATCGGCCAGAGCGCTATCGCAATGGCGAAGTCCATTCCGGACACTTTGGGAATCACCCAGAAGCCGACAAGCTCCCGCCCGGAACTCGATCGCCTGATCGCCTATTACGCCAAGCTCAACAATATTCCGGAAGAACTGGTTCACCGCGTCGTCAAGCGCGAGAGCACCTACAATCCCCGCGCCTATCACGCCGGCAACTACGGCCTGATGCAGATCCGCTACAACACCGCCAAGGGTCTTGGCTATGAAGGTCCGGCTGAAGGCCTCTTCGATGCCGAAACCAACCTGAAATATGCGACGAAGTACCTGGCCGGCGCCTGGATGGTGGCCGACAACCAGAATGACGGCGCGGTCAAACTCTATGCCAGCGGCTACTATTACCACGCCAAGCGCAAGGGCCTGCTCGATACGCTTGGTATGCGATAAGCCCGGCGAATTCGCGATAGAGATTTACCTTCTGGAGGCGGTCACTTGACCGCCTCTATTATTTTGGCCTCCAGCATGCGCACGTCATAGCCGCTGCGGGACGGGGTCAGCCCGAGGCGGACGACCGCGAGCCCGAGAGACGGCACCAGCATCACCGTCTGGCCGTCATGCCCTTGCATCCAATAGGCATCCGGCGGCAAGGCCGGGCCGCCGTCGCTCCCATATTTCGTCCAGACCTGCCCCGCCCCGTAGCGTCCTTCGGATGCCTTGGTCGGCGTGCGCATGAAATCGACGAAACCCTCCGGCAGCAATTGCTCCCCGTTCCAGTTGCCGTTCTGCAGCAGGAACAAGCCGAACCGGCCCCAGTCGCGCGCTGTTGCATACATGTAGGAAGAACCGACGAAGGTTCCGTGTGCATCCGGCTCCAGCACCGCGCTCGTCATCCCGAGCGGCCGGAAGAGTGCCGCGCGTGGAAAGGTCAGGGCTTCGCGGACGCTGCCGAACGTATCCATCCAGAGCCGTGACAGGATCGTCGTGGTGCCGCTCGAATAGTTGAAGCGCTCGCCCGGTTTTGCCTCAAGCGACTTGTCCGCGGCGAAATCGGCCATGTCGCCTTCGAGGTAAAGCATGCGGGTGACGTCGGTCACGTCACCATAGTCCTCGTTGAATTGCAGCCCGCTCTGCATCGCCATCAGGTCGGCGAGCGTGATCTGGTGGCGCGGATCATTGCGCCATTGCGGCAAGAGCTCGGTCCGGTCGAGCGCCATCTCTCCGTCGCGAACACGGATGCCGATCAGCGCCGCCGTCACCGACTTGGTCATCGACCATCCCAGAAGTGGCGTTGTGCTGCTGAAACCGTCGGCATAGGTCTCGGCCAGGATACGGCCGTTCTTGATCACGAGAATGGCGCGCATACCAGGACCTGCCAGTTGCTTGTCCATCACCAGCGTCTGCACCGCCGGATTGATCGCCGTACCGCTGCCATCCGGCCAGGGCTTGGAATCATCCACCTGTTGCGCACGACGGCGGAGTTGCCGGTTACCCGGAAATGCGGCGAACTCCCCCTGTGTGACATTGGTGCAGCCGAGCCCTTCGCGGTAGATGGCATGCCCAGGCGCGGCAAAGCCGAACATGCGCGCCGTCACGGTCTTGCGGGTCTCGTCCACGGAAATGCGCACAAGGCGCAGCAGCGGATGGCCCGGCGCCTGAACATCGTCCGCCAGCACGACCTGCGGGTCGCGGCCGGCAACAAAGACATTGGAGCAGACGATCTTGGCAGCGTAACCATCGCCGACGCGCAACAGTTCCGGCGGCATTACGACAAGCCAGGCCGCGACAGCCGCAATGGCGATCGAGACCGAGCCTGCAAGCCATAACCATTTTCTGCGCATACGCCTCGTCCCTGCTTCGCTCCTGCATAATTCCTTAAATCGTGATCGATTTAAGGATAAAATGATGCAGCGTCTTTCAAGTCTTACCAGCAACCTCCGCGCGTCATGTTGGACGCGCGGCGCTGTAAGGCCACAAAAACAGGATTCCACGCATTTAGAAAGGCTTTATGGCGATCACGGTGGTGCGAGAGATGTTTCTAACCTATTGATCGCGCCGCGAGCTTTGCCGGTTCGCGCTGCAGGATGGCGAAGGCGTCATGAGCGGAAACGGGCCGTGAAATCAGGAAACCCTGTGCCTCCGAAGCACCAAGCGCCCGAACAAATTCCATCTGCCCCTCGGTTTCGATGCCCTCGATCGTGGTCGACACCTGGAACGTGTTGCCAAGCTGCAGGATGATATCCACCAGTTCGGCGTCGCGCTGGTTACCGAGCATCGAACGCGTGAAGGAACGATCGACCTTCAACTGGTCAAGCGGAAAACGCCGGAGATTGTTGATCGAGGAAAAGCCGATACCGAAATCGTCGAGCGCGATTCGGACGCCATGGGCCCGCAGTTCCTGCAGGCTGTTGCTGACGATCTCGACATCGACATGGAAGATCGATTCCGTCACCTCGATCGTCAGGCGACCGGGGGCAAGGCCGGCTTCGGCAAGGCACGCCTTCACATGCGATACGAAGGCACGGTCCTTGAACTGGTCACCGGCGACGTTGACCGCGATCCCGGTCGGCGCCGGCCAGCGCGCGGCTTCGAGGCACGCGGTGCGCACGACCCAGTTGCCGATCGGCAGGATGAGCCCTGTCTTTTCGGCCGACGCGATGAAACGATCCGGCGGGATGATACCCTTTTCCGGATGGCGCCAGCGGATCAGTGCCTCGAACGAGCGGATCGCCCGGCTTTCGATGCCGACGATGGGTTGGTATTCGAGGAAGAATTCGCCGGCGGCGAGAGCGCGGGACAGGTCATATTCCATCTCCCCCTTCTCCGCGGCTTCCGCCGCCATGTCGGGCGCGTAGAGCATGTGACTGTTTCCGGCGATCTCCTTGGCCTTGTAGAGCGCGAGGTCCGCGCGCTTGAGCACCGCCGACATGGTTTCGTCGCCCGGCTCGACATAGGCGACGCCGATGCTGCCGCCGGTCCAGAACTGCGCACCGGAGAGATCGAAGGGTTCGGAGAACAGGCTTTTGATCGTGGCGCAGATATCCTCAATCTTGCCGTCCGACGGCGCTCCGGCGATGACGATGACGAATTCGTCGCCGCCCAGGCGGTAAACCTTCGCCGTGCCCGACACGGCCTGGATCAGCCGCTTGCTGAGCGCCACCAGCAACTCATCGCCGACATCATGCCCCATGGAATCGTTGACGAACTTGAACCGGTCGAGGTCGAGCAGGAGAAGCGCGGTGCGGTCTTGCGATCTCGGCTCCGCTGCCAGCCGTTCACGAAGGTCACGCTCCAGGGCAAAACGGTTGGCGATACCCGTCAGCTGGTCGGTATGAACCACGCGCTGCAAATCTTCCTCGGTTTTCCGGTGCTGCTGAAGCTGCGCGATCAGGCGGCTGCGCGAGCATGCCCATTGATAAAACAACACGCCGCAGACAATCGGCATCAGGCTCACGGCGATCGACGCCGAGCCATTGCCCCAGAAGCCATAATCACTCCCGGTCATTCGGTCATAAAAAATGCAGATGATCGGGAAAATCGACCCGATTGCCGCGCCCGCCGCAGCATGACGCTGCTCCGATTTCGGCAGAAAAGACTTTAACATCATGTCAGGCCCCGAAAAAGATGAGCTTGTCTAGCACATACAAACTTAATCAAATCTTATGGATGAGAACTTGTATATTCAGGCCGTCATCAAAGTGTAGCGGACTCGTCTTAGAAGCGCGGCATCGTCAACGGATGGCAGGCTGATATGACCGATCTCGCGCCAGATGCAGGCTTTGGCAAGAAGAACCAGAAGCTCAAGACCGCATTGATCCAGCACAGGGCCCTGAGCTTCGATGGCCTGTCGGAGCGGCTTTTCGGACTTCTTTTCACGGGGCTCGTCTACCCGCAAATCTGGGAAGACCCGGCCGTCGACATGGCGGCCATGCAGATCCGGCCGGAACACCATATCGTTACCATCGGCTCCGGCGGGTGCAACATGCTGGCCTATCTCTCCGCCGCCCCAGAGCGCATCGACGTCGTTGATCTCAATCCGCACCATGTGGCACTGAACCGGCTGAAGCTCGCGGCCTTTCGTCATCTACCTGGCCATCAGGACATCGTCCGTTTCCTGGCGCGCAACGACATTGCCAGTAACGTTCAGGCCTATGACCTCTTCATCGCGCCGAAGCTCGACGATGCAACACGGAAATACTGGAACAGCCGTGGCCTGAGCGGCCAGCGCCGCATCCGGGTGTTCGGCAAGAACATCTACCGCACCGGCCTTCTCGGCCGTTTCATCGGCCTTGGCCACCTGCTCGCCCGCCTGCATGGCGTGGATCCGAGCGAGCTTGCCAATGCCCGCTCGATGCGCGAACAGCGCCAGTTCTTCGATCAGCGCCTCGCGCCACTATTCGACCGTCCGGTCATCCGCTGGATCACCAGCCGCAAGAGCTCGCTGTTCGGTCTCGGCATTCCGCCGCAGCAATTCGACGAACTGGCGAGCCTGAGCGACGAGAAATCGCTCGCCGGCGTGTTGCGCCAGCGGCTGGAAAAGCTCTCCTGCCACTTCCCCCTGCGGGAAAACTACTTTGCCTGGCAGGCCTTTGCCCGTCGGTATCCCATGCCGCACGAGGGCGAGCTGCCGGTCTATCTGCAGGCCGGTCGTCACGAGACGATCCGCAACAATGCCGAGCGCGTGCATGTCCATCACGCGAGCTTCACTGAACTGCTGGTCGGGAAGGCCGCCGGCTCCGTCGATCGCTACGTCCTGCTTGATGCGCAGGACTGGATGAACGACAAACAGTTGAACGATCTGTGGACGGAAATCACCCGCACCGCGGCAGACGGTGCCATCGTCATCTTCCGCACGGCCGCCGAAGCCAGTGTTCTCGAAGGCCGCGTGTCGCAGACCCTGCTCGCCCAGTGGTCTTACGACGGCGAGCAGTCTCAGGTGCTGAACCTGAAGGATCGCTCGGCGATCTATGGCGGCTTCCATATCTACCGGAAGACGGCATGACCGCCATCGACAACGGACAGGACAGCCATGCACAGCGCATGGACCGGATGTACCGCACCCAGCGCCACTTCTACGACCTGACGCGCAAATACTATCTGTTCGGCCGAGACACGATGATTAACGGCCTGAACGTGCCGGCCGGCGGCAGCGTGCTCGAAGTCGGTTGCGGCACCGGCCGCAACCTGGCGATGATCGGCAGCCGCTTTCCGACGGCACAGCTCTTCGGACTCGACATCTCCGCCGAAATGCTGATGTCGGCCGAGGCGAAGCTGCACAAGGCTGGCTTCCACCGGACAGTCCTGCGGGTCGCCGATGCCACGGATTTTGCACCCTCGGAATTCGGTCAGACCGGTTTCGACCGGATCTTCATCTCCTATGCCCTATCGATGATCCCGGACTGGGAAAAGGCGATCGACGCGGCGATTGCGGCGCTCAATCCCGGCGGCTCCCTCCACATTGCCGATTTTGGCCAGCAGGAGCGCTTGCCTCGCCTGTTCCGGCGCGGCCTGCAGGCCTGGCTGACACGCTTTCACGTCACCCCGCGCAAGACGCTCGTCCCCGCCCTGAAAAACAAGGCGGCGCAGGCCGGCCACACGGTCGAATTCAAGCCGCTCGGCCGTGGTTATGCCTGGCTCTTCGTCTACCGCCGCCCCGCCTGAGCAACACCGCAAGCCCCGCGTAACGATCCCGCGCCATAATCATCCCGGTTTCCGCTCCCGACTGCCTCGGCGCGGTGGCCGGGTTTCGGCGATTGTGCTTGAAACTAACCCAATTTTTACGATGATATGGTGAAGATGAGGTTCACGCCTCCTGGGGGATGATCACATTAGCGGATATCATCGTGTGAGGCAGCGTCGTCGATCGTTAGAAAACGGATACCTCATGCGCCGGCTTTTCCTGGCTCTGCTGCCAATTGTGACGCTCCTGTCCGCCTGTTCGACCACGGATTACGATCTCGTCTCGACAGCATCGATCCCGCCGAAATTCCAGGACAAGGACCCGCAGGATTTCGGCGGGCGCACGCCGCACCATCACAACATCCACGGCATCGACGTCTCCAAATGGCAAGGCGATGTCGACTGGGCCAAGGTAAAGGCATCCGGCGTCTCCTTCGCCTTCATCAAGGCGACCGAAGGCAAGGACCGGATCGATGCCAAGTTCAACGAATACTGGCAGAAGGCCCGCGCCGCCGGCCTACCCTACGCGCCCTATCATTTCTATTATTTCTGCTCGACGGCCGACCAGCAGGCCGACTGGTTCATCGCCAATGTGCCGAAGAGCGCGGTCTACCTGCCGCCGGTTCTCGATGTCGAATGGAATGGCGAGTCCAAGACCTGTACCTATCGGCCGTCACCGCTGACCGTGCAGACCGAAATGAAGCGCTTCATGGACCGGCTGGAAGCCCATTACGGCAAGCGCCCGATCATCTACACGTCGGTGGACTTCCACCGCGACAATCTCGTCGGCCAGTTCAACGACTATCATTTCTGGGTGCGCTCGGTCGCGGCGCATCCGACGAAAATCTATGAGGAGCGACGCTGGGCCTTCTGGCAATATACCAGCACCGGCGTCATTCCCGGCATCCAAGGCAATACCGACATCAATGTCTTTGCCGGATCGCTGAAGAACTGGAAGAATTGGGTCGCCGCAGTCTCGAAACCGCGGCCAACGTCGTAATTTTCCATCCGGACGCGGTAATTCTTCTTTCAGCCCCATTGCCGTGCGAAAGCGGCTCTCATACGTTGCCGCGACGGCATCGGCCCTCTCCCTCGGCCGAGCCCGGCCGGACACGACCGGACAACCCGCCCTGCCAACAAGGACTTGCGATGACACGCGCCACACTGCGCTCCGTTCTCTCGATCGGTTTTCTTACCCTTTTGACCTCCACTGCGCTTGCCCAGGGCGCAGCCCCGCCGGTCGCCCCCTGCGGCGGTGATCTCGCCATTTTTCTGGAAGGCGTCAAAGCCGAGGCGATTGGCAAGGGCATTCCGGCCGATGTCGTCGATCGCGCGCTGGCAGGTGCTGCGATTTCCGAAAAGGTTCTGGGCCGCGACCGCGCGCAGGGTGTCTTCAAACAGAGCTTCACCGAATTCTCGCAGCGCACCGTCAGCAAGGCGCGTCTCGATATCGGCGCCAAGAAGATGAAGGAATATGCCGCGGTCTTCGACCGCGCCGAGAAGGAATTCGGCGTTCCCGCGCCTGTCATCACCGCCTTCTGGGCAATGGAAACCGATTTCGGCGCCGTCCAAGGCGATTTCAACACCCGCAACGCCCTGGTGACGCTGGCGCATGACTGCCGCCGCCCGGAAATGTTCCGGCCGCAGCTGATCGCCGCGATCGAGATGGTCCAGCACGGCGATCTCGACCCCGCCACGACGACGGGCGCCTGGGCCGGCGAAATCGGCCAGGTGCAGATGCTGCCGGAAGATATCATCGCGCAGGGCATGGATGGCGATGGCGACGGGCACGTCAACCTCAAGCAGAGTTCGCCCGATGCGATCCTGACGGCCGCCAAGTTCATCAAGAGCCTCGGATTCACTGCCGGTCAGCCCTGGATCCAGGAAGTGAGCCTGCCGGAAAACCTGCCCTGGGAAAAAACCGGGTTGCAGACGGGCATGACCGCCGGCGACTGGTTCAAGCTCGGCGTCTCGCCGCGCGATGGCAACACGACCTTCCCACAACTCGCCGCCTCGCTGGTCATCCCGCAGGGCCGCCACGGCGTCGCCTTCCTGACCTATCCGAATTTCAACGTCTATCTCGAATGGAACCAGTCGTTCATCTACACGACATCGGCCGCCTATTTCGCCACCCGGCTTGCCGGCGCACCGCCCTACGATACGCATCATCCGGAGCCCGGCCTGAGCGACGACGGCATGAAGGCGCTGCAGACCAAGCTGCAGGGCGTGGGCCACGATGTCGGCAAGATCGATGGCATCCTCGGCGCGGGCACGCGTGCCGCCCTGCAGAAGGAGCAGTTGCGCCTCGGCCTGCCCGCCGACGGCTGGGCAACGCAGGCCGTTCTCGACGCGCTTTAATCGTCGTTTCGGATTTCGTTCGACATCCTTGCCCGCCGCCGGTCTTGGCGGGCAAGACGGAAGGCCCGGTAGCGTGCCCTGAGCGACAAGCGCGCGCCATCGAGAGCAGCACCCCGCTTCGACAACTCGTTCAATTCCCGCGCATAGGCGATCGCCAAGGCCGTCCGATAGGTCGAGAGATGCTCGGACGCGATATTTTCCAGCCTGTGCATCATGTTGACCCAGAGCGGCGAGACCAGCAACGACAACGCCGTGACGGCGATCGCCACCTTGTAGGTCTCAAACCGCAACACGCCGGCGCCAAGGCCGGCTGCTGCCAGCACGAACGAAAACTCGCCGATCTGAGCCATGGACAGGCCCGCGACCAATGCGATGTGCGGCGGCGAGCCGGACTTGCGCAACAGGAAGATGTTCAGCACCGTCTTTGCCGCGATGACGAACAATGCCCCGAACAGCACAGACCAGAAATTTGCCGCGATGAAATCCAGATCGATCAGCAGTCCGATCGACAGGAAGAAAACGACCAGCAGCACACTCTGGATCGGCTCGATGACCGGGATGACTCGGCTGCGCAAAGTGGAATTGCCGATGACGATGCCGGCGAGAAAAGCGCCATAGGCCGGCGACATGCCAGCCAGGCCCGAGATCGCCGCCGCCCCGAAACAGACGGCCAGCGCCCCGAGCGCCAGAATCTCGACCTTGTCCTCCATCTCGGCGCTGAACGGGATCTTCAGCTTGCCCCTATGGCCGAACCACCACAGCAGCGCTGCGAGAATGGAGATGGCGATGACGATCTTCGCGACGATCAGGCCAATGTTCTGCTCGTCACCACCCAGGCTCGAAACGAGAATCAGCATGGGCACGACGGCGATATCCTGGGCGATCAGCACGCCGACCGCGATCCGGCCGGTTTCACTGCGCAATTCCCCCATATCCTCGAGCATCTTCATGGCGACGACCGTCGATGACATGGCAATGACGAAGCCGAGGATAAGCCCCTCGGCGAGGCTCGCCCCGGTGATCAGGGGGATGAGGCCCGCCGCCGCGATGGCGGCGACGACCTGGCCGCCGGCCACCAGAATCGATTGCCGTAGACTGAGCACGAAGGCCTTGATCGACAATTCCATGCCGATGAAGAAGAGCAGGACGACGACGCCCATTTCAGCGAGAAGCGTGACATTGCCGCTTGAGGAAATGAAGCCGAAGCCCGTCGGCCCGAGTGCTACGCCGGCGAGAATGAAGCCCACCAGCGGCGGCTGGCGCAAGCGCAGGAACCCGAGGCCCAGAAACGCCGCGACCGCAACCACGATCGCAATGGAGATAAGCCCCTGCCCCTCATGCGCGGCAGCGGCAATCGAATGTGTCGCGACGGGCTCCAGCAGATCGTCCTTCATGTTCACGGCCCACCCCCAAGAATCGGGTGGCAAATTTCCACGACAGGTCTTAACCCTGACCATGATCCGGAGGAGACAGGGGAAGGTCAAGTCGAATGCACGCAAAAACGGGCGACATACAGAACAGGATGACACTCGCCACCTGGGGGCTTCTGGCGCTGCTCGGGCTGATCTGGGGCGGCTCGTTCTTCTTCGCGCGCATCGCCATCCAGCATGTGCCGGCCTTCACGCTCGTCCTGCTGCGCGTCGCGCTCGCCGCGCTCGCCCTGCACGTCTACGTTTTCGGCCGCTTCGACATTTATCGCGAGCTTGTCGCCCGCTGGCCGCAATTCCTGCTGATGGGACTGATCAACAACGCCATTCCGCACACCTTCATCTTTCTCGGCCAGACACAAATCGGGGCCGGGCTGGCGGCCATCCTCAATGCGACGACGCCGGTCTGGACCGTGCTGATCGCCAACACGCTGACGCAGGACGAGAAACTGAGCCTTGCCAAGATCGCCGGCTGCCTGCTCGGTCTTGCCGGAACGGCGGTGCTGATCGGCCCGAGCGCCCTGCCGGGCCTGACCGCATCCGGCAGCACTATTCCGCTCTGGGCCCTGCTGTTTCCCGTGATCGCCGCCGTCAGCTACGGCTTGGCCGCGACCTATGGCAAGCGTTTTCGCGGGCTGGCAGCCCCGTTGACGGCAGCGGGGCAACTGACGGCCTCATCGCTGATCATGCTGCCGCTGTCCCTCGTCATCGACAGGCCCTGGACGCTGGCCATGCCGCCGATGACCTCCTTGCTCGCGGTGCTGGCGCTCGCCCTGCTTTCCACCGCCTATGGCTATATCCTGTTCTTCCGCATCATGAGCCGCGCCGGCGCCACCAACACGTCGCTGGTAACGCTCCTGGTGCCGCCGAGCGCCATCCTGCTCGGCTTCCTTTTTCTCGGCGAAACCCTGGAGCCGACCGACGTCGCCGGCATGCTGCTGATCGCCGGCGGTCTCGTGGTTCTCGACGGGCGAATCCTGCAGCGCCGCCGGGGATGATGGAATCGGCAGGAGCAAAGCGCCGCGCGCATGTGTCTAATCGGTCACTCACGGCGCATTTCAACGCGTTACATTAACCAGGCTTAAGACATTGTGAAAAAAATGTGGCGGCGAATAAAGGCCTTTTTAATCAGTGATTTAAGCCTGTGAATAACCACTTCTCAAGCGTCGCCCGCCGCAGTGCAGCATAACTTTTCCTTTCACGCGTGACATTTTCACCCTATCTTTCGAGGGTCAACGCAAGGAGGGCCGGTTATGGGACTTACACATTCGTTGAATGTCCTCATGATAAGTGCAGCGTTTGTTTTCGTAGCAACCATGCTTTTCATCTGAAAAGCGCCAGTCCATTCGGTAAACAAGGGACTTTAATACCGTAAATCCATTGCAGCATGATCGAGCAAGGTGAAACGCTCAAAGGATCACCGCAGAGCAACAGCTGCCTCAAAAACGAAGCCCTTGAAACCTTCCGGTCTCAAGGGCTTTTTTCTGCCGAACGCGGTGGATGGGCGACGATCAGGCCGCCGCTCCCGTCGCCTGAAGAACGGTGCGTTTCACCCGCTCGAAGCCGACGAGATCGCATACGGCTGAAACCAGCGGCGACCGGTTCATCGTATAGACATGAAAATCGCGCAAGCCCCGGCGCGCCAGATCGACGATCTGTTCGGCGGCGATCAGCGTCGCTTCCTTGAAACGCTCCTGCGGGCTCTCGTCGAGATGGATGAGCCGCGTAACGATCGCATCCGGAACCGTGGCGCCGCAGAGGCCGGCAAACTTTCTCACCTGGGTCAGGTTGTTGATCGGCAGGATGCCGGGCACCACTGGAATATTGATGCCCGCCCGGCGCACCCGCTCCAGGTAGCGCTCGAAATCGTTGTTGTCGAAGAAGAACTGCGTCAGTGCCCGCGTCGCGCCACTATCGACCTTGCGCTTGAGCATATCGATATCGGCATCGACATTCGGGCTTTCCGGATGCTTTTCCGGATAGGCCGAGACCGAAATCTCGAAATCGCCACGCGAACGGATCGCGGCAACGAGCGCGGCGGCAGTTTCATACCCGCCCGGGAATGGCTCGTAACGCGCGCCGATACCGCCCTGCGGATCGCCGCGCAGGGCCACGAAATGACGCACGCCGCTGTCGATGAATTCGGTGACGATCGCATCCACCTCGGCGCGGGATGCGCCGACGCAGGTCAGGTGCGCCGCCGTATCGGCACACCCTTCCTCGTTGATCATGCGTCGCACGGCAGTGAGCGAACGCGCCTTGGTGGATCCGCCGGCGCCATAGGTCATCGTCACGAAGGCCGGGCCGAACGCCGAAAGATCGGAAACGGTCTGGAAAAGCTGGACCTCCATCTCGTCGTTCTTCGGCGGGAAATATTCGAACGAGAGCCGCAGGTTTCCGCGTTCCGCCGGGTAAAGAGTGTGTATCGCCATGTCATGTCCTCCCGGCATGGGCCAGCGCGCGTTTGCCCGCCGGTGTATCGGATGCGGAGGCCTGCCGCTGGTCGCGGGCAAGCCAGATGGTCACCGTCAGCTGCCGGTCGCGGTCGGTATCCGGCTTCAGATCGACGGCCTGCTCGACGGTCAGCCCGGCCTTCTCAAGCCATTCTTCCATCGTCTGCCGCGAAAAGCCCAAACGCACATGCGCATGGTCGTCCCGCAGGTATTCCAGCGCGTGCGGCGCAAGATCGATGATCACCAGCCGTCCGCCGGGCGACAGCATGCGCGCCGCTTCCGCGATCGCGGCGTCCGGCTGCTGCAGGAAGTGCAGGACCTGGTGGATGGTGACGAGATCGAACTGACGGCCGTCGAGCGGCAGGTTGAAGATGTCGCCGTGGCGGATCGAGGCCTTGGTGATGCCTGCCCGGTCGAGATTGGCGCGGGCAACCGCGAGCATGTCGCGGCTGGCATCGACGCCGACGCCACGTTGATAGATGCCTTCGAAGAGCTGCAGGATGCGTCCCGTGCCAGTGCCGAGATCGAGCAGGCCATCGACCGGCTCCGGCCCGATCATGGCCCTCAGTGCCGCCTCGACATCGGCTTCGCTGACATGCAGGCGCCGCAACTCGTCCCATTCGGCGGCGTTGCGGCTGAAATAGGCCTGCGCCTTCTCGGATCGCGCCAGTTTCAGCGCCGAGAGCCGCTCGCCGTCACGCGTCAGGACGGCATCGTCGAGATTGGCGGCGGACAGGAGGCCACGCACCAGCGCCACGCCCGCCCCCTCACCCTTCAGGCGGAAATAGGCCCAGGCGCCCTCCTGATACCGATCGATCAGCGACACCTCGGCCAGCAGCTTCAGGTGGCGGGAGATTCGGGGCTGCGACTGGCCAAGAATTTCGGTAAGATCGGTGACGGTCAGGTCGCCGGCCGCGAGCAGCGCGAGAAGACGCATGCGCGTCGGCTCCCCCGCCGCCTTGAGCACGTCGACCAATTCGTCCAAACCAAGTCCCTGCTCGTGCGCCATTCAAAACCCCATCAACACATAAAGATATGTTTATGTGATTTTCACACGCATCGCAAGACGAAATGTGGCAGCGGGTTCGCGCAAACGAAAAAGGCGATCCGAGAGGACCGCCTTGATCTTTCATCAATAAACTCTCGCATCCGCAGCCGGATGCATCCCATGACTGATGACCGTCAGCGGGTCAGGCGCTTGTAGCTGACGCGGCTTGGATTGACCGATTCCGCGCCGAGACGACGGATCTTGTCCTGCTCGTAATCCTCGAAGTTGCCTTCGAACCATTCGACATGGCTGTCGCCTTCGAACGCCAGGATATGCGTGGCGAGCCGGTCGAGGAACATGCGGTCGTGGCTGATGATGACGGCGCAGCCGGCAAAATTTTCGAGCGCCACTTCCAGCGCACCGAGTGTTTCAGTGTCGAGGTCGTTGGTGGGTTCGTCGAGCAGCAGGACGTTGCCACCGGACTTCAGCATCTTGGCGAGGTGAACGCGGTTGCGCTGACCGCCCGACAGGTTGCCGACCTTCTGCTGCTGGTCGGTACCCTTGAAGTTGAAGGCGCCGCAATAGGCACGCGAATTCATGTCGAACTTGCCGAGCTTGATGACTTCGGCGCCGCCGGAAACTTCCTCCCAGACGGTCTTGTTCGGGTCGAGCGCATCGCGGCTCTGGTCGACATAGCTCAGCTGGACGGAATTGCCGACGCGGAACGTACCGCTGTCGGGCTGTTCCTGGCCGGTGATCATGCGGAACAGGGTCGTCTTGCCGGCGCCGTTCGGGCCGATGACGCCGACGATACCGCCCGGCGGAAGCTTCAGCGTCAGGTCCTCGATCAGCACGCGGTCGCCATAACCCTTGGTGATGCCTTCCATCTCGATGACGACCTGGCCGAGGCGCTCGGCCACCGGGATGATGATCTGCGCATCGCCGGGCCGGACGTTCTCGGCCGCCTCGACCAGCTGGTCATAGGCCTTGATACGCGCCTTGGACTTGGACTGGCGGGCCTTGGGGCTGGACGCGATCCATTCCTGCTCGCGGCTGATCGCCTTCTGGCGGGACGCATCTTCACGCGATTCCTGCTGCATGCGCTTGGCCTTGGCAAGCAGATAGGCCGAATAGTTGCCTTCATAGGGAATGCCGCGGCCGCGATCGAGCTCGAGGATCCAGCCGGTAACGTTATCGAGGAAGTAGCGATCGTGGGTGATCATCATGACGGCGCCGGAATATTGGCGCAGGTGGTTTTCAAGCCAGCCGATCGTCTCCGCATCCAGATGGTTGGTCGGTTCGTCGAGCAACAGCAGGTCCGGCTTGGAGAGCAGAAGCTTGCACAAGGCGATACGGCGGCGCTCACCACCCGAGAGACTGGTGACATCGGCATCGGCCGGCGGGCAGCGCAGGGCTTCCATGGCCATTTCGACCTGACTGTCGAGATCCCAGAGATTCTGGCCGTCGATGATATCTTGCAGACGTGCGCCTTCATCGGCCGTCTCGTCGGAATAGTTCATCATCAGTTCGTTGTAGCGCTCGAGGATCGCCGTCTTGTCGGCAACGCCTTCCATGACGTTTTCCTTGGCGGTCTTCGTCGGATCGAGATGCGGCTCCTGGGCGAGGTAGCCGACGGTCGCGCCTTCGGCCACCCAGGCTTCACCGGTATATTCGGTGTCGAGCCCGGCCATGATCTTCAGGACGGTCGATTTACCGGCGCCGTTCGGACCGAGGATACCGATCTTGGCGTCCGGGTAGAACGAGAGATGGACGTTCTCCAGGACCTTCTTGGTGCCGTAGGACTTGTTCAGCCCCGACATGTGATAAATGAATTGACGTGCCATGGACAGACTGCTCCGACGGAATGGGATTTTGCCCGCTATGTAGGCGAATTATCCCGCCGGAGCAATGAAGAAACCGGCCTTAGGCACGCCATTCACTGAATGCCGGCCGCATCGACGGTGCCCCTGTCGCATTTGAAATCGGTCTTTCCGGCCGCAAGGATCAACTGCGACAGGCCTGGCCCGCCCGAAACGTCTCCCGACAGGCCGATCGTCAGTCCGGTAATGAGGCTGCGCGACCCGGCCTTCTGGCAACGCATCCGCACCCGCTCGCCGGCGCCAGCGCCAAAGCTGGTGTCGAAGGCCTGCTTGATCTCGCTTTCCGTCACCTCCTCGCCGATCCGGCCGGCAAACAAGGTGCGCACCGCCGAGCCGTTGAACTCATCGAGAAACTTGAGCTGAAGCGCGAAATAGTCCTGCGCCGTGCCGCCCTGGCAGGTGCCGCTGCGCAGCCATTGGTGCCGGTCTAAACCGGATTGCGTTCCGGGCATGGCGACAAGGAGACGGGCCGCTGTGTCTTCGGCCATGGCCAGTTGCGGCAGGTCCAGCCAGCTACCCTTCTTGTCGCGGGCGCGAATATCGGCCGCCACGCCGCAATAACTCTTCTTCACGGGCCAGAGACCGTGCAGGGAAAAATGCGTCGCATCGAACCGCTCCGCCGTCTGCCCGGCGCATTCCTTGCGCTTCGGCCGCGTTTCGCAAAAACCGGGCTGCCAACTGACGGCGAGGATATATTGGGTTTTCGGCGGAGGAGAAGACGTCTTTTCGGCCGCAACGGCCAGCTGGGTCATCATCACCACGATGCCGACGAGGCTCATGCAGTACACCAATGCAACCCCGAGATATTTCGCATTCCCCTCCATGACCATCTCCCGTTAAATAAGAACAAAACAAGATCATATGAGGACTAAAACGAGAAAAATGCAACCAGGAATCGTCATGCGACGGATATTTTATGACCTGATGCGAAACGAGCACCATGCAGCAATTGCCTTTGCCTGATAAATCAAGTTGATAACTCTTTGAGCTGGAACTTCACCGGGGAGAGGATTCGGGGTGTTCACCACGGTCGAGACATTGCAAAGCCCCAGCGGAGCGGCCCTTGCCTGGCGCCGTCAGGGCGCCGTCTCGCCGGAACGCGGCGTGCTGATGATCAGCCACGGCCTTGCCGAACATTCCGCCCGCTACGCCCGCTTCGCCGCCTTCATGGCGGCGCAGGGATTTCATGTCTACGCCCACGACCATCGCGGCCATGGCGCGACGCGCGCCAGTGATGCGCCGCTCGGCCGTTATGCCGGCACGCAGGGCGTCGCCAAGGTGGTGGCCGATGTCCGGGCCATGCGCGACAGGGTGGGCGCCAGCCATCCCGGCCTGCCGGTCATCCTGTTCGGCCATTCGATGGGCGGGCTGATCGCTCTCAACGCAGCCGAGGACGATCCCAAACGGTATGCCGGGCTTGCCATCTGGAACTCCAATTTCAATCCCGGCCTCGCCGGCCGCGCCGCGCAGATCATACTTGCCACGGAGAAAATGCTGAAAGGCTCGGACGTGCCGAGCGGCGTGCTGCCAAAGCTCACCTTCGGCGCCTGGGGCAAGTCTATCGCCGGCCACACGACCGATTTCGACTGGCTCTCGCATGACCCGGCCGAGGTGGCGCTCTATGTCAACGATCCGCTCTGCGGCTTCGATGCCAGCGTTTCGATGTGGATTGACCTGTTCGAACTGACATTTGCGGGCGCCAGGCCGGATCGCCTGCGGAAACTGCCCTCAGCCCTGCCCGTCCACCTCGTTGGCGGCGGGGAGGATCCGGCGACGAACGGCGGACGCGAAATCCGCTGGCTTTCGCAGCGTATGGCCACGACCGGTTTCGAGCGCGTGACAACGATCATCTATCCGACGATGCGCCACGAGACGCTGAACGAAACCGAGCGTGATCGCGCAATGCGGGACTTTGCCGACTGGTGCCTGACGACAGTCGCGGACAAGCGGATCTGACGACGGCATGACCAGTCTCACCACACCATCATCATTTGCGAAAGGCAGCGACATCTCCTTCGGGCTGGGCCTGATGGTGATCGCGGTCCTGATCGCGCCGCTGATCGATATCTTTTCCAAGCTGGCGATCGTAACGGTTCCTTCGGCACAGATCACGGCGATCCGCTTCGTGCTGCAGATGGTCTTCATCCTGCCCATCGTGCTGTGGCGCGGCACACTGTTTGACCTGACATGGAAAAAGACCGGCCTACACATGCTGCGCGGCGGCCTGCTGTTGATCACCATGCTCTCCTTCATCACCACCCTGAAGGTGATGGAGGTTGCCGATGCCATCGCCATCTTCTTCGTCGAACCGATCATCCTCACCATTCTCGGCAGCATCTTCCTCAAGGAAACCATCGGCTGGCGGCGCTACACGGCTTGCGCCGTCGGCTTTCTGGGCGCGCTGCTGGTCATCCAGCCGAGCATGGAGGAAGTCGGCTGGATCGCGCTTTTGCCCATCGTTTCGGGTTTCGGCCTGGCGATCTTCCTGCTGGTGACGCGCATGGTCGCCCAGAGCGAGGATCCCTGGTCGATGCAGTTCCATGCCGGTCTCTGGGGCGCGCTGTTCTGCGGCCTGTTGCTGTTGTTTGGCGAAGGGACGGGTTCGGCGGTCTTCGATCCGGTCACGCCGGATATGACCGCCAGCCTCTACCTGCTCTGCGTCGGCGTCGTGGCGACGATTTCCGGCGTGCTCGGCGTCTATGCCTATCGTGCCGCGCCGGCCTCGGTGCTGGCACCTTTGCAATATCTGGAAATCGTCTCGGCGACGATCTTCGGCTGGCTGGTGTTCGGCGACCTGCCGGATGCCCTGAAATGGCTGGGGATCGCGATCATCATCGCCTCCGGTCTCTACATCATCTGGCGCGAACGCAGGATAAACAAGAGCGCTGGTATCGCGCCGGTATCACCGGCCATTTAAGAATATGGTTTTTAGGCTTTTGGGAGGAGCGGACATGAAGACAGGCGGAGAACTGATCGTCGAGGCGCTGAAGGCGAACGGCGTCAAGCGGGTGTCCTGCGTGCCGGGGGAGAGCTATCTCGCCGTGCTCGACGCGCTCCATGACACCGATATCGATGTCGTCGTCTGCCGCCAGGAAGGTGGCGCGGCAATGATGGCCGACACCTGGGGCCGGCTGACGGGCGAGCCCGGCATCTGCATGGTCACGCGCGGCCCCGGCGCCATGAATGCGTCCGCCGGCCTGCATATTTCAAGACAGGATTCGATCCCGATGATCCTGTTCATCGGCCAGGTGCAGCGCGAAGCCCGTGAACGCGAAGCTTTCCAGGAGATCGAGTATCGCCGCGCCTTCACCGAGATCGCCAAATGGGTGGGCGAGATCGACGATCCCGCCCGCATTCCCGAATTCGTCACCCGCGCCTTCGCCGTCGCGACCTCGGGCCGTCCCGGCCCCGTGGTTCTGACCCTGCCGGAGGACATGCTGACACAGAAGACCGAAGCGGTTGCCGCACGTCCCTACCAGCCGGTGGAAAGCCATCCCGGCCCCGGCCAGATGAAAGCGCTCGAAACCCTGCTCGCCAAGGCACAACGCCCGGTCGCCATCCTCGGCGGCACGCGCTGGACGGAGGATGCCGTCCGCCAGTTCCAGGTCTTTGCGGAACGGTTCGATCTTCCCGTCGGCTGCTCCTTCCGGCGCCAGATGCTGTTCGATCACCTGCATCCCAACTATGCCGGCGATGTCGGCATCGGCATCAATCCGGCTCTGGGCAAGGAAATCCGCGAGGCGGACCTCGTGCTGCTGATCGGTGGCCGGTTTTCGGAAATGCCGTCGTCGGGCTATTCGCTGATCGACATTCCCTATCCGCGCCAGACGCTGGTGCATGTCCATCCGGACCCGAGCGAACTCGGCCGCGTCTATCGCCCTGATCTGGCGATCGTCGCGTCACCCGCCGATTTCGCCGCCGCGCTTGAAACACTGACCCCTGCGGCAAACCCGGCAGCGAGCGGCCGGGCAGCGACGATGCACCAGGCCTATCTCGCCTGGTCGACCCCGCCGGAAACCGGGCCCGGCGATGTGCAGATGGGGCCGATCATGCGTTTTATCGAGGAGAATACCGCCAAGGACACGATCTTCACCAATGGCGCCGGCAACTATGCGACTTGGGTGCATCGGTTCCACCGGTTCCGTCGGTTCAACACGCAGGCCGCGCCGACCTCCGGTTCCATGGGCTACGGACTGCCGGCGGCAGTCGCTGCCAAGCATCTGTTTCCGGACCGCGAAGTCATCTGCTTTGCCGGTGACGGCTGTTTCATGATGCACGGTCAGGAGTTCGCGACCGCGGTGCGCTACGACCTGCCGATCATCACGCTGGTGATCAACAACGGCATCTACGGCACGATCCGCATGCACCAGGAGCGGGATTATCCCGGCCGGGTCAGCGGAACCGACCTCACCAATCCGGATTTTGCCGCCTTCGCCCGCGCCTATGGGGGCCATGGTGAACTGGTGGAAAAGACGGAAGATTTCGCCGGCGCCTTCCTGCGCGCGCGGCAAAGCGGCAAACCGTCGATCATCGAGATCCGGCTTGATCCCGAAGCCATCACGCCGACACGGACCCTGTCGCAGATCCGGAATGGGTAGCGGCTGAAGCCTGGTGAGATCGGTCATCGAGCGATGCCGATCCGCTGATGCATCCTCGGGTCAAGCCCGAGGATGACGGAGGTTGGGGAGGCGCCTCAGCCTCGACAATTCACCCGAGAACAGCGAAATGAAACCGACCGCTCTCCCGGTGGCTGATACCCGACTTAACGTGCGCTTACCCGCGCAGATGCTGGGTCTGCTGGTAGACGTTGGTGGAGCGGGCGCCGGAGCGGCAGTAGCCGAGCATGGGGCGCTCGAACGTGTCGAGCGCATCGACCATGTCGCGCACGGCATCCGCCGTCACGCCCATCGGGCCGACCGGGATATGGGTGATGTCTAAGCCCAGCTCGCGGGCGCGGGCGGCAATGGTTTCGAACTGCGGCTGGTCGGGCTGCTCGAAATCGGGGCGATGGCAGACGATGGACTTGAACCCCATGGCCTTGATCGCGTCGAGGTCCTCGACCGAAATCTGACCGGTGACCGAATATTCATCGTTGATCTGGCGGATGTCCATGGAAAGCCTTCCTCGAAAATGATGCCCGGACTGATGTAAGACCGGCGGCATGATGCGTCAATCGGAAAGCAGTTCAGCCGATCTGGAACACCAGCGCGTAGTCGATACTCTCCCCCGCCTCAAGCAGCGGCATTTCACCGTCGGCGGCAAGTTCCGTCCGTTTGGCGATACGGTGCGAGACAGGTTCGATGCTGATCACATTGGCCGATCCGCGCTGGCAACGCCACATCTGCAGATTGGGCAAGGTGACGGTGCAAAACCGGACGGTCAGAGAACGTCCGGACAGGGCCTCGAACGGACCGAGCGTCACGCTCGCCCAGCCATCCCTGGCAGACGCTGCGGCGGGCAGACAGAAATGTGCGCTTTCCCCTTCGCCGAAACGCCACGGGCGTGTCTCTTCCGAAAACATGGTTCCGGAAATCCGCGTTTGCTCGCCCATCAGCCAGCCACCGATATTCATGTGATACATCAGCATCGGTGCAAACGGCCGGTTCCCTGTATTGGTGAACCGGTCCGCCAGCATGACTTCGGATGTATCGGGATTGATCGACCACCGCCGCGAAATACGCGCCGTTCCGCCGCCCGCAAGCTGGACGACGGTTTCCGCCAAACAGCCCGGTGCCTCATCCGCTTCCGCCATCCGGGTTTGCCCGACCGGTGTCGCGCAAAGCGAACCGTGCAAGGGAAATATCCGTCCCTCCGCATCGCCTTCGATCGGCTCCGGATGGCGGATGTGATCGGGGCCGCAAGTGAAGAAGAACCCTTGCAACGCGTGGTCGATGCGGCGGTCGCCGTCCGAGGGGACGGCGATCCCGGGCGAAATATCGACACCATCGACGACGAAAGCGCCGATATCCAGCGCCGACTGCCGGTCGAGCAGGATCTGGAATTCGCCCTCACCGCCACCGGATATCGTGATGGGCATGCGTATTCCTCCGCCAGGTTTCGTCCGGCGGGAATCGCCACGACTATGCTTTGAAAAAAGTATCGCAAGGCCGCCAGCGGTTCACCTGCCGAAAAAGGCCAACACACCGAAATTCATGGATTTTAGGGAACTGTTCATAATGAATTCAGTTTATTCATATTACCGTCCCATTTGATTTGTACGCCCCGAGCTCAACTGCCAGACAACAGGTTTACCGTGACGTTCGCATTACGATTCAGTATCGCCCTTTTTGCCTGCGCCAGCGCGCTTGCGCTTACCCCTGCCGCCAAGGCACAGGATGCGTTTGGCCGCCTGCCCGACAACGCCGTGCTGGTGACGCCACAAGGTGAAATTCTCGATTACATCCCCGAATCAGGCGAAGTGCGGATGATGCGCGACCATCGGGGCCGCACCGTGCTGGTCGATAGCTGGGGCAATATCGTAGCGACCGTCATGGGAACGGGCCGCGAGCGTAACACCGTGCGCCGCCGCGACGTGAATCGCGAGGCATACAACAATCAGGGCTTTGGTTTCTCCGACCGGGGCTACCAGAATTTCTCGCAGCCCGGTGACGTGACCGGCTCGATCCCGGATTATCGCGATGTCACGCCCCCCGGCGTTGAACGCCAGGCCCTGCCCTCGCAACCGGACGAGAACGACATGGTCGCCCTGCCGTCCGAGCCGACGGAAGACATGCAGCCGCAGCGCCAGACACTGCCGGCCGCGACCCGCATCGGTAAGAAGTCGAGCGCTGAAATCACCGCTCTGCAGGTCTTCCTCGATCGCGAAGGCTTTTCGCCTGGTGTAATCGACGGAAAAAACGGCTCGAACGTCACCAAGGCGATCGAAGCCTGGCAACAGGCGACCGGCGAGACGCTGGATCCGAACAATACCGACGACATCCTCGAGCGCCTGCGGTTCACCGGCGGGCTGCCGATCACCACCTACACGATCACCGCAGCGGATGCCGCCGGTCCCTATGTCGCCTCCATCCCGGAAGACTACGCCCACAAGGCCGCCCTGCCGCATCTCTCCTTCACCGCCACGACGGAAATGCTGGGCGAAAAATTCCACATGGACGAGGCCTATCTGCGCGAACTCAATCCCGGCATCGATTTCACCATTCCCGGCACGACCATCAAGGTGATCAATCCCGGCGAGATGAAGAAGGGCAAGGTCGCCCGCATCGTTGCCGACAAATACCGCAAGCAGGTCTTCGCCTATGACGATGCCGGTACGCTCGTTGCGGCCTATCCGGCCACGATCGGCTCGTCGGATACACCGTCGCCGTCCGGCACCGTGCAGGTCGACCGCATCGCCTTTGATCCAGGTTATACCTACAATCCGAAAATCAACTTCAAGCAGGGCGAAAACGACAAGGTGCTGACGCTGCAACCCGGTCCGAATGGCCCGGTCGGTACCGTCTGGATTGCCCTGTCGAAGCCGACCTACGGCATCCACGGCACGCCGGAACCATCGAAGATCGGCAAGACCCAGAGCCATGGCTGCGTGCGCCTCACCAACTGGGACGCAACGGAACTGGCCAAGATGGTCAGCGTCGGGACGACTGTCGAATTTCTGGACTGAGGACGAAAAAAATATCTCAGCTCCCCTGTTTGGGGGAGTGACGAAGATCTTTTGTAAGCGAAAATGACGATCTTCAGGATTGGCGATCAAACTGCGGCCTGAGGCCTTCAGCGCGAAAGCATTCGCCGCTGCGCGTCCGCGGTTCGGAAAAAGCCATAGTTAGGGTCCGATTTCGCGAAAAATGGACATCACGGTCGTGGCGTTGAGCTTGGAAGCGCGCCACGACCTTTCCATTTGTGTCGGGCGCCGGCACTGCCCGGAATCATGACTTCATCAGATATTCTCATAAAAAAACATTGCCGCGATGCGTTATCTGTCGGAGACATCGAAGACCAAATCCGACAGACGAGGAATGCCTTGATGGCCGCCGAACGCCCCCTTCCGAACCTATGGCACGCAACGGCGCCCGCCGCTCCCGAAACCCGGCCGCTTTCCAGCGATATCACCGTCGACGTCGCCATCATTGGCGGCGGCTTTACCGGCCTCTCCGCCGCCCTGCATCTCGCCGAGAAGGGCGTCACGGCCGCGGTCGCCGAGGCGAAGATGATCGGGTTTGGTGGCTCAGGCCGCAATGTCGGCCTGGTCAATGCCGGCATGTGGACAAAGCCCGAGGACCTGATCGCCACGCTCGGCAAGGAGGTCGGAACCCGGTTGCTGCGCGAACTCGGCGACGGCCCGTCGCTGGTCTATCAACTCGTCGAGAAGCACGGCATCCCTTGCGAGGCCGTGCGCAACGGCACGCTTCACTTGGCTGTCGGGGCGGAAGGCGTCAAGGACATCCAGGACCGCGAACGTCAATGGAAAACCTTCGGCGCGCCGGTGGAGGTTCTCGACGCAAACCGGGCAACCGCGCTGACAGGAGCCGAAGGTTTTGCCGGCGCCCTGCTCGACCGGCGGGCCGGCACGATCCAGCCGCTTGCCTATGCCCGTGGTCTTGCCCGCGCTGCCCTTGCCGCCGGCGCGCAGATCTATACCGATACCCCGCTGCGCTCGGCGACACGCGTCGGTGATCTCTGGAAACTGTCGGCCGGCAGCGGTACGATCACGGCGAAATCCGTCATTGTTGCCACCAATGCCTATGGCGACATGCTGAGCCAGACGCCCTGGACCAACTATACGCAGGAACTGACGATCCTGCCCTATTTCCAGTTCGCCACCACGCCGCTGTCGGACAATCTCGCCCGCTCCATCCTGCCGGAACGGCAGGGCTGCTGGGACACAGGTCTCGTCATGACGTCCTTCCGCATGGACCAGCAGAACCGGCTGATCTTCGGCAGCGTCGGCCGGCTCGACGCGCTGGCGGAGGGCACGCACCGGGCTTTCGCCGAACGGTCGCTGCGCAAGCTGTTTCCGGCACTTGGCCATATTCGCTTCGAATACTGGTGGGACGGCCGCATCGGCATGACCACCAACAACCTGCCGCAGATGCATGTAATGGCGCCGAACGTGTTTTCCGTCAGCGGCTATAATGGCCGTGGCATCGCACCGGGCACCGTCTTCGGCCGGGCACTTGCCAATCATGTGACGGGCGAACCGGCCGCCCTGCCCATCCTCGAAACGCCCGTGGCGCCGGACCCGTGGCGCAGCATGAAGTCCGCTTTCTACCATGTCGGCGCGCAGGCCAAGCATTTCATCGACCGACGGTTCTGATCGTCGTCCAAACAAAACGGGCCGCGCAATCGATGCGCGGCCCGTTTCCTTGGAGTGATTTCCCGTCAGGCGGCGCGACGCATACCGCCGGCAAGACGAAGCGGCAGCAGTTTGCGGACTTCATCTCCAAAGGCCCGGGCGTTCTCGCAGGCCTTGTCGAGATTGCTGACCCGGTGCGGGTCCATCGTCTGGAGCGTGCCTCCACAGTCGAAAATGTCGCGGAAAGCTGAACGTTCGATGATCGGCGTTTCGAGGACGTGCACGGCGCGCTGGGCGAGCAGTTGCTTGACGACCTGAAGCGCGCGGGTGGTAACCAGCGAATTGACGCGGGTGAGCACGACCGAATGCGGGATATCGACGCCGGCCTTTTCCTTGAGATAGCCGAGCAGTTCGAGAACCTGGGCGCCCCCCTTGGCATCCATAGCACAGCCCTGGATCGGGATCATGACGTGATCGGAAAGACCGATCGCGGTTGCCATCAGGGTGTTGCGCGCTCCGGCGAGGTCGATGATGAAATAGTCGGTCTTCGCCTTGTTCTCGTTGATGTGCCCCTGGATGGAGGTCATGGTCACGTAGGAGATGACATCGACATTCGGGATCTTGCCCGAAATATCATGCCAGTGGGAAATCCAGTGCTGCGGATCGGCGTCGAGAATGGTGACGCGGGCGCCGTGGCGCGCAAGTTCGGTTGCCAGGATAAGTGCGGCGGTCGTCTTGCCCGCGCCGCCCTTTGTATTGGCGAATGTAATGACTGGCATGTCTGTTCCTGTCTGAGAAGAAGTCCGAGCCCCCGCATGGCTCCCATCTAACGCTCGAAAACCATCGCGCTTCGGTTAATCAAATCTTCCAGAACGTGGTTAACAAAGTCTGAATGCGCGCCTCCCGAGAATTAACGATTGCTGGACGCAGGCGGACGGAGTTCAACGCAACCTCGGCTGAATCTTTTGATAAAAACGGGAAAATGCCCGCGATCAGAACTCGATGCGGAAGACGTCGGGATCGACCGGCGCGGCCGCGACCTTCCAGGGTGCTACCGCTTCGGCGGGAGCCTTGTAGCCGATGCGGGCCAGGCTGCAATTGGACTGCAGATGTTGCGGTCCGGCTATGCAGTGCTCGACCTCCAGCGCCAGTGCCTGCATGTTGCCGAGTGCCTTTGCGAGGTTGCTGACCCGGCCTTCGTCCATCGCATAGAGCGAGCCACCATGTTCGAACATGTCGCGATAGGCGCTACGTTCCATGATCGGAATATCGAGGAAGGCAACGCCGCGGCTGGCTAGGAGCGCCTTGACGTTGCGCATGGCGCGCGTCGTGACGAAGGAATTGACGCGGGTCAGCGCCACCGCATGATTGATGTGGCCGCGCGCATTGCTCTGCACCTGCCCGACGAGATCGAGCACATGGGCAGCGCCCTGCGCATCCATGGCGCATCCCTGCACCGGAATGAGAACGAGATCGGAGAGACCGGCGGCAAGCGCGACGAGCGCATCGCGGGCGCAGGAGAGATCGACGATGATATGCGAAGCCTGCCCCTGCAGCATGCGCAGATTGCCGCCGAGATTGGCGAAGGTCACACCGGTGACGATGGAAACGGTTTCGATAGCCTTGGGCAGGCGATGCCATTTGGCGGCGAAGGCAAGAGGATCACAATCGAGGATCACGACCTTGCCGCCCCTTTGGGCAAACTCCATGGCAAGCAGCACGGCCGCCGTCGTCTTGCCGGTGCCGCCTTTTGCATTCGCAATTGAAATGATCGCCATTTTCTTCCGGAACCTGCACCGCACGCACCCGATCCGCCTCGAAGGTCGCGCCTCTCCATCAACAAGGTTGCAAAACAGGATTAAAAAACGGCAAACAATCCTTAGCCGGAAAACAAAAAGGCCAGCATCGGTGCTGGCCCTCCTGAATTGTTGATGCTGCTAGGCGGAAAAAAAACGCACGTTTATTTAGATGCAGTCCTTGAACAACTGCCTGGCGGCGTCGAGCGTCAGTTCGACCGGGTTGCCGCCGGCCGTCGGATCGACGATCGCCATCGCGGCCATTTCGTCGATACGGTCGGTGCCGACGCCGAGCGCCGAAAGCTTGTCGGGAACACCGAGTTCTTCGCGCAGTTTCAGGACATAGTCATAGAAGCCATCAAAGCCGCCGGAAATGCCGAGATAGGCGGCAGCCATGGCGATCTTGCCTTCGATCGCCGAACGGTTGAAGCGCAACACCGGCGGCATGACGACGGCATTGGTCATGCCGTGATGGGTATTGTAGATCGCGCCGACCGGATGCGACAGCGAATGGATGGCGCCCAGCCCCTTCTGGAACGCGACAGCCCCCATGGCGGCCGCCGACATCATGTGAGCGCGGGCTTCGATATCGGTGCCGTCCTTATAGGCGCGCGGCAGATATTCCTTGACGAGCCGCAGGCCTTCCAGCGCGATGCCGGCCGACATCGGATGATAGAAGGGCGAAGAATACGCTTCAAGGCAATGGGCAAAGGCATCCATGCCGGTGCCGGCGGTGATCACCTTCGGCATGCCGACCGTCAGTTCCGGATCGCAGATGGTGATCGCCGGCAGGAACTTCGGATGGAAGATGACCTTCTTCGTATGGGTCTGCGAATTGGTGATCACCGAAGCGCGGCCGACTTCCGAGCCGGTGCCGGCTGTCGTTGGCACGGCGATGATGGGCGCGATGCCCTCGACGCGGGCGCGCGTCCACCAGTCGCCGACATCCTCGAAATCCCAGACCGGCCGGCTCTGCCCGGCCATGAAGGCGACCGCCTTGCCGAGATCGAGGCCCGAGCCGCCACCAAAGGCGATGACGCCGTCATGACCGCCCGCCTTGAACGCCTTGACGCCGGCCTCGAGATTGACATCCGTCGGGTTCGAATCGACATCGGCGAACAGCGCCCGCCCAAGTCCGGCGGCGTCGAGAATATCGAGCGCGTTCTGGGTGATCGGCATCGGCGCCAAGCCACGGTCGGTGACCAGCAGCGGTTTCTTGATGCCGAGTGCCTTGCAATGGTCGGCGAGTTCCTTGATGCGCCCTGCCCCGAACTTGATGGATGTCGGGTAGCTCCAATTGGCAGTGATGGTCATGGGTCAGGCTTTCTTGAGGTGGTAGGATTTCGGGCGGGTCAGGTTCTGGAAACCGATGACCGACAGCGAGCCGCCGCGGCCGGTTTCCTTGACGCCGGTCCAGCAGAGCGCCGGATCGAGATAATCTGCACGGTTCATGAAGACGGTGCCGGTTTCGAGATCCTGGCCGATACGCGCGGCGCGCTCGGCATCCTTCGTCCAGAGCGACGTCGTCAGTCCGTATTTGCAATCGTTCATCAGCGCGAGTGCTTCCGCGTCGTTCTTCACCTTCATGATGCCGACGACCGGGCCGAAGCTCTCTTCCGTCATGACCTTCATGGAGTGATCGACATCGACCAGAACCTGGGGGCCAAGATAGGCGCCGCCGTCATCGGCCGGGAAGAGTTTGGGATCGACCAGAGCCTTGGCACCCTTGGCGACGGCCTCGGCTGTCTGCGCGCGAACTTCGGCGGCAAAACGCTTGTGCGCCATTGGGCCGAGCGAGGTTTCCTGTTCCAGCGGATTGCCGAGCTTGTAGGCGGAGGCGAAGGCAACTGCTTTCTCGACGAAATCGTCGTAGAGGTTTTCGTTCACATAGATGCGCTCGATGCCGCAGCAGCACTGTCCGGAATTGAACATGGCCCCATCCATCAGCGTATCGACGGCGGCGTCCAGATCGGCGTCTTCCATGACATAGCCCGGATCCTTGCCGCCGAGTTCAAGACCAAGGCCGGTAAAGGTGCCGGCGGCAGCCCGCTCGATCGAGCGACCGCCCTCGACGGAGCCCGTGAAATTGACGAAGTCGAAGCTCTTGGCGGCGATCAGCGCCGAGGTCGTGGCGTGATCGAGGAAGATGTTCTGGAAGATATCTTCCGGAACACCGGCTTCCACGAAGGCGCGCACCATGCGCTCGCCAACGAGGATGGTCTGGCTGGCATGTTTGAGGATGACGGCATTGCCCGCCATCAGCGCCGGCGCAACCGTGTTGATCGCCGTCATGTACGGATAGTTCCAGGGCGCGATGACGAAGACGACGCCGTGCGCGACGCGTTCGATGCGGCGCTCGAAACTGGCGCTGTCTTCCACGATGATCGGAGCAAGCGCATCGGCAGCGATCGTCGCGACATAGTTGGACCGCTCGTTGAAGCCGCGGAATTCGCCACCGTAACGCACCGGCCGGCCCATCTGCCAGGCGAGTTCCGGCACGACGTCCTCGACCATCTCGTTAAGCCGCGCAACGCCGGACAGAACCAGCTTCACCCGGTCCTCAACCGGCCGTTTCGCCCAGTTTTTCTGTGCCGCACGCGCACGGGCAACCGCAGCCGAGGCGGTGGCCGCGTCAACCGCGGGGCGTTCCGCGTAAACTTCCCCGTTCACCGGGGAAATGCATTGGATCATGGTCATCAGTGTCTCCGAAATTTCAACAGGCGAGTGTCTTGACATGACCGGCGGCGCCATAGGCGAGGATCGCCCGGTCACGAGTGATGATGGTGAGGTCTCGCTCCCGGGCGGTGGCGATCGGCCGTGTTGCGATTATCTCAAGCCCGCTCAAAGCCGCGCGCCACCTCCCAATCCGTCACACGGCGGTCGTACTCTTCCTGCTCCCATTCGGCGGCGCGGGTATAGTGCTCGATGACATCTTCGCCGAAGGCGTCGAGCAGCATCTTGGAACTGTTAAGAGATGCCGCGGCATCACGCAGTGTGCGCGGAATTTCGCGGACATTCTTGCCGCCATAAGCGTCGCCGACGAAGGGGGCTTCGAGTTCCATCTTGCCCTCGATACCGGCGATACCGGCCGCGATCAGCGCCGCCATGGCCAGATACGGATTGAGGTCGGAACCGCCGACGCGGCATTCGATGCGGATTGCCTTCGAGCCCTCGCCGCACAGACGATAACCGGCGGTGCGGTTGTCCTTGCTCCAGACCGCCTTGGTCGGCGCGAACGTGCCGGCGACGAAGCGCTTGTAGGAATTGATATAGGGCGCCAGGAAATAGGTGATTTCGCCGGCATGGGTCAAAAGGCCGGCCACATAGTGGCGCATCAGGTCCGACATGCCGTATTTGGCGTCCTTGTCGAAGAATTTCGGCGTCTTGCCGTCGGCGCTCCACAGCGACTGGTGGATGTGCGACGACGATCCGGCAGCATCGTAGTTCCACTTGGCAAGAAAGGTGATCGCCTTGCCACGAGACCAGGCGATTTCCTTGCAGCCGTTCTTGATGATGACGTGCCGGTCGGCCATGGTCAGCGCATCGGCATAGCGGACATTGACCTCTTCCTGGCCGGCAGAGGCTTCGCCCTTGGTGTTCTCGACCGGAATGCCGGCACCCTGCAGACCGTTGCGGATCGCCCGCATCACGTCTTCTTCCTTGGTGGTCTGGAAGATGTGGTAGTCCTCGTTATAGCCGCTCACGAGCTTCAGGTCGCGGTAGCCGCTCTCGCGGGCATCGTCGTAGGATTGATCGAACAGGAAGAATTCGAGTTCCGTCGCCATGAAGGCCTTCAGCCCCATCGCTTCGAGCCGGGCGACCTGCTTCTTCAGGATGGCGCGCGGCGAGTGCGGAACTTCCTTGTGGGTGTGATGGTCGAGCATGTCGCAAAGAACCAGCGCCGTGCCTTCAAGCCAGGGAATGCGGCGAAGCGTCGAAAGATCCGGCTTCATCGTGTAGTCGCCATAGCCCGCTTCCCAGCTCGTCGACTTATAGCCGGAGACGGTGTCCATCTCCATGTCGGTCGCCAAAAGGTAGTTGCAGCTATGGGTCTCTTCCCAGGCGCTGTCGACGAAGAACTGTGCATGGAACCTTTTGCCCATCAGACGTCCCTGCATGTCGACCTGACAGGCCAGGACCGTATCGATGCGGCCTTCGGCAACATCCTTTTTCAACTCTTCGAATGAATAGCTGGCGCTCATTTGGAAAATATCCTGTGATTGTGCTGGGCCGGCGCGTCGTGACGCGGCCACTGAATATGGTGCGGAAGCCGCAAACACGCGGCTTCCGTCTCGCTTCTCAAGAGTTAGATCTGACCGACTGCCTTTTCAGCCGCAGCGATCTCGGCTGCACGGCGCTCGACTTCGGCGCCAATCGGCGGGCCACGGAAGCGGCGCTTCTCAAAGCCGAACCAGACGATGCCGGTGAGAACCAGGAAGCCGACCGTAACGTAGAGGGCCGGGTCGTTCGGCGGCTGAACGCCGAGAACGAAGATCAGGATCATGGCCAGGATCGTCAACACGGCGAACAGCTTGAAGATACCTTCGCCCAGATTCCAGGGACCCATCTTGTCCCATTTCGACGTGCCCCAGGCAAAAAGACCAAGGGTGATCGGGATTGCGAAGGAGAAGAACAGGAAGATGACCGTGCAGGAAACGACGATCGTGTAGACCGGCGTCTCGCCGATCGTCACGAGCGACGATCCCCAGACGAACAGAACCGCAAGGATGGAGCCCGTCCAGATGGCCGCCACCGGCGTGCGATAGGTCGGGCTGACCTTTGCCAGAGCCTTCGAAGCAGGCAGGCCACCATCGCGGGAGAAAGCGAAGATCATGCGCGAAACCGAGGTGACCGTTGCCAAACCGCACAGCCACTGGCTGACGAGGATGGCCAGATAGAGGATGTCCTTGACGAGCGGATTGACCTGCGCGTCCATGCCCCAGAAGAAGACGTTCCAGCCCTGCTTTGCGGCTTCGTCCATGTTGGGGAGCATCAGAACGAAGCTGCACAGCATGATGTAGCCGAAGAGAGCCGACCAGAGGACCGAGGAAACCATGCCGCGCGGAACCGACGTTGCCGCCTTGACGGTTTCTTCCGAGGTGTGTGCGGAAGCATCATAGCCGGTAATCGTGTAGATCGGCAGGAGCAGGCCGAGCAGGAATACCCAAATGCCCGAGGTCTCAGGCCAAACGTTGCCGCCGGCTTCGCCCGAATAGTTGGAGAACGTGAACAGGCGGCCGAATTCATAAGTATCGGCGGCGGTCAGGCACACGACCGACAGCACAATCGCGGTCGCGAAGATCAGGTAGCCCGAGAAGTCGGTGAGCTTGGCGGTCAAACCGATGCCCATGTGGTTGACGAGCGCCTGCAGGCCGGTGATGACGACCAGGAAGAGAATGCGAATCGTGGTGGAATCTTCCAGGCCGAAATAGGGCGTTCCGAAGGAACCCATGAAAAAATAATAGGTGCCGACATTGATGGCGCCGAGAACAGTCACGAGACCGAGCAGGTTGAACCAGGCAGTCACCCAGCCGGTAAAGCGGTTGCCGAGGATGGAACCCCAGTGATAAAGGCCGCCCGCGGTCGGATAGGCCGACGAGATTTGCGCCATGGCGACGGCGAAAACGAGAGAGACGAAGCAGCCGAGCGGCCAGCCGATGCCGATCGCCGCGCCGCCCGCACCCGACGTCGCCTGCGCCAGGGAATTGATGCCGCCCGAAAGAATGCAGATGATCGAGAACGAAACGGCGAAGTTCGAAAACGAACTCATGCGCCGTTCGAGTTCTTGCGCATAGCCCATCGAATGGAGGACCTTCAGGTCATCATGTTTATCGGTATCTGAGTAGTCTGACATTTTTTTCCCCTGTATCGACCCACCTCCGGCGTTATTACCGGACGGCTGAAGTGCCAGTGCCCATGGAACTCCATGGGTCAGTCTCCGCGGACATGCCGCTCCCCAGGTCTTTTTATTGTGACAGGACAGCCAAGCTTTCGCCCAGCAGGCCTGTCAGATAATCGGCCATGACCTTCTGGCCGATTTCATCTTTGACGAGATCGTTGCGGATCTCGATCATGACGTTGGGCAGGCCGTTTTTCAGGCCATGCTCAATGAGTGTATGCGTGACACCGTCGGCCGGTCCATAGGGCTCGTTGCGCCGGACGACATGACGTGTCGATTTTTCGGCCGAGGCCAGCATCGCATCCGCAAGCCGGCTGTCCGTATCGTGCAGGATGCCGATTTCGACGCCGCGTTGCCGACCGTGATAGACAGGCGTGAACGTGTGCATGGTGACGAGCACGGGCGGGCGGCCATTGGCCTTGCGGACAGCGATGTAGTCCGACAACGCGTCACGAAAGGGAAAATAAATCGCCTCGGTGCGCGCCAGCCGTTCGACCGGCGAAATCATGGCATTGCCGGGAATCTGGAAAACCTCGCTGACGGCCGGCATGGCGGCATCTGCTTCCGGCGGGCGATTGCAATCGTAGACCAAGCGGGAAAACCGCTGATGGATAAGCGCGGCGTCCAGGCTCTCGACCAGCAGTTTCGACACCGCGAGCGCGCCGGGATCCCAGGCAATATGGCCACCAAGCGCTTCATCGGAAAGACCAAGAGAACCCATCTTCTCGGGTAGTTGGCGCGATGCGTGCTCGCAGACCAGCAGGACTGGACCGAACGCATCCGGATTTTCCAATGCTACGGGCGAACCATCCGCCACTGTCAAAAGTCCCGTCAACTCCGGTCCCTTTCCGGTTGCCTGTCCGGCGACATTGCCCTTCTACAAAACTCGGATCGGGGAATACGCGCAAACAGGACTCGAACCATCCATGCTGGCCGCTGGCGAAGGCGTGGATCATTAATGAAAAGAATTCTTCAGGTTTCGACAGGTGTCAACCGAAATCTGAAACAATCTCTTCAAAAAATCAATTGACTCGAATTGTGACAGCGATGTTTACTCTGTCACAAAGCTGGCAAAGACCGGCGCAGGGGACCCGATGACAAGCACCGCAGGCACCATGACGGTGTCGGATGTGATCAATGCCCACTTCACCGTGCTCACCCGCGCGGAGAAGCAGTTGGCGGAGACGCTTCTCGACAATTACCCGGTTTCCGGCCTCGGCAGCATCACGACTGTTGCCGAGAACGCAGGCGTATCCACGCCGACCGTTGCCCGCATGGTCCAGAAGCTCGGTTTTCGCGGCTTTCCGGATTTCCAGGCGCGGCTCCATCAAGAACTTGAAGCGACCATTTCCAACCCGATCAACAAGCATGACCGCTGGGCCACCAACGCGCCGGGCACCCATATTCTCAATCGCTTCGCCGATGCGACGATGAACAACATGCGCACCACGCTTGCTCAGCTCGAAACCGCCGAGTTCGATGGCGCGGCCGCACTGATCGCCGACCGCAAGCGCAATGTCTATCTGGTCGGCGGTCGTATCACGCGCGCCTTGGCCGACTATTTCTTTACACATCTGCAGGTGATCCGCTCCGGCGTGACCCAGATCGCCGCCAATTCGAGCTCCTGGCCGCATTATGTGCTCGACATGAAAAGGGGCGACGTCCTGATCATGTTCGATATCCGCCGCTACGAGCAGGAGATGGAGACGCTTGCCCGTATTGCCCGCGAGCGCGGCATCGAGATCATCCTGTTCACCGACCAGTGGAGCTCGCCCGTCGCCAAGACCGCGCGGCATGTGTTCCGCATCCAGATCGAAGCGCCCTCCGCCTGGGACAGCTCGGTCGTCATCCTGTTTGCAGTCGAAGCGCTGATCGAGGCCGTGCAGAGTTCCATCTGGGACGAGACGCGCGACCGCATGAAGACGCTCGAGGGCCTGTTCGATTCAACAAGGCTTTTTCGCAAGCCGCTTTAGGAGGAGCCGTACACAGGACGCGAGGCAGGACGGACGGCATCTGATTTCGTGATCCGGCGTTGACGCCTGTCATAAACCGCCCTTAATCGGGCGAGCTAATTTGAAAATAAAATGAATGTGTTCCGTCTGCGAACCGTCGGTCGCAAAGCGGACATCGCCTGTCACATAAGCTTCACCGGACCCCAGTATCAGCTTCGCCGAAGTTGACTGACACACAAAAGGAGAACACCCGTGATGTCACATACGAGACGCCTGCTTTCGCTCACGACGGCCATCGTCATGACCTCGTCCGCCCTTGCCTATGCGGAGCCGAGCGCGGAACTGATCGCGGCTGCCAAGGCTGAAGGCGCGCTGACCACCATCGCCCTGCCCCACAGCTGGTGCGGTTACGGCGACGTCATCGCCGGCTTCAAGGCCAAGTATCCGGAAATCCAGGTCAACGAACTGAACCCCGACGCCGGCTCGGCGGACGAAGTCGAAGCCATCAAGGCGAACAAGGACAACAAGGGCCCGCAGGCTCCCGACGTCATCGACGTTGGCCTTGCCTTTGGTCCGCAGATGAAGACCGATGGCCTGCTGCAGCCGTACAAGGTTTCGACCTGGGATGAAATTCCCGAAAACGTCAAGGATGCCGAAGGCTACTGGTATGGCGACTATTACGGCGTTCTCTCGCTCATCGTGAACAAGGACCTCGTTCAGAACGTTCCGGCCGACTGGGCTGATCTCCTGAAGCCGGAATATGCCGGTCAGGTGGCTCTCGCCGGTGACCCGCGCGCCTCCAACCAGGCGATCCTGGCCGTTCTCGCAGCCGGCCTCCACAAGGGCGCCAAGGCTGGTGAAGAGTCCGGCAAGGCTGGCCTCGATTACTTCGCCGAACTGAACAAGGCGGGCAATTTCGTTCCGGTCATCGCCAAGGCCGGCACCATCGCTCAGGGTGCAACCCCGATCGCCGTTGCCTGGGACTACAATGCCCTTGCATGGCGTGATGAACTGAAGGGCAACCCGCCGGTTGAAGTCGTCGTGCCGAAGACCGGCGTTCTCGCCGGCGTCTATGTCCAAGGCATCTCCGCTTTCGCTCCGCACCCGAACGCAGCCAAGCTCTGGATGGAATACCTCTATTCCGATGAAGGCCAGAACCTGTGGCTGAAGGGCTATTGCCATCCGGCTCGCTTCAACGCCATGGTCAAGGCCGGCAAGGTTCCGCAGGACCTGATCGATGCCCTGCCGCCGGCAGCAGCCTATGAATCTGCCGTCTTCCCGACGGTTGAAGAGCAGAACGCCAACAAGGCCGTCGTCACCGGCGGTTGGGACAGCGTCGTCGGCGCGAACGTCCAGTAAGCTTTTGAGCTGCTGAAAAGAGCCCCGGCCCGCCGGTCCGGGCCGGGGCTTGCCACAGACGAACGATAAGCCTTATTTTAGCCATAAATGAACACCGAAAGCGCTGAGCGCGAAGATCGACGAGATGAACCAGGCTCCTTCCGCACGCCGTTTTCGCCTTCCCCTGACATGGGTGGGCCTCATGCCCTTCGTGATCTTCGTCACGATGTTCTTGATCCTGCCGACCATGCACATCATCATCGGTGCATTTCAGACCAGTGACGGCTCCTTCACCCTGCAGAATCTCATCGATCTGCAAAAAGGGACGATTCCATCCAGCTACTGGATATCGGTGAAGATATCATTCGCCTCCGCCGGGCTTGGCTGCATCATCGGCTTCGCCATGGCTGCGGCAGTGGTTTTCGGCGCAGTTCCCGGTTGGATCAAGTCGCCGCTGATGACCTTTTCGGGGGTCGCCTCGAATTTTGCCGGCGTGCCGCTTGCTTTCGCATTCCTTGCAACGTTTGGCCCGGTCGGCCTTGTCACCCTGTTTCTGCGCCAGAATTTCGGCATCGTTCTCCAGCGTGATCTTGGCTTCAATATCCTCAGTTTCTGGGGGCTGACCGTCACCTATCTTTTCTTCCAGATTCCGCTGATGATCCTCATCATCGCGCCGGCACTGGAAGGACTGAAGAAGGAATGGCGTGAAGCGGCCGAGGTGCTTGGCGCGACGGCCGTGCAATACTGGCGAATGGTCGCCTTCCCGATCCTCTTTCCGTCGTTGCTCGGTACCTTCGCGCTGCTGTTCGCCAACGCGTTCGGCGCAGTGGCGACCGCGATCGCGCTGACGGGTTCAAGTCTGAACATCGTGCCGATCCAGCTCTACGCGCAAATCCGCGGTGACGTGCTGGGCAATCCCCACCTCGGCTATGCCATGGCCTTCGGCATGATCGTCGTCACCGCCATCGCGAATATCGTCTATATCTGGCTGCGCATCCGCGCCGAAAGGTGGCTGAAATGAGTATCTGGGCGCGCATTGCCGGCTGGGCCGCTCTCCTTTTCGGCCTGCTCTATTTCTTCGTTCCGCTCGGTGGCCTGTTCGAGTTTTCGCTGAAGGCCCGGCGCGGCGTCTACAGCATCGACGCCTATCTCAGCGTTTTCGCCGATCCGCAGTTCCAGCAGACCTTCAGCTATTCCGTCGTCATGGCACTGGTCACCATCGTCATCGGCATCCTGATCGTCGTACCGACCGCCTATTGGGTGCGTCTCAAGATGCCGTGGGCGCGGCCTTACGTGGAGTTCCTGACACTGATGCCGCTGGTCATTCCGGCTATCGTCATCGTGTTCGGCTATATCCGGCTCTACAACACCTCGAGCTGGCTGCCGCTGACAGGTTCCGTTTTCGGCACGAACGTGCTGCTCGCCTTCGGCTATACCATCCTTGCCCTGCCCTATATGTACCGCGCCGTCGATACGGGCCTTCGAACCGTCGATGTCGGAACGCTGACGGAAGCGGCGCAAAGTCTCGGCGCCGGCTGGACGACCATTCTCGGCCGCGTCATTCTCCCGAACGTCATCCCGGCCGTCCTGTCCGGCGCCTTCCTCACCTTCGCGATCGTCATCGGCGAGTTCACTTTGGCGGCGCTTCTCGACAGGCCGGCATTCGGACCGTATCTCCAGCGGATCGGCGCCAACAAGGCCTATGAGCCCTTTGCGCTGTCGGTCATCGCCTTCGCCATCACCTGGGGCTGCCTGTCTCTGATTCAACTCGTCAGCCGCTTCTCCAAATCCGCCCCCCGCAAGGCTTGAGGGATATTTTACGTATGTCGTTTCTTACACTGACCAGTATCCAAAAATCCTTCGGAGCCGTGCAGGTCGTCAAAGACTTCAACATGGGCATCGAAAAGGGCGAATTCGTCTCCTTCCTCGGCCCCTCCGGCTGCGGCAAGACCACCATCCTGCGCATGATCGCAGGCTTCGAGAGGCCAACCGGCGGCAGGATAGAAATCGGCGGCAAGAGCCAGGAAAACCTGAAACCCAACCAGCGCAATATCGGCATGGTGTTTCAGGCCTATGCACTGTTTCCCAACATGAACGTCGCCGAAAACGTTGCCTTCGGCCTCAAGGTCGCCGGCAAGCCGAAAGCCGAGATCGACGACCGCGTCAAGGAAATGCTCGGCCTGATCCATCTGGGTCATCTGGCCGACCGTTATCCCTACCAGATGTCGGGCGGCCAGCAGCAGCGCGTGGCGCTCGCCCGGGCGCTTGCGCCGAAACCACAGGTCCTGCTGCTCGACGAGCCGCTGTCGGCGCTCGACGCCAAGATCCGCGTCTCGCTGCGCGAAGAAATCCGGATGATCCAGCAACAACTCGGCATCACGACCGTCTTCGTCACGCACGACCAGGAAGAAGCGCTGTCCATTTCCGACCGCATCGTCGTCATGAATGCCGGCCGCGCCGACCAGATCGGAACACCGTTCGACATCTACAACAAGCCTGCGACCCGATTCGTCGCTTCCTTCGTCGGAACGCTGAACCTGATCGAGGCCAAGGTCGTTGATCCCGCCAGCAACCGGATCACGATTGGCGACCAGGGCATCACGCTTCGTGAACCACTCGGCTCCATCGCCAAGGCCGGCGACACCGTTTCGCTGGCGCTGCGCCCAGAAGCCGGCTCGATTGCCGAAGGCGCCAAGGGCGATACCGCGCTCACCGGTAACGTCGTGTCCAGCAACTTCCTCGGCTCGGTCATCCGCACGCGCATGAAGGTCGGCAACGCGGTGATTTCCTTCGACATGTTCAACGCGCCGGGCCTCAACCCGCCTTCTGTCGGCGAAACGGTGACGCTGCGCTTCACCGCCAGCGACCTCCTGATCATCCGCGAATAAACCCTTCTGGTTTCTGCGGGAAAATATGTTCCGGGCGACGGGTTTTTAAGAAAAAATCTGTCGCCTTTTTCATGTCCGGCGTCGCTTGCCGCGTTTGACCGCACGGTCTCAGGCTTTATAGTCGTCAGCGTACGTTCTCAGGGCGGGGTGAAACTCCCCACCGGCGGTAACGGGAGAGATCCCGGAGCCCGCGAGCGCTTTATGTCCCGGCGATTACGGGGATAAAGGTCAGCAGATCCGGTTGAATTCCGGAGCCGACGGTCAAAGTCCGGAAGGAAGAGAGCAAGCAGACGAGGCAACGCCTGCCAAGGGTGTTCCGCGCCTGTGCGTTCGCCCAAGGGGATCATTGAAAAATGGCAACCTTGAAAGGCCAGACTGACATGACAATTGCTTCGAACCCCACCCAGAAAATCGCCATCATCCGCGCCCGCTGGCATGCCGATATCGTCGACCAGTGTGTCAACGCCTTCGTCGCCCATTGGGAAAAGCTCGGCGGCAAGGCATCCGACGTTCAGATCTTCGACGTGCCCGGCGCACTGGAAATCCCGCTGCATGCCCAGACGCTGGCCAGGACCGGCCGCTTCTCCGCGATCATCGGCTCCGCCTTCGTCGTCGATGGCGGCATCTATCGCCATGATTTCGTTGCCGGCACCGTGCTCGACGGCATGATGCGTGTCCAGCTGGACACCGGCGTTCCGGTGCTCTCCACCGTTTTGACGCCGCATCACTTCCAAGAGAGCGAACAGCACATCCGCTTCTTCCGCGAGCATTTCGTCGTCAAGGGCACCGAAGCCGCCAATGCGACCTCGCAGATTCTGCAGGCCCGCGCCCAGCTGGCACTTGTCACGGCCTGATCCACCGCTTTCGGCGAGGCGCCTGCTTTGGCGCCTTGCCACCCTACTGCCCCAGGTTCTTGAGATAGATCGACAACAATTGCGTCTGCGATGAAATGCCGAGTTTGCGGTAGACGTTGCGGCGGTGAACCTTCACGGTTCCGGTGGATATGCCGAGCCGCAAGCCGATCGATTCCGAGGAATGGCCCTGCAGCACCAGCTCGATGATCGAAGCTTCCCGTTCCGTGAGATTGAGATTGCGCCAGACGCGGTCGGCAGCCGGGTGCGCCGCCTTGCGGCCGCCCTTTGTCCTTTTCGCAAGCGCCGCATCGAAGCGCCGCCCGAGATCCCGAAAGGCGTGATGCACGAGGCCGGCAACCATCGGCTCGGCCTTCTTCAGAAGCGCGAACTCCGCGCCTGAAAAAACGCCGGACCTTTCTCGCCGCATCAGCGACAGCACGACCGTGATGCCTTCTTCCAGCACGATGAAGAAACCGATCTCCTCCGCCAGTCCCGTCTGCGTGTAGTAGCTGCGGAAATATTCGCTGGAGAAGAATCGATCGGGAGCGAGCTCGCGCATGCGCCAGACGCCCGGCTTCGGTTCCCGGGCGGCATGATAGAACGGATCGAGCAGGAACGGGCCGGCCTGGTAGAGACTGACGAAAACGACATGCTCCTCCGGCGTGAAGGTGCTGTAGAGATCGATCGGCCGTTCCTTCTCGCGATAGGCGAAGATGACGGCATAATCGAAGGTCACCAGCGAGCGCATCAGCGAGCAGAAGACGCCGCCTGCCTCGTCGTCGCCGGTACCGCCGCCACCGATCATCGGCCCGATCGTCCTGAACAATGCTTCCAGATCAATGCTCATGCACTCAAGCCCAGATTCTGCGGAAAAGAACGGCAACTGCCTGCGGGATATACACCTTCCACAGCGGCAAACATCTTGAAATACCTCTTTCGGGGTATATACCGCAAACGGCAGGCTTGAATAGGTTGATGCCAGACGGTGAGAAACGGGGCGATCGCAGGATTGTCCGGTATTCTGAAAAACAGCCGCGGGGAATTTTAGACGTGACAGCCGCTCAAGCGAACGACATCGAGTTCCGTTCGGTCACCAAGCGCTATGGCAGCGTGACCGCCGTGACGGACATCAATCTGGCCGTACCCAAGGGCGCCTTCGTGGCCCTGCTCGGCCCTTCCGGCTGCGGCAAGACCACGTGCCTTCGGATGATCGGCGGTTTCGAGCAGCCGAGCGAAGGCACGGTGCTGATCGACGGCCGCGCGATCAACGGCGTTCCGCCCTACCGCCGTCCCGTCAACATGGTGTTCCAGCACTACGCGCTTTTCCCGCATTTCGATGTCGAGCAGAACGTCGCCTATGGCCTGAAGCAGGCGCGGCCGAGGCTGGCGGCATCCGAGATTTCCGCCCGGGCGCGTGAAGCGCTCGAAATGGTCCGTCTCGGCGGCTTCGAGACGCGCCGCATCCATGAAATGTCCGGCGGACAGCAGCAGCGCGTGGCGCTCGCCCGCGCCATCGTCAACAAGCCGTCGGTGCTCCTGCTGGACGAGCCGCTGGCGGCGCTCGACAAGAAGCTGCGCACGGCCATGCAGATCGAGCTTCAGACCTTGCAGCGTGAACTGGGCATCACCTTCGTGCTGGTCACCCACGACCAGGAAGAAGCCCTGTCGATGAGCGACATGGTCTGCGTCATGAATGCCGGCCGCATCGTCCAGATGGCCAGGCCCCAGGATGTCTACGACAAGCCTGCCGATCTCTTCGTTGCCGATTTTGTCGGCAAGACCAACCGGATTGCGGCGACGGTCCAGGCTGACGGAGCGACGCTGCGACTGTCGAACGGCACAGCTCTGGCGGTGAAGCCGGGCCAGAAACAAGGCGCCGCCACCGTGGCGCTGCGCCCCGAAGCCATCGCGCTTTCACGGCAAGCGGGTGGCGGCGCCGGCGCGCTCACTGGAACCGTCACCCACCGCATCTTCCTCGGCTCCACCGCCGAATATCAGATCAGCGTCGATGGCCTTGGCGATTTCCTCGTCACGGCCGACCGGCGCAGCGTGCAGGAAAGCGACCTCGTCGAACCGGGCGAACGGGTCGTGCTCAGTTTCGATCCCGGCAAAGTGCATGTTTTTCCGGCCTGAGGAAAAGGCCGTACACGTCAAGACAAAAAAGGGAACACAGTCATGACAAAGTGGTACAGAGAAAATGCCCCGATCACTGCCGAAAACCTCACCGACGAATGGATGCGCCTGAAACGCGGCTCCGTCACCCGCCGCCACTTCCTCGGTGTCACCGGGCTTGGCCTTGCGGCTGCCGTCCTCGCCCGCCAGCCGGGCCTGTTCAATTCCGCCGCCTATGCCGAGGATCTCGGCACGACCATGTCGCTGGCGACCTGGCCCAACTACCACGATCCGGCGACCTTCGAGGCCTTCACGGCCGCGACCGGCGTCGCCGTCGAGGTCAACGTCTTCGGCTCGAACGAGGAAATGCTGGCCAAGCTGCAGGCCGGCGGCACCGGCTGGGACCTCTTCGTTCCGACCAACTACACGATCTCGACCTATGTGAAGCTCGGCTTGATTGATCCGCTCGACATGAGCAAGCTTCCGGCCTTCTCGCAGGCGTCGCAATCGGCGCGCTTCACCTCCGAAGGCGCTGTCGACGGCACGACCTATGCCCTGCCGAAGAACTGGGGCACGACCGGCATGGCGGTCAACACCTCCAAGATCAAGACCAAGCTGACCTCCTGGAAGGACTTCTTCGAGGTCGCGATGACCGAGGCCGACGGCCGCGCCATGGTCCATGACTACCAGCTGACCACCATCGGCAGCGCGCTGGTCTCGCTCGGTTATTCCTTCAATTCGATCAAGCCGGACGAACTGGCCAAGGCCGAGGAGCTGCTGATCAAGGTCAAGCCGCATCTCTACGGCATCAACAGCGACTATCAGCCCGGCATGCGCGCCACCGACGCCTGGCTCACCATGTGCTGGACCAACGACGGCGCCCAGCTCGCCCGCGACATGCCGGAGATCGCCTATGTGCTCGGCACCGACGGCGGCGAGATCTGGACGGATTTTTACGCCATCCCGAAGAGCGCCACCAACAAGCCGGCCGGCTATGCCCTGCTCGACTACCTGATGACGCCGGAAAATGCCGTCAAGGAACACATCGCCAACGGCGCGCCGACGACCGACAGCCGCGTGCTTGCATTGTTGCCGGCCGAAATCACCTCGAACAAGATCGTCTACCCCGATGAGGCTTCGCTCACCAAGCTCGAATTCGGCGCCGCCGTGACACTGACGGATCCGGCGCGTGCGGAACTGATGGCGCGATTCAAGTCGGCATGAGGGTAAAGCCCCTCATCCGGCCTGTCGGCCACCTTCTTCCCGTAAACAAGGAGAAGGAAAGTGCGGCACGCTCTCGCTTATTCGGATTACCCAAATAGCCGTTAAAGCTCGATAGTCCCCTCTCCCCGCAAGTGGGGAGAGGGTTAGAGTGGGGGGCAAAGCCTCTCGCTCGAAACCATCAAAAGGACGACGCCTCCATGCCCCTCACCCCGGACAGGAAACGACAGCTGACGACGGCAGCCCTTGTGGCTCCGGCCGGCATCTGGCTGTTCGTCTTTCTCGTCCTGCCGTTCATGGCGATGGTGGTCTTCGCCTTCGGCGAACGGGCGCCGGAAGGCGGCTACCAGGCGGCGTTCACCTTTGCCCAGTTCGCCAATCTTCCCTCGCGCGCGGCGGCCTTCTGGAACACCATGATGATCGCGCCGGTCGGCGCCTTCCTCTGCCTGATCGTCGCCTATCCGGTTGCCTATTACCTTGCGATCAAGTCCAATCCGAAATACCGGATCGTGCTCGTCTCGCTCGTCGTCGTTCCGTTCTGGACCAGCCTGCTCGTGCGAACCTACGCCTGGATGTATATCCTCGGCTCGCGCGGCATTCCCAATCTGCTCGGCATGATCGGCATCGAGGATGTGCGCCTGCTCAACACGCCAGGCGCCGTGCTGCTCGGCATCGTCTATGGCTACCTGCCGCTGATGATCATGCCGATCTATGTCAGCCTCGAAAAGCTCGACCGCCGGCTGCTCGAAGCCTCCGCCGATCTCGGCGCAAGACCGATCTCGACCTTCCTCAGTGTCACCCTGCCTTTATCTCTTCCCGGTGTGATGACCGGCGTGGCGCTGGTGACCATTCTCCTGCTCGGCGAATACCTGATCCCGCAGTTGCTCGGCGGCGGCAAGGTGTTCTTCATCGGCAACGCGCTGGTCGACCTCTTCCTGCAATCGCGCAACTGGCCGTTCGGCTCGGCGATCGCGGTGACGCTGGTCGTGGTCGTGGTCATCGTGCTCAGCGTCGCCATGCGGATCGCCTGGAAAGTCTCCGGCTCCAGACAGGTGGATCTCGTCTGATGCGCACCCTCGTCACTTCCGTTTATCTGTTTCTCTACGCACCGATCGCCTTGGTCGTGCTGTTCTCGTTCAACGCCGGCCGCAATGCCAGCGAGTTCACCGGCTTCTCGACCATGTGGTACGGCAAGGCGCTCGGAAACACGTTCCTGATCACGGCCCTGCAGAACAGCCTGATGATAGCGTTTACCAGCGCAGTGCTGGCGGCAATCTTCGGGACGATGGCAGCACTGGGAATGCAGCGCCTGAGCAGCCGCGGACGCGCCATCTTCGACGGGCTGTTTGCCGCGGCCATCGTCGTTCCCGGCGTCGTCATCGGCATCGCGACGCTGGTGGCGCTGGTGGAGGTCTTCTCCTTCCTCAATCCGGCGCTGGCCTCGATCTGGCCCGGCGACAAGCCGCCGCAACTTGGCCTCGGCTATGGCTCGATCATCGCCGCGCATGGCCTGTTCTCGCTGGCGCTGGTGACGATGATCGTCAAGGCGCGCATCGCGAGCCTCGGCCGCGATATCGTCGAAGCCTCCAGCGATCTCTACGCGACGCCGTTCACGACCTTCCGCCAGATCGTCCTGCCGCAAATCCTGCCGTCGATTCTGGCCGGCTTCCTGCTGGCCTTCACCTTTTCCTTCGACGATTTCATCGTCGCCTTCTTCGTCGCGGGCTCAAAGACGACGCTGCCGATCTACGTCTTCGCGTCGATCCGCCGGGGCGTGACACCGGAAATCAACGCGATTGCCACCATGGTGCTGGTGGCCTCACTTCTGCTCATCCTCATCGCCCGGGTGCTGATGCGGGACAAGACAACAAAACCGCAGGCGGGAGAGTAGACCATGATCCTCAAGGACCGGATCGCCATCGTCACGGGCGCCGGCTCCGGCATCGGCCGGGCGGGCGCTGAAATCATGGCGCGCGAAGGCGCCCATGTGGCGGTTGCCGACCGCAATACGGCGGGGGCTACCGAAACCGTTGAGATGATCCGCAACGCCGGCGGCAGCGCGGAGAGCCTGATCCTCGACGTCACCGACGATATCTCGCTTGAGGCCGGCATAACCTCCATCCTCAAGCGCCACGGACGCATCGACATCCTTCACAATCACGCCGGCGCGCAGATCGCCGGCGATCTTGAACAGGTGGACGTCGAGGGCTTCGATCTCTCGTGGAGCCTCAACGTCCGCGCCCATTTCATGGCCGCCCGCTTCGCCATGCCGGCGATGAAGGCCGCCGGACGCGGCGTCATCCTCAACACCTCGTCCTCCTCCGGAGTGCTCTACGACCGGGAGATGATCGCCTATACCACCACCAAACATGCCGTCATTGCCATGACGAGGCAGATGGCCGGCGACTATGCGCGCTTTGGCATCCGCGTGAACGCACTCTGCCCCGGCTGGGTCGATACGCCGTTCAACGGCCCGTTCATCGCCCAGATGGGCGGACGCGAGGCGATCGAAGCCTATGTGCGCGAAAAGGTGCCGATGGGACGCTGGGCGCAGGTCGAGGAAATCGCCGAGTCGATCCTCTTTCTCGTCTCCGACCGATCCAGCTACATGACCGGCCAGATCCTCGTGGTCGACGGTGGCGAAGCCGTCGTTTGAATTAAGCCGGGATTTCGACCGAAAACGCATATCGCGCCGTCTCGCCCGGCTCCAACGTCCGGGCATAGGGCCGCGCCTCCAGCGCATTCGAGCCGCCGACCAGCGCCGCCGTGCCATGCCAGGGCTCAATGCAGAGGAAGGACGCCCCCGGCTTGGTCCAGAGCGCCAGATTGGGCAGGTTTTCGAATTTGAACGTCAACTCCGGCCCGCCCTCGACGCCAAAGCACAGGCCATCGTCTGCGCCTTCCGGGAAGATCATCGCGTCGGCCTCGAACATCGACGCCTCCGGTACCAGCCTCCCGGCCCTGAACGGAGACGGCAGCGGAGCGGGATCGATCAGTCCGCCGCGAACGCGCACCATCGGTGGCTCCCCGCCATTGTCCAGCGTCACCACATGCGGCCGACCGTCTGCCCCCGGCAGCGGCCAGCGGAAGGCCGGATGGAAGCCGACACCAAACGGCATTGGCCTGGTATCGCGGTTGCTGACCTCGGCCGATACCGTCAGGACCGGGCCGTGCACCGCGTGCTCGACGGCCAGCAGGAATTCGAACGGATAGACCGCACGCGTCGCATCCGATGCCTCCAGCTCATAGCGGCATAAGGTCGGGCTGGAGCCGGCGGCCAAAAATTCGGCGCGGCGCGCAAAGCCATGCTGCGCCATCGGATAGGTCTTGCCACCGATGGAGATCGTGTCCTCCGGCGCTTTGCCGACAATCGGGAACAGCACGGGCGAGCGTCCACCCCAGAAGGTGGCGTCGCCATTCCAGAGCCAGGATCGGCCATCCCGGCCGGTCGCCGACTGCATTTCCGCCCCCAGCGATGAGACCTCGACGGTCAGGTGATCATTGCCGATCCGTATCGATGATGGCATGGCAGCCTCTCCGCATTGTTCGCGGATGCACAATAGTGCCCGTCCCCCGGAAACGAAACCGCCGGGCGGGAAATTTATATGTGACGGCCGTCGAGCAGCGCGCCAAACGTTTTCAGATCGACATTGCCGCCGCTGAGGACGATGCCGACGCGTTTTCCCTTGCAGGCCAGGGCGCCATGCAGAACGGCGGCGGCGGCAAGGCAGCCGGTCGGTTCGACGATGATCTTCATTCTTTCGGCGAAGAAGCGCATGGTTTCGACCAGTTGCGCGTCGCTCACAGCAAGGATGTCGTCGACATCCTGTTTCAATATCGGGAAATTGTGTCGTCCAATGGCGGTGGTGAGCGCACCGTCGGCGATCGATTTCGGCACGGGAATGGTGACGATCTCGCCCTTTTGCAGCGATTGCCTTCCGTCATCGCCAGCCTCCGGCTCGACCCCAACAACCTTGCAACCGGGCGCCAAGGCCCGCGCGCTGAGCGCGCTGCCGGCAAGCAGGCCGCCACCACCGAGCGGCACGACGAGATAGTCGAGCGGGCCAACCTCCTCGATCAGTTCCAGCGCCGCAGTGCCTTGGCCGGCAATGACCTCCGCATAATCGAACGGCGGAACGATCGTGGCGTTACGCTCAGTGGCGATCCGCCGCGTGATAACCTCGCGATCCTCGGTGTAGCGGTCATAGAAAGCGACCTCGGCGCCATAACCGCGCGTCGCCGCCACCTTCATCTCCGGCGCATCCTTCGGCATGACGATGACGCAGGAAATTCCGTGCAGCCGGGCAGCATAGGCGAGCGCCTGCGCGTGATTGCCGGACGAAAAGGCGACGACGCCATTGCCACGCACGGCCGGGTCGAGTGCGGCGACCGAATTATAGGCGCCGCGAAACTTGAAGGCGCCGGCCCGCTGCAGGTTTTCCGCCTTGAAGAACAGGCTGGCGCCCGTCATCGCATCCGCGGTCTTCGAGGTCAGGACCGGCGTCACATGCGCCACGCCGGCAATGCGCCGTTGCGCATCCCTGACGTCGTCGAAGGTCGGAATTTTCAGATCGCGTTGAACTGTCGACATATCCATTCCCTGGCCTCCGGTTGTCGCCGCATGCTGATGTCAGGCCATCAATTCACGCGGTTGCGACATCCGGCGCAAGGAAACAATTGTCACCGTGACGCTTCAGTCGAGCGCGATATAGCCGATGCCTTTCTTTTCGATCTCATCGGAGGATTCCTCATAGCCCGCATCCGCATAGCGGATGACGCCGAGCGACGTGTCGTTGGTCAGCGCGTGGCTGAGCCTTTCCGCGCCAGCCTCGGTGCCATCGGCAACGACGGTGACGCCGCAGCTGGTCATATAGCCGGCATAACCGCCGCCGCCGGAATGGACGACGACGAGATCGGCCATGGACGAGCAGAGCAGCATCGCGTCGAGCAGCGGCCAGTCGGCGATGGCGTCCGAGCCGTCCTTCATCCGCTCGGTCATGATGTTGGGATGCGCCATGGCGCCGGCATCGAGATGGTCGCGCGAAAAGGCGATCGGCCCCTTGAGTTCGCCGGATGCGACCAGCGCATTAACGGCGACGGCAAGCTCGGTGCGTTCGCCATGACCGAGCCAGGCGATGCGGGCGGGCAGGCCCTCGAACGGCACGTTTACGCGCGCAAGCTTGATCCAGTTGGTGACGATCCTGTTGTTCGGGAACATCTGCAGCAAAAGATCATCGATGCGGGCGATATCGCTTTCCTCACCCGACAGCGCCATCCAGCGGAACGGACCGATGGCGCGGGCAAACAGCGGCCGGAGATAGGCTTCGGTAAAGATGCGAATGTCGAACGCATTGGCGACACCACCCTCGCGTGCCTGGGTGCGGATCAGGTTGCCATTGTCGAAGACCTCGGATCCTTTCGCCTGGAATTCCAGCATCGCCTTGACATGATCGACAATCGAGGCGCGGCTGGCCGCCATCAACTGGCCCTGCCCTTCGACGCGCAGCCGTTTCACTTCCTCGATGCTCATGCCCTTCGGTACGTAGCCGTAAACCAGATCATGCGCCGAGGTCTGGTCGGTGACGATATCCGGCACGATGCCGCGTCTAGCAATCTCGGGATACAAGGCGGCGGCATTGCCGACGAGGCCGATCGAAGTCGCCCGCTTCTCCTTCACCGCCTGATCGATCATCGCCAGTGCCGTATCAAGGTCCGGCGCCACATGCTCGAGATAACCGATCGCCTTGCGCTTTTCGGCGCGCACCGGATCGATATCGATGCAGAGGATCGCGGCTCCCGCCATGCGACCCGCCAGCGGCTGCGCCCCCCCCATGCCGCCGAGACCTGCGGTCAGGATAAAGCGCCCGGCGAGATCGCCGCCGAACCTATTTTCGGCGATGCGCATGAAAATTTCGTAGGTGCCCTGGATGACGCCCTGGCTGCCGATATATTGCCAGGCGCCGGCCGTCAGCCCGCCCCAGCAGATCAGCCCCTGTTTCTCCAACTCGTAGAACACCTCGGCCTTCGCCCACTGGCCGACAATGTTGCAATTGGCCATGATCACCAGCGGCGCCTTGGCATGGGTCTTCAACAGCCCGACCGGCTTGCCCGACTGGATCACCAGCGTCTGGTCCTCGTCCATCTCAAGCAGCGTTTTCACGATGGCCTTGTGGGACGCCCAGTTGCGCGCGGCCTTTCCGAGAGCGGCGTAAACAATCAGGTTGTCCGGGTCCTCACCGACGGACAGCACGTTTTCCATCAACCGCAGCAGGGCCTCCTGCCGCCAGCCCTTGGCACGCAGCTCCGGGCCGCCGGGAATCGGGAAATTAGGATGGCGCGGGTTTGGTTTGGGCATGGCGGGTTCCTCTCTACTATCTTTACGCGGAGAGTTTCGCCCCCCTCTGTCACTGCGTGACATCTCCCCCTCAAGCGCGGGAGATCATTTTTTTCCCTTGCCGACA